>CAZQFA010000026.1:23699-39869 GCA_964592245.1 uncultured Pseudohongiella sp. | reverse complement strand
ACCTAGGTAAGGTTGAAAATTACTCAGGCGTCAGGTTGCCAATTAGCTATGCCAAGCAAGGGAAAATTGTAGGAGTTTACTTACACAATAATCTTGTTGCTGGATATATGCTGATTACCAAACCTTCGTTCAGAAGCTTAATGTTCGTTCCAGATTCCATCAAGAAGAGCCATGAGTTTTTCAACAAAGACCAATACGAGATGATGGAGGTTAATGGCCTTTGGATAGGTCCGGGGGTCAAATCACCAAAGCACCAATTCCAGATCTGGCTCAAATTGCTCAAGGACATTTTTGTGTGTAAGAAGAAATATTTGCTGCTTATGAGCAATAGCAAGAACAAGACTATCGAGCACATTCACAACTTGACGAACCCAGAGATACTCTATTTGGGTAAGCCTCAACTATTTGGCGCTGAAAAAACCCACGACAACATCCGGATTGGCTTCACCACTCGCTGGAGAGCAATACGGAACATTCCTGCTTACTATTCAGAGTATAAGAAGCGCGAAGAACGAGTCACTCGAACACCTAAACATCGGGAACTGATTCCGGTTAGTCACGAGCTCCAGATCTAACCGCGTATAAAGTAATTTACTACTAGCTACCCCGGGCAGGGACGCCCTGTAGCTCTACCTCCCCACCGGTCTGTACAGCGACTTTGCGCTGGATTTTGGCAGGCAGGTGCTTTATCCTCCTTTCCCCGCAAGGCGGGCTCCCCTGCGACTTTTGCGGGTCTCTGTATTCCGTCTGGCGTGCGAGCAGCAAACCGCCTCAATTACGCCCTGAAAGGTTGAGATCGCCCGATTTATGCGGCTCTCGGCAAAAGAAATCGAATAAAGAAAGTAGGTATCAATGAGTAAGTCTTCGAGCAAACGTTCTCCTTCCTCACGCAAATCCACCCGACCGGGCAAGCAGTATGTGTACGCTTTTGGTGCGAAAACCGATGGCAACGCCAAGATGCGCGAGCTATTGGGCGGCAAGGGTGCCAATCTGGCGGAGATGGCCTCCATCGGTCTGCCAGTGCCCCCTGGGTTCACCATCAGTACGGAAGTTTGTACCTACTTTTATGACCACGACAAGACCTATCCTCCGGTTCTGAAGAAGGACGTCGAGAAGGCGGTCAAACAGATTGAATCGCAGCTGGGCAAGACCTTCGGTGGCGGCAGCAATCCGCTGCTGGTCTCTGTGCGCTCCGGGGCCCGCGACTCCATGCCGGGCATGATGGATACGATTCTTAATCTGGGCCTGAATGACGAAACCGTCGAAGGCCTGTCTGCGATCTCCAAGAATCCCCGCTTCGCCTGGGACTGCTACCGCCGCTTCATCCAGATGTACGGCGATGTCGTCATGGGCATCCAGCCGCGTAATGACGAGGAAGAAGAGCCCTTCCATCTGATACTGGAACAACTGAAGAACAAAGTCGGTGTCGAGACGGATACCGAGCTCACGGTCGAGCATTTGCAGACGCTGGTAAAGCAATACAAAGCGCTGATCAAAAAACGTACAAAATCCGAGTTCCCGCAGGATGTGATGAAGCAACTCTGGGGGGCCGTCGGCGCTGTCTTCGGATCCTGGAAAAACGAGCGCGCCATTCTCTACCGCCAGCAATACGGCATCCCTGGCGAATGGGGAACAGCGGTGAATATCCAGGCCATGGTATTCGGCAATGCTGGCGAGACCAGTGCCACTGGTGTCGCCTTTACCCGCGACCCCGCTAATGGTGAAAAGGTGTTCTATGGTGAATATCTGATCAACGCGCAGGGCGAGGATGTGGTCGCTGGCGTACGCACGCCGCAGGAAATTTCCCACATGAAGAAGGCGATGCCAGATAGCTTCAAGGATCTGGAAAAAGTCCGCGCCAAACTCGAAGGGCACTTCAAGGATATGCAGGATTTCGAGTTCACCATTGAAAATGGCCGACTCTTCATTCTGCAGACGAGGAATGGCAAGCGTACCGGTCTGGCGGCGGTCAGAATCGCAGTAGAGATGCAGAAAGAGCGCCTGATGAACCAGAGCACGGCCTTGCTGAAAATCCCGGCTGAATCCATCGATTCCTTGTTAGTACCGGTTTTTGACCCGAAATCCCTGAAATCGGCCACAATTATTGCGCGCGGGCTGCCAGCTGGCCCGGGAGCCGCCACCGGTCGCATCGCCTTTACTGCAGCGACCGCCGAGAGCGAGACGCGCAAAGGCAATAAAGTGGTCCTGTGTCGCACCGAGACGTCACCTGACGACCTGAAAGGCATGCTGCATTCACAGGGTATCCTGACATCACGTGGCGGCGTATCTTCTCACGCGGCACTCGTCGCTCGCCAATTGGGCAAGGTTTGCGTCTGTGGCGCCGGCGATATTCGTATCAATTATGAAAAACGCACCCTGACCGCCGGCAAGGTGGTACTCAAGGAAGGCGATTACATCTCTATCGATGGCAGCACCGGCGCTATCTACAAGGGCATGATTGAGAGTGCTGATTCCGAGGTGAAGCGGGTTCTGGATGGCAATCTCAAGCCCAGCAGCAGCTACACCTATGAGTTGTTCCAGACAGTCATGACGTGGGCCGACAAGCATCGTCGCCTGAAGATCCGTACCAATGCCGACACGCCGTCCATGGCCAAGCAGGCGGTAGGTTTTGGCGCCGAGGGTATCGGTTTGTGCCGTACCGAACACATGTTCTTCGACGGCGACCGCATCGACTACATGCGACAAATGATTCTGGCGGTGGATGAAGTCCAGCGCCGATCGGCCCTGAAGAAACTCCTGCCCTTCCAGCGCAAGGATTTTGTGGGCCTGTTCAAGGCCATGAATGGCCGGCCAGTCACCATTCGCCTGCTGGATCCGCCACTGCACGAATTCCTGCCGCACGACGACGTAGTCCGTCGTCAACTGGCAGAAAAGCTGGGCGTGCCATTCGATTTCGTGATCGAGCGCATCAAGGCCCTGCACGAGGAAAACCCGATGCTGGGCTGTCGCGGTTGTCGCCTCGGTATCCTGCATCCGGAAATCACGGAAATGCAGACACGGGCAATCTTTGAAGCGGCCGCTCAGGTACTCAAGGGCAAGAAAGGCATCAAGGTAAATCCGGAGATCATGATTCCGCTGGTTGGTTTCCGCGCCGAACTGGCTGACCAGCTGCGCACTGTGCATCGGGTCGCCAAAGAGGTCATGAAAGCCAAGAAAGTGAAGATCAATTACATCGTTGGCACCATGGTCGAAGTCCCGCGCGCTGCCATCACTGCCGATGAGATTGCCCAGGAAGCCGATTTCTTCAGCTTCGGCACCAATGACCTGACACAAACGACGCTTGGTCTGAGCCGTGACGACATGGGCTTGTTCTACGACGAGTACCAGCGCAAGGAAATCTACAACCAGAACCCGTTTGCCAGTCTCGACCAGACAGGCGTGGGCAAACTGATTGATCTGGCTGTGGAACGCGGCAAGAAGACACGCCCGGACTTGAAGCTTGGCATCTGTGGTGAACACGCGGGTGACCCGGCATCGATTGATTTCTGCCATCGCGCCGGACTCAACTACGTCAGCTGCTCGCCACCGCGGGTACCGATCGCACGGCTGGCCGCTGCACAAGCCAAGCTGCGCAACGAGTAAAATCCGCTCATAAACTGCAATCTGCGGTGCACGTCGGGTGTCATTGCCCGACGTGCATAGCTTGCAGCACTGTCCTTCTCTTTCTTTCTGTTCTCTGTCTATCGCTTTCCTACCCTTCCCTGCTTTTCTGCCACTAGCAGAACAATTGCGCAGCAAAGCACCGCATGCTCTCGCACCCGGTGACAGTTACCTGAAGGTTAGCTCCTGATTTCTGGCCGCAATCAGAGTTGCAGGGGTGGCATCGGGCAGTCCAGTATGATGGCGATGGCCCGGAATAACTCCATCTCCACTGGCTGTATGGTCTGGTCAGCGGTGATGGTGGCCGCGCAGGCTTTCAGCAAGGCCGGTTTTTGCAGCGGCTTTAGTGATTGCAGACTCTGCAGAGCCCGCGAAAGCTGCGCCAGATCCAGACTGGCCCGGTCGGGGCATTCGAGAGACATCCCCAGAGACCCGGCGCCGGCATTGAATGCATCCTGTGCACTGATACCGTTCTGTTTCTGCGCGAAGGCCAGCACTGCCAGCAAAGTGGCTACCGACCCGGCCTCCTTGGCCAATTCATGGCGACCCAGTCTGGCCGGTTTGCGCAGTTCAAATACCACATCAAGATTGTGAAAAACTATTTTCTGCAGGCTCCATTCGAACAGGTCGAGCTGCTTATCAAGGGTAATTAGCGCATTGAAATTCTCGCGGAATCGCCTGTACTGCTTAGGCGAGAGCTGGCGCAAGCTGGGCATGGCGATTTCCACCAGCGGCAGTCGCCAATGCGCGGGAATCTGCGACTCAAAGGGCAGCAGAGCGGTCAGTTCTTCATAGACGCCCGCATCTGCAGAGTCTTGCAAGAGCGACAATTGCCGTGATCGCGTGTCGTCTGCCCTGACCGCTTGTTCATCCCCGGTTGCGTTATCCTCAGCCAATACGAGCAAATACAGCAATGCCCGCGCCGCCGAGGGATTGTGCGCCGCTGCCAGCAGAGCATCAGGTATTTGTTCAAGCAACGCCTGTGCCGCCTGTAGATGCTGCTCTTGCGGTGAGCCTGCAGAACGGATGCCCTGTTCATCGAGCTGATCGGCGATCAAGACACCGGCAGTACCGGCAAGTATCGCTGTGAACTGTTCTCTTCTGGCCGTTGCCGCGGGGTCTGTCTCGGCCGCTGCAGCAGCCGTTGCCGGCTCGGCTGCAGGCTTGTCCAGCAAATCGTAGTTGCCATCCCAGTTGGGCAATATGGCGGCAATGCGTTTTTCCAGAGGAGGATGTGTGGCGTACATGGCACTCAGTGCTGAGCGCCCGCCCTCTTCAAACAGGGCGTGACTGATTTCCTTGCTGGCCGGATTCTGCAAATAGGAGTGTTGTGTATGCCGGGCAATTTGCATCAAGGCACCGCCAATACCTTCCGGATTGCGCGTGAATTGCACCGCCGACGCATCGGCCAGATATTCGCGCTGGCGACTGACCGCAGCCTTTATCAGATTACCGAAAAAAGTACCGGTGTAACCGACAATGACCAGCCCCAGGCCCAGAGCAACGATACCGCCAGAGGAGCGCGAGCGCCTGCTGTAGGCACCGCTGCGCAGCAAGTGATAGCCGATGATGCCCAGCAACAGAATGCCGTGCAGCACACCGATCAGACGAATATTGATGCGCATGTCGCCGTGCAGAATATGGCTGAATTCATGGGCAATCACGCCCTGCAGCTGATCCCGGTTGAGCGTGTCGATAGCTCCGCGCGTGATGCCGATGACGGCGTCACCTGGTGCATACCCGGCAGCAAAGGCGTTAATGCCCGCCTCCTCCATGAGATACACCGGCGGAACAGGTGTGCCGGAAGCAATGGCCATCTCCTCCACGACATTGAGTACACGCTGCTCATTGAAATCGCCGCTACCCGGAATCAACAGACGGCCATTCATCATTTCCGCAACGCGGGCACCACCACCAGACAGAGCGCTGATCTTGTACAAACTGCCCAACAAGACCACGCCGATCACGGCACCGCTGATAATCAGCACTAACTGCCAATCGAATTGTAATTGCATCTGCTGTGTCGCCGACATCGAACCCGACGAGGCCAGGCCGAATATCGCAAGCACAATCAGATTTGAGATTATTACCAGCGAGATCACCGCCAGCGCAAACAGCAGAATCAGCCGGCCCGTGTTACGTTTCGCGGCATCCTGGGAAGCGTAAAAATCCATAGCTCAAATGCTGTACCCGCGGGTTAGAAAGACACTTTTGGTGCCGCCTGAATCTCGGCGCTATCGGCAAATTCCAGCAAACTGGCATCGCTGCCATGACCGAACATGCCAGCCAGCACCACTGGCGGGAAGGACTGACGATAGGTGTTATAGGCCATCACCTGATCGTTAAACGCCTGACGGGCAAATGCCACCTTGTTCTCGGTAGTGGTGAGCTCTTCGCTCAATTGCATCATGTTCTGGTTGGCTTTCAGGTCGGGGTAGGCTTCCATCACCACATTGAACCGGTTCAGCGCCCCCATCAAGGCATCTTCCGAACCTGCCAGTTCCTTGATCTTGCCGGCATTGCCAGGATCGGATGCCGCCGCTGCCAGGCCCGCCGCCGCAGTATTACGTGCAGCGATCACGGCTTCCAGCGTTTCTCGCTCGTGCTGGATATACCCTTTGGCCGTCTCTACCAGATTCGGTATCAAGTCATAGCGGCGCTTCAGCTGCACTTCGATCTGGGCAAACGCATTTTGGTACCGATTACGCAAACTGACCAGACGGTTGTAAATGCCAACGCCATAGAAGACCACTATGGCAATCACAACCAACACTATAGTCAAGGACATATCCATGGCCTGCTCTCCTGTTTCCTGTAGTCATAGGGTCAGTGCGAACCGTGTGCCTTATCACTTCACTGTGAATGGGCAACTGTCCGCACAGATGCCTGCCATTGTAGACAAGATTGGTAACTGATTGACACTCAATAGCCCATCGATTTCGACATTTCGCCTGTCTGGACAATATTGCATTCTCAGTGCCAAGGTTATCTGCTAAGCTCGGACGAGCCTGAATTAGCTGCCAAAAGAATAATAATGATGAATACTGGCACTCTGGCGTTGCTGTCGATGTTGCCCATCATCTCGGTTGCGCTATTTCTCGTCGTCCTGCGCTGGCCTGCCAGTCGCGCCATGCCTATTGCCTATCTGGTTGCCGCCGGACTGGCGTTGTTCATCTGGCAGGTTCCCCTTGCCAATATTTTTGCCGCCTCGGTCAATGGCCTGATTGTCGCCGGCACCCTCATCTACATTATTTTTGGCGCCATCCTGTTGCTCAATACGCTGCAGCAGAGTGGTGCCATTCTGGCCATCCGTCGTGGCTTCGCTGATATCACACCGGACCGGCGCATTCAGGTGATAATCATCGCCTGGTTGTTCGGCTCCTTCATCGAGGGGTCTGCGGGCTTTGGCACGCCGGCGGCAGTTGCCGTTCCCTTGATGGTAGGACTGGGATTCCCGGCAATGGCTGCCGTAGTCGCCGGCATGATTATCCAGAGCACCCCCGTCTCTTTCGGCGCCATGGGAACTCCTATTCTCGTCGGACTCAATACCGGCCTTTCTGCCGATCCGGATATGGCAGCCTATGCGCTCAGCCGCGGTTACCCGGAGTGGGAACAGTTTCTGGCTTATATCGCCACCAAGGTGGCTCTGCTACATGCACTGGCTGGCACTTTTGTGCCGTTGCTGGTTACCGTCATCATGACCCGCTTCTTTGGTAGCAAGCGGTCCTTTGCCGAGGGCTTTCAGGTGTGGAAGTTCGCACTCTTTGCAGCGCTGGCCATGACCTTGCCTTACCTGTTGGTAGCCACCTTCCTCGGACCGGAATTTCCGTCCATGTTTGGCGGACTCATCGGCCTGGCCATTGTGATCAGCGCAGCCAAAGCCGGTTTCCTGATGCCGGGCGAGAATGAGCTCTGGCAATTTCCGGATCGCAGTCAGTGGGACGAGGAGTGGACGGGGCAGATTCAGCCCGAACCGGCGGCGAGCAAGGAGCCCGGCATGAGTTTGCTACGTGCCTGGTCACCCTATTTGTTCGTTGCCGGACTGTTGGTGATTACCAGGCTGCGCTCCCTCAATCTCGAATCGCTACTGCGCGCCGATAACCCGCTGGTTACCTGGTCGTGGCCGAACATGTTTGGATCCGGCATATCGGCATCGTTTCAGCCATTGTGGTCACCGGGCACTATTTTTATCATCGTCTCGCTGTTGACTATCCTGTTGCACCGCATTCGGGTATCGCAATTTAACGGGGCATTACAGAGCTCACTGAAGACCTTGCTCCCCGCCTCTGCTGCCTTGATCTTCACGGTGCCCATGGTGCAGGTGTTCATCAATTCCAGTGGTGGCGCTGCCGGCTATGAACAAATGCCTATTGCGCTGGCCGAAGGCGTTGCCCAGCTCACGGGCTCGGCATGGCCGTTCTTTTCCACATTCATTGGCGGGCTGGGTGCGTTTGTCGCCGGCAGCAATACAGTCAGCAACATGATGTTTTCACTGTTTCAATTCGGCGTGGGTGAACGCATTCTGGCTGATCCCACCTGGATCGTTGCTTTGCAGGCAGTCGGCGGCGCCTCGGGTAACATCATCTGCGTGCATAATGTCGTTGCGGCTTCGGCTGTGGCCGGACTGGTGGGCAAGGAAGGCGCAGTCATTCGCAAGACCTTGCTACCGTTTCTCTATTACGCCAGCTTCACCGGTGCGCTGGGTTATACAGCGGTCAACTTGAGCAATGGCCTTTTCAATATCGGTTTGTTTATTGTCATCGCAATCGTCCTCGCATTTATCTATCTGATCTACCGCTTCAACTCTCGCGCCTACGCCTGAGCTTCGTTACACTGCCACTTTAGATTTGCATTGCACACCTCGTATGACACAGGCAGCACCACAGCAGCGAGCTCAACACCTGCAAACTGTTATCTTTGCTACAGCAGGTCATGTCGACCACGGAAAAAGTTCGCTGGTGAAACAGCTGACCGGTGTGGACCCGGACACGCTAGACGAAGAAAAACAGCGTGGCCTGACTATTGATCTCGGCTATGCCTATACAACCAAACACAAACCGGATGGCGAAGCTCTAATTGTCGGTTTTGTCGACGTTCCCGGACATGCCAACTTTATACATAATATGGCTGCCGGGGCCGGTGCCACACGCTTTGCCCTTTTTGTTATTGCCGCCGATGACGGCATAATGCCGCAAACCAAAGAGCACCTTGCTATTTTGCAGTTACTCGGCGCGCAGGCCGGCGTCATCGCTCTTAGCAAGACTGATCGTTGCGATGCGGCGCGCATAAGCACGGTACAGAATGATATCGCCTTGATGGTCAAAGGCACCTTTCTCGAAACGGCACCCGTCATTCCGTTATCCAATGCAACTGGCGAAGGTATAGCCACGCTGGAAGCGGCACTGCTGGCGCTGGCGAACACCAGCGGCCCTGCTGATGAAGGTAACAAGCAGGGCCGTTTTCTGGTTGACCGGCGATTCACTGTTAAAGGACTGGGCACTGTCGTCACCGGCACTGTCATCGACGGTGAACTGCATGCTGGCAGTGCAGTGTATACCTGCGAATCCAGCACCACTGCGCATAACAATATCAATGGCGCGCCAATTCGCATAAAAAGCATGCGACTACATGACTCTCCCATCGACTTTGCTACTCAAGGACAACGTGCGGCGCTGAATATCAATGTGCCACAACAGCAAATTCAACGCGGCGACTGGCTTTTTGCCTCACCGCCGCCAGCAGCACGGCGGCGATTCGATGCGCGTGTAATATGGCTGGCAGAGCACAGCATCAAACCGCAAGCACACTACCACTTGCACATCGGCGCCGACCACAGCACGGCAACGCTGCGCGTGCTGGATCCGGCCTATCCCGATATCGTTCAGATCGTCAGCACAGAGCCGCTGGGGCTATGTCATGGCGATCGCTTTATTATTCGCGATCCTGCCGCCATGGAAACGCTGGGCGGAGGCAAAGTACTCGACATCTGGGTACCACCGAAAAAGCGCGGCACCCCCGAGCGTCTCGCGTGGCTGCAGGCACAAGATCAGCCAGCAGCAGAGGCACTTGTCACATTAATGCGGTTGTCTCCCATGGGTGTCAATTTGCAGCAGTTTGCCAGCAACAGAAATCTGACTCCGAAAGCAGTGGCTAATTGTTTACAAGCCGCGGAAGCGAGTCCTGCCGGGCCAATTGCCTTCCTGCGCTTCGAAGACTTGCATCTGGCCATCAGCACTGGCTTACTCGAGGACTGGCGAGACAAGGTTTGTCAGTCGCTGCAACAACATCATCAGAAAGAACCAGGGCAACTTGGACTTTCAGCCATGGCACTGGCGAAGGCCATTGAGTATCAGGGAGGACATGGCTTCTTTTTTGCTCTCCTGGAAAATCTGATCGCTGACAAGTTGATTGTGCGAACCGGCACCACATTGCACATGCCGGGCCATCAGGTCACTCTCGACGCGGACAAGGAGAAATTATTTCAGGAGATTGCCAGTCATTTGCTCGCCGCCGGTCGCGTAGCACCACGAACTCGCGAGTTGGCCATGCTCATGCACGTGCCGCTGAAAAAGCTGGAGCCACTACTCAAGGAATTGTCTCAGTCCGGACACGTAATCCGGGTCGCCCACAATCGACATTATCTGCCGTCAACACTGATTGAACTGGCGGAGTTCACCGAAGTGCTGGCGGACGAAGAGCATGACAAGGGTGGCTTCTCAGTCATTCAGTTTCGCGACGGTTCTGGTATCGGCCGCAACCTCTGCATCAATATTCTCGAATACTTTGACCGCATCGGTTACACGCGACGCGATGGCAACGCCCGCTTCCTGCGCACCAATAAAGCCAACATTTTCACCAGCATTGGCGAGGCCATTACTGACGTTGACTAGGCACACTCGCAGTTTTCCCCTGTTGTTATAAAACTGCTACTCTAATCCGTACGAAGTCAGCAATTTCCGCAAAGGAGCCAGTATGGGGCAGAGCATTAGTCAGCTCGATTTTACCGAGGCCGATTTTTCACGTTTTTCGGAAAAATTGCGCGCCAACCTTGAAGCCCTGCAAATCACTCTGGATCGTCCTGATTTTGGTGCCGGTGATTTATCATTTGGCGCTGAACTGGAACTCTATATCGTCGATAGTCAGGGTCGACCGCTGCATGTGAATCAGGAAATTCAGCAACAGTTGAATGATCCACAGCTGACACTGGAATTGAATCGCTACAACCTCGAGTACAATTTCTCTCCCAGCTTGCTGAAGGACAACTGCTTCGCCGCTACCGAGGCAGAGGCGTTAAAAGCCATCAACAAGATCAATGCTTGTGCGGCGCAGTGGGAAGGAAGTGTTGTGCCGGTCGGGATATTGCCGACCTTGCAGCAATCGGACACCGGCTATCATGCGATGACGCCACTTGAACGCTTCGAGGCTCTCACCAATGCCCTCACCGAGATTCGCGGCGGACCATTCACCATAGCGCTGGAAGGCGAAGAGACTCTGCAACTGGCGATGGACGACGTCACGCTCGAAGGTGCCAATACTTCTTTCCAGATTCACCTGCGCGTACCGCCGGAAGACTTCACAGACTTTTATAATGCGGTGCAACTGGTGACCCCGCTGGTGGTCGCCATGGCCGCTAACTCTCCCACCCTGTTTGGACATCGCCTTTGGCAGGAGACCCGCATCCCGCTGTTCAAGCAGTCAATTGATTGTCGACCGAAAGATTCCCTGCACCCGATTCCTGCACGCGTCAACTTCGGCACCAACTGGATCCGCGACGGTGCTTTTGAATTGTTTGCCGAAGCCACCTTGCTGTATCGCCCTATTCTGCCAATTGTCAGCGATGAAGACCCGGTGGCGATTGCCAAAGCCGGCGGCACACCCGAACTGAAGGAATTACGTTTACATCAGGGCTCAATCTGGTGGTGGAACCGCCCTGTCTATGACCCCGCCAACGGGGGCCACCTGCGCATCGAGATGCGGGCATTACCTGCAGGCCCCAGCCTCAAGGACATGTTGGCCAATGCCGCCCTGGTGATCGGTTTGGCCAAACTCATGCAGGGTAAAGTCCGCGAGTTACTGCCGGCAATTCCGTTTACCTATTGCACGGCCAATTTTTATCGCGCCGCCCAGCAAGGCATGGATGCCGAATTGTTCTGGCCTTCATTGCAGCAGAATCAGCCGGAGTATTATCCAGTGGCAGATATCCTTGCGAGGTTGCTGCCTGAAATTCCCGAACATCTGGCGGCCATGGGCTTCGTCGAAACCGATTTCAAGCCGTTGATGGCAATTCTCGAAGAGCGACTGGCGACGCGGCAGACCGGCGCTCGCTGGCAACTCATGAAACTGGCCGAATTACGCAAAGACATGCACAAGCGCGATGCGCTGGTGGCAATGTTCCAGCAATATCAGAAAAACAGTGCCGCCAATATCCCCGTCGCTCAATGGCAATGAACACGCACTCCGATCAGCACAGCGAAACTTCCAGCCCACAGGAACAATCCGGTCCGTTCTATTTCTGGCAAGACCCGCCGCCGGAAGCGGTCGGCCAATCGCCACGGGAATTTCTCAAGCTGCTTCCCGGCCCGACACACATCAAGCTCACCGGTCAGGACAGCAGCCGCTGCCGGGCCGTTGCCACGCTACTGCACGGGAACGAGCCGTCGGGACTGATTGCCATACAGCATCTGCTGGCGCAAGGTATTAAACCCGTCATCGATATTCATCTGTTCATCGTCAGTGTCGATGCAGCGAAACAGGGCCCGGGATTTATCTACCGTATGCTGCCACATCACAAGGATATCAATCGCTGTTTTCGCCCGCCCTATGATGATTCCGAGCAGGATCTGCTGGCGCAGTCATTGTTGAATCTGTTGAAATCCCTCGACCCGGAATGCCTGATTGATATTCATAACACATCCGGCTCTGGTCCTTCTTTTGGCGTCACCACCTTCATGGATGAAAAACATGACGCGCTGGTCTCCCTGTTCTCACACCGCATGATTGTCACTGAACTCTCACTGGGAGCCTTGATGGAGATCAGTGACACGCTGGTCCCTACCGTGACCATAGAGTGCGGTGGCGCAGAAGATGAAGCTGCCCACAGAGTGGCAATTACCGGACTGAGTCGCTACCTGACGTATCCGCAGGTATTGAATGAACGTCATGGCGACATGACGCTGGAATTTTTCCACCATCCGATTCGCATTGAATTGACTGGCAGCAGCGATATTGCCTATGGCTCGCATGGCCTGCTCAAGGATGGCATCACCTTGCTACCCAATATTGAGGAGTACAATTTCGGTTTCGTAACAGCTGATGATCACCTCGGCTTCGTGCCAGGACCACTGCGTCAGCATCTGACTGCCAAGAATCAGGACGGCGAGCAACAGATTGATGTGTTGTTTGAGCTGCGCGACGGCGCACTGTACCCGCGTCAGAAACTGAAATTATTTATGGTGACGACGAATCCGGAAATCGCCCGCAAGGATTGCCTGTTTTATGTAGTACCAGCCGATTAGTTGTATCGGTAAACAGAATCAACGCGCATGCAGACGCACAGGCAACTGCGTATAGCCTTTTACAAAGCTGGAATAGACACGCTGCGGCTCACCAACGACTTCAACAAAAGCAAAACGCTGCATGATTTCTTCCCAGGCAATACGCAGTTGCATCTCGGCCAGGCGATTTCCCATACAACGATGCAAACCAAAACCGAATGACAGATGTTGTCGCGCCCGCGGTCTGTCGATGAGAAATTCATTGGCTCGCGGGATCGCTTCTTCGTCGCGGTTGCCGGAGGCGTACCACATCACCACCTTGTCGCCCGCCTTGATCTGCTTGCCAGCGAGCTCCGTGTCCACTTTTGCCGTGCGCCGCATATAGGCCAATGGCGTTTGCCAGCGAATGACTTCTGACACCATATTGGGAATCAAACCGGCGTCATTGCGCAATTTATCGTATTCCGCCGGATTCTCATTCAGGGCCAGTACGCCACCGGATAAGGAATTACGCGTCGTGTCATTACCGCCAACGATAAGCAGAATGACATTGCCCAGATATTCCATCGGTGGCATATGCCGGGTTGCTTCGTTGTGCGCCAACATGGAAATCAGATCGTTGCCGGGTTCGGCGTTTACTCGCTCGTTCCACAAACGCGTGAAGTAGCCCATACATTCCTGAATCGCCTGCCAACGCTGCTCCTGCGAATCCACCACTCCACCACCAGGAATGGCAGTGGCTACATCCGACCAGTAGGTCAGTTTGTGTCTGTCGGCGAAGGGAAAATCAAACAGAGTGGCCAGCATTTGCGTGGTCAATTCGATAGAGACACGCTGCACCCAATCGAATTCCTCACCTGTTGGCAAGTCATCAAGAATCGCGCAGACGCGCTGACGGATCAGCGCTTCCAGACGTTTGAGATTGTCTGGTGCCACCACCGGCTGAACGATGCGGCGCTGTACGTCATGTTTGGGTGGGTCCATGGCGATGAACATCGGCAGTGTGAATTCTTCATAAGTGTCCACAATGCCGACCGTCGGTTCTGATGAGTAGATAGCCGGTGAAGTATCCACGGTCATGATGTCAGCGTAGCGCAGCACAGACCAGTAGGGCCCAACTGCCGATTGCGGACAATAGTGAACCGGATCTTCCTTACGCAGACGTTCGAGGAACGGCAAGTATTCGTTAGCGTGCCAGATGCCTGGATGCGACAGGTCAATTTCTGCAAGTGGCATGGCATAGGGATCCTTGCCGACCATACTCCAGCGTGACTGGCTCTGCTGTTGTGTCGTCGCTTCACTCATCAATTGCCCCCGATCTAAACGTGACAGCTAATACTGAAATTCCGGTGTCGTGACTTTCAATCCATCCAGTTCCTCGGTGACTTCTATCTGGCAGGAAAGCCTGGAATTTTCCTTGCGGTCGCCACACAAACTCAACATGGCATCTTCCGTGGGATTGGTACTTCCCACCCGTTCTCGCCAGGCCTCATCAACGTAGACATGACAGGTGGCACAGGAACATGCCCCGCCACAATCTGCATCAATTCCCGGTACTGCATTAATCACTGCCGCCAACATGACCGAGCCTCGTGGCTCTACTTCCACTGTATGCTCAGTCCCGTCATGTTCAAAAAAATGAATCTTCACCATGTATCAAACTTCCTGCTCCTGTAAACACATCTGGCACTGGCCCCACGCTGATTAAAAAGTGGCGCCACTTGCGCTCAGTTACAGTACCAGAATTCTTTGCCAATCGGTGCGCTTTGAGACGCATTGGCAGGAATTGGCATGCACTTTATTCCCGAGTGTTTTGTGGTGTTTGGCAGCCAGCTTACTAACGCACTGTCATCTGTCACGTCCTCCCTTTATCGTGACCGATCCTGCATCATTTAATGAACTGTAAGTGACTGATTTATTACATTTTTGCCATAAATCAATAAAACGCATTCCG
Organism: uncultured Pseudohongiella sp.; assembly: GCA_964592245.1. Classification (GTDB taxonomy): domain Bacteria; phylum Pseudomonadota; class Gammaproteobacteria; order Pseudomonadales; family Pseudohongiellaceae; genus UBA9145. Next base: position 24,800 of record CAZQFA010000026.1, on the reverse strand, counting down.
GATTAAGAAACTTGCCGTTCAGGGTGGTTATGGTCACGCGAGAGTGTTTTAATACGCGCGTTAAAACACCGGATCAAACGACTATGACGAATCCCATTGGTGCGCTATTTGGTCGCTCTCCTATCAAGCCCATTGAAGAGCACATGAAAATTGCTCAGGGCAGTGTGATGAAGCTGGGCGAAATTTTTCAGGCCTGCCTGAGTAAAGACTGGGACAAGGCCAATGAGATTCGTGATCTTATCGTCGCGGCCGAGGCACAATCTGACAGCATCAAGCGTGATATCCGCTGCCATCTCCCGCGCAGCATCTTTCTTCCCTTCGCACGTTCTGACTTGCTTGAATTGCTGCGTATTCAGGACCGAATGGCCAACACCTCCAAGGACATTGCTGATTTGGTGATCATGCGTCGTCTGGAAATACCCGAGCCCATCAAACAACCGTTTATGGATTACTTCCACGCCAATCTTGAGACTTCCCTGCAAGCCAAGAAAGCGATCAATGAGCTTGATGAATTATTGATCACCGGTTTCCGGGGCAAAGAAGTTGAACTCGTCGACAATCTGGTTAGCCAACTGGATGAGATGGAAGAGCAATGCACCGAACGGGAATTTGCGCTGAATAAACTACTTTATGAACATGAATCGACGCTACCCGCCGTTGAAGTCATGTTCCTGTATAAAATCATCAGTAAGGTAGGAAACATCATGACTACCTCACATCGCATTGGTGGTCATCTTTTGCTGTTGATGGCTCACTACTAACAAGAACAAGAAAAAAGCGACGAGATTACCAACTAATGTCAGATGTTATAACGCAGTACGGCTTCCTGCTTCTTGTTCTTGCCTGTGTATTCGGTTTCTTCATGGCCTGGGGGGTCGGCGCCAACGATGTCGCCAATGCCATGGGGACTTCTGTAGGCGCCAAGGCCATCACCATAAAGCAGGCAATTATCATTGCCATGATCTTCGAATTCGCAGGCGCCTGGTTGGCAGGTGGCGAGGTTACATCGACCATCCGCAGTGGCATTATCGATGCGGAAGCAGCAGGATTCAGCGAGTCACCGGAATTACTCGTTTTTGGCATGTTGTCGTCACTACTCGC
>CAZQFA010000026.1:8716-23599 GCA_964592245.1 uncultured Pseudohongiella sp. | reverse complement strand
TGGTAAAAGGACTCAGCCATGTCGGCCTCGAAATCACTTTCCTGCAGAGTCTGTTGGTCTCGGCAGTCATTGGCGCACTGGCCATGCTGATCGGCATTACCATGCTGAAGAAAATCCACCATATTCCGGAAGAAAATTTCGACGAGCGTTTCAAGAGTGTCGAACGGGTATTTGGTGTCCTGATGATTTTCACTGCCTGTTCCATGGCCTTCGCCCACGGCTCCAATGACGTGGCGAATGCCATCGGACCGCTGGCAGCGGTGAACAGCGTCGTTAGCAGTGGCGGCGTCTTTGATACACGTTCTGCCTTGCCCATGTGGATTCTGTTATTGGGTGGTGGCGGCATCGTCGCTGGTCTGGCGATGTGGGGCTATAAAGTCATCGCTACCATCGGCCGCAATATCACCGAACTGACACCCAGCCGTGGGTTCGCCGCCGAGTTGGCTGCTGCCACTACTGTCGTGATTGCCTCCGGTACCGGCATTCCGGTGTCGACAACACACACCTTGGTGGGTGCGGTATTGGGTGTCGGTCTGGCGCGCGGAATCGGAGCGCTAAACCTCAGCATGGTTGGCAAGATATTCGTTTCCTGGGTAGTGACCTTGCCCATCGGCGCGTTCTTGTCCATTATCTTCTTCTATATTCTCTCCGGCATATTCGGCTAGACTCTTCTGGCTCGTTTCGCTTTTACAGCACTCTTGCTCGTCCATGAGCAGGAGAAAATAGCCGGTGTGTTATCAGAGATACTGTCATGCCCGCACCCAGCAAGTCCTATGTTCCCATTCTATTAAGTGCCTGCGCTTTGCTGATGCTCAGTTTCGGCTACCGTGCCGGCTTTGGCCTGTTCATGCAGCCAATGACCGAGGCCCGAGGCTGGGGACGCGATGTGTTGGCCATGGCCTTGGCTATACAGAACCTGTCCTGGGGGGTGTGCGCCATCATTGCCGGCGGCCTGGCTGACAAGTACGGCAATCTCAAGGTGCTGCTCAGTGGCATTGGCTTGTACGCCGCCGGTATGTTCCTGATGGCCAGTTCCGTCAGTGAAATTGCCATCATTTCTACGGCTGGCGTTATGGTGGGAGCTGGTGTCGCCGGCACCTCATTTGGCATTGTGCTGCCGGCCATGGCTCGCGCTGTGCCTGAGGAAAGACGTGGCTGGGCACTGGGCATGGGCACAGCCGCCGGCAGTTTCGGGCAATTTCTTGTCGTCCCCGGCATGCAATTCCTGGTCGATGGTGTGGGCTGGTATGCCGCGTTACAGATACTGGGACTTTCAGCTCTGCTGATGACACTACTGGCACTGCCACTGGCCCGCTATGGTGGCGCCGACGCAGCGGCAAATTCGCAGCCAGTTGCAGACAGCTCCCTCTCCCATATTGCCGGCCAGGCGCTCAGAACCCGCTCCTATACTTTGCTGACCACCGGCTTTTTTGTCTGTGGCTTCCACGTGGCTTTCATTACCGTGCATATGCCCGGCTATGTGGTTGATCTTGGGTTTTCCGCCAGCGTTGGCGCCTGGAGTATCAGCCTGATCGGCCTGTGTAATATCTTCGGCTCCTACTTCTCCGGCAGCCTCTGCGGCAAGATCGCCATGCGCAAACTCCTGGCGACAATTTATCTGGCCCGCGCCATCGTGATCACTGCTTTTTTACTGCTGCCAGTGAGCATCGGCAGCATTCTGGCTTTCAGCGCGGCCATGGGCTTTTTGTGGCTGGCAACGGTACCGCCGACTTCAGGGCTTGTTGCTGTATTCTTCGGCACACGCTATATGACCTTTCTCTATGGCATCGTCTTTTTCAGCCATCAGATAGGCAGCTTTAGCGGCGTCTGGCTGGGTGGTTGGCTGTACGAACGCTACGGCAACTACGATGGCATCTGGTATGCGGGCATCGCACTGGCACTGATTGCTGCGCTATTGCATTGGCCCATCGAGGAACGCTCTTTCAATGAAGACGCGGCAATTGCCAAAGCCTGAGGGTTGATTCTGACCAGTCAATTGCCAAAGGCAAGTAAGTAGCAAGCAACTAGTAAAGAGTGGCGGAAGAGGCAGGAGTCGAACCCACCAAGCCTGTTTCTAACAGACTCCACCGGGTTTGAAGTCCGGGCACCCCACCGGGGATGATACTCTTCCGTGGCGTAGCTTAGCACAACAGTGCATTGTGTGATAAATGCCGACTGGCACCTTTTATGTCACGTCCTAGACCTAAAGTTTGATTTTCGTCACGATTTTCACCAATCAACGTCGCAACGCATTCAATCCCCAATCGTAATCCAGATAACGGATCGTCAGATCATCCTCACTTTGCCAAGGTCTGTCTTCAGACTTTGCGCTAATACTGCCCCCGTACAGACGCACAAATTCCAGTACGGAGTCTGCGCCACCCCAACCCTGCTCGAAGTCTTCCGCATACCAATCGAAGATTCGCGACAAATACAGCGTGTCTCCTTCAACATAATTACGAGTACTGTCACTCAGGAAGCGCCTTGTGTTGTCCTCGAGTTGCTGTTGCAGCTTTTCTCCGGTGTAAGCTTCCGCACGTAATGGCGGGCAGCCGATGGCGGCACAATTGACAGCGAAATGAATGCGCGGCTCCTGATAGCGATCCCAGCCACGAATCATGTCGTGCTCAACATTGTCCAGGGACACCTGGCGCCCGAATAATTGCACTATACGGCGACGCCAGGCGGCATTGGGTAAAAAACCGATGTCGCGAATGGAATCAATGTCGGGCCACTCCCGTAAAATCGATTCCACAGTCCAGGCATTGTAGACGTTGATAAGAAAGGCAAGTTGCGCGTCCAGTGACCAGCCATCGAACTCCTGACGCGTGACATTGCCAGTCTGCTGAAGGTAGCCCAGTAGTTGCTGCCTGTCCCCAGCGAGCAAAGCATAGTCTACTGCAGTCTGATTGCCGTTTTCGATTGCCACCACTGCGCGCGACAGTAACTGCTGCCACACGCTGTGATCGAAGCTCGCCAACGTCATGCCGGGTGTAACGAATAGCAGACTTGTTAACAGGGCCTTCAGGAATTGGATGGTTTTCACTGAACTTCTCAATGTCAATGTCTCTTTGTCCCATTGCCATTTTGCGGCCATTTTGCGCTTCCGCGACTGCAATCCACGCGTGTGATGTTGTCTGATGTTACGCAACTGGTGGCATTACGGATTGCCGACAAACATAACTCAGGGCCGGTAGCGCCAATGCCAGCACAAACAATCTGTCAGGACTAGACCCGGGAATCAGGCAAATCGTTTCAGGCGCTATCCTGTGTTCGGAAAATACAGTATCCTCAGCCACATTGCGTTAAAAACTGGCTGATTTAACAATTGCTTAGCGCACCTCGTGGCGCGCCAGCAAAACACTGACATGACCGGGATGGCATCATGCTCATGGGCTGCCGTCATACCGCCAATCAGCAGTTAACTGCTAGAAGCAAAACCAGGAACTAAAACCAAGAAGTAAAAAGAATTTCTGCTGCCGCGTGGCGATCTTTGCCCGAGCCGCGCGCAGAGGTCGGAGAGAATGCATGTTGTATGCGGATATCACTGGTTGGGGGAAATGCCTGCCCCCTGCGGTCCTCAGTAACGAGGATCTCACCACCTTCATGGATACGTCGGACGAATGGATTACCACGCGCACCGGCATCAAGGAACGTCGCATCTGCCACTGCAACTTCTCCGACATGGCCATCGTCGCTGCCCAGCGCGCACTCGCCGCGGCCAATCTGGCCCCTACCGACATTGACCTGATTCTGCTCGGCAGCCTCACCAATGACAGTTACTGCCCCAATACTGCTTCCATCGTCCAGGATGCCATTGGCGCCACCCGAGCCGCCGCCATAGATATCAATTCCGCTTGCACAGGTTTTCTGTACGGCCTGCACATTGGCAGCAATCTGATTCGCACTGGCGCGCACAAGAAAGTGCTGGTGATCGGTGGCGAATTCATTTCCCACTACATGAACTGGAGTCGTCGTGACGTGGCGGTGCTGTTCGGTGATGCCTGTGGCGCCGTAGTCATTGAAGCCAGTGACACCGAATCAGGACTGTTGGCAGCCAAGATCGGTTGTGAGGCTGAGGCCAAGCATGCGATTCAGATCACCAATCTCGGCTCTGCCTATTCACGCCTGTCAGAAGAATTTCTCTATGTCGGCTGGAATTTTGAAGGGCAGGAAGTGTTCAAACGTGCGGTCAAAGCCATGGCCCAGGCCTGCGTTGATGTGCTCGAACAAACGGGGCTGACAGTCGACGATGTCAACCTGGTGGTTCCACATCAGGCCAACAAACGCATACTGGATGCGCTCGCCAAGCGCGTCGGCATTGATGAGAGCAAAGTCTTTGTTAATGTCCACAAGTACGGCAATACCTCGGCGGCGACGATTCCTGTTGCCCTGAGTGAGGCACTGGAAGAAGGTCGGGTAGCCGCGGGCGATTATTTGCTCACTGCATCATTTGGTGCCGGTCTGACCTGGGGTGCAGGCTTGATCAAATGGGGCGAGCGCACGACACCACTGGGACTTTCCAATGCGGAACTACCCCCTTGCGATAGCACGGCACTGGAAATACTGGCGCCACACATCGCCCGCTACAAAGCCCACGAGACGGTCTGACGTCACCCTTGAGTGACTTGTTTCCGCTAAGCTCGACGGCGGCATTGAATTCCGCTTTCCTGCCCCGATTACTCTTTATTATGCAAAGCCCGCCCATCATGAGGACCCGCCGTGCTCACTCTTAACATGCTCGCCTGGGCCACACTGGTAGCCGCCTTAGTGAGTTTCTGGTGGCAGAGCGACAAGGTGAAAAATTACTTGCTGGGACAGGTATTGCTCTATTGTCGCCAGCATCACGTGCAATTTCTTGATCAGAGTATGGTATTGAAAGGGTTGGCACTGAAACGCAATGCCGCCGGATTACTCAGCATCTGGCGTCGCTATCAATTCGAGTTCACTTCCACCGGCGAGCAGCGCTATAACGGCACAGTAGAAGCTCTGGGTCGAAAACTCGACAAGGTGGAACTGGATCCGCACTTGCTGCCGGACAACAACGACTTGTTGCAATAACCCACCCCCTGATCTGCTTATTGTGCCTGACCACCTTGCTGTGAAGCGATGGCCGCGCGTAATTGTGGATAAAACAACAACAGCGCCAATGCCCGGGCAATCACATAAAGAATCATGGCGATCCATAGTCCCGTGACTCCGTAAGGCGTAATTAGCAACCACCAGGCGAGCAGAAATACCGCCATTGCCAGAAACGCTGCATTACGCATCTGCCGGGTATGGGAGACGCCAATGAAAATGCCGTCCAGCTGAAAAGCCGCGAATGAGAACAGCACATAAGCGGCGGCCAGAAAACGCATATCACGCGCCGCCTCACGCACAGCTGGTAAATCTGTCAGCCAGCGCACGAATGTGTCACCTGTCACAATGATAAGCAGGCCCAGAGCAACTGCAGTAAAAAACGCCAGTATTGTCGAGCGTTTCACCGCCACATCAAACACCTGGCGATTGCCCCGTCCCTTGGCTGTGCCCACCAGCGCCTCCACTACGAAAGCGTAGCCATCGAGAAAAAACGCCGAAAAGGAAATCAGCTGCATCAACAGATGAGTCGCGGCAAGGGACACATCGCCGAAGCGCGCGCTTTGATTGATGAAGAAGGCAAACGAGAAGATCATCAGCAGAGTGCGGATCATGATGTCCGAATTGGCAGCGACCGTTTGCTGTAATCGCTGTCGGTCGAGAATGCGCGACCGGGGCCAAAAGCTGTCTCCTTTGAGATTACGTTTACGCAATTCCGTGATTATCAGCCAGCTGGCGAAGACCACGGTCGACCACTCGGCGATGACTGTGCCCAAGGCAATGCCGGCAGCCCCCATACCCAGCCAGCCAGCGAATGTGATATCCAGCAGGATATTCAAGCCATTGAGGAACAATTGCAGCAGTAATAACTGCCGGCTATTGCCCAATCCCACCAGCAAGCCCATGAAGACGAACGTGGACAGAGTAGCCGGTGCGCCCCAAATACGAATAAAGAAGTAGTCGGCGGCGGTGGCTTCTACCGACTCACTGCCCTCTAACAGAAACAGCGCCAATTGCCCGATTGGCCACTGCAGCAACAGCAATGCGACACCCAGCATGAGGGCCATCAACCATGTCCGGCCAAGAATTGCCCGGATTTCAGTTTCATCATCGGCGCCAACCGCCTGGGCAATAAAACCCGTCGTTCCCATGCGCAGAAATCCGAAACTCCAATAAACAAAGCTGAAAATCAGCGCACCAAACGCAATCGCTCCGAGGTCAGCGACGGTGCCGACATTGCCAATCACCGCCGAATCGACAAGACCCAGCAGCGGCACGGCCGCATTGGCCAGCACAATCGGCCAGGATTTCTGTAAAAGATAGCGGTAGGTGATGTGATCGGGGTTCTGCATGGGGAGGCATTCTAGCGTAGAACGGGTGCCAGCTCCCGGTCTTCGCTATCGGCTCACACTGGCCGCGCCACTTTGGCGATCACTGAACCACCGCTTCCAAACTGGCAGCTGGATGGGTTGTGCTGTTTAAGCTCCATTGGACATATTGCTGCCACTAACCACTTGCCGATTGCCGATTGCCGATTGCCGATTGCCGAGAATCAAATACCGGCAGAGACTCGCCTTGACTGAACATAACCTCATAGACCGCGCAGGCTTTGCTGCTACAAAACTTGTCTCAGCATGCCGCCAACACAAAAAAGCCGATGACGAGCACCGGCTTTCTGATAAATCTTGTCGCAACCAGTGTCAACGCACTAGTTGGCGACGCCGATTATACGGATATCACTATCTCTGGTTTCAAGATAGATCAGGTCGCCGCCACCGTTAATGTCACCACGCCCGAGAACGCTGCCGTCATCGTCTTCGCGAATCTCGATGGGGAAATCGGAGTAGATCTGGTAACGACCACGACCACGCCGGCTTTCCAGATCAGCGACAATAGAGGCTGCATGATTGACAGGTATCCGTACAGTGACATCGCCACCACTGCTTTCCAGTTCCACAGTGCCGCTACTGCGATTGGCAGACGCCACCAATTCGGCATCAATACGTCCGCCTGCCGTATCGGCGCGGATCGGACCAACGCTCTGGCGTATGGTGATACTGCCGCCCGAGGTATCGGCATAGACCGCACCACCACTGCGTTCAATCTCGATGTTGCCACCGGAAGTATCGGCTTCCACGCTGACGGCACTGCCTCCCAGATAGATATTGCCGCCCGAGGTATCAACGACAATCGGTCCCTCGGCATATGCGGCGCGAATAGTACCGCCGGAGGTATCCAGCGCTACGCGGCCACCCCCGCGTCCGACATCGATGTTGCCGCCCGAGGTATCAGCCAGCATATTACCACCGACGTCGCCGATACGGATTGAGCCACCTGAAGTATCGGCTTCCACATCACCGCTGACATTGCCAATTTCGATGCTGCCTCCCGAGGTATCAGCATAGACATCACCGCCTTGCACGTTGCCGATTTCAATGCGACCGCCGGAGGTATCGACTTCGACATCACCGTCTGTCACATCCCCGACTTCGATACGACCGCCGCTGGTATCGGCAGTGACATTACCTGTGATCGACGCTACTGTGATACTGCCACCACCGGTGTCGAGATCGACATTGAATTGTCTTGGCACTTCAATGCGGAAGCGAATATTACCGCCACGATTAAAGAAGAAACCGCCTTCCGAATCAGCAACCACATGGACAGTGTTGCCGTTCTGCTCCACCGACACATCAAAATTGTCGGTGCCGGTGATGCGTACCCTGACAGTGTCCTGATCCCAGGTCTCAACTTCAATTGGTCCGGAATCACTCTCGACTATCAGCGTGCCACCCGGGCTGACTGAAAATTCCTCATCAATGTCGCGGCCAGACTGGGCATGGGAGACCGATCCTGCAATCAGTGCAACACCAGCTACCAGCAGCGCGAGCCATGGCGAAACTTTGCTACGTACTACGTTCATCTTGAATCCCTCTGCAATACTCATTATGACAGGCCCGGTGTTAGAAAATCACGTTATCAGGGCCACTTGACCCCTCAACAATGGAACGGGACTGCGCACGGATATATTCATTACTGTCGCTTTGCATTTGCTCGCGGAATAACTCGAGCGTCTGTTCTTCCGGATAGTTCATCAAGGCGTTAAACGCCTCTACCCGCACACCTTGATTCATGTCGCGTCGCAGCGCCTCACGCAGCGCATCGCGTACCCGCTCCTGGTCAGCCAGTTCAACCAGCGCCCTGACTGCCTGATAACGTACGCCCGGATTTTCGTCATTACTCAGCACGTAGATCAGCGCTTCATAGACATCGTTGCCGGCGCTGACTTGCTGCAAGGCATTAATAGTGTCCAGACGGGCACCACTATCGATGTCATCCTGTAATGCCACTGCCATCAGCTGATGAATTCTGTTGTCGGCCACATTGCCGGTGAGTCGGGTTTCCGAGGCCAGCGAGAACGACAAGTCGATGGCACCGGTTGTCGGGTCATATTCATTGACCCGCAGCTGGTAGATCTCGTAATCCTCGTCGTTAACCAAGGCCAGAGGTGAGGCATTGTCAGCTGCCAGATTGTTGTTCGGGTTTGCCGGCGACAATTCGCCCGATGAAGCAACCAGCACCCCGAGAACGAATGTCATGGCCATTGCGGCACCCTGCAGCGCAACCGTCATTGGCCGGTCACGCATCGCTTGCAGCCAGCCACCGAACGCCGGACGTGCAGCCCGCTGCAGTTTCTGCCGCAAGACCCAGCGATTACCCTGCAATCGCTCCTCGTCAATGCGCGGTTGCAGCCCTGGCGAGACCAGGCTGTCAAACTGCTGTTCTTCATCCAGCAGTCGCTGTAGATCTGCGTCACCTTGCAGGTCTTCTTCGAATTGCTGCCTTTCAGCAGCCTCCATGTCGCCATAGAGGTAAGTAATCACCCGCTGTTGTAACCGTTCGTTGTTCATCTGACTCCGTCCTTCGCCTGCATGGCAGCGCGAATTGAACTTGTTGAGTGTAAAAATCTGTGGTCTTTCATCCGGTATTTCATTTGATCTTTCATTAGATCTCTCATTGCGCCTGGTAGACTCGCTCCAGTTGCTCTTTCAATTTGTTGCGTGCCCGAAACAACACCACCTTGATGGCATTTTCTGTACAGGACATGATCTCGGCCGCCTCTCGCAGCTTGAACCCTTGCTGATGGCAAAGTACAAACGCCATGCGCTCCTGATCCGAAAGACGACGCATCGCCCGATTGATCTCACTGTTGAGCTCTTCATCCAGCGCCACCGACTCCGGCGAATGCGCTTCGATGTGATACTCCTCAATTTCGGCTTCAGCCTGCACCGCAGTCATCTTTTTCCACATCCGCATCAGTTTGCGGCGATTGGACAACGCCGTATTCACCACGATGCGATGCAACCAGGTACTGAATCGGGCTTCCGCCTTGAAGTTCGGCAGCGCCTTGAAGGCAGCCAGCATGGCATCCTGATAGATATCATTGGCATCGTCAGGCGTGTGCGCGAAGCCGGCAGCAACGGCCAGCATTTTCTTTTCAAAATGGCGCAACAGCCGCTCGAATGCCGCCACATTGCCATGCTGTGCTGCCCGCACCAGTTCCAGTTCGGTTTCCTGTAACAACGACTGCGTCTCCACGCCTTGTTCTAACTGATCAATTTATACACTTAGAGTCTCTGTCGACCCAAAGGGTTAACAAGCCCAATTTAATTTATGCAGAAACGGACACATCCCCTGAAAGCCCCGGCATGCGGCGGATGGTTGTAAATCAGCAAATCAGGCACAACAGGATCTCGATGACCGCCAACCGCAGGGTTACGGCGCTTGCGGGGCGAACGTTCGATCGCCGCATGCATCCGGCAATTGCGCTTTAAAACGGCCCTATTGCGTTGATTTTTCCCACCCGACTGGTTAGGGTGAATCGTTCAATATGACTCTTGCCAAGCAGCAACAGGCAAACCTCTACTCATGAATTCAAAGCGAAAACAACGTAGGGAGTGCCAAATCAGTGAACGTCAAACTTTCCCGCCGCCGTTTCATCAAGGGTGTCATCTATTCCAGCGCCGCGCTGGCGACTGGTTCCGGGGTCAGCCTGCTGACCGCGCAGTCCGCCAATAACGCCGTAACCGAACGTCTGTTAACCCTCAATATCAATGGCCGCAGCCGTCGTGTCGATGTCGCCGCCACCGAGACCCTTGCCTTCACCCTGCGCAATAAACTGGGTCTGACCGGAGCCAAGGTCGCCTGTAATCGCGGCGAATGCGGCGCTTGCACGGTGCTGCTGGACGACGTCGCCAATTACGCCTGTTCCATCCTTACGCACACCATCAAGACCCGCGCTATCACCACCGTCGAGGGTCTGCGCGGACCCGACGGTGAATTGAGCGCCGTACAGCGCGGCTTCATGGAAGCGCTCTCGCCACAATGTGGCTTCTGCACACCGGGGCAGGTCATGTCAGCCACCGCCCTGTTGCGAGCCAATCCAAACCCCACCCGCGAACAGGCCCGTCAGGCCCTGTCTGGCAACCTGTGTCGCTGTGGAGCTTACGATCACTATCTGAATGGCGTCATGCGCGCCGCGGAGTTGCTGGCATGAGTTTTCAACATATTGGCCAAGATTTCATACCCCCCGATGTCGAAGGCAAAGTCACAGGTGAAGCGAAATACGTGGAAGACTTCGCCAAAGAAGGGCTGGTCTACGCCCGTTTGCTCACCAGCCCCATGCCCAGCGGCCGGGTGCGTTCCATAGATGCTTCTGCCGCTCTGCGTATGGATGGCGTGCTGGGGATTATTACTGCCGACGACCTGCCACCAAGTCAGGCACCGGCCGAGCCGATGCTGGCGTCCGCTGATATCACCTATGTCGGCCAGCCCATCCTGGCGGTGGCCGCCATCTCGGACGAGATCGCCGAAAATGCCCTCGAGCTGATCAACGTCCAATACGAGTACCGCCCCTTTGTCACCGACCCGCTGGAGAGTCTGGTGGAAGGTGGCCCCGACGCGTATCCGGATGGCAATGTTCTGAATCAGGCAGGCCCCCTAGCAGATGAGAATGACACTATTCGCGGCGGCTTTCAGACCATCAAATGGCCCGCCGAAGAGGTAGAGCGACTGCGCAATGGTCAGGAACCACGCAATGTCGACTTCGCTGCGGGCTGGACCTATGGCGATCTGGATGCGGCCTTTGCCGAATCAGAAGTCATAGTCGAGGAATCCTTTGTCACCGCCGGCACGCCACATCATTGTATGGAGCCCCGCAGCAGCATGGCGTATTGGGAGAACGGCAAGTGCTATTTCCATGGCTCCTTTCAAAGTCAGAGCGCAGTCAATGAAGGCCTCGCAGAAATGCTGGAGATCGACCCGGCAGACATTTGCATCATCGCCGAGAATGCCGGTGGCGGTTTTGGCTCAAAAGCACGCGCCTACCCGATTACAGCAGTGTGCGGACATTTCTCCCGCTTGCTGAATCGTCCGGTGCAACTGCGCATCACACGAGAAGAAGAGTTTTATATAGGCGTTGGCCGACCCGGCATGCAAGGCTGGGTAAAAACCGGCGTTCGCGCTGACGGCACAGTCGCAGCAATCGATGTCATCATCATCAGCGATGGTGGCCCTACCGGGCGTAATAGCGCTTCAGCCTCGGCCGAGCATTTATCGGTGGTCTATACACCCTCGGCCATGCGCCTGCGCAATATCCCGGTGTTCACCAATACCACCCCACGCGGCGCACAACGCGGACCCGGACAAAATGAGATGTCGGCGGCTATCGCCCCGATCATGGACAAGGCAGCCCGACAGCTCGGCATGGATCGTGCCGAGTTTCGCCGCGTCAATGCACCGCATAGCGAATCGCCGGTGTATCAGGACCGTGGCCCGGTGACCAGCGCCTTCATGGCCGAAGCGATCACCAAGGCTGACGAGATGTTCAACTGGCGTGAGCGTGAGAGCCAACCGCGCCAGCGCTCAGGCAACAAAGTTAGGGGGCTGGGCATCGGCATGGGCTATCACTCCGCCGGTAACAACGGTTATGACGGTCTGGTGCGCATTGCGCCTGACGGCAGAATTTATTTGCATTCCGGGGTCGGCAATCTGGGCACCTACTCCTACGCCGATACCACCCGCGCAGCAGCGGAGGTGCTCAAAGCCAACTGGGAGAATTGCGAGATTGTGCGTGGCAACACCGAACTGCATTTGCCTAACAGCTCGGCACAGGGCGGCAGCAACACCATTTTCACCCATACCCGGGCCAACTGGGTGGCTGCTGAGGACGCCGTGCGCAAATTGAAGGAAATCGCCGCCGCAGAACTGGGTGGTGAGGCGTCAGAGTACGACATCGGCGACGAACGCGTGTTTCGTAGCGATGACCCTGAACAGGGATTGACCTACGCTGAGGCGGCCACGCTGGCCATAAACATGGGAGGCCAATACAGCGGCGAAACCTATCCGGACGATATTCATCCCATCACTCAGCGGGCAGTTCAGGGTCTGGCAGGCTCCGGCCTGATCGGCGTGGCCCGGGATAATCTGCCCAAACGCGGTATTGCTCCCGGATTGACTGTGGCCATGGCCGAGGTGGAAATCGATCTGGAAACCGGCAAATACGCCATCACCGATTATCTGGGTGTGTCCGATTGTGGCAAGGTAATTCACCCGCAAGGACTGTCACAGCAATTGAACGGCGGCGCCGTTTGGGGGTTTGGTATGGCAGGCTCGGAACGGCATGTTTACGATCCGCAAAACGCCCTGCCAGCGGGTATTGGCTTTTATCAGGCGAAACTGCCGACGATGATGGATGTGCCGGCTGTGATGAAAAACGCAGCCGTGGATATTCCCGACCCCTACAATCCGGCTGGCGGACGCGGCGTCGGCGAACCGGCGCAGGGCTGCGCTGTGGCGGCGGTTGCCAGCGCGATAGCCGATGCCCTGGATGGACATTTGTTCAATCGCGTACCGGTGACGGCAGACATGATTCTCAATCATGCCGCCGCACAGGATCAGGAATACCGCGCTTTGGCGTTGAATACCTTCTAGTTTTCACCGTCAGTCATCGCGACGAACTGGTCAGCACGCCAGCGGCTGATCAGTTCACTGACGCGGGTTGGTCGTTCCAGAGGCAACAAATGTCCGCTGTCGCTCACTTCAGCAAAGCTGTGTTCAGGCAATAGCGTTTGCCAGCGTTGCCAGGCTTTGTCAGACACGGTGTTTGAATGCTCTCCCCGTATCGCCAATACCGGCAGGGCAAGTCGTGGCAACATTTGCCAGATGCTGTGAATGCGCAAGTAACCGTGCGCTTCCCAGTACTTGTCAAACACCAGTTCGAATTCGCCCTGCGCGTTTTGGCGTGTACCGGCCCGAACATAGTGCCACAGTCCTGTATCAGAAATTCTGGCGAACACCGGCTTCGGCCGAAAATGGTCAAACGCGGCTTGCTGCGACGGCCAGCGATCGACGCGCAGCAACGTCCGGTTCACCAGCGGCAAGCGACGTTTGGCCAAGGGCCGAAGCCAACGCATTAACTGTGCACTCATAGCCGAAACCATCACCGGCTCCACAAGCACCAAGCCGCTGAAACGTTGCGGCTCTTGTAGTGCTGCCATGACCAATGCGGCTGCACCCATGGAATGACCGACGCCGAGCACGGGCCGCTCCTGCTGCGCCAGCAAGGTCACCAGATCATCACCCAACACATGCCAGCCAGGCATCTCTGCAAACGATTTCGCCCACAAGGGGCGGTGCTGATTGGCAGTGACAGTAAAATCCTTGGCCAGCCCATTCAACAAGGGTTGATAGACACCGGGCGGATAGCCATTGGCATGGGAAAAGTGCAGGCGTGGTCCTGTCCCACCCATATCAATCAGAGGCGGTAGATCAGAGGTAGCAGGCATGAGTATTCAATAAACTTGATAAACGTTGGCTTGGAGAAAAGCAGCCATCAGCGCTCAACGCATGAAACGTAGCAACGTGCGTTCCGTAATTATCGCAACGCTTGACCCCTCGCGCTTGAGCAGCAAGGCCTTTTCGATTTTGCGACCGTGGCTGGTGTACAGCCAGTCGCGACTGGCCAGTGTACCGATGACAAGATAGTCCACCATCTTGGTAACGGTTGACGAAATCTCGGCACCGCGCAGCTTCAACATGGTTTCGACTGTATTGCGATCACCCGAGACAAAATCACCGGTCAGGCAGAATGTCGCAGCAGACATTTTTAACTCGTCAACGGCGTCTTCCCATACTTCAGTGGAATTATCGAAGCGCAGGCTTGAGCGATGATTGGCGGTGACGTGCTGCAAGGTCCTGAGCAAGTCTTCCCGCTCTTCCTCCGTGATAACACCGTCGTCGAGAATAGTGGCCAGGCGGTCGATGATGACGCTGGCGGGCCAGGTTTCGCGAATCGCCTGATGTTTGTTCAGCCAGGACGAAAGCGCGGCAATTTCCTGGTCATTGAGAACCCCGTCTGATGCCACGCCAGTAAGAAAGCCCATCAACTCGGCTGCTTCTCCTTCGCCGTGGCCATTGGCTTCTTCACTCAATGTGATGAAATGCTCGGCCGTCGCCTGCATCTGCCGCAGGTCTTCCGCACTGATCTGCTGATGTTCCATGATCTCACCGACCTGAGTCAGAATGCGCAGCACATCCTTGTCGTCAGCCAGATATTGTTGTGATTGCAACCAGCTGTCCAGAAACAGCAGTTCTTTTTCATTCAGGCGTTTGTCCGCCACCACGCCAGACAAGATGCCGCGCAGACCGTGCAGTGCCCGCTCTTTTTCCCGGCTGAAGTTAAAAGCCTGGCTAAGTGGCTGGCTGTCTATCTCTTTACCGATATCCAAGCGCAAATCCCGAGTG
>CAZQFA010000026.1:0-8616 GCA_964592245.1 uncultured Pseudohongiella sp. | reverse complement strand
CAACCGACCCCGCAACCTCCCAGGAAATCCTCGACGACCGCTCTTTCATGGCCAAACTTCTGGCGGGCGAGTACGGGCTGGCGGTCACTTACTGGCTGTTCTATTTTGTTGGCGCTGGCGCTTTCTTCGTATTCGGCAGCCGCGCAGTGGACAGTGAAAACTGGATTGAATATCTGTCTTATGTGGCCATCATGTTGGCTTATACCTTCATCCTGATCGTTGGCATAAGGGCAGCCTATAAAGGCCCACAAATGTGGAAGGTAATGTCGCGCACCTCCTCCGTTTTCATGATCATCAATATCCTTGTTGGCATCTGTACGCTGGGCTTCATCTACTAGGCTCGTAGCTAACTGGCCTTAACACTCTGCCTTAACTATCTTTTCTTAACTACCTTTTCCTATCTATCTCGCCCTGACTACGGCGCCTGCAGCGCGGTTTCGATCAATCAGAGTTTACAGTCGCAGTCACCACCTCTTCGCCTGCCGCTTCGCTTGGGCTACACTCAACTTCCCTGCAGTCACAGGCAGTCTCTACCAGATTGCTGACACTGCCCAACAACAATCAGAAGCAAGGAGAGTCCGGGGTTTGGCTGAATCCGCCGAGTTTGCATTGATCGTCAAGAAATCGTGCCCGACCTGCGCGCTGATCGAACCTGTCATAGCGGAAATCCAGAAGCGCTTCCCCGGTCAGCTGCAGGTCTATACCCAGGACGATACAGTTTTCCCCGCTCAGGCTGAACAACGCTTCCCCGACACCGACCTCGCCTTTTCGTTCCAGAATCGCATAGAAGTCGTACCAACGTTGATTCATTTTTCCCGCAAGGGAGAAGAACTGGCACGTACTATCGGCTGGGACCGCGAGCAGTGGCGTAAACTTACTGGTATTGACGAGTTGGGCTCCGCTTTGGCGCCATTCAAACCCGGTTGCGGCTCTTTGACTACAGAGCCCGGCATGGAAGAAACGCTCCTGTTACGCTTCGGTCAGGCCCGATTGAGCGCTCGCGAAATCGTTACTGCGGAAGCCGAAGATGTCATGGAAGCCTGTTTTGAGCGCGGCTGGAGTGACGGCTTGCCGGTCGTGCCACCAACACCATTACGTGTGTTAAAGATGCTGCGCGCTACTCCCCATGACAGCCAGGAAATCATTGGCAATATTCCCCCGGACAATCAGCCTTGCAGTATCGAAAAAGTGGCTATCAATGCAGTTATGGCGGGTTGCAAGCCGGATTATTTCCCGACCGTGCTGGCTTCTGTCCGCGCTGCACTGCAGGATGCCTTCTGCATGCACGGATTGTTGTGTACCACGTACTTCTCGGCGCCGGTAATGATCGTCAGCGGCCCGGTGGTGCGCGCTATCGGCATGAATGCCGGCATCAATGCACTGGGTCAGGGCAATCGGGCCAACGCAACAATCGGCCGCGCTTTGCAATTACTCATTCGCAATGTTGGTGGCGGCATGCCCGGAGGAATCGATCGTGCCACTATGGGCAATCCCGGCAAGTACACCTATTGTTTCGCCGAAGACGAGTCCGACCCGGACTGGCCAACTCTGGCAATGGATCGCGGTTTTGAGCGCGGCGACTCCGTAATCAGCCTGTTCGCAGGTGAGGGCTTGCAACCAATCATGGATCAGCTCTCGCGCACGCCGGAATCACTGGCCAAAAGCATGGCCAGCAGCCTGCGCAGCGTCGCCCACGTCAAACGTTTTGGTATGGCCGATGCAATTTTGCTGGTATGCCCTGAACACCGCAAGCTGCTGCGTGCGGCTGGCTGGAACAAGGAACAGCTCAAGCAAGCCATCTTTGACGAATTAATGACACCTGGCGCTCAACTCCTGGAAGGCGTAGACGGCATGGCTGAAGGTATGCCGGAGCGTCTCAAGGACAAATTGCTCAACAAATTTCGTGATGACGGGCTGCACATAGTCACCACAGGCGGTACTGCCGGCAAGTTCTCTGCCATTATAAGTGGCTGGGTTGCTTCCGGTGAGCGCGGCAGTCAGTTAGTATCAGAACCTATCGATTAAAATAAAGCAGAGGGGGAAAGCATGACAAGCACACTGTTGTTAGACCCTACCGCCGAGATGAACCCCGTGGAGCGGCAATTACTGCCACGACTGGGGACTCTGGCTGGTGCGACCATCGGACTGCTCGATATCTCAAAACCGCGAGGAAAGGAATTCCTCGATGAAATCGAGCAGCAGCTGGCAGCACTGGGCGCCACTGTTAAACGCTATCAGAAGCCGACCTTTACCCGTATCGCACCGCGCGAGCTGAATCAGAAAATCAGCAGCGAATGCGACGCGGTCATTGAAGCCCTGGCCGACTGAGGTTCATGTACCTCGTGCAGTTTGCATGACATCATGGATCTGGAAAGCCGTGGCATCCCGGCCGGTTTTATCGCTTCAGACGAATTCATTCAGGCGGCCGCCGCACAAGGCCGGTCCCTGGGTATTCATCCGGCCAGCTTTTATGTCGCGCATCCCATTCAGGATCGCACTGACGCCGAAATGGCCGCACTGGCCAGGGCGTCAATAGAGCCCATTATCGCGCTGATTGTTGCCAAATAAGGCAGTAACCAGCGCCTAACAACGAGTAAACCGCAACGTAGCAGGCATCAGGGCTGTGCGTAGCGTCAATGGAGAGACCGATGAGTAAAGAAGCAGTTATTGTAGCCACCGCCCGCACGCCGATAGGTAAAGCGTATCGCGGCGCTTTTAATGACACCGATGCCCCCACTCTGGGTGGTCATGTTATTGCTGCCGCCGTCGCCCGTGCCGGTATCGACCCGGCCGAAGTCGATGATGTGGTCATGGGCTGTGCCATGCAACAGGGCAGTAGTGGCTTCAATATTGGTCGTACAGCCGGCGTTGCTGCCGGATTGCCGAGCTCGGTTGCCGGCATGAGTATCGACCGGCAATGCGCATCCGGCATGATGGCTATCGCCACCGCTGCCAAACAAATTGTCTGTGACAACATGCCCATCGTCATCGGTGGCGGTTTGGAATCCATTTCGCTAGTGCAGAACGAACATCGTAATGGCTATCGCGCCAAAGACCCGAACGTCATTGCCAAATCCCAGCACGCTTATATGTCCATGTTGGAGACTGCCGAGGTCGTGGCCAAGCGCTACAACATCTCTCGTGATGCCCAGGACGAGTACGCCTTGCAAAGTCAGCAACGTACTGCCAAAGCCCAGGAAGCCGGCTTGTTCGCCGACGAGATCGTGCCGCTGCCCAGCAAGATGTTGGTGGTCGACAAGGAAACCAAAGAACAAAGCGTGCATGAGTTGACACTCGAGCAAGACGAAGGCAATCGCCCTTCCACCACACTGGATGGCCTGACCGGCCTGAAAACGGTATTCGAAGGCGGCGTGATCACTGCCGGTAATGCCAGTCAACTTTCTGATGGCGCCTCGGCGTCTGTGCTGATGGATAGCAAACTGGCAGAGCGAAAGAACCTGACACCGCTGGGAGCCTATCGCGGCATGGCCGCTGCCGGTGTGGATGCCGACGAAATGGGCATCGGTCCGATCAAGGCGGTGCCCAAATTGCTGGAAAGATTCGGCCTGACTATGGATGACATTGGCCTGTGGGAGCTCAACGAGGCCTTTGCCGTACAAGTGCTCTATTGCCGCGATTTTCTCGGCATACCCAATGAACTGCTCAATGTGAACGGCGGCGCTATTTCCATCGGCCATCCCTACGGTATGAGTGGTGCGCGCATGGTGGGTCACGCGCTGATCGAAGGAAAACGCCGTGGTGCCAAATACGTGGTCTGTACTATGTGTGTGGGCGGCGGCATGGGCGCAGCGGGTCTGTTCGAAGTCTACTAGGCGCTCACGGGCAGGCAGCGCACGGGTCAGTAGTCTACTGGCCCACGTCTGGCTTTTTTGTCCCCGGCTTTTTTCTTGTCTTGCAAGCGCCGCTCCTTGGCGGCGCGCGGTGGCCTGGTTGCCACCCGAGGCTTCTCTGCTTCACTTGCCGCATCAATCAAACCTTGCAGTCGCTGCACGGCATCCTGCCGATTCTTGTCCTGACTGCGAAAACGCTGCGCCTTGATCACCAAAACACCATCACGGTTAATTCGCCGATCAGAACGTGCCAGTAGTCGTGTTTTTATCGCCCACGGCAGCGACGATTGCTCAATATCAAAGCGCAGTTCAACTGCCGTAGCGACCTTGTTGACATTTTGTCCACCCGGCCCGCTGGCGCGAATCGCCTGAATCTCAAGCTCTGCTTCATTGACTGTGTATCGCGACATGATTTCTGGACCGCCTGCAGCATTGCCAAGCGGCGGATTTTGCTCGAAAAACGCCATGATAACACCTGCTGAGCAGTTCTTGATTCGCCGCGGCGACTGGGTTAATGTCAGTTTTCGTTTGCCGGTATGGACACCGGAATCCGTAGCCTTCAAGCAGTTATGCGAAGTCAGCAGTAATCATATTAAGCACTGCGGAACCAACCCGAACCAACTAAAAAGAATAAGCCTATGCGAAGTCTCAAATTGCCCTTGCCCTTCATCTGTGCCTCGCTGATTTTGCTGGCCGGATTCAGCTCACTGACGCGTGCCCAGGAGCCTATCCGCATCGCCTTTATCGATCCGCTATCCGGTACCTTCACCTCTATCGGCACCAATGGCTTGCGGCAACTTGAATTCGCAGCTGACTACTACTTCAACTCCCGCGGCGGCATTCTGGGCGGCCGGCAGATAGAAATCGTACCGCTGGATAACCAGCAAAGCCCGACTGAAACCCAGGTGCAATTTCGTCGCGCCATCAGCGAAGACATCCGCATTATTTTTCAGGGCAACAGCTCGGCAGTCGCCAATACCCTGAATGACGCAATCAGCCGCCACAATCGCCGCAATCCCGGACAGGAAGTACTGCAAATCAATTACTCTGCAGTAGACCCGGTGCTCACCAACGAGAATTGCAGTTTCTGGCATTTCCGCTTCGATGCCCATGTGAACATGAAGCTGGAAGTGCTGACCGACTACATCGCCATGAATGAGGACATCAAGTCACTTTACATCATTGGTCAGGATTACTCATTCGGACATACGGTGGCCGATACCACCATTGCAATGCTGGCAGAGAAGCGACCGGATATCGAAATCGTTGGCAATGAGTTTCACCCCATTGGACAGGTCAAGGATTTCACACCCTATGTCACCAAGATTGGTTCTTCCGGTGCCGATGCGGTGCTGACAGGTAACTTCGGTGCCGACATGGTTTCTCTGGCACGTTCTATCATCGACTCCGGCCTGAAAATGCCAATCTACACTTTCTATGCCGCCTATGATGGCATCACCGAAACACTGGGTGAGGACGGTATTGGCCAGATCTATCTGGTGCACAATGAAATTTCCAATCCGATCCCGACTGAAGAACGCAAGGAATTCATTCGCGCCTACAAGGCCGCCAACCCGAACAATGACGTATCACAGCCGCGCATCATCAATGCCTTGCGCATGGTAGTCGCTGCTATGGAGAAGGCGCAAAGTACCGACCCTTATGATATCGCCCTGGCACTGGAAGACATGCGCTTCACCAATTTCAGTGGTGAGGAAATCTGGATGCGCGCCGACGATCATCAGGCGTTCCAGTCCTTGCACATTTCAGTGCACACGGATCAGGGCATCGAATTTGATGCAGACAATTCCGGTCTGGGCTTGTTTAGCGAGTACCACGTACCCGCCGCAGACACATTGATTGAAACCAGTTGCCGCATGCGTCGACCCCGTCGCTAGGTGTGTGAGTGAGATTCTGACCCGACCGCACAGCAAGCGCCATGATTGAAGTATTTATCTTTGCCACTCTCAATGGTCTGGTCACAGGCCTGCTGCTGTTTATGCTCGCCAGCGGGCTGACGCTCATCTTCAGCATGATGGGTGTGCTCAATTTTGCCCATGCCAGCTTCTACATGCTCGGTGCCTACTTCGCCTATTCCATCAGTTTGCAGTTTGGCTACTGGACCGGGCTCATCCTCGCGCCACTCATCGTCGGCGTGCTGGGTGCACTGGTTGAACGTTACGGTCTGCGCAAGGTGCATCAATCAGGGCACGTTGCCGAACTCGTCTTTACCTTTGGCCTGGCCTTCCTGATCGAAGAAGCCGTACAGTTTTTCTGGGGGCCGGACACCAAGGGTTATCAGACGCCGGATCTGCTGGATTTTCCGCTGTTTACTTTGTTCGGTCAGGAGTTCTCCGCCTACCGCGGATTCATGATCGCTATTTCCATCGCCATCTTCATCGGCCTCTATTACGTGCTCACGCGTAGCCGTATAGGGATTATTATTCAGGCCGCCATTACCCACCCGCATACCGTTGCCAATCTTGGCCATAATGTCCCGCTTATTTTTATGGGCGTATTTGGCGTCGGCACTGCGCTGGCCGGTGTAGCCGGCGTGATTGCGGGACCTGTGCTCACCACTTTTCCCGGCATGGCCGCGGTGTTGGGAAGCATTGTCTTTGTCATCGTGGTGATTGGCGGGCTGGGTTCTCTGGCAGGCGCCTTCATCGCCTCACTGCTCATTGGTCTGCTGCAGTCCTATGCCATCGCCTCTGACCTCGGCATGCCGGATCTGCTGAACTTGCTGGGCCTGGAATTCGAACGCAGCCATCCGCTGAATGATCTTTGGACAATCACGCTCCCGCAAGTGGCGCCAGTTCTGCCATTTTTACTACTGGTGCTGGTACTGATATTCCGCCCGACCGGCCTGATGGGTAAGCGCGAACAATGATGAAGAAACTGGTGCCCTGGATTGGTTATGGCGTTGCTCTGCTGGTATTGCCGCAACTCTTCGACTCCGTGCTTGGCATCTCCTTGCTCAATCAACTGGCAATCGCCATTGTCTTTGCCCTGAGTTACAACATGTTGCTTGGTCAGGGCGGCATGCTGTCGTTTGGCCATGCCGTCTATTACGGTCTGGGCGGCTTTATGGCAGTCCATGCCCTGATCCAGATCGAATACGAAGAGTTTTACTTTTCCATCATTTATATCCCGTTGATAGGCGGCCTGAGCGGTTTGCTCGCAGCACTGTTTATTGGCAGCTTTTCCACGCACAAGGCCGGTACGGTCTTTGCCATGATCTCGCTGGGCATTGCCGAACTTGTTGCCGCTTCGTCGTTGATTTTCGAAAGCTTCTTCGGCGGCGAGGCCGGTGTCAGTGGCGATCGCACCTTCGGCCCGCCATTCTTCGGTGTCGAATTCTTTCAGGATTCGGAGATTTACTATGTCGCGGCGTTCTGGGTATTTATCGCCACCCTGTTTATGTATCTGTTCACCAAGACACCAGCAGGCAGACTCGCCAATGCCGTAAGGGACAACCCCGAGCGCGCCGAGTTTATTGGCTACAGTGCACGCTGGGTGCGCTACATTACCTTCTGTGCAGCCGGCTTCTTCGCCGGTATCGCCGGGGGCTTGTTTGCCCTGAACTATGAATTCCTGACAGCAGAAAACCTCAACGCTGTGACCTCCGGCCGCGTACTGCTCATGGCCTATATTGGCGGACTGGGTTACTTCATCGGCCCGATTATTGGCGCCGTAGTGCTGACTCTGATGAACACCCTGCTGAGCAACTACACTGACCTGTGGTTACTCTATGTCGGCATCATGTTCGTACTGACCGTGATGTTTCTACCACGCGGCTTTGCCGGTTTCATCATGATGCATCAATTGGCCTGGACTCAGGGGACGTTAAAACAACTGTTCCGCCCCTACCTCATCACTGCGCTACCGGCCGCTCTCTTTGTGCTGACCCTCATTGCCCTGGTTGAACTCAGCCATGCTGAACAGACAATGAGTTTTATTGGCCTGCCCCTGAATCCGGACAGCTTCATTGTCTGGACGCTGGGCCTTATTGTGGCAACAGGCGCTTTTTATGCCACGCGCCGCACCTTGCCACAACTACGCACAGCCTGGGATGCTGCCAATACTGTCCACGATGACAGTGGAGAAGCCTCATGAGCATCCTCAGCCTGCGTGATGTGCACAAGAATTTCGGTGAGACGGCAATTATCCGTGGCATCAATCTCGACATCGAACAAGGTGAGAAGCATGCCATCATCGGCCCCAATGGCGCTGGCAAATCGACTTTGTTCCATCTGATCAGCGGCCGCTACGGTGTCAGTGAAGGCACTATCCAGTTCAAAGGTGAAGAAATTCAGAACAAGCAGCCCTATGAGATCAACCGTCTCGGTCTGGCACGCAGTTTTCAGGTCACCAATATTTTCCCGCGCATGAGCGTTTACGAAAATATTCGCTGTGCGTTGTTGTGGTCCGAAGGCTACAAATATTCCTTCTGGCACTTGCTTGATCGTCAGAAACGACTCAATGAAAAAACTGAACAGGTAATCGAACAGATCGGTCTGGAGAAGCGGGCGCGCTATCCAGCCGGTGAGTTGGCTTATGCCCAACAACGTGCGCTGGAATTGGGAATAGCGGTCGCCAGCGGCGCCGAACTGATTATGTTGGATGAGCCGGTTGCCGGCATGAGCCACAGTGAAGCAGAGAATGCTGTAGCCCTGATTCGCAAGATTACCGCCGGCAAGACTCTGGTTATGGTTGAGCACGACATGAGTATCGTGTTCGATTTGGCGGATCGAATTTCCGTGCT
>CAZQFA010000025.1:0-40261 GCA_964592245.1 uncultured Pseudohongiella sp. | reverse complement strand
CAGTAAGCACCGCAGCACGAGGAATGACAATTGACAGCGAAGTTTGTGGCGTCGGCCAAATTGCCCACACAATGGGGCGACTTTACCATTCATGGTTTTGAAGACCTTGAAAATGGCAAAGAACATGTTGCTCTGACCTATGGGGACCTGCTCACAGGCGAGCCGCTGTTGTGCCGCGTGCATTCCGAATGCCTGACCGGAGATTGTCTGTTCAGCCTGCGCTGCGATTGCGGACCGCAACTGCAAACCGCCATGCAGCGAATCGCCAAGGAAGGAGCCGGTATTATTCTTTACCTGCGACAGGAAGGGCGCGGCATTGGTTTGCTCAACAAGATTCGTGCGTATTCCCTGCAGGATTCCGGTGCCGACACAGTCGAGGCCAACGTCAAGTTAGGGTTCGAGCCGGACAGTCGTGACTACCACGTCTGCAAATCCATGTTCGACCATTTCGGTATCGATAACCTGCGGGTGATGACCAACAATCCACGCAAGGTCGATGCGCTGGAAGCCATGGGTCTCAAGGTTGAACAGATCGTTCCCATCCACACCAAGTCCAATCCCCATAACGAAAGTTATCTGGCAGTGAAGATCGACAAGCTCGGTCATCTCGGCGAGAAATAAGCGTCACTGGAGTGCGCTGTGGCGTCTCGCGGTCTGGCGCTCAGCAAGCCGGTGGCGGTGTCATGCCGACCAGTCAATTTCCAAAAATTCAATGCAGCAGACTAGTTTGCTACCTGACCAAGGCGCCCGCGCGCTGTCTGCAGTTGTTCACACATCATGGCGGCGCCTTGCAGGGCGCGTGGTGTATGTCGCTGTACCAGCGCTGGCGGAATATGAAAGACATTGCCCAGCGCTACGGCCGGCAGCACTGGCCAGTCTTGCCAGTCATCGAGCCAGTCCGGACGTTCGGCGTCGGCACCACTGCCGAAAATCGCCTGAGGCAGGGTAGTTAGTACCGCCTCGGTGGACACCTTGGGAGCGACCAGTGACAGGTCGGCGAAAACATTGTCGCCGCCGCACAAAGTAATGATATCGTTAATCAGCTCATTACCGCCGGCGGTGATTACCGGTCCGTTCCATACCTGATAAAAAGTGCGAACTGGCTCCAAATCGGAATAGCGGCTGCGCAGGTCGGCAAGCGTGCTTGCAAAGTCGGCAATGGCAGCACTGGCCGCCGCATCCGTGCCGGCCAGCGCGCCGAGGCGCTGCAAGTGGGAAGGGATCGACTCCAGCTCTTTGGGTTCGGCGATGTACACCGTTAGACCCAATTCGCGCAGCCGAGCTACCGTCGTGCGCGGATTGCCCGTCAGCCAGGCCAGAACCAGGTCAGGTTGCATGGCGACGATGGTTTCCGTATCCAGCAGATCATAGCGTCCTACGCGTGGCAGGGCTTGCGCGGCCGGCGGATAGTCGCTGTATTCGATCACACCCACCAGTTTGTCGCCGGCACCGGCGGCATAGGCCAATTCGGTCAATGAAGGGGCAAGACTGATGATGCGCTGCGCCGGCTGCTCCAGTGTAATCTCGTTACCGGCATCGTCGATGACAGTCACTGCCCGGGCAGGATTGACCAGCAGGCCCAGAGCAAGCAGTAGCAGACTGGCAATAGCGCGCATCAATAGTCGATTCCTTTTTGCACTTTGACGCCGGCGTTGAAGGGATGCTTGGTCTCGCCAATTTCGCTGACGGTGTCCGCCATCTCCAGCAGCTCCTTGCTGGCATTGCGACCGGTGATAATCACGTGCTGCATGGCTGGCCGCCCGGCGATGGCATCCAAAACTTCCTGCTTGTCGAGATAGCCATAAGTGAGCATGTAGGTCAGCTCGTCAAGAATGACGACCTTGCAGTCTTCATCAGCGAGCAACTCGCGAGCTTTTTCCCAGGTCTGTTGGGCGGCGGCAATGTCGGCGTCGCGGTCCTGGGTATCCCAGGTAAAGCCGGTGGCCATGACCTGAAATTCCACCAGCGGGTGGGAGCTGAACAACTTCTGTTCGCCGCAGTCCCACTTGCCCTTGATGAATTGCACGACGCCGCAGCGCAGCCCGTGACCCACGCTGCGGGCAAGCATGCCGAAGGCGGAGGAAGATTTGCCCTTGCCGTTACCGGTGAGGACGACCAGCAGTCCTTTATCTATTGTGGCTTCGGCGATACGGCCGTCGATGTATTCTTTCTTTCGCTGCATGGCGCGCTTGTGCCGTGCATTACGCGCGTCGTCTGACATGCTGGGTCTCCGGTCTGACTAGACCGCTTCGGATTGAATTTTACAGGCGGTGAGCTTCTGCTTGATGCGCTCGATAATACTGCCACTGTCGAGGCCGACACTGGCGAGCATTTCCGGCACTTTGCCGTGTTCCAGGAAAGTATCCGGCAAGCCCAGATTGAGCACGGGAATGGAATAGTCGGCCTGCAACAAGGCTTCGTTTACGGCCGAGCCGGCACCACCGAGTACGGCATTTTCCTCGAGCGTGACGATCAGATGGTGCTTGGCCGCCATGTCCTTGATGAGCTGTTCATCCAGCGGCTTGACGAAGCGCATGTCCACCAGTGATGCATTCAGGGCCTCGGCGGCTTCCAGGCCGGGTGTCACCATGCTGCCGAAGGCGAGAATGGCCACTGACTTGCCCTTGCGGCGCACCATGCCCTTGCCGATGGGTACGGGTTGCAGATCGCGCTGTACCTCGACGCCGGGACCTTTGCCGCGCGGGTAGCGCACCGCCGCCGGTCCCTTGTGGTGATAGCCGGTGCTAAGCAGTTTGTGCGTTTCGTCTTCGTCGCTAGGCGTCATAACAATCATATTCGGGATGCAACGCAGATAGCTCAGGTCAAAACTGCCGGCATGGGTCGGGCCATCTTCGCCAACCAGTCCGGCGCGGTCGATGGCGAACAGGACGTCCAGATTTTGCAGGGCGACATCGTGTATAAGCTGGTCGTAGGCGCGTTGCAGGAATGTAGAGTAGATCGCCACCACCGGCTTGGCGCCATCGCAGGCCATGCCGGCGGCAAAAGTCACGGCATGTTGCTCGGCGATCGCCACATCATGGAAACGATCAGGGAAGTCGCGGGCAAATTCCTGCATGCCGGAGCCCTCGCCCATGGCGGGGGTAATACCGACCACCAGCGCATCGGCTCTGGCCGCGTCACACAACCAGTTGCCGAAGACTTTCGAATAAGTCGGGCGCGCGGGTTTTTCACTGATTGCCGGCTTGGCCTTGTTCGGTGCTTCGATCTTGCTCAGGGCATGCATGCCGAAGGGGTCGTTCTCGGATTCGGAGTAGCCCTTGCCTTTTTGCGTCACCACATGCAACAGCTGCGGTCCGCGCAGCTTCTTGATGTTGCCAAGAATCTCTACCAGCCCTTCGGTGTCGTGACCGTCGATCAGACCGATGTAGTTAAAGCCGATTTCCTCGAACAGGGTGCCGGGTGACACCATGCCCTTCATGTACTCTTCGGCACGGTGCGCGGCTTTCAAGGCCGGCGGGATCTTCGACAGCATGCGTTTGCTGCCGGTACGAATAAAATTATAGGGCTTGCTCGCCCACATACGGGCGAAGTAGCTGGACAGTCCGCCAACGTTATTGGAGATGGACATGTTGTTGTCGTTAAGCACGACGAGAATATTGTCATCCAGATGACCGGCATGGTTGAGTGCTTCGAAAGCCATGCCTGCGGTCATGGCGCCGTCGCCAATTACGGCGATGTTGTGCTGGTCACTGCCAGTCAGGCGATTGGCCACCATCATGCCGAGCGCGGCTCCAATAGAAGTACTGGAATGACCGACGCCAAAGGCGTCGTATTCGCTTTCGCTGCGGTTCGGGAAGGCCGCCAGGCCACCCGCCTGTCGCATACTCAGCATGCGTTCGCGGCGACCGGTGAGAATCTTGTGGGGATAGGCCTGATGCCCGACGTCCCAGACCAGGCGATCTGACGGCGTATTGAAGACATAGTGCAGGGCGATGGTGAGTTCCACCACGCCCAGGCCGGCCCCGAAATGACCGCCTGTCTGCCCCACCGCGTAGACCAGATAGTGCCGCAGCTCTTCAGCCAGTTGGCTGAGCTGGTCGACCTCCAGTTCCCGTAGATCTGCCGGACTGTCTATCTGATCCAGAAGCGGCGTCTCGGGCCGTGTCAGGGGTATTTCTTTTAACATGGAGCTATTTCAACGCTGTGGCGGATGCTTTGCAAGGATCAGTTAGGGAACAAGCCGGGCGCGTAAAGTAACGGAGGGGCCTGACAAGGTCAATCAATGGCCGCGACTGGTGATATAGACCGCCAATTCACGCAGACGGTCAGCACTGGGGCCGAAAGCCTGCAGGCTCGCCACGGCGCTATCGGTCAGCTCCCGGGCGCGCTGCCTGGCACCCTCAAGCCCCAAAAGCGCCACGTAGGTGGGCTTGTTATTGGCCGCGTCGGAGCCCTGCGGCTTGCCGAGGGTGGCCGTGTCTGCGGTCTGATCGAGAATGTCGTCATGCACCTGAAAGGCCAGCCCCACGTTGGCGGCATATTCCCCCAGCATGGCCAGATGATTGGCGCCGGGTTGACGGGCGCTCAGGGCGCCAAGTTGCACACTGGCACTGATCAGGGCGCCGGTTTTCAATCGGTGCAGGGTTTCCAGATCGCTGGTATCGGCGCTGCGGCCCACGGCCTCAAAATCAAGGGATTGGCCACCCACCATACCAAGCGCACCCGCGGCCTGGCTCAGGCAATGCACCATGGCCAACTGCTGCGCTGCCGGTAGTGAGTCGCGCGGCGTGCTCAGCAGCTCGAAAGCCAGCGATTGCAGGCCGTCACCAACCAAGATGGCAGTGGCTTCATCGAAAGCCTTGTGCAGGCTTGGTTTACCACGGCGTAAATCGTCGTCATCCATGGCGGGCAGGTCGTCGTGGGCCAGTGAGTAGCAGTGAATCAGCTCCACCGCACAGGCTGCCGCATCGGCCTGATCGAGATCGCCTTCCAGGGCCAGAGCGGCGCCATAGACCAGTACCGGCCGCAAGCGCTTGCCGCCATCAAGGCTGGCGTAGGCCATGGCCTGGCGCAGCTTGTCACTGGGTTGTGACTGTTGCATGGTCTGCCGCAGCGCGAGATCGACGCGCTGTTGGCTGTCAGCCATGAACTGATCCAGAGTGGCGGGAAGAATAGTCATCGGCGGGTCAGTCGTCGGACTCGTCGGCAGCAGGGTCCAGCTCATCCAGACTGTCAAAATCCTCGGTCTCGCCGCTGTCGTTCAGCAATACCTGCACTTTTTGTTCCGCCTGTTTGAGTGCTGTCTGGCACTCGCGAGTCAGCTTGATGCCTTGTTCGAAGGCCTGCAGTGACTGCTCCAGAGTCAGGTCACCATCTTCCATGGCGCTGACCAGCTCTTCGAGCTCGGCGAGGGATTTTTCAAAATTGAAGCTGGCGGCTTTTTTCTTGCTCATTGGACTCTATTTTCGGACTGATTACGGCCTGTCAGTTGGCCTGGTTCGCTAGCGAGGTCGGCCAGTGCTGACTGGTATCGGGCCACGTAGTGATTGAGGGACGATTATACGCCAAGTCACCGGCAATTCACGCGCTTCGGGCAAATCTGCCATGCTGGCGTACTGGTGGCAGCAGCCCCGGTCGTCAGTTATGTGCAGGTGGGGCACGGGTTGCCCGGCCTTTGTAGTGGCCAGGTTATGACTGTGCAGACAAGGCAGCAGCAAATGCGGTAGACTGCCAAGGCTTGAGCGGTAAGCGCATAAATAACGAGAAAACGTTAAAACAATATCAATATCAATAACAATAACAATAGTAATAAAGCGGCGACTAAAAAGTTTTCATAAATGCCGCCGCAGTCAAAGCTTGCGTAATATGAACAGGTTAAAAAGCAGGCTGGGATAAAAAAAGAAGAAAAATGGAATAGCTCAAGACCCGCTTTAGCATTAAAAGTGTCCCCGCACGAGTCGTAGAAAAAGCATCAAGCCAGTAAACACTCCAGTGAAGAGTGTGACTCGAGTAAAAAACGCGACCAGTCTGTAATCTGTAAGGCGGCGCAACAATAAAACGACACTGAGCGCACAGTCATGCCCGACGCGCACGATTCAATACATAACCTCCCGCGCCTGGCGCCGGTACATTCTGGCTTGCTGGTCATTGTGCTGGCTTTATACTGTCACTTCGCGACGGCCCAGGAGGGTGGTAACCCCTCACCCTACGCTGCCTTTGTCGTGCGCTCACTTGGCGATCTGCAGTATGTGGAAGTTGGCGCCGACGATGCGGTCGAGCTGGGCAAGCAACTGATCGTCTTTGTTCATGGGACACCTGGCTCCTGGACAGCATTCCAGCGCTATCTTGCCCATCCCCGGTTGCGTGACAAATTCCATATGATCTCTGTCAGTCGCCCCGGCTGGACCGAAGGTGCTGATAGTCAGGAACCCTCGCTGGCTGCGCAATCGGCGGCATTGAGTCCGCTGTTGCGCCGCGATCGTTCCGGCAAGGGTGCCATTCTGGTCGGGCATTCCTATGGCGGACCAGTCATTGCCCGCACCGCCATGGACTATCCGGAGATGGTTGGTGGGTTGGTTTTTGTCGCCAGCATTGGCGACCCTGAGTTGAGCGGTCCGCGCTGGTATAACCGGCTGGCAGTAGCGATTCCCCGGTTCCTGCTCGGCGCTGATTTGAAGGGTGCCAATGCCGAAATCATGCCGCTACGTCCGCAGCTGGAAATCATGCAATCGCGCTGGGAGCGCCTCACTGTGCCCAGTCTCATTGTGCAGGGTGGTCGCGACAGGCTGGTGGATCCTGGCAATGCGGAGTTTCTGCGCTCGGCGCTGATTAATGCCGAGGTCGAGATGTTACTGCGCCCGGAACAGGGGCATTTCATTCTCTGGGACGAGGCTGACCTGATTGCGGCGCGCATCGCCGAGATGTTCGCCAACTGATTGTTCAGATACGCCTCGCACCGTTCCAGTCTGCTCTTTGATCGGTATCAAAACAGCAATTGACCGGCCCAGCACCGGGCTATACTCTTTATTGCGCATTTTATTGCGCGTTCTATTGCCAATTGCTTTCGTGGTGCAAGCTACCGCAGCACTGATCGGTTTATTGCTGGCCAATGGCGGGATTAAAGCATTGCCGCCTCGGCTGGTGACATGCCCGGTAAGGCTGACGTTGCAATCTGCAGGCTTGACCTGATAACAGGCACAGTCCAACCAATTTGATGAAGTGAACAAGAAGATGGAAGACAGTACTCCACGCCGCTCCTATATCCCGCAAGACTGGCGCATCCAGTTTGGCCTGATACTCACCTTTCTCTGGTTTGTTTTTCTGGCGATCTACCTTGCTCGCAATATTGGTCTGGATCACTTCATGGATCTGCCGATCGATGAGATGGGCGCGTTCCTGGAAGGCGCCTTTGCCTTTCTGGCATTTCTCTGGCTGGTCATCGGCTTGTTTATCCAACAATCGGTGCTGGCTGATAACAACGAAGAGTTACGTCGCAACAACCTGCACTCGGAAAAACAAACCCAGGCGATTGCCGCTACTGAATTGAACGCCCGGCAGGAAACTTTCTTCAAGATTTCCGAAGCCACGCGGCGGCAGCTGGGAGCTATCTCCGGCTTGCTGTTTATCTCCAGTCAGGGGCCGGTGGGAGATAACAGAATCACCTCTGAAGAATTAAATGAACTATGGAAGCAGTTCGCCAGTGGTGACTCGGAAGTATTCTCGCGTTTGTTCCTGACGCTGCAGGCAACTCAGGAAATCAACTTTTCGGACTTGTTTTACGGCACCCCGATTCGCCGCCGACACACGGACAATTTTCTCGTCGGTTTCGATCGTCTGATCAAGCTGGCGCGCGGCTGTGATACCGACAATATCATCGTCGATGCATTGATTTATTCAGCCCACGGGTTGTTGAATTTGCGCATGCGTGAGCTACATCCGGACATCAAGTTCAAACCAATTGCCGGCACTGATTCGGCAGCCTATCTCGAACAAGTTATTAAACTGGAAAGTCAGGCCGGCTGATCACGTCGGCATTATTCATAACAAGCAGGGGGAGTTTGCATGGAATTGGTCGCACTGGTCATTCTGTTAATTATTGTTGAATACATGGTATTCAGTATTCTTGTCGGCAAGGCACGCGGCACTTACGATTGTCCGGCACCGGCAGTCAGCGGGCATCCGGTTTTCGAGCGTTACTATCGCGTCCACCTCAACACGCTGGAGCAGATGATCATCGTCATCCCGGCGATGCTGATCTTCGGCTACTACGGCAATGCGCTGATCGCAGCAGTTGTCGGCGTCATCTTTATCATCGGTCGCCTGCTGTATTTGTTGTCGTATGTTAAAGATCCGCAGAAGCGGGGGGCCGGCTTTATCATTGGTTATATCCCCACTGCATTGATGGTGCTTGGCGGCATCGCTGCACTGTTGATGGACCTGTTCTCCTGATCCACCAATGAGTTCGCTGCGCCGCCGATCAGGTCTGATTCGACGCCACGTGCAGCGCACATTGTGCAGTAGTTCATAAACCGCGACATTCTTTGACAGGGTGTTGCGGTTTACTGCGATTTTCCGGGGCGCGAATGCGCCAGAAAACATTCCCCCTACCCAATGTGCGTGCTATCTTTCCTCTTGTTTTCGCTCGTTAATTCGTACTTTTAGAGGGGACTATTTTGGCAGCTCACTTGGCAACTAACTTGGCAAATCACCGGACAATGCATTCGGGACGTTGGTCGAAAGGCCTGCTGGCAGCAGCTCTGCTTTTTCTGGTTGGATGTAGTGGCGGCGAAGATGGTCTGACACGCGTACAGCAGGGCAACATCGACGGCGTCCTGCACTTCGGCAATGGCGTCGAACCCGAAGGTCTCGATCCGCACATCGTCACCGGAGTCAGTGAAAACAAAATAGTCTCGGCCTTGTTTGAAGGCCTCGTGAATAAAAATCCCGAAACCCTCGAAGTCGAACCCGGTGTAGCCGAATCCTGGGAAGTGAGCGAGGACGGCACACTCTATACTTTCCATCTGCGCGATAATGCCCGCTGGAGTAACGGCGACCCGGTTACCGCTGTAGACTTCCACTGGGCCTGGAACCGCATTCTCGAGCCGGAGCTGGGCGCCCAGTACAACTACAATCTGTTCCCGCTCGTAAACGCCGAAGCCTATGCCAATGGCGAGATCGACGACTTCAGTCAGGTAGGCGTCACCGTTGTTGACGACTACACACTGCAAGTTCAGCTTAACTCCCCGACTCCTTATTTCCTGCAACTCCTCGATCACTACAGCACTTTCCCTGTTCACCGCCCGACTATCGAAGCGCATGGCAGCATGACCGACCGTCTGTCGCCGTGGGCGCGTGAAGGCAATCTGGTGGGCAATGGGGCGTTCAACCTGACCGAGTGGCAGATCAATTCCCATGTGCGCGTAGAGAAGAACGATACCTATTGGGATGCCGACGAGATTGACCTCAATGCCATCGTCTTCTACCCCACTGAAAATCTCGTCACCGAAGACCGTATGTTCCGCGACGGCCAGTTGCATCGTACTCAGGAAATCGTGCTTGATCGTATCCCGGTCTATCTGGAAGAGCGCCCGGAAGTCGTCCACATCGATCCGTGGCTGGGCACCTATTTCTACATGTTTAACACCGAGCGTCCGCCGTTTGATGACGTGCGCGTACGCAAGGCGCTGGCCATGGCCATCGATCGCGAGCTGCTCGATGAGTCGGTGATGCAGGGCATTGTCGAGCCGGCATTTGCACTGGTACCACCCGGCACCCTGGGCTATCAACCACCGAAGACCTTCGACTCTGATCCGGAAAAAGCGCGCGAGTTGCTGGCTGAAGCCGGGTACCCTAACGGCGAGGGCTTCCCCGAATTCGAAATCCTCTACAACACCCAGGAATCGCATCGCCGTATGGCAGTGGCCATTCAGCAAATGTGGATGCGTGAGCTGAATATCATGGTGACGCTGGTGAACCAGGAGTGGAAGGTTTATCTGGAGAATCAGGACAACATGAATTACGACGTCTCACGTCGTGGCTGGATCGGTGACTATGTCGATCCCAATACTTTCCTCGACATGTACGTGACCAATGGCGGCAACAACAAGACCGGTTTCTCTGATCCGCGTTACGATGAAATCATTCTGCGCGAGGCGCCAGCCACGCTTGATCGTGACGAGCGTTTTGCCCTGTACAGGGAAGCTGAAACCATTCTTATGGAAGCCATGCCGATTTTGCCGGTGTATACCTACACCACCAAACACTTGATGGACCCGAGTGTGAAAGGCTGGCCGTCCAACATCATGGATCATGTGAACTATAAATATGTGTGGCTGGACCCGGACGCGTAAGCGGAAGCCTTAGTAGTTATGTGGCGATTCATCGCGTTCCGATCGCTCCAGGCGATCCCGGTTATTCTTACCGTTATTACCGTGACCTTCTTTCTGGTGCGCGTTGCGCCCGGTGGTCCGTTCTCCAGTGAAAAGGCAGTTTCCCCGCAGGTCGAGGCAGCGCTCGAGCGTCAGTACCAGCTCGACCTGCCCATCTATCAGCAGTACTTTGCCTACCTCAGTGATCTCGCCCGCGGGGATATGGGACCTTCGTTCAATTTCCCCGGTCGCCGCGTTGACGAACTGATTTTTCAGGGCTTGCCCATTACCGCCGAGCTTGGCCTGTATGCCATGCTCGTTGCCGTCATCATCGGCGTGCTCGCGGGGGTTATTGCCGCGCTCAAACCCAATACCCTGCAAGACTATATTCCCATGAGTCTGGCCATGGTCGGTATCTGCATGCCGACCTTCCTGCTCGGGCCCATGCTGGTGCTCGTCTTTGGTATCTGGCTCGATGTGCTGCCGGTGTCCGGCTGGGGCAGCACCCCCGGCGACAAGATTCTGCCGAGCATAACGCTCGGTGCCATGTACGCGGCCTACATCGCCCGGCTTTCCCGCTCCGGCATGCTGGAGATTCTCTCGCAGGACTATCTGCGGACCGCCCGCGCCAAGGGATTGCCGGGGCATGTGGTGGTCATCAAACACGCGCTGCGCGGTGGCCTGATTCCGGTGATCAGTTATCTCGGCCCAGCCTTTGCCGGCCTGCTCAGCGGTTCCTTCGTGGTCGAGACCATATTCCAGATTCCGGGACTGGGCCGCTTTTATGTGCAGGCTGCGTTCAACCGCGACTACACCATGATTCTGGGAACGACGACCTTCCTGGCAACTCTGATCGTGGTATTCAACCTGCTTTCCGATTTTCTTGCCGCGTGGCTTAACCCGCGCTTGCGCTACCAGTTCAACAAGGGCAAATGACCGACACGACGCTAGATAAACTCGACGACAGCACCCCCAAGGGCGTCTCCCTGTGGCAAGACGCGTGGGTGCGTCTGCGCAAGAACAAATTGGCGATGTTCGGTCTCGGTTTCCTGTTGTTCATCCTCCTGGTGTGCCTGTTGGCGCCGTGGATCACACCTTACGGCTATGAAGAGCAAAATCTGCGACTCGGTGCCAGTGCGCCGTCTGCAGCTCACTGGCTGGGCACAGACACCTTTGGTCGCGACCTGCTGACGCGGATTATCTACGGCGGGCGTGTTTCGCTCACGGTTGGCTTTATTGCCACTGCGGTTGCTCTGGTTGTTGGTGTGACCTATGGCGCTATTGCCGGTTATGTCGGCGGCCGCGTCGATGCCGTCATGATGCGTCTGGTGGATATCATCTACGCGCTGCCCTTCATGATCTTCATCATTCTGCTGATGGTAGTGTTCGGCCGTAACCTGTTGCTGCTGTTTCTCGCCATCGGCGCGGTGGAGTGGCTGACCATGGCGCGTATCGTGCGCGGTCAGGTACAGAGTTTGCGACAACAGGAATTCGTCGAGGCGGCGATCTCCCTGGGGCTGTCCCCCGGCGCCATCATTCGTAAACATGTAATCCCCAATGTGCTGGGTCCGGTGATCGTTTACACCACACTGACCATCCCCAATGTCATGTTGCTGGAGGCGTTTCTGAGCTTCCTCGGTCTCGGCATCCAGCCACCGAATTCCTCCTGGGGCTTGCTGATTTCCTACGGCGTGGAGTCCATGGAAGAGTATCCGTGGTTGCTGCTGTTCCCCGGTTTTGCCCTGACCCTGACGCTGTTTGCATTGAACTTTCTCGGTGATGGTCTGCGCGACGCACTCGATCCCAAGGCCTCCAGAGATTAACCATGCCGCTGTTATCCGTTGACAACCTGACCATTCATTTCCATACGCGCAACGGCCTCGTGCGTGCTGTCGACGGCATCAGTTTCGATGTCGAGGCGGGCGAGACATTCGCGATTATTGGTGAATCGGGATCGGGCAAGTCGGTGGCCTGTTACAGCCTGCTCGGGCTGGTGCCAATGCCTCCGGGCAGAGTCGAAGCCGGTACCGCCATGTTCAATAGCAAGGACCTGCTGACTCTGAGCAACAACGACATGCGCAAGGTGCGGGGCAAAGGCATCTCGATTATTTTTCAGGATCCGATGACCTCGCTGAACCCGTATCTGAAAGTCGGCGAACAATTGATTGAGCCATTGCTACTGCACTTCGGCATGAAGCGTGATGAGGCCTGGAAAAAGGCCACAGCAATGCTCGAGGAAGTCGGCATCAAGAATGCGCCACAACGCATGAATGCCTGGCCGTTCGAATTCTCTGGCGGCATGCGGCAACGGGTGATGATTGCCATGGCGCTGATTACCGAGCCGCAAATCATCATCGCCGATGAGCCCACCACTGCGCTTGATGTCACGGTACAGGCGCAGATTCTGAAACTACTCAAAGAATTGCAGGAACGGCGCAATATCGGCGTCATCTTTATCAGCCACGACCTCAGCGTTGTGGCCGACATCGCTGACAACATCGCCGTGATGCAGAACGGCAAGCTGGTGGAGCAGGGCAGCCGTGATGAAATCTTCACCGCCGCCTCGCACCCCTACACCAAAAAGTTGTTAGCCGCCGTGCCCGCTGGCGAGAAGCAACCCATCGCCACGACCGGCGAGGCGCCACTGGTGAGCGTGGAAAATCTCAGCGTGGTGTTTGGTGAAGAAGGTGGCCCTTCGGAAGTCCGTGCCGTCAATGACATCTCTCTGGCGATTGAACACGGCGAGATTCTTGGTCTGGTGGGAGAATCCGGTAGTGGTAAATCCACGCTGGGCCGCAGCATCCTGCGACTGGTGAATGCCAGCAGCGGCAGCATACGCTTCAAGGGGCAGGACATTACCCATCTCAAGCCGCGGCAAATGAAACCGCTGCGCCGGCAGATGCAAATGATCTTTCAGGATCCCTATGCCAGCCTGAATCCCCGGATGACCGTCTACGATACCCTGTCCGAACCGCTGCTATTACACGGCATCGTTAACAGGAAGAATCTCGACGCGGAAGTGTTCAAGCTGATGGACAGCGTTGGTCTGGCACGCGCCAGCGTGTTGCGTTATCCGCACGAATTTTCCGGTGGCCAGCGCCAGCGCATCGCTATCGGCCGGGCCATTGCTACCAAACCGCAATTCATCATTGCCGATGAACCGGTGTCGGCGCTGGACGTGACGATTCAGGCACAGATTCTCGATCTGCTGCTGGAGCTGGTGGACCGCTTCGATCTCACCATGTTGTTCGTCTCACACGATCTTGGTGTGGTGCGTTATTTGTCCGACCGTATCGTCGTGATGAAAAATGGCGAGCTGGTGGAATCCGGATCAGCGCACGAGATATTTACAGCGCCACAACAGGAATACACCCGCACGCTCTTGCAAGCCATTCCCGGCAAGTCTCTGCTGGCAGCGCGCGGCAGCGCGATCGAAACTTTCGATTAGTGCTCATAACCTGCCGCACGATCACCACACTACCATCGCGCTATCACTACACTACCACCGGACTACCCCAGATAACTTTCGTTACGCTTGAACACCGCGAGATTGGCTATCAGCAGTGCGCTGAAGAGTGCCACCAGCGCAGCGATGCTTGTTGTCCGTGAGAGCGAGAACAGCTGCATCAACACGCCGTGCAGGCCTTGCTGACCGAGTTCAAGATTTACCTGTAGATCCAGCAGTGCCGGCGTCAGCAATAGCGTAATCATGACTGCCCCATAGAACCAGAACCAGCGACGTTGGCGGCAGCTCCACAGATCAAAGCCGATCGAAACGACGGCAATCATGACCAGCATCGACAGCAGGCGCTGTACCAGGCCAATTACCTGCGACCATTCGAACTGCGAATCCAGCAGCGCACCGAAAGCAATCCACAAGACAAACTGCATGCCTAACCAGAGCAAGACTGGTAGCCAGCAGGCCCAGAACACCTGACTGACAGTGACCGGCAGTTGAGCATACATCCGGGTCAGTTTCTGATCACTGTGTCTGCCAACCATGACGAACAGGTGGATGTAGAACGCGATACTGGTGGCATGCACGAACGCCGCAAGCTCAAGCTCGTCGAGCACACCCATGAGCACCATGAAGAACAGATTCAATACCAGGCTCAAGGCCATTAAAAAGCGGTTGGCGAGTAGCTCGGTTCTAAGCAGTTCAGGAAACATGGCTGTGCTCCTTGTTGTTATTGCGAAGAATTTGCACGGCAATCTGTTCAGTCGACAGGCGACTGATCTCGATGTCCGCAACGCCTTGCTGCTGCAGGAAGGCAGTGCTGCCCCGGTAATCTTCGCTAATGACCTGTTGATAAGGCAGTTCTGAACGCTGCGGCACGGCATGGGGAATCGTCGGCAGAGAATGTTCACTGCGGAATGTCAGGCGGCGCCAGTTCTCGGTCAGATCGTCCTTGATGGCATCACGCACTACCTTGCCGTTATCGAGGAAGATGAGTCGGTCTGCCAGACCCTCGACTTCATTGACGTGGTGGGTGGCGTAGAGCAAGGCGGTCTCGCCTGCTTCGATTTCGGCAAACAGCAATTCCAGTAACACTTCACGGGCGACCGGATCGAGGCCACTGCTGGGTTCATCCAGTAACAACAGCGACGGGCTGTGCGCCAGGGCGCAGACAATCGCCAGCTTGGTGCGTTGGCCAGTGGAGTAAGTTTTGACCTTTTTGCCCAGATTCAGTTGCAGGCGCTGCGCCATTGCTTCGGCCTTGTTTTGATTCCAGCCCGGAAAGAATGGCGCACGCAGAACAAGATTCTTGCTGCCGCTCCAGTCGTTGAAGAAGGGGGTGAAGTCCCCGATGTAACCCAGTTGCTGGCGCCAGCGCACGTGTTTGTCATCGGCCGGCTTGCCGTCGATGCGTATCTCGCCCTGATCCCGGCGAACCGAACCGACGATACAACGAAACAGTGTCGACTTGCCGGCACCGTTGGCGCCGATGAGTGCCGCAGCACAGCCACGCTCCAGTTGCAGGTCCACCGGACCCAATGCGTAATCCTTGTAGTGTCTGCCGAGGCCTTCAAGTTCGAGATAAGCCATGACTATTCCTCATCTTGCAGCAGGCGATTGAATATCTGCTTGAGCTGCTTGTCGTCGAGCCCGTCACGTCGGGCATCTTTTAGTAATTTGCTCAGGTTGTCAGCGTAGCGGGTTGTTGCCACGGCGCTGCGATCGCTTTGCGGCAGAGCTGCCACGTAAAAGCCCTTGCCGCGCCGGGCATAGATCAGTCCTTCATGGAGCAGGGCGTCATAGGCGCGCTGCACCGTGATCACACTGACTTTGAGATCCTTGGCCAGGGCACGAATACTGGGCAGGGCAAAGTCCGGAGCCAGCTCATTGCTGAGAATCCGTGAGCGGATCTGGCCGAGAATCTGCTCTTGCAGCGTCGCTGGCGATTGTTCGGAAATATGCAACAACATGGTTATAATCCTTACTGTATATATACAATAAGTACAGTTTGGGGAAAAAGCAAGTACTCGCGGCAGGTTTTTGTGTCGGATGCGACGGCACAGCGTGACCGGGTAGCTGGTTAAAATTGGCGCGGGCAATAACAGGCAGAACAGGCAAGAGCAGCGGCAGTGAACACTGCAACTTTCTGGCGTACGGCAGAGAAGGTTGTTACTAGTCGGGCTTGTCGTCAGGGGTGGTTTGCTGTTCTTCCAGCTCGCGGACCAGGGTGGTCAGGCTGCGGAAATCTGTTTTACCGCTGCCCATGCGCGGGAATTCAGGCACGGTGACAAACTTCTTCGGCAGGGCAATATTGGGCAGCTCCGCGGCGAGTTGGCGGGTGACCTGCTGGGTGTCCACCGGGTCAGTGGTTACCGCGACGATGCGCGAACCTCGCTTTGCATCGGGCAGTTCGACGGCGCAACACTCCACCTCTTCCGGGGTGACTG
Organism: uncultured Pseudohongiella sp.; assembly: GCA_964592245.1. GTDB lineage: Bacteria > Pseudomonadota > Gammaproteobacteria > Pseudomonadales > Pseudohongiellaceae > UBA9145. The sequence goes on along the minus strand of CAZQFA010000025.1, from coordinate 24,029 downwards.
CATTAAGACTCTCTTCCACCGCCACCAGCGAGATCATCTCGCCGCCGATTTTCACGAAGCGCTTCAGGCGTCCCTTGTGCCACAGGTAACCGTCTTCATCGAGATAGCCAAGATCGCCGGTGTCGTACCAACCGGAATTAATGCGCAGGTGTGTTTCTTCGACATCGTTGAGATAACCCTGCATGACATTGTCACCGCGCACGAGAATCTTGCCGGTTTCGCCGGGACCGCAGGGGGCGCCGGTGTCGATGTGCTGGATACGGATATCGACGCCGGGAATGGGCACGCCGATGCTGCCCGCCCGGTTGCCGTCACGCGGATTGGCGGAGATCACCGGGGAGGTCTCGGTGGTGCCATAGCCTTCGATGATATCGATGCCATGCTTTTCCATGAATTTGGCGCGCAGTGAATCCGGGCACTTGTCGGCGCCGGTGACCGCGAGCTCGACACTGGCGAAGTCTCCGGGTTCCGACTGCCGCAAATAGCCCTCCAGAAACAATGGCGTGCCGACCAGCAATTGCGGTTTGTCATCGCGGATGATGGCGGCGATGGTTTTGAAGTCCAGGGGGTTGGCGTAGGTGATGGACGTCATGCCCAGACACAGCGGCGTCCAGAGATTAATTGTTAGTCCAAAGACATGAAAATAGGGCAACACGGCAAGCAGGTTGTCCATCTCGTAAATATCCATCATGTCGGAAAATGAATCGATATTGGACAAAATATTGCGCTGACTGAGCTGCACCGCCTTGGGTTCTTTTTCACTGCCGCTGGTGAACAGCACCACGGCAGGCTTGTCGAGATCTGTCTTGCCACTGAGACGTTGCAGCCAGCGCAGCGGCAACTTCGCCTTCAACGCCGCCAGTGCTTTCTCCCAACTGCCAAGCTGTTGCAGGATATCCTCGATGAACAACATGTTCGGCAAGGTCTCGCAGCCGGTGCGTTCAAGCAGTGTGCGGGTGGTGATGATTACCGAGAAATCGCATTGCCGGCAGGCATAGGCACAGTTCTTTGCCGGCCCGGTGGAGTAATTGATCATGACCGGAGTCAGGCCGCCCATGACCGCGCCGGCCACGGACAGCGCTGCGGCCGATGATGTGGGTAACATGATGCCGATGCGGCCGCGTTCCAGTTTGCGGAAACGACGCGCGAGTATCAGCGTCGCCAGCAGGGCGCGCGAGTAAGTGAGTGTCTGGCCCGTGCTGCGATCTTTGAAGGCTATTTTATCCGGATGACGACGGGCAGAGGCGATGAACCGGTGTTGCAGCATGCTTGCATGGTAGCCCAAGCACTGGCGGCTTGGAACTGAATCCGGGTGGTGCTAGAGTCGGTCAAACTAGACCTGTAGCCGGTTTCGGACAATGCCGGGCTGGCTTCGCGTCTCACAACAAGAGGCCTGCAAATGCCCGTTACTGCCCTGTTTTCTAACAATCGTTCTGGCTTGCCTGTGCACTGCGAGGTGCAAGCGCCAAAGCCAGCTGCGTGCCTGTTCCTGTCTCTTTTGTCTCGTTCACGTCAGGCCTGTTTGGTCTTGGCGAGTGCCAGTCTGCTGGCAATCAGCAGTACCGCCGTGCTGGCGCAGGCCGGCAGCAGTTTTCAGGTGCATGAGCTGCGTGGCAATGTACACATGCTGGAAGCACCCGGTGGCGGCGGTAACATCGCCGTGATGAGCGGACCCGATGGCGTATTGCTGGTAGATGATCGCTTTGATCAGGATGTGCCAGCATTGTTGTCAGCCGTCGGGGAAATCACAGCCGAACCCATCGATTTCGTCATCAATACCCATATCCATCCCGACCATATCGGTGGCAATAATCAGCTCGCTGCTTATGGCGTGACGATTCTCGCCCACGACAGCGTCCGCGTCCGCATGCTTGAGGAGTTACGCATACCGCGCCGTGGTGGCATCTATTACGACCAGCCACCAGCGGCGGCACGCCCGGTTATCACCTACAGCGAGGGCATCAGCTTCCATCTTAATGGCGAGACGGTGCAGATCTTTCTGGCACCCCCTGCCCATACCGATGGTGACAGCTTTGTGTATTTCAGCGGCTCCGATGTGCTGCATCTGGGGGATGTGTTTCGAACTAACATGTACCCCATTATTGATCGCTACAACGGCGGCAGTTTCCTCGGCATGATCGCTGCCATGGGCCTGGCCATTGGCATGGCAGGACCCGAAACGCTGGTGATCCCCGGGCACGGCTTCGGTGTCTCGGACCGCGATGGCATGCTGGAGGTACAGGCATTGCTGTTTACCCTGCGCGACCGGGTGCAAGCGCTGATAGATCAGGATATGACGCTGGAGCAGGTACTGGCCGCCGACCCGACTGCAGACCTGGATCAGCGCTGGGGGCAGGTCGCCAGCTGGAATGCCAGTGATCTGCTGCCAGTGATCTTTGCGGAGCTATCAGCGCTGCGGTAGAGGCCAACAACAGTAGTCGAGCGGGAGAATCCCAGGCAAGAGACTCGAGCAAGAGTAGGGGCCAGCGGGTGCCTGTGTCACTGCCCGGCGGCAGGGTGCCAGCCGTCACGTGTAGGAAATGTGGGATAAAATGTGGCAGATATCAGCCATTTTCCTACAAATTTCCCTGTTTGCTTCTATAATTGCCACCACTTGGATAGCCCAACCCGGCAACCCGGCCGGCGATCCCGCAAACACGAACAAAATTCAAGGTGACAGCTACATGAAAACTACAAAACTGGTTCTGATGAGTTTGATCATGACCTTGGCCTCAGGAACCGTTCTGGCGAAGAAAGATCAGGACAAGAAGAATGAACAGACACAAGAGCATCACGATCACAAGGTCACGATCGTGCACAAGCCTGGCAAACCAGCTGAAGAAATCATCACGATTAGTCTGTCGGCACTACCGGCGCATATTAATCATGGCGACTATATTCTTGAAGAGCCACCAGAGCCCGAAACTTGCTTTGCGCCGACTTCGGAAGACTTATCAGGTCCGGATTTATTCTCCAATGAGGGCAATTCAGACGCAACCGCATCAGCAACTGTAAGCGGTTGTGATCTGCAGCAAGTGGAGGAGTTGCTCGACGTCGCCACTGGATCATTCAGTTTCCCTCATCCCTGGAATGTTTACTCAGGTCAAGTTTTTAAGTTGGTTTGTGAACCACAACCCGCGGGTGTAGAAGGTGGTAGTGAATTAGTGGAAGAGCTGGATGGTTCAATTACGGTAGTAATTAATTACTATTGCACAGCCACGGAGGACTTCGATCCTGAATAGGAATAGGTTGGAATTTAATACTAGTAAAAGCCGCTGAAAAGCGGCTTTTTTATGCCTATAATTTAGCTGCCAATCATCAGGGGAAATCATCATGCTGAAGACCTACGAGGGCGGCTGTCACTGTGGTGCGGTACGCTTTGCTGTTCGTGCTGCGGAGTCTTTGGAGGTGGACCAGTGCAATTGCTCTATTTGCTGTAAATCCGGTTACTTGCATTTGATTGTCCCGGCGGCGCAGTTCACGCTGACAGCCGGTGAGGAAGCCCTTAATACCTATCGCTTCAATACCGGCGTGGCCGCGCACTATTTCTGCAAGATCTGTGGCATCAAACCCTTCTATATTCCGCGTTCTAACCCCGATGGTGTCGACGTCAACGCCAATTGCCTGGACCACATTCCGGCAGACATGAAAGTGGTTCCGTTTGACGGTGAAAACTGGGAACAAAACGCGCACCAGCTTGCGCACAAGAGCCAGCCCTCCTAGACTCCCTGAGTCTTCTGTTAGAGTGTTTGTCCGCGTGTCTTCCCGCCGTTTTCGCCACCTCAATACTGTCTGGCTCGCTGCTGTTGCCTGCTTCCTTGCTCTGTTGCTGATGTACCCGGAGTGGGTGTCGCGGGAGTCCATCGCCAGTTTGCTGAATAATCTCGGCGGCTCGGCGCTGTTTGTCTATGTGCTGCTGTCTCTGGGCCGGGCCCTGTTGTTATTGCCCTGCACACCGTTTGTGCTGGCGGGGGCGATCACGTTTCCGCAGTGGTCGGAGCTGGTCTTGCTCATTTCTCTGGCCGGAGTTGTAGCGGGGGCATTACTGGTATACAGTTTCCCGTCGTTCGGGGATTATGATGCCTATCTGGAAGAGAAATACCCCGAAAAAATAGCCTTGTTGAAGGACAAGATGCACGGCAAGCATTCCTTCTGGATTATTGCCGGATGGTCGTTTTTCCCGCTCGTGCCCACCGATGTTATTTGTTATGTCTCGGGTATGGTAAGGATGCCATTTCGCCGTCTGGCAGTGCCGCTGCTGGTAGGGGAAGTGCCACTGGTAACGGCCTATGTGTATCTGGGTACCGAGTTTGGCGAGTGGCTGCGACTTTAGCCTTTAACGATAGACCCGCTGATGATCTGGACCAACCTGAAGAGCAGTATGCACAGTTGGCACCACCGTTAAGCTTAGGGAACAGAGTATGAATGCACGACTGAAGTTCAGCGATCACGTCAAGCTGATCAAGAATATTCGGACTTCCGGTACCATTACCCCGAGTTCCAATGCGCTGATTAACTCGCTCATCAGCCCCATCGATTTCTCCAGGGCCCGCTGTCTGGTTGAGCTTGGACCTGGCAATGGCTGTATCACCCGAACTTTGCTTGAGCGCATGCATCCCGAGTGCGTGCTTATTTCGCTGGAAGTAAATAATGATTTTGTCGCCCAGCTGAATGCGCTGAACGATCCGCGTCTGAAAGTCTACAACGCCTGTGCCTCATCGATACCCGCCATCCTGGAGGAGCTGGGCATCGACAAGGTGGACCACGTGGTTTCCAGCCTGCCACTGGCGATTATCGAGAAAGACGTGGTTAGCGCCATTCTGGAGAACGTCAGCGACAATCTGCGCGAAGGCGGCCACTTCCTGCAGTATCAATACAGCCTGAAAAATTACGACGACGTCAAACCCGTCTTCCGCAATTCCCGCCTGCGCTTTACGCTGCGCAACATGCCGCCGGCATTTATCTACGAGTGCACCAAGTAGGCAGTCGCCTACTCCGGCAGAGCAAACGCCACCAGTTCCGGTGAGTGTTGCGAATCACCTATAGCCACCACCAGATACTGTCTGCCTTCATGCAGATAGCTGATCGGCGCATTGGAAGTGCCCGCCGGTAGCTCGATCTCCCATTCCACTGCACCGGTATCCTTGTTGTAGGCACGGAACATCGGTCCGCCACTGTTGGTGGCAATCTCGATGGGCATGTCTGGCGGAATACGGCCGTTGCGGCGCGGGTTGGTCATGCCTTCACCCAAAAAGAACAGGGTCTTGGTCAGCAGCGGTGACGGCCGTCCGGGAACGCCGAGCTTGCCGAGATTCAGGTGGGCGATCGCCGGGTTGTCATTCGGGCCTTCACCGTTGGGTGTCATCCAGACATGTTCGCCGGTATTCATATCTATGGCAGTGATGCGACCGTAGGGCGGCTTGAAGAGTGGCAGCCCTTGCGGACCGGCAATCCAGCGACGACTTCCCATGACGTAAGCAAGATTGGTTTCATCCGGATTGCCGGGCAGCAGATCAGCAACAAAAGCCGCGCTGATGGATGGTATATAGAGATAGCCGGTTTCCGGGTCGAAAGCAGCGCCTTGCACATCGGCGCCACCCTGTGAGCCGGGTAGCTGAATGGTTCCCTGAGTGCCGCCTTCGACACGCACCGAGGGTGGCGTAAAGAGCGGACCCATGACGAAGTCACTGACAATTTCCAGTGCCTCAGCGCGCAGCTCAGGCGTGAAATCGATCAGGTTCGCGACAGTTGCGCCTTGCAGTTCAAAAGGTGCCGGTTTGGTCGGGAATGGCTGGGTCGGCGACGTGACTTCGCCGGGGACTGTGGACTGTGGTACCGGGCGCTCCTCGATGTCCCACACCGGTTCGCCAGTCTCGCGATCAAAGACATAAGTGAAGGCCTGTTTGGTGATTTGCGCCACGGCTTTGATGTCACGACCATCCACGGTGATGTCCATGAGGATGGGGGCGGCCGGCGGGTCATAGTCCCACAGACCATGATGGACCAATTGGTAATGCCAGGCGCGCTCCCCGGTCTCGGCGTTAACCGCGACCAGTGACTGGCTGAACAAGTTATCGCCAAGGCGATGGGCGCCGTACATGTCATTGGTGGCAGAGGAGATGGGCATGTAGACCAGACCCAGCTCTTCATCGGCGCTGAACAGAGCCCAGACCGGCGCGTGGCCACTGTAGGACCAGGAGCGGTCCTGCCAGGTGTCGGTGCCGAATTCACCTTCCTGCGGGATAGTATGGAAAGTCCAGCGCAGTTCGCCGGTGCGCACATCAAAGGCATTCACATCACCGCGCGGGGCTTCCTTGGCGGCGAACGAATCGGTCATGGCCTGGCCAATAATGACGACGTCACGCACCACCATCGGTACGCCGCCCCAGCGGAAACGCTCGAACTCCAGCGGAATCAGTTGCAAGTCGACGCGGCCATCTTCACCGAATTCACTAATGGCGGCTCCAGTCTGTGCATCGAGCGCATACAAATACGTGCCACGTTGCACAAATATACGCTGGTCATCGCCGTCGGCCCAGTAGGCAGGACCGCGCGTGGAAGCGCCGGGCAATCCGTCTACACCACCCACTGGTTCCTGAACCCAGACTGTTTCACCTGTACCGGGATCGAAGGCTTCGACCAGGCCGACGCCATTGGACACATAAGCAAGACCGTTCTTCACCAGTGGTGTGCCGTTCCAGTTGGAAGTAAAGCGTTGTTCGGGATTCAGCTCGCGGTAGTACTCTGCCAGTGCCGGGCGGCGCCAGACGATCTCCAGCTCATTCACGTTATCCGCGTCGATCTGGTCAAGCGCAGTGTACTTGGTGCTGCCGGTATCGCCCCCGTAGGCATCCCAGTCACCGGTGGTCGTGCCGTATTGCGCGCTGGCCGCGTTCGCCAGTGTCAGGACTGCAAGCAGGGTTGTGGCATGCAATGTTTTGGCAAGCGAGGTTTTGCAAGGCGAAGTTTTGCACGGAAAGGCTGGCAGATTGACTGCGCGCTGCCTGGAAGTGAAGGGGGCGAGCTCAAAGTGGGTCATGGCAGCGTGTCTCCTGCATCTTTTTATTATGAGCACTGATTCTACCCAATTCCGTAGCGGCATAAAAACCGGCAGTGTCCACGGCCAGTTGGTGAATCTGCCGAAATTGTCTATTCCTGATGGCGAAGACCGGCGATATCGGGGGTCGACAGGGTGTAACAATGGTGTGACCAGGGGCTAACAAGAGGGTAACAAGAGGCTAACAGGATCAAGCAGCAGTGACACAAGATCGGCCGAGCGTCTAAATCTGTGTGTTTTTGTTAAGTTCCCTACTATATGTGGATTGCTGTCAATAAAAGGTCACAGTTCTATCAAGAAAGTGACACATAAGGGGGTTATGGTTTCCCCTGTAAAAACCAGTCGGGAGAAACACAGTGCTTAACGGGTTGCTCAATCTGGACACCAGTACCTATCGCTGGCTCTGTACCCTGCAGCAACGACAAACGCTGTTGCACCTGCAGCGCTGGATCTCGCGCAGCGGCGATGGTCCCCTGTACGTGGCAATTGCCGGTCTGATCTACGTTACCCAGCCCATTGGTTATCTCGAATTTATCGAAGTTGGCTTGCTGGCTTTCCTGTTCGAGCTGCCCTGCTTCATGTTGCTGAAAACACTGATCAGGCGTGACCGCCCCTTCGTGCAGATTCCCGACAGCCGGCACGTGATCAAACCCAGCGACAAATTCAGCATGCCCTCCGGGCATACGGCAGCGGCCTTTTTGATGGCCGGGTTGATCAGTTATTTTTACATTGAGTATGCCTTTCTGGCGTACAGCTGGGCTGCATTGATTGGCATGTCCAGAGTGGTGCTGGGGGTTCACTATCCCAGCGACATTCTGGCTGGCGCCATGCTTGGTACCAGCGCTGTCTTCCTCTCCCTCGTTATTATTATCTGATAATGCGCGTCCTGTACGGTATTCAGGGCACCGGCAACGGTCATCTCGCTCGCGCCCGCGCGCTGGTGCCGGCACTGCAGTCGGTCGGCATCGAGCTGGACTTTGTGTTGACCGGGCGGCGCCGGGAAGACTACTTCAACATGGAATTGTTCGGCGACTTCGCTTGCTATGACGGGCTGTCGCTGGTGACCGAACGGGGTAGCCTGAAAGTCTGGCGCACGCTTGGCGAAAATAACATCAAGCAGTTTTTGCGTGACATGCACGAGCTGGACGTCTCCGATTACGATCTGGTGCTATCGGACTTTGAACCACTGACTGCCTGGGCGGCACGTCGCTACAAAGTACCTGCTGTCGGCATCAGTCATCAGTGCGCTTTCGACTTTGCCGTGCCCAAAGTGCGTGGCTACCTTGCTTCGTCCTTGTTGATGCGGACCTTCGCTCCGACCGCAACGCGAGTCGGCTTGCACTGGCACCACTTCAATCAACCAATTCTGCCGCCGCTCATAGAACCCATGCAGCCAACCAACTTGGCCGGTAACAAAATAGTGGTTTACATGGGCTTTGAGGAAGTGGATGACATTGTCGCTTTCGTGCGCCCGTTTACAGAGTACAAGTTCATCATCTACGCCAGGGTGCCGGCGGAGCAGCAACTCGGCCACCTGACTATCAAACCGCTGTCCCACAGTGACTTCCATGCCGACCTGCTGGATTGTTTCGGTGTAATCAGCAATGCCGGCTTTGAGTTATCCAGCGAGTGTCTGGCGCTCGGCAAGAAATTATTGGTCAAGCCGCTGGCCGGGCAATTCGAGCAACTTAGCAACGCACTGGCCTTGCAGGCGTTGAAGCGCGGGACGGTAATAGCCTCGCTGGATCAACGCACACTCGGCAAGTGGTTGGCGAAGCCCTGCTATCGGCAAATCGAGTATCCAGACGTGGCGAAAGCTCTTGCTGCGTGGATTGCCGCTGGTCGAAAGCAGTCGCTTGAATCTCTTGCCACCGAGCTCTGGCAGGATTTTGATATGCCACTGGCCTTTGATCGCCGCTTTGGTCGCTCACTGCTGCCCGGCCTTGTCACTTAATCAGTGGTCACTTGATCAGCGGCCACTCAATCAGCAGCGCCCACCAGACGGTCACGGGCATCCGGGTAGCTGCTGTCGGTGGATAACCAGATCGCCAGAAACTCACGCGTAAAGCCAGGCGAGGCAATATGGCCGATCTCATCGCCATTGAAAAAGAACTGGCTACTCTCATCGGCTGTGACCTTGACCGCGAGCGAATCGCCTTTGCGAATATCCGGCCAAAGAGCTGTCAGCTGTTGCAGCCAGTCATTGTTTTCCGCATCGAAAAGTTGCAACGAGCGCCACTCTTCCTCAGTCCGTTCGATAAGATCGTCAGCATCAATGTTGCGATTGTAATCAATGACCAGCGTCAGTCCCGGTTCGATACCGTCGTACTGCCCGCTCGGTGTGTACAGATGGCTGTCATAGATTGTCCAGAACATGACGCGCAATCGCGCCGAGCCCACGAGTTGCAAATCTGCGACAGGATTGCTCAATGCCGGCGACCCGGTAATGACCAAGCCGAGGAGCACAGCTACAATTTTTCGCAATATCATACAGACCTCGCTACGATCGCTTGTCAGGTGTTGAGCCGAGACTGGCGAACAGCAGGGGAAGGCAGATGGCCCAGGTCAAACCAATGGCGAGCAAGGTAAAGAGCTCGCCCAGAGGAAAGCTTACCGCTCCGAGCTGACTGCCTACCCAATAGTTTAATGGAAAGGCAATGGCGCCAGCTGGCACAGTTATCAATAAGCGACCGGCGAGAAAACCCAGCGACTGGGTCAAGGTAGTGGCAAACGCAACCCACAACAGAACAAACCAGGCTGGCAGGGGAAAGAATGCGCTGCTCCACCACTGCGACGGACTGACCGGGAAAACAAATAAGCCAGACAGCCCGAACAGTGAATCGATAAAAATACCGATGGCGGCGGGCAAGAACACTTTGGGCCACGGCAATTTTTTCTGAGCGAAAAGGTAAACCAGATACACAGACAGTACAGCACCGCACAGCGGTAACCAGGCATAGCGACCCAGAACAAAACCCAGCCACAGCGCGTTGAACAGCAACAAGTTGGCGGCTTTGCCGACCAGTGCTACTGCCTTGTGGCTCGCCAGAGGCGAATGGGTTTCGGGTAACGGCATATGCATAACAGACTCTGTAATCGAGCAGTATCTGCAGCTTCGCTAATGCTCACAGACGCCGGTGCGGCGCCTTGCTGGCTAACAGTTGTACCGTGCTGATGCGACGCTCAAGGAAACCACCCTCGCAGTAACCCAGATAGTACGTCCACAAGTTGCAGAACTTGTCATCGTAGCCCTGGGCCTGCAGTTGTGTTTTGTGTGCCTGGAAGCGCTTGCGCCATTCCGCCAGCGTCTGGGCGTAGTCCTGGCCAATGTCCAGTACGTCGCGAACAATCAGGTCAGTGCGTTTGGCCATAAGATCTGTCATCAGCGCCAGTGTCGGTAAGAAGCCACCGGGGAAGATGTGCTTCTGAATGAAGTCTTCGCTACGGGTGTAGTCGCGGAAGCGTTGCTCGGCGATGGTAATGGCCTGAATCATCATCAGGCCGCCGGGCTTCAGCAGGCTGTTCAGTTTGCTGAAAAAGCCGGGCAAGTATTGCCGACCTACCGCTTCGATCATCTCCACAGAAACGATCTTGTCATACTGACCTTGCAGCAGACGGTAGTCTTGATCCAGTACTTCGATGCGATCAGCCAGACCTGCTTGTGCAATCTGTTCCCGGGCGTAGGCCAACTGCTGGTCAGAGATAGTGGTGGTGGTAACCCGACAGCCATAGTGTTTGGCCGCAAACAGTGCCAGTCCGCCCCAGCCAGTACCAACCTCCAGCAAATGGTCATCAGGACCTAGCTGCAACTGTTCACAGATACGGGCGAGCTTGTTCTCCTGCGCACTTTCCAGTGATTCATCCGCTGCATGGAAGATGGCTGAAGAATATTGCATGCGCTTGTCGAGAAAGGTCTGGTACAGGTCATTGCCAAGATCATAGTGCGCCAGAATATTCTTTTTCGCCTGTCGGCGAGAGTTGGCGCGGCGCATGAGACGCAGCAGGCTCAACGGTTTCAGGAACCAGCCAAAGCGACGATTCCAGTGGTCCATCATGGACAGATTGCGGGAGAAGAAGCGTGTGACCTGGGTGATATCCGGTGTTGTCCACCAGCCATCGATATAGGCCTCACCGGCGCCGGTGTTGCCGCCGAACAGCGCCCGGCGATAGCAGCGCAAATCGAGTACATTGACTTCGGCATGCAGGCTATCGTGCCGATTGCCTACCTCGGCGATGATGCGGCCCTGCTCGCGCAACAGAAAGTGGCCTTCAGTGGCACGTTCCAGTACCTGTATCAATAATTGCCGCAGCAAGGCAGTGGCACGTGGTGTTTGCAAACTCGGGGCAAGCGCAGTAGCCGCGGATGATGACTGTTTCTGTTGCATAAAATTCCTGTCCGGTTTCGTCCTGTTACTAAAATCTGATTCGGCGCCTTCTGCGGCTCGCCCGTTAATTAGAGCGCCAGTCAGCGCGAAGGTGTTTGCCGTGTTTCCATAGCCTCTTTGTTACGACGAGGGTGACGGTAGACGGGCGCCTTTTTCAGAAAGAGTTTCAATGCCTGAAAATAGATGCCAAACAAAATACTCACTGTCTGAATTGGCGTTCCTAGCAATACGCGGGTGAATTCCTTTTGGTTCAGAGGTCGCTCACGAAGTGTCAGGGTGGCATCGAACTCTGTGACCTGATCATCATTTTGCGATTTGCAAGCCAGATGAATGGCACAAACTCCGTGCGCCTGGCCGGGCGGCTGAATCTTCCAATGATAGTTTTGCGCCATTGGGTTAAAGGGCGAGACATGAAATTGTTTACTGTGTGGCTGCGGCGCCTTGATGTCGAGCAGGTAATAGTGGCGTTCATTCCAGGGTGTGTTGCTGACCTCGGCAAGCAGATGCGTGAACGTGCCATTCTGGCGCAGATAGTAAAGATTCAGAGGGCTGAAATAGAAACCCATGTAGCGCAGCTGGCAGAGCAGGAATACGTCACCACTCAAGGCGCTATCAGGCTGGCCACTGAGTTCAGACATTTTGCTGACAACGGCCGCTTGCAGATCGGCATGCTGATTCAGGCTGCTGCGAATGTAATCCTGGCGACGAAAGCGGGCCCAGTGAAACAATCGTGGGCCGAATTGCCAGAGCCGACGGGTCAGGGTGGAAATCTCGTCCAGTTTGAGCAACACCATGAATAGCGGAAACTCAAATTCATGGCTGGCATCGCGAAAACGCCGATGCCGGACTTTGCCAACATAGAGCGCGCTTTCGAGATTGTCAGTCGCAGATTCGCTCATAATGTTTTGCCAAAACGGGCGGCGACATCCAGTGCCGAGCGCACACCGTCTTCGTGGAACCCGTTGTACCAGTAGGCACCGCAATAGTGGATACGATCAACGCCACAGATTTCGGCGCGTTGCTGTTGCGCTGCCATGGACGCCAGCGAGTAAACCGGATGCGCGTAATTGAATTGCTGAATGATCTTTGCCGGGTCGATATGTTCCCTGGCATTGAGAGAGACCAGCAAGGGTTCAGCACTCACCAGCCCCTGTAACCTGTTCATGCTGTAGGTTACCTTGGGAGCGGTCTGCCGGTCGCTGTCGCCGGCAAGGAAATTCCAGCTGGCCCAGCAGTGAGCGCGTCGGGGCATGATGCTGGCGTCGTGGTGCAGAATCACATCGTTGTCCTGATAGGCCATGGCGCCCAGTATTTGTTGCTCATCAGCCCTCGGGTGCGCCAACATTTGCAGTGACTGGTCACTGTGACATGCCATGACCACCTGATCAAACATCTCTTCTCCCCGTGGTGAGTAGATCTTGATTCCGGCATCGGCGCGTTCGACCCGCTGCACCGGGCAGGACAGCCGGATACGGTCGGCGAAGCCGCGGGTCATAGGTTCGATGTAGGCGTGCGAACCACCCTTGAGCACGTACCATTGTGGCCGGTTACGAATATCCAGCAAGCCGTGATTGAGAAAGAATTTCAGGAAGAACGTCAGCGGGAACTCCTGTGCCTGTTTCAGGCTGCACGACCAGATTGCCGCCACCATGGGCAACAGGTAGTTGTCCATAAACCAGGGGCCGACTTGCAGGGTGGCGGCGAAGCTGCCGAGGGTTTCGTCCTGCAGATCCTGTTTCTGCGCTGCGGCCTTGGCAGCCTTGTTAAAGCGCAGGATGTCACGCACCAGGCCGATGAAGCGCGGCCGCAACAGATTGCGGCGCTGCGCAAACAGGGTATTCAGGTTATGGCCGTTGTATTCCAGTCCCAGGCGCGGATTGTGCACACTGAAACTCATTTCCGTCTCTTGCATGGTGACGCCAAGTTTCTGCATGAACTTGAGAAAGTGCGGATAGTTACGGTCGTTGCAGACAATAAAGCCGGTATCGACCTGCAGTGTTTGCCCGCCCATTTCGACCGGTACCGTATGCGTATGGCCACCGATGTAATCGTTCGCTTCAAAGACGGTGATATCAAAGTCTTCGTGCAGCAGGTGCGCGACGGTCAATCCGGAAATACCGCTACCGATGATAGCGATGCGTTGTCTGCTCATGCTCGGGTTACGTCCATGTAATTAAAGTTATGGTGTGATAGACGCGCTCAGGACTGAGACTGCACGGTGCGTGCCAGCAGGGCGCTTTGCCATGCCAGAGGCAGGTGCGCCAGTAACTTGAGGGCGCCGGTGAACAACCACGGGAAGTGGATTTCCCGCTTGTGTCTGGCAAGGCCCTGGCGAATCTTGCGGGCAGCGAACTGCACATCGACGCGCATGGGCATGGGGAAATCATTACGCTGCGTCAACGGCGTATCAACAAAACCGGGCGCTATATAGCTCACGTGTAGCTGTTGACTGCGCAGTGAAATTGCCAGTGTCTTGGTCAGGTATTCGATGGCCGCTTTTGAGGCGCCATAGGCTTCCGCTCGCGGCAAGGGCACATAGGAGGAACTGCTGCCCATGATTGCCAGAGTCGCACCTTTGGACATTTTCGGCAGCAGGCATTCCAGACAATTGGCAACACCCTGCACATTGATGTCAAAAACGCGTTTAAACAACGCTGCATCAAACTGTTTCGCATCGATGTATTCGCAAGTGCCGGCATTAAGGATAACCATGTCCAGTGTGCTTATCGGCGCCAGGGTTTCCGTGCAGGCGTCGAGATCCTGAATATCGAAGCTCAGTGGCTTGGACAGCTCAGGGTAGGCTTGGGTGAATTCCGCCAACGCCTCTTTCTGGCGCCCACAACAGAAAACCGTGTGGCCAAGTGCCAGATAGTCCAGCGCCAGCTGCTTTCCAATGCCCGAGGTGCTGCCTGTGATCAAGATCTGCATAAAAAGCCTGCGTTGCGATAGCGCCGGGTTATTGCACCAGACGCTGTTTCAGATAATGGATCACGCGGCCCATGAGCGGAAGATGCTCATACAGCATGGCGCCCATGTCGAAGTAGTCGCGATGGTAGTAGATCTGGCCATTGCGGGTCTTCAGGTAGCTGGCGCCCTCGATACGAATCTTTTGTCCCCGCTTTATTCGCGGGTGGCTCAGCAACATGGTCCAGGAAAGGAAAATGTCGGTGCCATTGGTGATAGTCTGGTGAAACAGGAATTCGCAATCGCGTAAGTTCCTGAACATCTTGGCAAAATAGCCCATCAGGGCGGTTTTCCCCTGAATGCAATGGGTAGGGTCTTCGAAATAGATATCGGGCGCGTAGAGGGGCTCCACGGCGTCCAGATTCTCTGGACTGATCGCGCAATAGGCCTTTTTCACCCTGTCTGCGAGGTATTCCGCGCTGGTCAGGTTCTGTGCAGATTGCAGTTCCGGTGTCGGGGTCATAGCATAGAGAACCTAGGTTAATGTGATTCCCCTGCGATACGGGTATGTCAGGGGTTTTGGATCACAGTCAGGAAGTCTGGTCAGCAGAAAAATAACAGGTAGATAAGGAACTCAGGAAAAGTGATCCAAGCCAACAAGCACAGCGTTTTCGGTGGTTATGCGCACGCTCTCGCCAACAATGGACGGATTTGGCATGGGTAGCTCGGTGACTGACAAACGCACCGTCAAACCTGTGGCTCAGCCGCGACACACTGCTACCGGTGGCAGCAGCCGTGAGACTGTTAGTGATGAACAGGCGCTTGCTGCCAGTGGTGCCATCGCCGCGGTCAGCGACGAAATAAGCGACGAACGCTTGTTGATCGCTGTCGGTAATCGACAGGATCGCCGGGCTTTCGACCAGTTGTTTCAGCGTTTTGCCAAGCGCATATTTGCCATGGGCATGAAACTTACCCGCAACGAACAGCTGGCCAACGATCTGGTGCAGGAAGCCATGCTGACAGTGTGGCAAAAAGCGCCGCTTTACGATCTCGATCGCGGCAATGCCCAGAGCTGGATTTTTACACTGACACGTAATCGCTGTTTCGACATGCTGCGTAAGATCAAGCGCCAGCCGTCGACGGTGAGTGCCGACGACATCTGGCCAGCTGAAGGCGAGCACGATGGCAACCTGGTGCACGAGGAGCAGGGCTCACAGGAAGTGCAGATCGCCCAGATTGAGGCGCTCTATGAACAGCTGCCGGAAGCGCAGCGAGAGGTAGTTGAACAAATTTACATTCACGACCGCACTCACGAAGAGGCGGCCGAGGAATTGGGTATACCGCTGGGTACACTCAAGTCCCGGTTACGACTCGCGGTTGGAAAATTGAGAAATCTAATTGGTATCGAGCAATGACAGACAAGCAATCCTTACATCCGTCTGAGACCATGCTGGAAGAGTTCGCGACGGGCAACCTGTCCACCGGTATGAGCGTGGCAGTCTCTGCGCATGTTGAATTGTGTGCGCAGTGTCGACAGCGCACAAGTGAACTGGAAGCCGAGGCGACACTGGCCTGGCTGTCCGAGTCCTCCGGTGGCGATGGTTGCAACGAAGACTACGCGGCGCTGATCGACAATATTGTGGCGCAACCGCAGCTGCGCGATGACGACACCGAGTCGCTGCCACTGGTGCGCGAGATGCACATGCATGAACGCAGTATTACCCTGCCTTCAGTCCTGGCGAGACTGGTGTCGAATGGTCTGACCTGGAAGAAATTGGCCGGTGGCATCAATCAGGCGTCAGTCATGCTGGATGATGAAACCCAGTGTGAGTTTTTGTACATGAAGCCGGGAAGTCAGGTGCCGGTGCATAAACATCAGGGCAACGAAATCACTCTGGTACTCGATGGCAGCTTCAGTGATGAAATGGGCAAATACGGTCCGTCCGATTTCGTCGTCAGAAATCCTTCACACATGCACCAGCCAGCCAGTGATGAAGGCTGCCTGTGTTTCGCTGTTCTGGATAGTCCACTGACGTTCACCAAGGGTTTGGCGCGGCTGTTCAACCCGATTAACCGTTATCGTTTCAAGCGCGCGACCTCAGCTCGCGCCTGATTCTGCAATGCCCGGTTTCTACCGGGCATTTATTTGCGCCGGGCATCAATATTCATCGCAATCGAAACCCGCTCGCGATGGCCATTGTACTGGCGAACACCATGACGTAACCACGCCGGAAAGACAACGAGATTCCCTCGTTGTAGCTTCAAATCCACCTCATATTTTTGCGGCAGGCCATTGACGCCGAGCATCCTTAGCGATGTGTCATGCATTGCCGCCATAGGGAAGCGCGGGTCCTCCAGATAGAGTGCACCGCCCGCATCGCTGTCGTCATCTCCCATATCCAGATAGAGCACCGCCGCCCACAGGTTACCCGGATGTGCATGGATATGATTCAGCCCGCCCCTTGGCGTCACATTGGCCCACATCCTGACGTACCAGTTGTAACTCTCTGCACTTCCTTCCAGAAAGTGGCTCATGCGTTTGGCGATGGAAATCGCGGTCTCGGCCAGTTTGATTGCGGCGGCACCGCCCCAGTCGAGCATGTCCGTATCGGAATGCCAGCTGCCAATGTTGGAACGACTGACACCAGTATGGCCTGACCTTTTGGCGGCAATAGCCGCGGCCAGATCCGCCAGCATGGGCTCCGCGTCATGTAACGTGCTGTAGGTAATGGGAGTTTCAAACAGGCCCAGGTGTTGCGCCTCGACTCTTAACGCGTATGGATTGTTGATTGCTGACATGTGGCAAAGAGTAACCGCTGCTTGTTACTGCAGTGTGACAGGACAGTCACAGCATCGCATTGCTGCATAAACGGCGGGCCGGTGCTTGTCATATGTGGCTTGCCAATTGTCATAAAAATGCAACCTAACCGTCGCAGAAGTGTCACAAGCCGTTCCTATCATGATGCGACCGTAATCCTCACGTTACAAAGAAGACCAAGGAGTCGACATGAATTTCAAGCGTAAACAACTGAGCGCCATTGCGAGCGGTGTAGCACTGGGCATTGCCACGATGGCTGCCACTGCCGCCGATCAGCCCGCTCTCACCACAGCATCACTGGCTGGATCAACAACTACGACAATGACTGGCGGTGCAACCATCAATGGCGGCGCCAGTTATCTGACAACTGTACCAGCAGCTGATGCAGTAGACCTGCTTGCAACAATCAATGTTGCGTCAGGCGATGTTGGCAAGTCAGCTTCCATGGTCGTAGTTGTTGAAGTTCCCGGCGTCGGACTGTTCAACATGCTGCCGGGCGGCACTTTTGCTGCACTGGATGCAGCCAACATTCAAGCCTTTGAAACTCGTACATTGTCTGCGACCGAGACCATTACCATCTTTAATGATGTGGTGGGCGAAACTCTGGGCGTGGCAGGTAATACCTTCAACGCCTATTTTGGTTATTACACTGGCGGCGATATCAACACACTGGTTTACAACACGACGCCGGCCTCATTCGCTATCTCCAATCCACCTGCTGCAACTTGTCCAACCAATACAACCGCTATTTCCGGCACTTTCGCCGGCAAGTCTGTTTGTCAGTTGACGGGTCGCATCACCAGCAATACGCACCTGACTGCAAACTTCAGCTACTTCCTCAACGGTGCCGTTTTCTTCGGTGAGAACGTGGACACTGCCAACGAAGCGAAGATGTCTCTGACGATTGATGCCGGTACTACTATCTTTGCTCCAGAAGGAGTGAATACCCTGATCATTGACAAGAGCGCCAAGATCTACGCCAACGGTACACCGACCAAGCCCATCGTCATGACTTCCGAGCAGGATGTGACTGGTGTTGATGCGCTGAACCTGCGCGGCACCTGGGGTGGTCTGGTGATTAACGGCCGCGCCCCGCTCAACACACAGAGCGGCACAGATGAAGGTGAGGGCTCAACTGGCACATACGGTAGTGCCACAGCTCCGCTGGCTACTGACGACTCCGGTGCAGTGACCTATGTGCAAATCAAATACGCCGGTTGGCCAATTACTTCCGAGAACGAACTCAATTCCATCGCCCTGCAAGGCGTAGGCTCGGGTACAATTCTGGACTACATTCAGGTCCACAACGGTGCCGATGATGCGATCGAATTCTACGGTGGTACTGTTAATGCCAAGCACCTTGTATTGACAGGTACAGACGATGACGCGCTGGACTGGACAACAGGTTATATTGGCAAACTACAGCACATCCTGATTGAGCAAACTTCCAGCGGTGACAATTGTATTGAGGCTGATAACCTGGGTTCCAACCCGATCGCGACGCCGCGCTCGATCCCGACCATCTCCAACCTGACCTGTATTGGCAGCACCACTGCCAAGAGTAACGGCCACGCGTTCGAGCTGAAAGCCGGTACCGGTATGCACATGTACAACTCCGTTATCGGTGGTGTCTTCCCGACACCGGTTAACGAAGGGTGTATCCGCATTGCTGGTGATGAAACCTTCAGTCAATCTGGCTCTTCAGCTTCTACACTGAACGGCACACTGATCATGGAGAACAGCCTGATCACAACGGCTTGTGCGGCTGACCTACAAGGTAGCGGTACCTTTACAGCCACTGAGTGGTACAACGCGCAAACCAACAGCACTTCTGGCACAGTTGATCTGGGTGGTACTACAGGTTGGGTGAACGGCTCTGCCGTAAACGCCCGTACGCCGAACGTGCCTGCCGACTCCTTCTTTGATCAAGTCGACTACATCGGCGCCATTAAAGATACGGCGTCTGACTGGACAACTGGCTGGACATTCACTGGCTTCAAGTAATAGCGAAACAGTGAATCAGCTTAAGGAAAAGGGCGCCAGTTGGCGCCCTTTTTTGTCAGCATTATTACAGTTCTGTAACGTAATTTTATATTGGCACAAGCAACCATCTTTCAGGTTGCAAGTCGAGTTGTCACATGGATGTCACATACCCGTAATAAGCTAGGCCCTCAAAATTGCCCAGTCAAATAATTCCGGAGTAAATCCAATGATGTGTCGAAAGCTTTTGGTAGCTGGTATCGCCACTGCGGTCAGCGCCATAGCATCTGCTCAACCACCCGAAATCGAAGAAATTTCTGTTATCGGACAGTTTGTCCCTGATGAAAAGCGCGCAACGGATGCGGTCTCTAATGTGGTTGGTAGCGAAGAATTCACACGGACTGGTGATTCCAATATTGCCGAGAGCCTTAAACGTATTTCCGGTTTAAGCACCGTCGGCGGTAAATTTGTTTATGTTCGCGGTTTGGGTGAGCGTTATTCGACGACATTGCTTAATGGCGCTATCTTGCCGAGCCCGGAACCGATTAATCGTGTCGTGCCCATGGACTTGTTCCCAACTGCCGTGCTGGAAAGTGTGTTGGTGCAGAAGACTTACTCGGCCGCATTTCCTAGCGAGTTTGGTGGCGGCGTGTTGCAGATGCGCACCAAGAAATCCACCGATGAATTCTTCTGGAATGTGAACAGCACAGTCGGCATGGTTGGGAATGTTGCCTTTAAAGATGGCTTGACCTTGCCTGGCGGTGACCGTGATTGGCTGGGCTATGATGACGGCTTCCGGGCACCATCAGCCGCTTTGCAGCAAGCGACGGCCAACGATCAGGAGTTGCGTCGACTAAGTCCATTTACCGGTGTTGGTGTGCCAGTGGAAACACTGCAAGAGATTGGTCGTGCATTCAATAATCAATACGAGCCAGTTATCGAGGAACTTCCGCCGAACTTCAACATCGGCACATCGCTAGGTAATTTTCACGACATCGGCAACACTGGTATGCAGTTCAACTATATTGCCGCGGTCGACTATTCCAATAGCTGGGATACCAATGTCATAGAACGAAATACCTACGTGCCAGCCACGAATGGACTGACACAGCAGGAAGCACTGACTTATACAGGTACTGAGAACAGTATTGACGTCAGCAGCATTGTCTCTGCAGGTCTGGATTTCAATGACAATCACAATGTTCGTTTGACAAGTGTTATGCTGCGCAAGACCGATGATCTGGTAGCCAATACCACTGGCTATACAGAGGCGGCATCGGATTTGTCGATTACAGAAATTGAGTGGATCGAGCGCGAGCTGTTCTCCAATCAATTGCAAGGCGATCACTACTTCCCCGACTTCAACGAATTTACCGTCAACTGGCGTTACAGCCACATCAAGGCGGAGCGTGACTCGCCCGACGAGCGCGAATACCGTTACGAGAGCGGCGAATTTTCTTCCCGTGTTGATGGCAATCTGCGTAATTACAGTGTGCTGGATGACACCGCAGATGACTTTGGTCTGGATCTGAGCATGGTGTTCTACGGCCCCATGAACTCAATCATTACTACACAAGCGGGTTATGTGAACGCGGAAAAAGAACGCGAATCTGAAATTCGTCGTTATGGTTTTGCCTTCACGGGCCCAATTGCCAATGATCCGGCATTGCTGGTACAACCCATTGAGCAAATCCTGGCACCGGAAAATATTTCTCCGGAAGGTTTCCAAATCCGCGAGATCACCCGGCCAACTGACAACTACGAAGCTTTCAATGAGCTTGAAGCCTTCTACGGACAGGTCGAGTTCAACTTTGATGACCGCTTCCGCTTCACGCTCGGCGCGCGTTCGGAGGACTTCAAACAGCAAGCCAATACATTTGATTTATTCAGCCCGGAACAGGGTATTGAATCGAAGCAGGAGCAGAAAGAATTCCTGCCAGCATTCAGCGCCACGTTCATTAATTACGATCATCAGTTCCGTGTCGCGTACAGCGAAACTGTTTCGCGCCCGGACTTCCGTGAACTGTCACCGGCAGCCTTTACCAATCCGGAGACTGGCAAGGAAATCGTTGGTAATCCGAATCTGGATATCACCTCAATCAAGAATTACGACTTCCGCTGGGAATGGTATTTCGCCTTTTCTGACTACATGTCGCTAGGCTTGTTCTACAAGGAATTTACCGACCCGATCGAGACGTCGATTCTGAGTCCTGTTGACCGCAAGACAACTTACATCAATGCCAAGAGCGCGGAAAACCAGGGAATCGAGTACGAGATCTACAAGCGACTCGACTTCCTGCCGGAATCGTTCTTCAACGGCATAGGCGAAGACTTCTACGTGCAGGGTAACGTCGCCTATATTGAATCCGAAGTCTCCATTCGCGAAGAGGATCAGCAGTCATTAACCAACCTGACACGTCCTTTGCAAGGTCAATCTGACTGGCTGTTTAACGCCCAGATCGGCTATGAGCCGATCTCTGGTACCACAGCGACCTTGCTCTACCATTACTTCGGCGAGCGCATTGCCGAGGTAGGAATTGAGGGTGCCCCGGATCTGATTGAGCAGCCTTTTGGTGAGCTGAACTTCGTCTTTATCCGCTCCTTGTCCGATCACTGGTCAGCCACATTCAAGGCCAAGAACATGCTGGATGAGCGCAGTGAGATTACCCAGGGCGGGCGCGTAACGACTGGCTACAACAAGGGTCGTGAATACAGCTTGCAGCTGAATTACCGCTTCTAAAACCGCGCGCCGGGATCTGCTTTGCACCCATGGCCAGCCTTCGGGCTGGCCATTCTGGTTCTGTATAAGTCAATATTATCAATAAGTTAGAGAGTGTGAGCCGACTCGCATACGCGGTAACTCGAGCGCGCGGTGTCATAAACCTGTAATATAGTATTGGTTAAATACTGCTAATTTCTGACAGCCAATTAACCAAGCGGTAAACAACAGACATGACCGAGTCCACCATTTTGATTGTCGATGATGAAGCAGCCATTCGCGATATGGTCGGCATTACTCTCGATCTCGCCGGATTCAGCAGTATTGCTGCATCCAATGCGCATGAAGCGCACGTGTCTATTATTGATCACAAGCCGGATCTGGTTTTGTTGGACTGGATGCTGCCGGGTGGTAGCGGTATCGAACTGGCGCGACGTCTGCGCCGCGACGAGATCACAACCAATATCCCCATCATCATGCTGACGGCCAAGACCAGCGAAGACAACAAGGTGCAGGGCTTGAGCGAAGGCGTCGATGATTACGTCACCAAACCTTTTTCGCCGCGTGAGCTGGTTGCCCGAATCAAGACTGTGTTGCGCCGTGTGAATGGTAAGCAGAAGGACCGCGTCTTGCGCGTATTCGATCTGCAGCTGGACCCTACCAGTCACCGCATTTCTATCGAAGACCAGCCAGTGGAAATGGGACCGACAGAGTTTCGTTTATTGAAGTTCTTCCTTCTGAATCAGGAAAAAGTTTTCAGCCGTGATCATATCCAGGATTCGGTTTGGGGTGGCAATGTCTATCTCGAAGAACGAACAATTGACGTGCATATCCGCCGCTTGCGTAAAGCGCTTTCCTCGGTGGAAGACGCCACGATCGATTACGCCAAACTGATTCAAACGGTGCGTGGCGCCGGCTACCGCTTCTCCGTTCGTCCTTCCTGAGCAGCGGCCACAGATAACTGAGATGAGGCGGCAATGAGTCGCCTTTTTTGTGCCTCCTAGTTAGCTTCGGCGTTACGCAAACGCTGGTATTCCTCATAACTCAATTGATACTGCTCGCGACAACTGGCCTGCATGGGTATTGGCTGCGTCTCGCAATGCTGTAGCCGATTTTCCTGCATCGCCCGATAAGCCTGTTCGTTACTGCAAGCTGCTAGCGCCAGGCCAAACAATACAGCGGAGGCAAGAATACGTTTTCGAAGAAACATGCCCAGGTACCTGTGCCGTGTGGAAAGGGATTTCAGTAAACCTTAATTTGCGGGCAAAAAAAAGGGCTAACCCGCAGGTTAGCCCTTAATAGATTGAGCCGCCAAGTGACGGCTCGAGAACTTGCTACTTACAGACCAAAGTCGTAAGTCACACCAAGGCGAATTGCACGAGGTGACTGGAACTGGAACGGCAGGCCGTAAGTCGGCGAAGCCACACCAGATTCCTCATCAGCTACTTCACGCACTTCAGTAACAGTGTTGAAGTTGAAGATGTTGAACACATCTGCACTAACTGTCAGCGTGTTGGCACCGAAGTCCTGGATGTATTTCAGACCCAGGTCGATGTTCTTCACGCCAGGAGTACGGCCACGTGAAGCACGTGGAGTGAATGTACCCTGATCGAAGAACGACTCGGCACCGTACAGAGCAGCGTACGGATCATTCGGGTGAACGCCGAAGGAGTTGATCGGACGACCGCTGTTGTACCAGCCAGACAGGCTGGCTTGCCAGCCTGGAGCGAACTCATACGCACCAAAGATCTTGATGGAATGACGACGGTCATTCGGCAGATCACCGTAAGCACCTTCAACCAAACCGGCGAAGTCATACAGGGTGGTAATACCGGCATCGTCCTGACCGTTGTCGGAACGGACCATACCTTCGTAGTTACCGTAGCTGTGTGACCAGGTGTAGTTGGCACGCGCATACAGACCGTTGGCGAAGCTCTTCTCCAGAGTGAAGTTCATCGCATTGTACTTACGTACAGGCTCCGGGAAACCCAGCTGGGCAGCAGTGAAGTTGTACTCTTCGTTCACACCATCACCATCGGCGTCGTAGAAGGTATTCACGGCAGAACCCGGGTTAGCCAGAATGTAATGGAACTCACCTGGCAGGCCCAGCGCTTCGTCAATTGTGATGTCTTCGATACCACGGCCCAGTTCACGATTTACGAAGCT
>CAZQFA010000024.1:1425-42327 GCA_964592245.1 uncultured Pseudohongiella sp. | reverse complement strand
CAGGAGGCCGCCAACAAGGCGATTACGGGCATTGACGATCATACTGCGAGGACACCTGCTTGTTATTTTTACTTTCAGGAGTGGTACGAATCGAGGCGTATTTAAGCAGATTAGCCGCCGTGAGTATACGCGGAGACACAGCCATGGCGGCCCTGTAACGACTTGTCACAGACTGGTGCTGGCGGTTTTGCAATGATTCCCCGCGAGTGGCCGGTAAAATTCATGTCTAACAAAGTGTTACGCGCATTTTTAGGGACATTTAACCGTGCTATGCTGTCGCCTGCCTGTGCGGCCGCCTGACCATCAGGGTGCCGAACCGGCCAAGCAACAACGCGACACCGCAAACAGACAGTTCTGACGCCGCTCATTGGCCCCTTGCACTGCACCTGCAGGCAATGACCAATCAGCCCCATGTCCCGGGGAAGGCTGCTTAATGACGTCAATATCTGCTGTTTGCAAAACATCAGGATCGCAAACTCAGTCAGCTAAGATCAGCTATGCAAGATCAGCTATGAATAGTGCAGTGCAAGTAACAACACACCGGCCAGGCAGAGCGCAGCGGCCTATCGGCAGGCGCCTGCGCTTGTCGGGTTCGGCAGTGGCCGTTGCCATGCTGACTGCCAGCTCCTTGCTGCATGCCCAGAGTGTCAGTCGAGAGATGACAGACAAAGTCGTGCACCAGTTGCAGGAACCAAGACATCGTACCGTGCATCAGCAAGGTGGCCTGTTTCTCATCGATTTGCAGATTAACCCGGGGGATACAACGTACGCCCATACGCATAATCAGGCGATATTGCGCGTACGCATCAGCGACGGCGATGGTCCCATGATGGGCGAAGTCACCTCCGACACCAGCTACGTACGCAAGCCCTTTACCCATACCATGCACAATGCCGGCAACGAATTGATTCACAGCGTTGCTCTGGTCAATGACAGTCGTGGCGTATCGCAGGACACGCAGGATGCACCCGATGGCGTCACCGCCGAACCGATCTTGGAAAATCCGTGGTTTCGTGCCTATCGCATTGAATTGTCTCCGGGCGAGTCCACCGCGCTGCAAACCCATTACAATCCGACTGCCATTATCCAGGGCTCTGCAGGTAAATTGCATGTCACTCGCAGCGACGGCATCGTGCACGAACTCAGCAAAGCCGGCGACTGGGCCTGGCGTGATGCCGGCTCCGCATTCAGTATCACCAATGCCGGCGATGTCACCGTGGTCGTCGCAATTGGTGAAGGTCGCCGTGTCGCTCGCTAGTACGCAACCCTCCCGGTCGCAGCACTCTCCCGGCAGGTAACGGTGAACAACACTGCCACTGATTATATTCTGGTCGCTGACATTGGCGGCACCCATTGCCGTTTTGCCGTCGTCGACGCTACCGATTATTCCCTTGGTATCCAGCAACAATGGCGCTGCGCCGATTATGATGACCTGCAAGCAGCGCTGACGGCCTTTCAGCAGCCTTTGAACGGCGCTTGTCTCGGCCTCTGTCTTGCCCTGCCCGGTCCGGTGCACCTACAACCGGTTCCACTGGTCAACAACCCCTGGCGCCAAATCGATCTGCAATCGATGCGCGCGCGACTGCCTTTCCCGATCTGGGCTCTCAATGATTTTTCTGCCCAGGCCTGGTGTCTGAATGCCCTGCAAGACGAGGATCAAGAACACTGGCGCCCGGGTGGTGAGCCGGTGCGTGGTGGCACGCAATTGATTATCGGTCCCGGCACCGGACTCGGTGTTGGCGGTCTCATCGACGGCCGCACCGTGATTGAATGTGAAGCGGGGCAGATGCAGTTGGCACCGGCCACAGCGAAGCAGCGCCAACTTCTGCAAAGTCTGGCCACGCAATTGCCACGGGTTATTAATGAATCGGTGGCTTCAGGACCGGGGCTCTGTCGTCTCCATACCACTCTTCATGGCGAAGCCAGCGCCAGCGCAGCAGCAAGCAGCGCCGCCATCATCACCGCAGCCCGTGCCGGAGACAAGGCCGCCGTGGAGACACTGACGGAATTCGCCGGCTGGTTTGGCAGCATTTGCGGCGATCTGGCGTTGGGCGTGGGGGCGACCAACGGCGTTTATCTCTCTGGCGCCTTGCTGGCCGCCATGGCAGATATCTTTCCCCGTGCTGCGTTTCTCCAGGCCTTTGATGACAAGCAAGGCTACCAGCCGTTCTGCGCCGCCATTGGCGTGCAACGAGTTTGTCACCCGCAACCAGGCCTGCTGGGCGCAGCCGAATATGCCCGCTATCAACTAGGCACCGCTGCGACGAGCTGATGGTTGCGATACCTTGCCGCAATGAAAAAAGGCGAACCTCGCAAAAGGTTCGCCTTTCTTATATTCCTGCTTTTTATTGTTACTGATCGATCCTAGTGACCGCCTGCCGCCGCTTGTGCTGCGGGCAGTGCCAGCGCCGTCAGGGTAGGACCGGTCTGCAGCATGATGTACTGATGACCATCGTGTACCCAGCTGCTCATGCCGTAACGGCTGGCTGCAGGGGCTTCGATTGCCGCCAGGATTTCACCGGTTTGCTTGTCCAGCGCCCACAACATGGGCGTGCCATCGCTGGCGTCATCGGTATAAACAAGCATGTTCTTGGTGACCACCATCGGTACCAATGCGCCGGTACCGGTGTTGCCGATTTCGACGCCTTCCAGCGCCGGGGAATTCCTGATGCGATCCGGAGTTTCGCCGGTTGGCACCATCCATTCATGCTCGCCACTGTTCATATCGATTGCCGTGATACGGCTATACGGTGGCTTCCAGATCGGGATACCAGAGCGCAGGCGCGGCGTGCGTGAAGTCGCACCGCGTGCCGAGTTGGCGTACTGCGCAGTGGTGACGCCGGTAGAGTTCGGGAACAACAGGTCAGCCTCTTCGCCCGGCATCACACGCAGCGCGAAACAGGCTTTGTGAGACGACACATACAACATACCGGTTTCCGGGTCCGCTACCGGTGGCGCATTGATGTTGGCGCCGCCCGAGCCACCTGGACAGTTCATCGCAGCATATTTGCCCATCTCGTTGTCGGCATGAATCGGCGGGTTGAACAACGGACCCATGACGTATTCTTCCATGACCGCCAGTGCTTCGGCACGCAGCTCCGGCGTGAAGTCCACCAGATCATCCTCGGTGATGCCCTGCATGTCATAAGGCGCCGGGCGCGTCACGTGTGGCTGAGTCGCTGACAATTGCTCGCCGGGGACGATCGAAGCCGGCACCGGACGATCGACGATCGGCCAGATAGGCTCACCGGTCAAGCGGTTAAAGGCATACACCCACGCTTGCTTGGTAACCTGCATGACTGCCGGAATTTCCCGGCCATCCACTTCCAGATCCATCAGAATGGGCGCGGTGGGATTGTCGAAGTTCCAGACGTCGTGCTTGACCATCTGGAAGTGCCAGCGGCGCTCACCGCTGCGGGTGTCCAGCGCAATCAGACTGGTACCGAACAGATTGTCACCGGGACGGAAGCCGCCATAGTAATCGACTGTCGGCGGGTTGGTTGGCACAAAGACAAGATTGTTTTCGGGATCCGCTGACAGTGGCGCCCAGGAGGAAACATCGCCGGTCCATTGCCAGGCATCATTTTCCCAGGTTTCATGTCCGTATTCGCCGGGCTGGGGAATGACATTGAACTTCCACTTGAAGGCACCGGTGTTCTTGTCATAAGCAAGAATGTCACCTGGCACGTTCTCGATACGTGCCTGATGGTATCCCTGCTCTGCCGAGTTGCCTACAACGATTGTGTCATTGACAACGATCGGCGGCGAGGACGAGGTGATATATCCGGTTTCCAGCGGAATACCTTCATAGGGGTCGTAGGGGTGACCGAGATCTTTCAACAGATCAACGACACCTGACTCCGGGAATCCTTCCACACCCACTGGCGTACCCCAGCCTTCCAGCGGCACACCGGTTTCTGCGTCCAGCGCCGTCAGGAAGAAGCCGGGCGAAACATTAAAGACAACACCCTTGCCATCGATGTAATCGTAGGCGACGCCCTTGCCGTAGTCGGCACGCATTGAATAGTCACTGCGTGGCGTGTGTGGTTCACGATAAGACCAGATTGTCTCGCCGGTCTTCGGGTCGATTGCCACCACATAACGGTTGTAGCCGGCGACAGTGAATAATTTGCCGTCAATCAGGGATGGCGTCGAACGCCCACTGACCGCACCAAAACTGGCGCCATTCCATTCCCAGGCGACTTCCAGATCGGTGAAATTGTCGGCATTGATTTCGTCAGCCGGTGTGTAGCGCGTGTGCGCATAATCATTACCCAGCGTATACCATTCGGTAGACTCCTGGGCGACAGCTGACACAGACAGCAAACTGATCAGGACAGCTGAAGTCACTCTCCTTACATCAAGAAATTGCATTTACTTCTCCTCTATTTCTTGGTCGGCAAGCATGCGCTTGCGCCAACAAACATCAATAATGATGATTACAAGGCACTATGGGCGCGCAACTTGCGGGCCTACCCGATTGCCGGGTAGCGAAACCCAGTCTTCAGATTATCCAGCTTTTGGCGCCAATTCCTAGACAAATCGCCGTTTTAGCCGGCACCTTGTCCTGCCCAATCGCGCCGTTATTGCCTGTAAAAGCAGACCCGTCGAACAGCCCGGAAATTTCCGCGCCGACAGCGTTTTCGATTTGTCCGGGGCTTTGCTATATTGCTTGCAGTCAGCTGGCGCTCGCGCCACGTGTTTGCCTATAAAATTGATAACAAGAGGTATACCGTGATGACCCTGCCCCCGATACATCTGCTCGTTCGACCCCTGCTCATCGTACTGTGCCTGACAGGCTTCAGCGGCTTGCTTTCTGTCAGCAGCGCCCAGGACAACAGTGCTGGCCGCTACCGCCCCGAAGGCCGGGAAATTGGCCGTGCCGCTGCACAACAGTTCGGCGAAAGGTTGTTTGAAGTACGCACTTACGAGGCCGATGTCGACGTCGCCGAATTTGCCGCCGCCACGCTCTTCTATCCTCTCACACTGAGTTTTGATGCCCCCATGGGCGGCGTTGTCCTGATGCCGGGCTATCGCGGCACCCAGGACAACTATGACTGGTGGGGACCGGCACTGGCCTCGTTGGGCTACGCGGTCATGATTGTCGACACCAACACTCCCACGGATAACTTCGCGGCGCGGCAAGCCGCACTGGTAGCCGGCGTACAATTCCTGAAAGCGCAGAACGACAACCCCGACAGTCCACTGCAAGGCAAACTGGATGCCAGTCGCGTTGCCATCATGGGCCACTCACTGGGCGGTGGTGCGTCGGTAGCGGCCGCCATGGAGCTGGGCGACGAAATTCAGGCGGTGATTCCTCTGGCATTGTATTGCTGCGAACTGGGCGGCAGCTTCTCGGCCGATTACAGTGCCTTGAGCACGCCCACACTGATCATCGCCAGCGCTGCCGATGAGGTGGCACCCCCCGCCGGCCATGCCCGGGCAGTATTCGAAGCGATCGGCGCCAGCGCTCCCAAGGTCTATCTGGAATTCGCCAGCGGCGATCATATGCTGGTTGCCAATGGCGGTCCGGACCTCGGTACAATCGGCCGTTTCGCCTTGGCGTTTTTGAAAGTGCATCTGGATGGCAAGGAAAACCTGCGCGACTTCATCAGCAACCCGGCCGATGAGTACGCGAGCAAGTTCAGTCGCTATGAGGCTGACCTGTAATCAGGACTGCTTGTCCGCCGGCGGCAGGTGCTTGGTATGGGCCTGCCGCGCACGCAATCGACGCAGCCGGTGCATTTCACGCAGCTTGCTGTACTTCATGAAATTGTAGAACGCCGCGTTCATGCTGGTCATGAAGCCATCCACACCATCGAGAAAGTGGCCTTTAAAGACATAGATCTGGATAAAGGTCAGCGGAAAAATCAAGCCGATAGTCAGCACTGACGCGTTCTGCCCCTTATCAAACTTGTCTTGCGCCTTGGCCTCACTGTAGCTGTTGGATTTGGCGATGCGTTGCGAAAAAGTCAGGTTCTCATTGTGAATAATGGTGGCCTCGGTCCGGGCAATCTTGCCAGTCACCGAAATGCTTTCGTGAACGCGACGATCTTCATAGTGACCGGCTGATTTGCGAAACAGGCGGATCAAACGATCATCACGCCCGAAATGACGCGGACGCCTGCCCCAGCGATACAAGGTACGGTTGGATTCAAGCCCATCTGCTTCATCAGCCGCGACGATGCGGCGTACCTCATCCAGATAATCGTCGGTCAATAGCTCATCGGCATCGATATTGAGTACCCATTCATTGCGACACAACGACAATGCATGGGCTTTCTGCGCACTGAATCCTGGCCAGGCATTAAAACTCGCAGTCACATTCGGGTAGGCTTCTGCAATCGCCACCGTGGCATCGCGGCTGCCGCTGTCCACCAGAATGATTTCATCAAACTCAACCAGCCGGTCCAGACACGGCCCGATATTTTCTTCTTCATTCAGGGTGATGATGTAGGCACTGACTGGCAATGTGTGACTCAATGGTTGGCCTCGGGTGAGTAATGTTTTGTCGCTGTTTTTATTATCGGTAACGGCAAGCCCATGCTGAACCGCCTGCTGTGCAAACGCTGCTGATAATCAGGGTTGTTTTGTCGGCAGCAGGGCCTGCGATTGTAACGCCTGCATGACCTGCTCCGGTAGCAATGACTGCAAGCATTGATAGGCAAAATCGCAAGCAAAGGCATCGCAATTTTCGCCACAAGGCTTGCTGCCTCGCAATACCGTGCTGTTGTCACCCAAGGGGGACCAGATGGCTTCCTTGCTGGGGCCGAACAAGGCAAAGACCGGCACACCGGTCGACGCAGCCAGATGCATGGGTCCGCTG
Organism: uncultured Pseudohongiella sp.; assembly: GCA_964592245.1. Classification (GTDB taxonomy): domain Bacteria; phylum Pseudomonadota; class Gammaproteobacteria; order Pseudomonadales; family Pseudohongiellaceae; genus UBA9145. Next base: position 35,501 of record CAZQFA010000024.1, on the reverse strand, counting down.
TCGCTGCCGATAAAACAACGGCATTGACTGAGCAGTGTCACCAGTTCGGCAAAATCCAGTTGCCCACACAAGCTGATGGCACCTGAATCAGGACTGCGCTGCTGTATATCGGCGATGATCTCTGCATCCATTTTACCAGCGCCGACCCACAGCACTTGCATGCCGGCCGCCGCAAGCTCGCTTTGCAGGCTGATGAAATAATCTCGCGACCATAACTTGTACTCTACGCTGGCGCCCGGATGTATCGCCACGCAGGGTCGCGCCAGCGGATCGAAGAACACCTTCTCACGCACCGCAGCCTTCAGCGCCTCGCTCAACTGATATGGCAAGTTGCTGGAAGGGGTCACACCAGCGCTGAATTCAGCGCAGACCTCGCCGAAGGCGTTGTAACGATGACGGTAATAATCGAGATCGAGCACGCGAGTGTAAAAACGTTCGGCGCGCTTGCCAGTGGGCCCTACTCGCTCCTTGCAGCCGCTGAGAAGCGACAACACGCCGGTAAAGCGCTCACCTTCCAGATCGAGAAGTGTACTGTCACGACGTGAACGCAAAATTTTCAAAAATGACAAATAGTGGCGCAAGCGGCTGAAAAATGGCTGCGAACTGGCCAGTTTCGCGCGAGGGTAGTAGAGAATTTGTGTGTCAGCCGGCAACACCATGTCTGCCAGTGGCTGGAAACAGCTGTCGAGCACCACCAGTGAATTGGGGTACGAGCGCACTATTTGCGCGACCCACGGCAATCCCAACACGAAATTTCCCAAATAATGGGTAGGAAAAAGCAGAACTGGAGCGTTGGTGTTCGTCACGGTGCAATAGTTTATTGCAAGCGCTCTGCAGATACGAGAATTATGGCAATTGTGGCGCTATGGACATGATTTCTCTACAAAATGTCACAGACTGGCCGAAGAGTACTAGGTATACTTTTGACTTAATTCACAATATTGCTGCAAAAATTTCTGTAATCTGCGCAGCTGACAATCCCAGAGACAATAATTTTGAAAAAAATTCAGACAAGCGCCATTTGCCTGAGCGTCACTTTATGGTCTTCATTTTCCGTTGCTGAAGAGGTGATTCCCGTCGCGTCCGGCGCCGGCACCGGCAGCGATTCCACTGTCACCTACGAAGCGAATTATTTTACGCAATATAACCCGGTGTCTGCCAATGACATGTTGGACCGTATTCCCGGTATCGGCCTCGCCTTGCGTGGCGGCGGCTCCGGTGGCGGCCGCGGTCTCGGCTCCGGTGCCGGTGAAGTACTGATCAACGGGCAGCGTATGCCCGGCAAGAGCAACGAGGGCCGCAGCCAGTTGGGCCGCATCTCTGCAGATCAGGTCGACTACATTGAAATTATTCGTGGCACCTCCGAGGAACTCGGCGTGCGCGGTGGCGGTCAGATCGTCAATGTCGTGCTGCTCGATGTACCTTCCCTGTCCAGCACGACGGTTGAATTGCGTACTGACCAGACACAGGATGGCAATCTGGATCATGGCGGCCAGTTTTCCTACAACGCCCAAGCCGGCGACCTGAGCTATTTGCTCAGCCTGCAGGTCGACCCCAATTACCGCGCCATGAAAGGTCGCGAGTATTCGTACAACGCTCTGCGCGAACTGCAAGAGACCCGCTACGAGACACAGATCCGCGAAGAAAAGAAAATCCAGACTTCCGGCAGCGTCAGCTACCTGTTTGGCGACAATACGGTGCAATTCAATGCATTGTATGAAACCCAGGGAGAAACACCGTCGACGATCAATCGCGAAATCAACGTGCTGGAGAACTACTACCAGACGCTTGAACGTGAAAATAACACGCGCATGGAAGACAACTGGGAAATGGGCGGCGATTTCGAACACAACTTCGGCAACGGTAGTCGCTATCGCGCCCTGTTTGTCGTCAATGACAAAGACAACGAATCGACTCGTAATCGCTTTGCGCTGGTCGATGGCGACTATGAAAAGAATTTGTACTTGCTGAATCAGGAGCGCAATCGCGAGCGCATTGGTCGCACCTCCTATATCTGGAATCTCAACGATGATCAGGGCATGGAAGTGGGTATCGAAGGCGCTCAGACCATTCGTGATTCCAACCTGCGCCTTGGCGTCGCCGGCAATGGCACACCTTCTGCCGATCACGGCGGTCTGGTGCCGCAGCGCGTCAGCAATGCCACTTCAACGGTCGAGGAAATTCGCTTTGAGCCCTTTGCCGTACACAACTGGCGCATCAACGATCGCATGAGTCTGGAAAGTTCGGTTATCGTCGAGAAGTCGACCATTGAACAAACCGGCGATGTGCTCAACAAGCGTGATTTCCAGTTCGTGAAGCCAGCCATTGATTACCGCTTCGATATCACCAATAACCTGCAATTCCGCGCCAACATCCGCAAGGGTGTGGATCAGCTGAGCTTTTCGGATTTTGCCGCCACGGTTGATAACAGCGATGACGACCAGAATACCCAGGCCGGTAACCCGGATATCCGTCAGGAGCAATACTGGCGCTACGAAGTAAATCTGGAGATGCGTCTGCCGGACGATCTGGGTGTGGTGAACTCCCAGTTCTGGTACCGCGATCTGGAAGACATCATCGGCCGCGTGGATGTCTCACCGAGTCCCGACAACCTGCAATCAGCACGCGGCAACATCGGTGACGGTATTCGCTACGGCGTCAATCTCGATATCAGCACGCAGTTGAGCATGATCGGCTTGCCGAATGCCCTGCTGACCACCGGTATCAAATTACGCGAAGATGAGGCGGTCGACCCGTTCCTCGGCACAGTACGCCGCAGCAATGAAAACGGCCGCTGGGAGACCGCTGTCGGCTTTCGTCATGATGTCACCAGTCTCGGCCTGACTTACGGTCTGGATTACAATCAGCAATCCAATGGTGGCAGCGGGCGTACCGTTGTCGACATCATCGATACCGAGACCCGGGTCGAACAACCCTACATGAAAGCCTTCGTCGAGAAGAAAGCCTTCGGTAACGTCACTTTCCGACTGGAATCCAACAATATGTCGGACAAGGAATTCTGTCGCGTGCGTACCCGCTATGTCGGTGCTACGGCTGACGGTGTTGTCGAGGAAATCGAAGACTACTGTAACGGCGGCGGTATGGAGCTGGCCTTCAAGGTTCGCTCGACATTCTGATGCGCTGACAACATCAGCAACAACAATAAAAAAGCCCGGCCAAGCCGGGCTTTTTTATTGCTCAGAGTGACCGCGAACCAGTGACAGGACTAGTTGTCGGTAGCAGGCTCGCTGCTGTCATCATCGTCAGAGGCTGCGGATTCTTCTGCAGGGCTTGCGGTAGCGCTCGCCGCTACTGCCGGCGCTTTGGTTTTCGGCCTGGTTTTCACCTGAGTTTTCGCCTGGGCCTTCTTGCGCGGCTTGGCGTTGCTGACCGCACTGGACTCAGCCGCCGCTTGCTCAGCCGGGAAGTCATCCACCTGCATGGCCGCGCGCCGCGCCTTTTCTGCCGCGACAAAGTCAGCTGCTTCCTCAGCCGAGCACAACTCCAGCTTCAAGGCCGCATCAGCCCGTCCCTGCACATCCAGCGCCTCATCTATCTCGCCTTTCTTCACTGCCTGTTGAATAGCTTCCCGCGTTGCCGTCGTCTGCAACAGTCTGGTGAAGGCATCCTCGATAATGAAGGCCGGATCGCTGTCGTCCTTGCCGATGTACATGTCTTTGGTGATGCGCTGTCGCAGCTCGTTGTCGGTGAACATGCTCTGTACCAGCTCGTGTTCTAGATTGTCATCGGGCAATCGGTACGGGTTACCGAACGGGAAGACGATCAGCTTTAACAGCCAGGCTATGGGACGGTTCGGCAGATTCTCAAAGAACTCTTTGAATGCAACCTGACAGTTGTATAACGCTAGCTGCAAGTTCCAGTGTACCGAAGGCAAGTCAGCCTTCTTGCGACCACTGTCGCGATAGAACTTGAGTACGGCACACGCCAGATACAGATTGCTGAGCACATCGCCGAGACGAGAAGACAAGCGCTCCTTGCGCTTCAGTGCACCACCCAACAGCATCATGGAAATATCGGATACCAGCGCCAGCGCCGAACTCATGCGCGTCAACTGCCGGTAATACTTTGCTGTGGCACCAGTGACAGGCGCTCGTGTCGACAGTCCGCCACTCAGACTCAACGTCAGCGTGCGCACAAAATTACTGATGGTGTAACCGACATGGCGGAAGAACAAACTGTCGAATGACTCCAGCCCCGCTTCGGCATCCTCATCCTTGGCCGCCTGCATTTCCCGAAAGATAAACGGATGGCAGCGAATGGCACCCTGACCAAAGATGATCAGGTTGCGAGTAAGAATATTGGCGCCCTCCACCGTGATGGCAATTGGCGTACTCATATAGGCAAAGGCCAGATAATTCATCGGCCCCAGAATCAGGCCGCGGCCACCATGAATATCCATGGCGTCACGAATCACCAGTCGAGAGTTCTCTGTCATGTGGTATTTGGCGATCGCCGATACCACAGACGGACGGATGTGCTGATCGACAGCCCCCGCTGTCATCAAGCGTGACGCCTCCAGTTGATAGCTGTAGCCGGCGATGCGCGACAGACTTTCTTCCACGCCCTCGAATCTGCCAATCGGCAGATTGAATTGTTCACGCAGCATGGCATAGGCACCGGTCAAACGATAACTGGCCTTGCCAATGGCAGTGCCCAGCGCCGGTAATGAGATCGCACGGCCTTCCGACAGGCACTCCACCAGCATCTGCCAACCCTTACCCGCGTATTCGACGCCACCGATGATCCATTCCAGCGGGATGAAGACATCGGTTCCCTGCGTGGGGCCGTTCATGAAAGCCATACCCATGGGGTTATGGCGATTGCCATGAATGACGCCAGGATGATCGGTGGGTATCAGCGCCACCGTGATGCCTAGTTCTTCCTGATCGCCGAGCAAATGCTCCGGATCTTCCATCTTGAATGCCAGGCCGAGCACTGTGGCTACCGGGGCCAATGTGATATAGCGCTTGTTCCAGGTCAACGAAAGCCCAAGACATTCCTTGCCTTCGAATTGCCCCTTGCAGACGACACCGCGGTCGATAATCGCGCCGGCATCGCTGCCCGCCTCTGGTGAGGTCAAGCCAAAACAAGGAATCTCGTCGCCCTTGGCCAAACCGGGCAGATAACGCTGCTGCTGCGCCTCGGTGCCGTACTTCATCAGCAATTCCGCCGGACCCAGCGAGTTGGGAACCATACAGGTCACTGCCGCACTGGTGCTCTTGGTGGCCAACTTGGTTACCACGGCCGAATGAGCCAGTGCCGAGAACCCCTTGCCACCGAACTCCTTGGGGATAATCATGCCGAGGAAACCTGCGTCTTTAAGGTACTGCCAGGCCTCAGGGCTGAGATCACGGTCTGCATTGACGATCTGCCAGTCATTGAGCATGTCGCACAGCTTTTCCGTTTCGTTATCGAGAAAGCTTTGCTCTTCTTCCGTCAGTGTCGGCTTCGGATAGGCCAACAATTCCTGCCAGTCCGGATCGCCCTGAAACAGTTCGGCTTCCCACCAGACATCACCCGCTTCCAGCGCTTCCATCTCCGTGCGATTCATCGGCGGTAACACTGTCTGGAAGAACTTGTAGACCGGCAGCGTAATCCATTGCATGCGCAAGGCGCTGGCGAAATAAAAGAAGGCCACCACCGCCAGCACCAGCCAGGGCAGCAAAGCCAAGCCCCAGAAAAAGGTCATCACGGCGAGGGCCACAACGAGACTGAACAGGATGGTGTACATGTGTGCCCGGTTGTAAGCGAAAATCCATACCAGACCGAGGACAATGAGGGTTTGCATAGTAGGTACCTGACTTGTATCAATGACCAATACAGACAGTACGTCTTCGAGCCCATGCTGGATTCGGAACACTGAAACCGCCTGTTGCGTAGGCTTACTGTACCATTTTAAAGACAGGCCTGTAGATGGCATTGATCCACAGCAATGCCCGATCGGCGCATTGAGGCAGTATCAGGGCACGGCTATAATCGCCGCTTTTCGCCGTTATCGAGTTGTCGCCATGACCGCCCCGTCTTCTGCAAAACCCCCTGCAAACACCCGTTCAAGCTCCAGCTCAAGCACTCGAGCCGCCGTTACTCTGCAACGTATTGAACGCAGTCGTTTCTTTCAAGCGGCAGTCATCTTCATCATCGTACTGTCGGCAATCTCCATCGGCGCCAAGACCTATGACATACCGCCGTTGTTTGAGCGTGTTCTTAGCAGCCTCGACACAGCAGTGACGTACTTCTTTCTGGCGGAAATTTTATTGCGCTTCATGGCCTGCGAACAGCGCAAGCGCTTCTTCGCCGATGGCTGGAATCTTTTCGACACGATTATCGTCATTGGCAGTCTGATTCCGCTACAAAATGCCGAGGCCGTCTTAATTGGCCGCCTGCTGCGCGTATTCAGAGTCCTGCGCCTGGTCTCCGTAGTGCCGGAACTGCGTTCACTGATCAATGCCTTGCTGAAAGCGATCCCGCGCATGGGCTACATCGCCCTGCTGATGTTTATTATCTTTTATATCTATGGCGCTATCGGTTCTTTGTTTTTTGCAAGTATCGATGAGAATCTCTGGGGTGATGTTTCAGTCGCCATGCTCACGCTGTTCCGAGTCGCCACCTTCGAAGACTGGACCGACGTAATGTATGCCACCATGGCCGTGCACCCACTGAGCTGGATCTTCTACCTGTCTTTCATCTTCCTCACGGCGTTCGTCTTCCTGAACATGATGGTGGGCACCATTCTGGATGTGATGACCGAGGAGCAGGATCGGGAAACCGCCGAGCAAGCGCACAAGGAACGCCACGAGATGGCGGCGCAGCTTGCCAGCATGCAGACCGAAATGCAGGCTATGCATGCACTTCTCAAACAGCAGCAGTCGCGCCAGCAATCTCGGTAACCGGCCGCTGGCGCCGCTGCTCAGATATCAAGCGCCGTCGCTGAGAGATTAATTGCAGACAAAGGCTGGAAATCAGGGGCGCGACTTCCTATGCTTGATCCCTGACTTTCAACTCCGTGCCCGTATTAGTGTCTGAATCCCTGTTTCAGCAAACAGTCGTCATCCTGTCGTTCTCACTGTTAGGTGTGCTGTTGTTGCGACGCCTGCAAATGGCGTCAATAGTCGCCTATATGCTCGTCGGCGCAGTGATCGGGCCACATGCCATGGGCTGGATTGCTGATCCCGGCGAATTCAGCTTCCTGGCCGAGTTCGGCGTCGTCTTCCTGCTGTTTGCCCTCGGCCTCGAATTCAACCCTCGCAAGATGTTGAGCATGCGCTTTGCTGTCTTCACTGTCGGCGGCTTTCAAGTGCTTACTTGCAGCGCACTGTTTTACTTTGCGGTCATTCTCTGGGGGGCCACACCAGCCGAAGCACTAATGATCGCTGGCAGCCTGGCACTTTCCTCCACTGCCATCGTCACCAGAGAGCTTGGCAATAACAAGCAAATACACAGCGTACACGGACAACTGTCCATTGGCGTGCTGCTCTTTCAGGACCTCGTTGCTGTCATCTTTCTCGTGCTGGTGCCAGTGCTTGGCGGTGGCGGCGATACAGCACTGGGGCCAGCACTGGCCCGCGCCGGCATCGACGCCGCCATCGTCGTTGCCATCCTGCTGGCTGTGGGCTATTGGATACTACCGGTGGTTTATCAGGAAGTCGCCAAGAGTCAGTCCAACGAGATTTTTGTGCTGACCACTCTGGTCATTGTCATGCTGGCGGCCTGGCTCACTCACGCCTTTCATTTATCGATGACACTCGGCGCCTTCGTCATTGGCATGATGCTCGGTGAAGGTCCCATCAAATATCAGATAGAAAGCGATATCCGGCCTTTCAAGGACATTCTGCTCGGCTTGTTTTTCGTGACCATCGGCATGAGCATTGATCTGGCGTTACTGCAGGAATACTGGCTGCGAATCATTGCCTTTACGCTGGCTCTGGTTGCCATCAAATTTCTCGCCGTCAGTGCTGTGGTCAAATTATTGGGGTATTCCGGGCGCAATGCGCTCACGGTCGGTTTTGACCTGGCCCAGGCTGGAGAGTTTGGCCTCGCGCTGCTGGCACTGGCGCTGAGCAATGGCATTGTTCCCGCCGAACAGGCTTCCTTTATAACCCTGATTGCCATATTCAGCATGATGATCAGTCCGCTATTAATTCGTCACGGCACCTCGCTGGGACAGCGCTTGCTGCCTGCCACTGACGAAGGTGTCGGATTGCCCGCTGTACCGAAAGATTTGCATGATCACGTCATCGTTGCCGGCTATGGCAGACTCGGCTCCATGCTGGCCGATTTCCTGCACAATAATGACGTTGCTTATGTGGCTATTGAATCAAATATCGATCTCGTGCACGCGGCACGGCGCGAAGGTAAACCGGTGATCTATGGCGACAACAACAATCTCGATATTTTACAACACTGCAATATCAATGAAGCGCGCCTCATCATACTGACCTTCAAATCTCTCAGCGAAGGCAAACAGGCTATCAACCGTATCCGCAGCTTTCACAAGGAAATCCCTATCATCGTCCGCTGCCAGGAACACAGTCACTATGAAGAACTGATTTCTCTCGGGGCCAACCATGTGATTCCGGAGATCCTCGAATCCAGTTTATTGATAACAAGGCAAATGCTGCGACTGCTGGATGTCGGGGAAGAAGACATCGACCGACAGATGGACGACTACCTGAGTATGTTACGCATCAAGGGCAGCGCATGAATACGTCATTGGCCGCCCTGGACTGGATCGTCATCTTCACCTATCTCGCCTTTCTCATCGGGCTGGCCTGGTGGCTGGCACAACGCCAGAACACTCGCGAAGATTATTATGTCGGTGGCCGTCACATCGGCTCCTGGCCGGTAGCAATTTCCATTATGGCGACCCAGTGCTCTACCAACAGTATTTTGGGCGCGCCCGCCTTTGTCGCTTTCACTGTCGGCGGTGGCCTGGTGTGGCTGCAGTACGAATTGGCTGTGCCGCTGGCAATGATCGGCCTTATTCTGATCGCCATGCCCCTGTTCCGTGGACTGCAACTGGTTTCGGTCTATGCCTATCTGGAACAACGCTTCAATTTGGCGACACGCCTGACCCTCAGCGGCCTGTTCCTGTTCGTCCGCGCCTTTGCCACGTCCGTCACTGTCTACAGTATTGCCATTGTCATCGATCTCATCACCGGCCTCGGATTTGTCTGGTCAGTGTTGTTACTGGGCGCCTTCACGGTCATCTACGATGTGCTGGGCGGCATCCGTGGTGTCATCTACAGCGATGTGATTCAACTGGCCATTCTGGTGTCGGTCCTGCTCGCCGTCCTGTGGCTTTTGCTCTCGGCATCGGGTGGCTTGGGTGAAATGCTCGCGGCACTTGAACCGGAACGCCGGCAGACGCTGGATTTTACGGCCCATGGTCTGGGCGACGGCGAGACTTTCGCCTTCTGGCCAATGCTGATCGGCGGCTTCTTCCTCTATATGTCTTACTACGGCTGCGATCAATCACAGGTGCAACGCACTCTTAGCACCCGCGATATTGACGCCTCCAATCAGGCATTGTTTCTCAATGGCTTGCTACGTTTCCCGCTGGTGTTGATCTACTGTCTGGTGGGTGTCGGCATTGCAGTGTATGCCGGCAACAATCCCCAGTTCATCAGCACTCTGCCGAGTAATGGTGGCTCACCTGAATACAATCTTGCCGTGCCGCTGTACATGATTCAGAGTTTGCCGGCAGGCGTTGTCGGCCTCGCCATGGTCGCATTGTTCGCCGCTGCCATGTCTTCACTGGACTCCGTCCTGAATTCCTTGAGTGCCACGACCATGGAAGACTTCGTGCGGCGGTTTCGTCACAAGGAAACCTGGCATCTGGAGCGGGAACTGATGTACTCGCGTCTCATCACTGCCCTGTGGGGAATGGTCACATTGATCATGGCTTTTTTCGTCGGCGACATTGCCAGTACGGTGTTGGAAGCCATCAATCAGATTGGTTCGCTCACCAACGGTTCCATACTCAGTGTGTTCGCGCTAGGCATACTGACGCGACGCGTGCATGGACTTGCCGCCATTATTGGCCTCGCGGCAGGCGTCGGGCTCAATATCGTCTTGTGGATAACAGCACCTGACATCTCCTGGCTGTGGTGGAATGTGACTGGCTTTTTCATGACTTTTGCGGTGGCACTGATAATCAGCTTTTTCTCTTCAGACAACGAGATGGCGCCCCTTGTATCAGAGACCACGGCAGTCGCCACGAGCCACGGGCACTCACAAATCAACTGGTTCAAGCGTAGTTCCCTACTGGTATTATGGTTCCTGATGTTGCTTTTACTGTTATTCTTCCTGTCAGACTTCGCCTGAATCAGGACACCAGCCAACCGCTACAGCCAATGCGCCTATCGAGCACCACCCGATTGGCTTCTGCTCTTCAATTTGAATACACGGTACGTGTCGATGTTTTCTATGCAGCGATTTTTGACAACTGGATTACTTTTGGCCTGCTTTGCCGGCATCATTCACCAGCCGTCCAAAGCCTCACTGGATGTTAGCGAATGGCAATTGCGTCGCGACCGGGATGACATTCAGGTATACAGAGGTGATGTCCGAGACTCTTCCTATGACGCAGTGAGGGCTGTAACAACTATCGAAAACACCAGTGTTGAAGCACTGGCTGCATTTCTCACACAATCCGAGTCCTGCCCGGAGTGGAGCCGGAGTTGCAAAGAAAGTTATATCATTGAACAACAGAGTCCAACCGAAGCACTGGTGTATAGCCACAACAACTTACCGTTCCCGTTCAAAGATCGGGATGTCGTTTCGCAAGTAGAATGGCAACAAGACGAGTCTGGAGACACCATAAGTCTGATTTCTCATGCCGTTGTCGGCGTTGTGGAAGAGTATAGTGACAGGGTGAGACTGACTCATGCTGAGGTAAACTGGCGCTTTACTACGCTTGATAATGGGCGGGTAAGAATTGAAAACACCGCGCATATTAATCCCGGGAATTCGTTGCCAAGCTGGCTAACCAATATGCTTCTGATAGATACGCCTTACCAGAGCTTGAAAGTCTTTCGTGAAGTCTTTAATGGCAACGAAACAACAGACGTCGAATGACTTAACCATCCAGTACTTCCCTGACAATCAAGGCGAAGTCCCTTCTCATGAAAGGTTTTCTCAACAATTTTTCATCGAGCGACTTTCTTTTATTCGATTCCAGCGCTTCTGCGGAGAAACCAGAGGTGTAAATACACTTAAGGGCAGGATAAGCCTTTCTGATTTCTTGCCGTAACTCGATGCCATCCATACCGCCGGGCATGACAATATCGGTAATCACAAGATCAAAATGCGCCTCATGTGCCAGGATGCGCATGGCATCCTCAGCAGAACTTGCCGTGACGGCATCGTAGCCCAATGCCAACAGAGTCTCGAATGCGATATCTGCCAACTCCGGCTCATCATCCACGATCAATATACGTTCACTGCCTTTGGGTAACGCATCAAGAGCTTCCAGAGATTCTCTTTCATTATTGGCTACCACTCCGGCGCCGATATGTAGAGGGAAGTAGATATGGAACGATGTGCCGACGTCGAGCTCACTGTATACCTTCACCATACCGCTAGACTGTTTGACAAAGCCATGCACCATGGACAACCCCAAGCCGGTACCCTTGTCGCGCTCCTTTGTAGTGAAAAATGGCTCAAATATATGTGGCAAATTCTTGCTCGAAATACCAGTACCGGAATCTGAAAATGTAATCAGAACATATTCACCTTCTACCAGTTCTTCATCCATTCCTTTCAGGAAATCAGTGCCGAGATAGACAGCTTCGGCTTGCAGCGTCAAGGTACCCCCATCAGGCATCGCGTCTCTGGAATTAATCGCCAGATTAAGGAAGGCATTTTGCAATTCAATTCTGTCAAGAAATACGAATAGCCTCTTCTCAGGCAGAGACACCTTGAAGTCAATTTTATCGCTCAGCGTTTTACCAATAAGCTTGACAGCATCGTCGAGCGACTCACCCACGTCTACCAACTCGGCGTTCAGAACCTGCCGACGGGCGAAGGCCAACAGTCGTTTGGTTAATTCAGCACCACGGTCAGCTGCATACAGTATTTTCTCTAACCTGTTGATGCTGTGGGTATCGTTTACGAGCCTTGCTTGTAGCAATTCAATATTACCAATGATGATGCCAAGCAAATTATTGAAGTCATGTGCGACTCCACCAGTGAGCTGCCCGATAGCTTCCATTTTTTGTGATTGGCGAAGATGATCCTCCATCTTCACGCGATCGGTGATATCCCGCAATATCACCAGCGTAAGCTTTCTGTCCTGATATTCCAAAGGACTGAGCAGCACTTCTATATCAAACGTCGTACCATTTTTGCGCTGCGCTTTCACTGACCGGTTGGGCTGCATCAGTCTTGCACTGGGACTTTCTCTATACTTTTCACGAAGATTTTTGTGCCCGGAACGATTCGTCAATGGCACTAAATTATCGACGCTCATCCCAAGCAAATCAGTTTGCGAGTAGCCAAAGGCCTTGGCAATATACTCGTTGGCGTACTCAATCTTGCCGTATTCATCAACTGACATGATCCCGTTTGGTGATATCTTGACCAATGTTTCAAGGTATGCCCTGCGCTCCTCCAGCTCGTCGCGCTGCTGCTTTGTCTGGGTTATATCCAAAGCAATAACGCCAACGAGATCGCCCTTGCTCTCTAAATCCCTGACGGGGAATCTGGAGACAATCACATTCCTTTTCTCCTTGCTGTCAGGATCTATCCAGATTTCCTCCTGCACTCGCTTTTCGCCAGTGGCCAGAACGTCTCGCTCAACATCGTCGAGCGGCGTCGGCGATGCATATTCGGATTGGCCATTTTTACTGCCAAGGAGTTGGGTAACAGATTTCCCGACATAACCGCTAAAGGCTTTATTCACCAGTTTGAATCTGCCCGATGCATCTTTTGCATAGGCAATGGTAGAGCTGTAATTCAGGAATCCGGACAATAGCTGTTCAAGCTGACTCAATTCGCTATTCGACTCGCGTAGCGCTTCCGAGCGCTCCGCTAGCGACACGGAATTGCGAAGAGCCAACAAGAAAACACCCAGCAGCAATACCAGAAGAAGATAAGGTATCGAGGTAATACTATTCAGACTGTTCATCATCGAAATCACGTCTACCGGCTGATAGACAAGAATCAACCACGGGAAGTCAGCACCAGAAAATGGCAGTTGCGATACTACTGATGAATTGAGAAAGTTATCCTGACAATTTATATCATCACAGATATACGCAAACGAAAACATCCGGTTGTCGTTGATGAGATTATTGCTCTGCTGATACTGGAGTTCTTGCCAGATCTCAGGGAATGCACTGGCCAAAGTATTCTCACGGCCGTTGTCAAACATAAATCCCCAACGCATAGCCTCCATCATACCCGTAAAAAGATAGCCCTGACTGTTCGCCAAGATCAGATCTTCGCCCGCATGGCTTTCAAGATTTTCCAATTGTCCCAGTATCCGTTCACCCGAATAATTCAGCACCAGATAAGCACCAATCTCGCCAGAAACATCTCCTTGTATTGGCGTAACCGCACGCAGGGTTGGATTAAATGGAATATCCAGCTGCCCATTCTCTTCATTCAGGTCAAACGGTGAGACTGCCACATTCCCCGCGACTAGCTGCAGAGCTTCCTGGAAATAGTAGCGATTGGATTTATCTTGCAGATTTTCCTGTTGAACTATCACAGTGCGGCCATCTTGGAATTCAACCCGAATTACCTCAATGCCGTTCAGATCCAGCACACGCAATTGACTGTAGTGCTGACTGGAGTCGGCAAACGCTACCAGATTATCAGTGAGTATGTCTGCGATAGTGCGCAGGTCCTCAGCAGAAGCGCCGAAAGAAAGACGTTCCGCGAATATTTCTGCTGCACCTGATCGCGCCAGCGTAGTGGTATCCGCTCGTAGCGAATTAAGTTCATTACGAATAATTCGTTCGGCGACCGTAATGGTCTCCGCTTGTTGGGAAGTCAAATTGGCAAGGTAAGTGGTTCGCTGTAAGCCGAAGATGGTGACTGCCAGCAGGAATAATACGGAAAGTATAGGTAGCGATGTCCACAACGCTGACCTTGTCAATTCTACGAGACTTTTACCCATTAAGCCCTCAGGGCGACTAGAGGCCCGGCATTGCTCTTCGCTAGCCACCAGCAGACATTTTCGCTGGCGTGTGTGCTTCTGCACATTTTTTATTTACCAAAACCCTATTACGCCGCGTCATGAAAGACAGATCAATGCTCTGCGCAGACTCAATCGATTGGTAGCGGGATCAAGTTTCGGGCGACTGTATAAAGTGGATTGTACAGTTAACTGAACACAATAAACTATAGGTAATGAATCGGTATCTTGTGCACAGACTCTATAACGTGAGTCATTTAGCAGAATAGCTCACTGCAATTCTGGCAAGAATGGCATTGCGAATTTTTCGCAGCGTAACACCTATCGCTACTAGCTCCATTACTTTTCAAGCGCGCACCTGTCAATAATCAAATTATCGGCTGAAACCCTGTTAAGAAAAGCCTGACTTATATCCCGATTGAACTATCTCTTGTCATTTTATCTGACGAAAGTTAACAGGCGAGCCAAGCGTAGGCATGTAGGATTATTCCTACTCAGGTGCCAGGCATCTCGATGAACAAGTCAAACTATCGCAATAATTAATTGCCTGATGTTTCAACGCAACTATTGGTTCGGCCGCGCCATGACTGCCAATAAAATGCATTTAAACAGCAAGCGGCATTACCGGGCTGGATTATTATGCCGTCGCTAGAGTTGTCGCCTGCAACGGTGCGTGCCAAGCGCATCGAAATCCGCAAAGGCAATCACCACAATGGCAGCTTACCGATTACCGACGAGCCAAACAGTCGCTGACACCCCCCCCCGAACCAACCAGTTATTAACACGGGTCAGCTCGCCCTCTTTTTGCTCTCGGCACTGTTGCACATGCTGCGTACACTGCAGGCATGCCACTGGCGCCGCCATCCTTGGCGGTGCCAGACAGTCCGGCATTACGCGACGCGGGCAGTGCCTGTGTCAGTGAGTCTTTCTTGCTGATTCCGGATTACTGCCAGACAGGCGGCCGCCGCTTCCGCACCTTTCTTTTCGAAATGACTGCTGAAGAATTGCCTGTGCTCTGCAGTGTCCTGAAATTCGTGCGGCGTCAGCACGACTGATAACACCGGCACGTCTGCATCCAGCTGCACACGCATCATGCCATCAAGCACCGTTTGCGCCACGAATTCATGACGATAGATACCGCCATTGACAATGAGACCGGCGCAGACAATCACGTCATAGTGACCCGATCGGGCCAGCCGTTGTGCTTGCAAGGGAATTTCCAGACTACCGGGTACAGCAAAGCGCTCAATTTGCGACGTCGCGATACCGGCTTGCCCCAGACTGGCCGCAAAACCGTGGAAGCTGCGCTCCACGATGTCTTCGTGCCATCCGGCCTGAATATAGGCAATGCTGATCGATTGATTCTGATTCATAGCAAGTTCCTTCAAGTTCAATGAGCTAGAATCAGGGCGTACGGAAAGACGTTCACTGCAGCTAAACAACACAGCAGTCGCAGCGCATTCGGCACACTTTGCCCAAATCGCACTGCCCCGCCTGGTTACGCAGGTGAGCGTTTTTTGCCGTTCTCTATCATCCGGACTGTTACCGTCGGCTTCGGATTCACACCGAATCTGCTGACCTTTCCTGACCAGCCAACCTGTCGAGTTAGACAGGTTTCGGGCCACAAAAGCGCTCGCGGGCTGATCCACAAGCCTCTGATTTAACGAGGATTGCTGACTCACCGCCGGTGGGGAATTACACCCCGCCCCGAGAACATGACAGGCATGACACCCGTCGAGGCGAGAGTATAGCGCCAGAAACCGGGTGGCGCGACTCTCTGCGCCACGTTACACTGGCTCGATATCCCTAAAATTTCGTGGAATAGCGATGTTTGTACGCCGCCTTGTTATGGCTACCGTGAGTAGCGTCTGGCTGCTTCTGACTACCTCACTGGCAGCACAGCCCTTCTGGATCAGTTCAGATGGCAGTTATGATCCGGGGGATCCGTATTTCGTACCGCAAACCGGCCGCTTGTTTCTGCCCGTACTGCGCTTTTTACCGACCCAGGGCGAAGCTGACCTGTTCAGCAATGTGGAACTGCAGCTGGAAGCAGATGGCAAACTCGCCGTTACCGCCTTTGAAAACCTGTCACCCGAAGTCATTTGCACAGCCGATGAAATCAACGCCGTCATTGCCCGGATGTCAGTGAGCAGCACCCATGCCGATATCACCGCCAGCCTGACCTGCCCGGCCAGCATCACTCGCCCCCAGGAAGCTGTCGATGTGGATTTGGGCAGACTGACCGTCCTGCAGTGGTCTGTCGACAACGGCTACTCACCGTTTGCAAAAACCTCGGCGGTCGGTGCGACAGGGAATCCGGCACTGGCATTTCAATACAGTGATTCAGCGCTGACTGAAGTGACACTGCCCGCGAGCCGACCATTTCTTTCCACCCTGTTTCGGGAAGACCAACTGCTCAGCTACACCTTTGCAGACGACAGTATAAGCAGCATTACTTTTTGCGATGAAGCGACCATGCTGGAGAGTTTTTCGTCACTGCAAGCCGGGCAAACACTCACTCAGGTCAATGACACACTGGGCTGCCCGGGCACTCTTTCGCACACAACGGTCAATGCGGAAGGAGAAACCCAAACTTACCACTGGCTCAGCATACCGATGGTTGCAACAACTGTTGGCGCAGGTTTCCGCACTGACCTCTTTTCCGGCAGCACTACAATCACCGGCATACTGGAACAAGGCGCCGTCATTCGCATTGGCCTGCGCTCATCACAGCTAGCTTCGGGCACAACAACTTGCAGTGTTGAACAACTGACGAACGCCGCTAATTCAATAACTAATGGCATGAGCGAATCCTCTGTCCTCGCGGCGGTATCCTGTGAACCGGGCAGTCGCCTCATTGATCTTGCAAGCGATGGTAGCGAAAGCATTGACTATTTTTGGTCAACCAGCAATCCGGTAGCGTCGTTCCTGTCATCTGCTAATCGCACGCTGGCGGTTACGCTAGTGAATGGCGTAGTCGATGCAGTGAGATTTACGCGTCATTAAACGGACCAGCATTTACCGCGCAGCGACCGGGCAATGATGTTTTATTTTTTGTAACGCTGCTCCACTTAAATCTGCATTGATAGCCCGGCATAAAACAACAACATGAGGTGTATTATGAAGAATCTCGCTTCATCACTCGTAGCGATAGCGCTTACAGCTAGCCCTCTTATCGCAACAGCTGATACCGAGTTTGAAGACCTGGTGCCTCTTGAGCTGGTGCAGGCACTGTTGGGTCGATACGGCCCCGATGGTCCAGTCCCGGTCTATTCGGACATTGCTGACAGCTTTCCGGACTTTGACCTACCCGCTGGCTTCGAAGTGATGGGTAGCACCGAGCGAGCAAATTCCATAACAGTCATCCTGACCTCGGAATTATCCCCGGACGAAATCACTACAAGACTTGGTGGAGTCTTCACCGCTGAAGATTTCAGCGAATTCAATGTTGATTTTCCCGAACCCGAGCAAAACGGCTTCATCAGTCCCAATCAGGTGATTCGCTATCCCTCCGCGCGCTACTGCCACGATTCATTGGGTTTCGTCTCATTCCGCACAGAGGAAGTGAATGACCGCCAGTTAATAACCTTGAGCAGCAATATGGCCAATGACCCACGCCGCTGTGCCGCACAACTGGAGGAGCAACAACAGCATATGAGTATGCGCGGCATGAGCATGGGGCAAAACCTGCGTAGCTATATTCCACGGATGGAGATGCCGGAAACAGAGCAACGACAGTACTCCCCTCTGTTTGGCATTGGCGGTGGCTCGCGCAGCAATAGCGAAGCCGAGTCAAATGCGAATTTGAGTATCGACTGGCCCATTGACGAGGTGTATGCGCATTTCAAGGCGCAAATAGAAGAGCAAGGATGGCAGTTGGACAGCGAAAACATCGGCAATGCGACTGTCAATGCCAGCTGGACCAGAGCCCCGGAGCCCGGCATGAATCTGATAGGTTCACTGTCTATTCTGGCTTCAGGTGACGATCTGTATGAATTGAAATTCCACTTGCTCGCGACCGGTCAAAGGACTCGCAGCGGCATTGGCACTTTCATCCGGGGCAATTAGCAGGTGTCTCGAAGCAGGGAAGGCGGCAGGCCGAAGCCATCCCGACAATACCGAACATTAGAGAGAGTTTATTGCTTATATATAGAAGCAAAAGTGAGCCCCGGTCGCGAACAGCATCTCCCACGGATTTCAACGGATTCATGACGAACGTGCCATGGCGCTATCGAACAACCTGATACAGCCCATTACTCGCGAAATTCAACCGGTTTAACCGGGGATTGATCGCGTTTGCCCACTCATGGCGCAGGATTCAGGAGCGATTCAGCAAAAAAAGCTGAAACTGCCCCCATGCAAACTCAAACATTTTGTAACAATCGGCCCGCCAGCCGCAGGATTAGGGGACATCAGCCTTGATCAACTTGCTTGTGCAAAACAGATTGCTTATCCTTCATGCGGCCCGGCCCCGGCTACTATTTACACTGAATACACCAGAAATAGTCCGATTTCCCCTTGCAGCAGATTCGTTAGCTCAGCGGCTTGATCGACTAGGCCAATGCGCGCGTTTAGCGTTTGGCGATTCAGGGGTCGCAGGATTCAAAGACAAACTATCGGGAGAGTGCTAGATGATAAGAAGAAAGCGACTGATTTCCTCAATGATGATGGGTGTCGGTATTCTGAGTGCTTCAGCAGCATGGAGTCAGTCAGGTACCAGCGTCTACGAAGGAGATTGGCCGGATCACCACGGCAACAAGTTTGCGCAGCGGTATTCGCCACTTGACCAGATCAACGCCGATAACGTGGCTGATCTCGAGATTGCCTGGACCTTCAATACTGAGAAGTTTGGGCCCTCACCAGAATTCAACAACCCGTCAACTCCATTGGAAGTTGATGGCGTCCTTTATATCACTGCCGGCGCCACCCGTAACGTCGCCGCACTGGATGCCACCAACGGTCAATTGCTGTGGTTGTGGCGTCCGCAAGAAGGCGAACGCTATGACGATGCACCGCGTAAAGGTGCCGGCCGCGGCGTTTCTTTCTACCGCAACGGCGACGAAACCCGCATTCTGACCATTACACCGGGTTTCCAGCTGGTTTCTCTGGATGCCAAAACCGGCATCCCCGACCCGAATTTCGGTGACAACGGCTATATCGACATGTTCGTCGGCCTGCGTAACGCCTATGAAGATGGTTACGATGATATCGACATCGGCTCTTCCATGCCCCCCTTCGTCCTGAATGACGTCGTAGTAGTCGGTCCGGCACACCGTGTTGGTATGCGTCCGCGCTCCAAGACCAATGTGGTTGGCGACGTGCGCGGCTACTCTGCCATCACAGGCGAGCATTTGTGGACCTTCCACACGATTCCGCAGCGTGGCGAAGTGGGTTACGAAACCTGGCTGGACGAAGGCGTCAATTTCACCGGTAACGCCGGTGTCTGGGCACAAATGTCAGGCGACCCGGAACTGGGCCACGTCTACCTGCCCGTTGAATCAGCCACTGGTGACCGTTTCGGCGGTGACCGTCCGGGTGACAACCTGTTCGCCAACGCACTGGTCGCCGTTGATGTGGCTACCGGTGAGCGTCAGTGGCACTTCCAGCTGATCCACCACGATATCTGGGACTGGGATAACCCGTCCGCACCCGTGGTTGCCGACCTGCCCAATGGCCGCAAGGTGGTCATGCAAGTCACCAAGCAATCCTGGGTTTACACCTTTGACCGTGAAACAGGCGAGCCTGTATGGCCGATCGAAGAACAGCCGGTACCGGCTGGTGACGTACCTGGCGAATGGTATTCACCGACGCAACCTTTCCCGACACGTCCGGCACCTTTTGATCGTCAGGGCTTTACTGAAGACGACTTGATCGATTTCACCCCGGAACTGCGTGCCGAAGCACTGGAAGCGATTGCGGAATTCCGTCTGAGCGACAATGTTTACGCACCACCTTCACTGGCAGAAGCCGATGATGGCACTGTGGGCACTTTGAGCCTGCCGTCAGCCACCGGCGGTGCCAACTGGGAAGGCGCGGCACTCGACCCGGAAACCGGCGTCATCTATATCCCGTCACGCACCGCTCTGTCAGTGCTATCCGTGGCCAACGACCGTAACTCGGACGTCGCCTACAGTCAGGCATTCGGTGTCCGTGTACCGCGAGTGCAGGGCCTGGATATCGTCAAGCCGCCTTATGGCCGCATCACGGCGATCGACATGAACAGTGGCGATCACCTCTGGCAGGTCGCTAATGCCGATACCCCGGAAAACATTGCCAATCACCCGGCGCTGGAAGGTATCGACATTCCGCGTACCGGGGTACCGACTCGTGCGGGTCTGGTACTGACCAAGACCTTGTTGTTCGCCGGTGAAGGCGGTGGTGGCCCAGGCGCCAGCCCGATCTTCCGTGCCTATGACAAGCAAACAGGCGAGATCCTTGCGGAGATTGATTTGCCCAATGTCCAGTCCGGACAACCCTTAACCTACGAGCACGACGGCGTGCAATACATCGCCATGTTCGTGAGCGGTAGCGGTGCACCAACCCAGTTGGTCACTTTGGCACTGCCGTAAATCAAAACCAGGAGTATTGTTTATTATGCAAACTTTATTATCACGCGCGGCTCTGCCGTTACTGCTGATCGCCAGCCTGCCAACTCAGGCTGCTGAATGGGTTCTGGATCCGAATGAATCACGCGTTGTCTTCAAATATTCTTATGAAGGCACCCCGTATGAAGGTACATTCGGCAACATCGATGCGACTTTCGATATCGACCCGATGCGTCCAGGCGCTTGTGACTTCCAGGTCACTATTCCGATTGCCGAAATCAATGTCGATTCTCCGGAAGTTCTGGACTATCTGCTCGACATCGAACTGTTCGACGTTGACCAGTTCCCGACTGCCACTTTCTCAGCGCAAAACTGCACATTGGAGTCCATGAACTCATTTGTTGCCGAAGGTTCGCTGACAATTCGCGACGTGACCAAGCCAATGGAATTTCCCTTCGAATTCGAAGTGGAAATGTTTGATGGCCAGCCACGTTTTCATCTGACTAGTGAAGTGACAATCCAGCGTCTGGAATTCGGCGTCGGTCAGGGTTACTGGGCGAATACCTCAGCAATTCCCAATGACGTGGAAATCGCTATCGACGTTTACGCTTCACCGCAGTAACTGGACAGGTTTGGTCCTTAATAGGTTGAACTCATGATTAAAAAACTAAAGTCTCAATGCCGTACCCTGGCGCTCGTATTGGGCAGTGCGGCATTACTGGCCGGCTGTGACCGTCTCGTCTCGCCCAACTTTGAAACAGAAGTCACAGAACTTCGTGGCGGCGGTTACACACTCGATAAAGATCACGCTGCACTGATCTTCAAGATCAATCACCTCGGCTTCTCTACCTTCATTGGTCGCTTTGGTGATTTCGATGCTTCTTTGGAATTCGATCCGGAGAACATTGAAAATTCCAGCGTTGAGGTGATCGTTAACACTGCCTCTATCGACGTGAATCTGCCAGAGTTTGAAGAAGACCTGCGCGGTGACAGCTGGTTCGATGTTGAGAACTACCCGCAAGCCGTCTTCCGCACAACGCGCTTTGTTGAAGCCGTTGACGAAGACACGTTCATCTTCGAAGGCGACCTGACGCTGCTGGGACAAACTGCTCCGCTGATGCTGGAAGTCAATTTCCACGGTGGCGGCCGCAACTTCCTGACTCGTCGTTATACATTGGGCTTCTCGGCCAACACCACCTTCAAGCGCTCCGATCACGGCCTTGATAACATGGTGTCTTTCGGTGTCGGTGACGACATCGATCTGGAAATCCACGTGGAATTCCAGGACGCCGACTAAACTCGACGGCAAAGTCAAACGCTTGCAAAAAAGCCCTCTTTCGAGGGCTTTTTTGTGGCCGTCAGAGTGCGCTGCCCCTCTCTTCCAACTCCTCTAATCAGCCCCCCAACCCGTACCCAACGCAGCACATGCGGACCATCGCCAGCCGAGGCGCGAGGCATGGCCAGTATTGCCACGCTGACCCCAGCCTTCGCGTTAGCAAAATAGACTCGTCGGCTCTTGCAAATTAATTAATTAAATGATTAATTAATACTTCCACTCACTACGGGAATGATCATGCCTACTGACATTTCGACAGCTGACAGCCAGCCAGGCCAGAGTTCAGCAGGCCGACCGCGCGGACCGGCGCAAGACAAAGTCAGGAGCGACTTGTTGCAGGCGGCGCGCGAGCAGTTCCTCGAAAAAGAGTTCAAAGCCGTGTCGATCCGCCAGATCGCTACCGCCGCCGGGGTCAATGGCGCCATGGTGAACTACTACTTTGGCAGCAAGCAGGGCCTGTATCTGGCCATGGTGGACGAGTTGATCAGCGAACTGGAAACGCGACTGCGCAGTCTGCATGCCGATGGCGAGCACAGTGTTGAAGAGTTCTGTGCCAGCTATTCGCAACTGTTACTGGAAAATCCCTGGTGGCCCAACTTCATTGTGCGCGAAGTGCTTTTCGGGCAACAGGAAACCCGCGACATCATCCTCAGCAAATTTGCCGGTCAATTGGCACAGCGCCTGCGCAGTTCGCTGGCCAGTGCCATTGCGCGGGGACATTATCGCCAAGACCTGCAGCCACAACTGACCGCCCTGTCGCTCATGAGCATGACGATTTTCCCGTTTCTTGCCAAACCGGTCATTGAAGGTGTGTTGGGAATACCGGTTAACAAAGACAGTGTCGATCAACTGGTTGACCACACCCTCAAGCTCTTCCATCACGGCGTTCTCAATACTGCGAAGGAGTAAGCCATGCGTCGTCTTCGCCTGTTTTCAATTTGTTTGCCGCTGCTTGCTGTCGCCTGCAGTGAACCACCTCTCATGGCCGTAGGCCAACTCGAATCCGACCGGGTAGAGCTGGTCGCCGAGTCCAGCGAACCCATTACTGCCATCGAAGTAATCGAAGGTGAGAGTGTGCAGGCCGACACTGTCATCCTGCGCCAGGACAGCAGCCGACTCGAGATTCGCCTGGGTGAAGCTGACGCCAATATTGAGCGTTTGCAGGCACTGCTGGCAGAACAGCAAGCCGGGCCACGCGCAGAAACCATTGCTGCGGCGCGCGCCACACTGGAAGAACTTGAGTACGAGCGGAACTATCAACAGCGAGAATTGAATCGTCTGCGCGAATTGCTGGCGCGTGATCTGACTTCCGCCGAGAGTGTTGATCGCGCCGAAAAGACCTTGCAAGTAGCCAGTGCGCGTGTCGCCGGTCAGGAAGCGGCAGTGAGTGAATTGTTGGCCGGCACGAGGCAGGAGCAGATCGCACAAACAGAAGCGCAACTACGGCAAGCACGACAACAACTGGCTCTGCTGCAAGTTGATCGTGCGCGCCTGCAGATTGCCTCCCCCGTGACTGCCATCGTCGATTCTCTGTTATTCGAGGTTGGCGAGCGTCCTCGCATCGGTGATGTTGTTGCCGTGCTGCTGTCAGGCCCACAACCCTATGCGCGTGTGTACATTCCCGAGCCACTGCGCGCCAGTCTCGCGGTCGATGACAGCGTCACTGTGCATATCGATGGCATCGCCGAACCCCTGACCGGGCGCGTGCGCCGCATTGCCAATGAAGCCAGCTTTACACCGTATTTCGCATTGACCGAGCGCGATCGCTCGCGCCTGTCCTACGTCGCTGAAATCAGCTTGCCCGAGCGACCACAGCGCTTGCCAGAAGGCGTGCCTGTGCAATTGACGCTGAATTAGAGGCAACCACCATGTCCGCTCAGGAATTTGCCATTACTGCTTCCGGACTCAGCCGGCGCTTCGGCGATTTGCTTGCAGTCAACAAGGTCGATCTGCAAGTGCCAGTCGGCAAGATCTATGGCTTTCTCGGCCCGAATGGCTCGGGTAAATCAACGACTATACGCATGTTGTGCGGACTACTGGATCCCAGCGAGGGAGAAGCTCATGTACTTGGCAAGGACACGCGCAAGGAATCGGAAAGCCTGAAGCAGCTGATCGGCTATATGACCCAGCGCTTTTCGTTATATGAGGATCTCACTGTGCAGGAGAAC
Organism: uncultured Pseudohongiella sp.; assembly: GCA_964592245.1. GTDB lineage: Bacteria > Pseudomonadota > Gammaproteobacteria > Pseudomonadales > Pseudohongiellaceae > UBA9145. The sequence continues at coordinate 11,291 of CAZQFA010000024.1, read as the reverse complement.
CTGCGCTTCATCAGCGAAGTCTATGCCGTGGAGCGAAAAATTCGGCGCCAACGCATTGAAGAGTTACTGTCCATTTACAACCTGGGCGAGCGCCGCAAACAAAAAGCGGGCACACTCAGTGGCGGCCAGAAGCAACGTTTGGCACTCGCCTGTGCAACCCTGCACAAACCAAAAATCCTCTTCCTTGATGAGCCAACCAGCGCCGTCGACCCGCAAAACCGGCGCGATTTCTGGGAGACCTTGTTTGATCTGGCGGATGCCGGTACAACGATACTCGTCTCCACTCACTATATGGATGAAGCCGCCCGTTGCCATCAATTGGCGATTCTGGACCGCGGGGTCAAGGTTGCCGATGGATCGCCACGGCAACTGGGTGAGTCAATTCCCTGCCATGTGATCGAAGTGTCGGCGCAGGCGCCGAATCAAGTGCGCCAGACACTCGAAAACAATCGCCACATTCTCAGCATCACCCAATTGGGCATTCGCCTGCGGCTACTTGTCGATAAAGAGATTGAGGCGCCTGAGAAACTGGTCCGGGATCAGCTAGCCAGCGCTGGCATTGAAGCCGATGTGGAACAGAAATTCCCCGACCTGGAAGATATCTTTGTCGCTGTCACCGAACTGCGCCAGAAGCAGGAAGAGCGTCATGCGGAGCAGGAGGAGAAGCATTGAAATCACTCCAGCGCATTGGCGCCATCCTGCATAAAGAGTTTCTGCAACTGAGCCGCGACCGGCTGACCTTTGGCATGATCGTCGGTATACCGCTGATCCAGCTGTTGCTGTTTGGCTATGCCATCAATACCGATGTGCGCAACATCTCGGCCAGCTACGCCGACCAGGCGGACACCCATCTGTCGCGCGAGATGGTGGCTGACATTCGTGCCTCGCAAGTCATCAATCTGCAGAGCCGTGTCGCCAGCGTTCAGGAATTGCAGTCCATGCTGGACAGAGGTGAAATCTCGGTCGGACTCTTTATTCCGCCAGACTTTGACCGGCGCGTGCTCAGTGAGGATCGGCAGATCGCCCAGTTGCTGGTCGATGGCACGGACCCGATCATTCTCGGCGTCGCTAGTCAATTGACACAGATACCCGTGGCCTTCGACTCGCAGGCCAGACAGCGCGCATCCAGTACGCGTATCGAAGTCCGCAATTTTTACAATCCCGAACAACGCTCGGCCGTTAATATTGTACCTGGACTGGTGGGCGTCATCCTGACTATGACCATGGTATTGTTTACCGCCGTCGCCATCGTGCGGGAGAAAGAGCGCGGCAATCTTGAACTACTCATCAACACCCCGGTAAAAACATTCGAGCTGATGCTAGGCAAGATCATCCCCTATGTGGCGATCGGCCTGCTGCAATTGGTGATTGTGTTTACTCTCGGCTGGCTGTTCTTTGCCGTACCTGTGCGCGGCAGTCTCTGGCACGTCCTGATTGCTTCTCTGGTGTTTATTGCTACCAATTTGTCATTGGGGCTGCTCATCTCGACAACTGCCAAGACCCAGTTTCAGGCCATGCAAATGACATTCTTTTTCTTCCTGCCTTCAATCCTGCTGTCGGGCTTCATGTTCACATTCGATGGCATGCCAGTCATTGCCCAGCGCATTGCCGAAATTCTGCCTCTAACCCATTTCAACAGACTCATTCGCGGTATTGTGTTGCGTGGTGCCGAACTGCTCAGTTTATGGACCGAAATCGTGGCCCTTCTGGCGTTCATGGCAGTCACATTGACGCTGGCTATTCTGCGCTTCCGCAAACGCCTGGATTGAAGTTAAAGCTAGATAAGAACGATTCGGTACTACAGTAGTCGGAACACACCAACCTGATCACGCCGCGCTGCCTGTGCTGCCTCATTCACCCGCAGAATCAACTGTTTGGCATCCAGCGCTTGCACCGGGAATCGGGTAATGCCGATACTGATTTTGATAGTGAAGCGTTGCGGTGCGCTCTTCACTGGCGCTTGCATTTGTCGTTGTATCTGCTCGGCAAGAAAGTCAGCTCGGTTGTCACTCTTTACCCGGGGCAGAATCAGCAGGAAGCGACTGCCACCGACACGCGCCAGAAAATCATCCGGTCGCAGCAGACCCTGCAAGCGTTCAGCAGTTTGTCGCAGTGCCATTTCCCCAATGTCATAGCCCTGCTCATTGTTAATCTCTGCCAGATTTTCTATCACCACCAATAATAAGGCTCCTTCTTCGCCATCATCAAAGCCAGCGGCAAGCAGATCACTCAATCGCTCCGTCGCAGTCACCAGCAACCCGGCACCCGTTAGCGAGCAGTACTTGGTGAGGCGTTCGATCTCATCGCGCTGGCTTTGCGCTTCCTGATACTTGTCGGTCAACATCTTGCGATAGCTGGACATCACCAGACTTGAGATAACAAAGAACGCCAATAGCGAGACCCCGGTGTTGATCCAGTAGCTGACATCCTGATTCACCTGATCAAGGCGCAAGTCCGACTGCAGATTCCCGATCATGAATTCGACAGCGATAAAGATGTAGCCGAACGCCGCCACTAAAAAAAGCGCAAACAGTTGTGACGGACCAAAGAAGAACACGGTCAGGATGAGTGCGATTGGCAAATAGAATGCCCCGCCTTTAAACAGACCATTGGAGAAATGGCCAGCAAGAAAAACAAACAGGCAGCCAACAATGATGACCAGCACCTTCACCCGACCATCAATTCTGCGGCGCAACAACGCTACCGTTAATCCCACGCCGTATACAACTGTTTGGTAGGCATAAAGGGGCAACCAACCGGAAGTAGTCGCCCGATACAGAGAGGCAACCAGTGGAATCAGCAATAGCGCCATACTGACCACCAGCACACGGTTAGCCAACAAATCCAGCTCTGCCGCTGTGACGCCTCCGTACGGCTCCCAATTGCCAAGCAATCTCATCCACGATCTCCTGCGCCAGCCGATGCTTATTATTCAGATCTTGTGGCACTGGGTTCAACATTCAGTGCGCATCGTGCGTTACCAGCACTATCGGCCAATTATGCCCCACTTGCAATTGTCGCTGCCGGCATCCAGCAATTCTGTGAACAATCTCCACAAACTACGTAGATAAATTTTGCCACCATTGAAATAATACTGCCATGCACAGCAGTAGCAATGGACCGACCAGACATGCGTGAGTTCAAAATTCTCACCTTGAACATGCATAAGGGATTTTCGATGGGTAATCGCCGATTTACTCTGGAAACGATCCGTGACAACTTGCGTGACAGTGGCAGCAATCTGGTGTTTCTGCAGGAAATTATCGGCGAGAACGAGAAGCACCGTAAATCGGTGGCTGGCTGGCCGGAAGTGAATCAGTTGGAATATCTGGCGGACACCGTCTGGGGGCACTTCGCCTACGGCAAGAACGCCATCTATCAGCATGGTCATCACGGCAATGCCATACTGAGCGAATACCCGTTCTCCGAGTTCTCCAATCTCAATATCACTACGCATCGATTTTCACAGCGCGGCATATTGCATGGCATTCTGGAGGACGGCATTCACTTGCTGTGTGCGCATCTCGGATTAATGGAGCGTGAGCGCCGCCAGCAAGTTGATAAATTGATTCACTATATTGATACCTACATACCGGATAGCGAACCGCTCGTTCTGGCAGGCGACTTCAATGACTGGCGACGCACTATTCACCGACAATTAAAAGCGTCCTGCAATCTCATCGAAGCCTCTGAAGTCAGCACCGGACAGCTGCCTGCCACCTACCCGGCTCTGGTGCCGATGTTGCCAATGGACCGGATCTATTTACGCGGCTTTGATGTGCGCGCTACCGAAGTCATGGCAAACTCACCCTGGCGACAACATTCAGATCATTGTGCGGTGATCGCCCAAGTCACCCTTCAGGCCCGTTAAAGACAGCAGATTATGGATTTCTACCTCATCCTCAGCTTGTTCGTTACTCTCTTTGCTGCCGCCTGTGCTGCAACGGCCTCCTATCACGTGTTGATGACGAAACGCGATTCACGTTCGGCTCTGGCCTGGGTGGGTTTCTGTGTGCTCCTGCCGATTATCGGTCCGCTCTTGTATCTGATGTTTGGCATCAACCGGGTCAGTAAAGCGGCACAAAAGCTGTACCAGTCAACTGTGCCACCGGACAGCACCCGCGCCATCAAAGAACCCGCTGGTACCGACTTTCGGCCACTGTCGCTGGTCGGTGAGTCCGTCACCGGCAAAGGCCTGCGCTCCTGCAATGACATCCGTATGTTGGTGAATGGCGAAAAATGCTTTCCAACCATGCTGGCAGACATTAAAAACGCCACCGACCGCGTCTATTGTTGCACCTATATTTTTCAGAACGACCGTGTCGGTGATCAGTTCGTGCGTGCATTAAAGTCCGCCATGGCCCGCGGAGTCGATGTACGCGTGCTAATTGATGGTCTGGGTGGCATAGCTTATCCACCGTCAGTACTGGGCAAATTGCGGCGGGCGAAAATCCCTTTTGAGCGGTTCAATCCGATCACCCTGGTTCCTCCGTCGCTGCATATCAACATGCGTAATCACCGCAAAATCCTGCTCGTCGATGGCAATGTGGCCTATACCGGCGGCCACAATATCAGCGAACGACATCTCGTCGAGGATACCCGCAACAAGCACCACACTCGGGATCTGCACTTTCGCCTGACCGGCAAGATCGTCGATGAGTTTGAACGTTCTTTCCTGAAAGACTGGAATCACGCTGCCGGTATTACCCGGCAGGAACCGTTTACCGCCAGCAACAAAAACAACAGCAAAGCCAAGATATGGACACGCCTGATCTCCGATGGCCCCAACGACGATCTCGACAAGCTCACCGAGTTATTGGTCGGCATCATGTCCACTGCCAGGAAGCGGCTGTGGATCATGACGCCCTATTTCCTGCCCAGCTTTGATCTGGTCGGCGCCCTGATCGCCGCCGAGTTGCGCGGCGTGGATGTCAAAATACTGCTGCCGCAAAAGACCAATATCCATCTTGCTCACTGGGCTGCCATGCACAATCTGCGGCATATTCTCGATCGCGATCTCAAGGTCTATTTGCAACCGGAACCGTTTATCCACACCAAGGCCATACTCATCGATGACGAGTATTCACTGATCGGTTCAGCCAATCTCGACCCGCGCAGCCTGCGCCTCAACTTCGAACTGGTCGTCGAGGTATTCAACAAGCCGTTCGCCAGAGAGATGGCCGACTATTTCGAACAGTGTCTGGCGGATTGTCATTTGCTCGACGAAGAGCAGTTGCTGGCCAGACCGAACTGGGAAAAAACCCGCAACGCCATTGCCTGGCTGTTCTCTCCCTATCTCTAGCAATGTAACAGTCAAGTCTCTGCGCCAGAGCGTTCAATCGAAATCGGCGGATACCTCCTCGGTGACACGATTCACTTCACTGAATGTGGTAATGCCCTGCAGGACCTTCAACATGCCGTCATAGCGCATGGGCTTGAAACCGAACTTCTCACACTCCGCCTTGATCTCCACGATCGACGCATTGTCTGAAATCAACTGACGAATGTGATCGTTGATAATGAAGACTTCGTGAATCGGCATTCGGCCCAGATAACCAGTCCCGCGACACTTCTTGCAACCGGGGCTGCTATAGAATTTCTGCTCCAGCGCCAGCAACTCACTCGGAATTTCCTGCAGTTCTTCGTCGCTTGGCTGATAGACTTCCTTGCACGCCTCACAGATGCGTCGCACCAGTCGCTGACCGACAACACCAATCACCGACGGCGCCACAAGGAACGGCTCGACGCCAATGTCGACAAGCCGGGTCACCGCCTGAATAGCATTATTGGTATGCATACTCGCCATAACCAGATGACCGGTGAGCGCCGCCTGTGAAGCGATTCGCGCAGTCTCCAGATCGCGGATCTCACCGATGAGGATAATCTGTGGATCCTGTCGCAGCACTGAACGCAAGATGCGCGCGAAATCGAGGTCAATTGATTCGTTGGCCTGAATCTGGGTAATCCCCTCCATGCGATATTCCACCGGGTCTTCCACGGTGACAATATTGATATTCGGCTTGTTCAGGCGCGACAGAATCGAATACAGCGTAGTCGTCTTGCCAGACCCTGTCGGGCCGGTGACGAACAGCACGCCATTGGTGGATTTGATGATGGACTCGATGTGCGCTAGATTGCGCGGCGAGAAACCGATTTTCTCCATTGGCGGGAAACTCTGGTCGGCGGCCTGACCAATAGCGCGGATTACGGCTTTCTCACCCATAATAGTGGGCATGGTCGAAAGACGAAAATCACGCGAAGCACTCGGTAAATGCAGCGTCACCCTGCCGTCTTGCGGAATGCGCTTTTCAGTAACATCAAGATCGGCCATGATTTTCAGCCGTGACAGGATGGGCCCCGTCAGCGCCTTGCTGACCACCAGTCGTGTCTGCAAGAAGCCGTCGATGCGGTAGCGAATATTGAGACCGCGTGCGCCGGGCTGAATATGCAAGTCACTGGCATCGTATTTCAGGCAGAACTTCAGCAAGCCGTCTACCAGATCGACAATACCTTTCTTGCCGGCCATAAATTCCAGCTCGTCAGTATCCGAATCCAGCGCCGCCTGCGCTTCTTTCGACAGATCTTCTGACAAGGTCCGCAGGTCCAGGCGCGTGTTGTAATTGATGTCGATAAAGTCATCGATCTCGTCGGGGAAGGCGAACTCGGTTTGCACAGTGTGCTCGGTACTGGCTTGCAACTCATCAATGACGGCTTGATCAAACGGTTTAGCCATAACAAAAGTAATGACGTCATCAACTTCCTTGATAGGGACACAATGGTGCGCCAACGCATATTCGCGCGATACAAAGCGCAGCACATTTTTGTCGACAATAACCTGCTTGAGGTTGATGTGCGTCTTGCCAATGTACTTGCCATAGGCTTTGCCAATGAGGATTTTTTCTCGTGCAATTTGTTCGGTCGAATACAGATGGCTGGCGATTGCAAATTCGTCGCCGCCAAATTTCTGCATTACGTGGGCAGCCTCTTGTTTCTCCACCAGCTGCTGCCCCAGCAGACTATCCAAAAACGTTGTGCTCATCATCACTTCCTCAAGCTCAGTAGCGGGCAAACCCGTTTTCCTCTGATTTGTCTGTAGAGACTTTTACACAGAATGCACTGTGAGTTAAAGCTCTCACCGAGTCGGGCCATTTCTTGATCCAGAAAAGCTTCTCTGGCGATTGCTGCATGCCCTGCGTCCTCTCCGCGCGAGAGCAGACGCAGGACGAGCAAAACGAACGCCTAACCCCAACGAGCAAGCCCTTTGTCAGAATTTGTTTGGACGCAGCAACTCAGTATTGGCGTCGCCCCGATGGACAAAGACCAGCAGAAAATTATCAAGCTGATTCACGAGCGACTACAGTGAACAGTCTCGATTAACCCTGTGCCGCCTTGAGGCAATCCATGGCCCTGAAGGAAGCAGTCTTCCCGTTCTTGCGCTTTTGACTCAAATCACACATTTGCAGTATTGATCGCAAATACGCCGAATTTGCGACTGCCTGGTGCTCGCGACAATTTGACGGTGTACCGGATAGGCAGTCTGATACCGTCAGCAGCCAGACTGCCAGTCCACTCCATTGCCCGCGCAGTCAGGCCAATGCGTACCTGCAACCAAGCGACGCAGCCCTTTCAGGGGCGACTGCGGACCACGCGCCTGCAGCCGCTACCGCCCGTCTGCCAGTAAATTCCCGCCACTTTGACCGACAATTACCAGACACAGTTCACCGTGCTGGAGCTGATCCGGACAAACCAAGCTAACTCATTGATTTTGTTATGGTTGACGTGGCCGGCGTTAATGTCATACTAGTTAAACCTATTAGTGGTTATACGCCGCCATTCAGGTCGAGTACTATGTCACCCGGACCTATACCGCTAACACTGCGCGGGCGCTGATCTGGCTTACAAACAGGCCAGTTTCGCGCATAATAGCCGGCACGCATGTCAGAAAAATAAAGAACAAAACACATGGTAGGAGGAGAGTCCTCAATGATAAGAAGAAAAAAGCTGGTTCCAGCCTTTGTATTAACCTGCAGCGCACTTGCTTTTGCCCCTCTGGCCTCCAGCCAGACCGGCACCAGTATTGAAGAGGGGGACTGGCCGGTTTATCACGGCAACGAATTCTCACAGCGTTACTCACCACTCGATCAGATCAACGCGGATAACGTGGAAAGTCTGGATGTTGCCTGGGAATTCTCCACAGCCAATTTCGGACCCACCACTGACTACGCCAACCCATCCACACCGATTGAAATTAACGGTGTTCTTTACGCCAATATCGGTGCTACCCGTAACGTGGTCGCCCTGGACGCCTCTAACGGACAGGTCCTGTGGCTGTACCGTTACCAGGAAGGCGATCGCTACACCAATGCCCCCCGTAAGGGTGCCGGTCGTGGTGTGTCATTCTGGACCGATGGCAACGAATCACGCGTCATTGACGTGTCACCTGGCTACCACCTGGTGTCGTTGGACGCAGAAACCGGCATTCCCGATCCTGACTTTGGTGATGATGGCATCGTCGACCTGATGGTCGGTTTGCGTAACACCGAAGACCCCCGGTTCGACAGCATCGACATTGGACTGTCGGCACCGCCGTTTGTCATGAACGATGTCATTGTCGTGGGTGCGGCGCACTCCACTGGCGGTCGCCCCCGTGCCAAACAAAACGTGGTCGGCGACATTCGCGGCTTCGACGTACACACTGGCGAATTGTTGTGGACCTTCCATACCATTCCGATGCGTGGCGAAGTCGGCTATGAAACCTGGCTCGATGAGGGCGTCGACTTCACCGGCAACTCCGGTGTCTGGGCCCCCATCTCCGGTGATCCGGAACTGGGCATTGTCTACTTGCCTATCGAAGACCCTACCGGTGACTACTACGGTGGTGATCGCCCGGGTGACAACCTGTTCTCCAGCGGCATCGTTGCTCTCGATGTGCGTTCCGGCGAGCGCCTGTGGCACTTCCAGCAGATTCACCATGATATCTGGGACTGGGACGTACCGGCCGCACCGGTGCTGGCCGACTTGCCAAACGGCGAGAAGGTCATCATGTCGGTCACCAAGCAGGCTTTCGTCTACACCTACGACCGCGAGACCGGCGAACCTATCTGGCCGATTGTCGAGCGTGAAGTGCCCCGCGGCGATGTGCCCGGCGAATGGTACTCACCGACGCAGCCTTTCCCGACGCGACCGGCACCATTCGACCGTCAGGGCTTCACCGAAGAAGCGCTGATCGATTTCACACCGGAAGTGCGTGCCCTGGCGCTGGAAGCCATCGAAGGCTTCCGCCTCGGTCGTACTCTGTTCACACCACCTTCTACTTCGGAAGCGCCTGATGGCACCCGCGGCCTGTTGCACTTGCCGTCGTCCACTGGCGGCGCCAACTGGGAAGGATCTGCCATCGATCCGGAAACCGGCATTCTCTATGTCCCGTCCAGAACGCAGCTGCAAGTGCTGTCACTGGCCAAGAACCCGGAATCCGACATCGACTTCAGCCAGAGCTATGGCGTACGTCTGCCTCGTGTGCAAGGTCTGGAAGTGGTCAAGCCACCCTATGGCCGCATCACGGCCATCGACATGAACAGCGGTGATCACCTGTGGTGGATTGCCAATGCCGATACTCCGGAGCGGATCGCCAACCATCCATTGCTGGAAGGCGTTGATATTCCGCGTACCGGTGTGCCTACACGTTCCGCCATTCTGGTCACCAAGTCGCTGCTGTTCGTTGGCGAAGGCAATGGTGCAGCGGATGCCGGTCCGTACATGCGTGCCATCGACAAGTCCACGGGTGAGATTCTGCACACGCTGGAACTGTCAGACCGCGTAACCGGTCTGCCCTTTACCTATGAACATGAAGGCGTGCAGTATCTCGC
>CAZQFA010000024.1:0-1325 GCA_964592245.1 uncultured Pseudohongiella sp. | reverse complement strand
GCCGGCAGCGAATTGACCCAGCTGCAAGCATTGGCAGTAAATAACCCGGAAAATCCGCTGTTGGCCCTACACTTGCTCAACGCCTGCCTTGCCAATACAGAAGCAGCGAGTTGTGAGACCGGCATCGATTCGCGAGTCGTGGCCAATGATGAAGACAATGCCTTTGCCTGGGCTCTGGTGGCGCAGTATCGTTACTTGCAAGGTGACGATGCCGGCGCGTATTTGGCCATAAGACAAGCAGCTGAAGCACCCGCCTACAACGATTATTTTACTTACCAACTGCAAATTGCTGCGTCTGCGCAGGAAGCGGCTAATCCATCCTATAGCTATTTCGGTGATGCGATTAATTATGCCCTCAGTGCAAATTTGATGAATCACACTAACCAAAACTACTGCGCCAGCAGAATCAGTGCACAGCCGGAAATTGGCGCTAATTGCCTCGCCTTTTTCGAAAAGATGGCACAGGAGAGCGATACAATCTTGCATGAAAGGATTGGTGTCGCCTGGCAAATAGCCATCTATCAGGAACAGGGCAACGTTGTTGCCGCAGCGATTCTGGAAAGGGAACAGGCAGAATACCGGGAAGCCATGAACTTAAGAGGCAATGATGGTGGTACCGAGGCGTTAATCCTGAGCTTCTATGATCAAGAGCTGGCGGATGAGTGGAAGCAAACTTGGCTTGACCAAGGCGAGTACACCGCCTACGAGACATTGATCAGCTCAGCCAAAAGCAAATCCGCCGACCCTGACTATCGCCCCTGCCAGCCGGCGCGGCTGCGCTTTGAAATGCCCTATTTCTACGTGGGAGATGAGCGCGTCGTTTTCTGAGTTTGCGCCGCCTCGTGCGGCTATTCCTGAGCGCCGATTCTCGGCCCCGCACACCGCTTTCCTTCCCTTGCCGTGCGTTTACGTGCGTTTCCGTGCCGTGCCGTCCCTTTCCGCGCCTTTTCTGCTAAAATCGCCCGCCTTACACGCAGCAGCCATTACGTAACGAGAACAAGATTATGCCCGCCTATCGATCAAAGACGTCCACTGCCGGCCGCAACATGGCCGGTGCCCGAGCCCTCTGGCGTGCCACCGGCATGAAGGACGAAGACTTTCACAAACCCATTATCGCTATCGCCAACTCCTTCACCCAGTTCGTACCGGGTCACGTGCATCTTAAGGATCTGGGCCAACTGGTAGCGCGGGAGATCGAAAAGGCCGGCGGCGTCGCCAAGGAATTCAATACCATTGCCGTCGATGACGGCATTGCCATGGGTCACGACGGCATGCTCTATAGCTTGCCCTCACGCGACATCATCGCCGACTCGGTGGAATACATG
>CAZQFA010000023.1:12872-44970 GCA_964592245.1 uncultured Pseudohongiella sp. | reverse complement strand
GTAGAACCACCGGTGAAGTTGTCAGTGTCTATGTCACGATGCTGGTAGATACCGTAGACAAACAGTTTGTCTTCAATAATCGGACCGCCAACAGAAACGAATGCTTCTACTTCGTCCTGCTCGTCCAGGCTGAAGACGCCGTCATAGCCCGGGTTCACCGGATCGATTACGTCTGGTGAATGGCCGCGGAACATTTCCGGCTCAGTGATATAGCCAGTACGAATACGCCACTCGTTGGTGCCACGCTTGGTTACCGCGTTAACAACACCACCTGTGGAACGACCGAACTCGGCACCGTAGCCACCAGTCTTCAGCTGGAACTGGTCATAGAATTCGAATGGCAGTGTTGAACCACCCAGACCATTACGGAAGTTGGTTACGTTCATACCGTTGATGTAGTAGACGTTCTCACCAACTGATGCACCACCGAAGGACGCCAGACCAAAGCCTGTGCCGTAGTGAGATGCAGTGTTGTTGGAATCGCTACCAAACGCGCTGTCACCCATTTGGGCGCCAGGAGCCATCAAAGCTACTGCGTTGATATCACGTGGAATCGGCAAACGCTGAATTTCAGCAGCAGTGAAGACAGTCGTGGTTTCTGCCAGAGTGACATCAACCGGAGCGACGTTGCCGCCAGTAACAACGATCTGCTCTACGTTACCTGAAACCAGGTTAAAACTGGCAGGTGCACCCTGACCAATGCTAACGAGAACTTCACGTGATGCGCCGCGATAACCGCCGGCTTCGACAGTGACTTCATAGTCACCGGTAGGTAGACGGGAGATACGGTAGCTACCGTTCTCACCAGTCGTGGTAGTGCGCTCCTGTCCAGTGTTCAGATTGCGGACTGTGACAGTCGCACCTGAGACGCCGGAAGAACCAGCAGTGACGTCGCCGAGGATGTAGCCATCCACGTTGCCCTGGGCGATTGCACCTGATGCGCCAAACAGCGCACAAGCCAATACAACCAGGCCAGCAGTCAGCGACCGGGTTTTAGCTAAAAGACTCATGTTGCCCCCTTGTGGGTTAAGTAGTCAGTTATTTTGATTGCAAAATAGCCAAGCCACGTTTTTTATCAGCCGCAAGTGTCTACCACAAAAAGTCCGGGCAGGACTCATGACTGTCAGTTATTGTTAACGGGGTTAATTTTGGCTATTGCGCTGGGAGCGAATGCTATCAACAACTTTTCGGAGGTACTAGTCACAGAAATGCAAAATGCCCCGATTCAGGGCCTCTCGGATAAGTCATTGATAGCTAAGTGTAAAATTTTCACAGTAACAATATGAACGCCGTCAACTATGACGAGTGTGCCGCCTGATTCTAAGGTCTTGTTTTTAGTAAAGTTTTGACACAGCTTGTTACAACAAATGTTACAAAGTATTACAGGGTGTGTCACAAATGCTCTTGGCAGGCAGCTGCAACCCGCGCCATTATTCGCCTGCAAATAAATGTGACTTTTTGTGGCAGATTTCAAAAATCAGGGAACTTTTGCAATTTTTAGCAAACCCGCCAGGCCTATGGCAGTGCCATAATGGTCATTCAGATTGGGCATGATTGGGCATACAGGCCGCAAAAGCTCCCTTGGTAGACACTCACTGTCAGACAATTCCGTGTCTGATCACCGACAGGCAAACCGCTGCAACTGCAGGCATACGGTCAAACAGACTGCGCTAGCCCTTCTTCCGCCCGGGCGCGCCATTTCTCTGGCAGCCGGATTGCGTCAGGCAAAGGCAGCATGATCATTGCATGCTAGAGTGACAGCTCCCGCCAGTCTGGCAGGAAAGGTTGGCAAGGAAACCGCAACGACAACGTAGCGGTTCAGGAAACGGCGGCGTCGATGACAGGACCTGCTGCAATTACACACGGAGATGGATGGCATGGCGTTGAAACAATGGTGGTTGCGAGTTTTTCCGCGGTCTGCACAGAGCGATGCCATGGCAACCGCCAGTCAACATTGGGCGGCACAGGCGCAAGCCCTGCGTGATCCGTCGCGACCCAGTTCCTGGGCCGAGAGCCCGACGGTGGTGCGTGAATACATTAACAAGTCAGTATCGGGTAACGCCGAGCAGGGCTGGCTGGAAGCCGTCGCCAGACGTTACTACCCGACACCGGTAGCGCGCTGTCTCAGTCTGGGCTGCGGTGGCGGTGGCCTCGAGCGACACGGACTGCAATTGGAAATCTGCCAGCAGTTTGATGCTTATGATGTCTCACAAGGGGCGCTGGACGTTGCCATTGAAGAGGCGGAGAAGGCCGGGCTTGTCCACCAGATCAATTACCAGGTGGCGAATCTCAATGACCTGCAGTTGCCTGCTGCTACTTACGACGGCGTGTTTGCATCGCAATCGGTGCACCACATCGCTGCGCTGGAACATTACATGGAGCAAGTCGCCGCGACATTGAAACCCGGCGGCTTCTTTATCATGAATGAATTCGTTGGTGCCAATCAGTTCCAGTGGACAGACAGGCAACTGGAACTGGCCAATGAGTTATTACTCAGTATCCCTGAGCAGTACCGGTGCTGCATTCGCGAAGAGGGTCTCAAACAACAGGTGGAGCGACCAACTATCGAGGCCATGAATGCCTATGACCCGACGGAAGCGATTCGCTCTGAAGACATCATTCCGGTGCTGTTGCAGTATTTCGATCTGGTAGAGCAACGCGACTTCGGAGGAACACTGTTGCATCTGGTGCTGGACAATATCGCCGGTAATCTCGAGCAAGCCGAAGACGGCAAGGCGCTTCTGCGAAGCCTGATTGCTCGCGAACAGCAGCTCATTGCTGACGGCGAAATCGGCAGTGACTTTACCTTGCTGGTGGCCAAAGTACGCGAGTAAAGCAAAACCAAAAAGTCTTTCCTGACTGGCCATTCTCATGGACGGGGTATCGCCTTAGACCGCTGTAAAAAATATTTTCGCCGACCACTTGCGCGCCGCAAAATTAAGCCTATTATTTTCCTGTCGCCGCATTGTGCGGGACATTATTGGAGAATTCCGACCATGAAGAAACCAGCAGCGAAACCCGCTACTTCTGCAGCCAAAGCCAAACCCGCCGCCAAGCCAGCAGCCAAAGCCAAAGGTGGAAAAAAGTAAGTAGCAGTATGGATCGCCAACGCGATCAGGTTTGTTGCCGAATCGGGATGACTAGCAAACATCCTGAAATCTAGACAAAGCCCGGGCACGATGAGTGCCTGGGCTTTTTATTTGCGCCTGTGTTTAACCCGCATGCTCGCCGAGCCGCCTGACTTCGATAAAACCGCGGGCGCGACCAACACTACTGTCGAGGTCGCAACAGGCCTGATACAGGTGCTCGCCTTTAGTGTGCCAAAGACGTCCGTATTTTTTCGGATGAGTATCAGCGATGGTGACGGAATCCGATTTACTATCGTAATCTGCCAGTAGCGAAAAATGACCTCCAGCCAGAGAGGGTATCTGATGGGCGATACCAACCTGGAAATTCATTATGTGGATATCATCCGGATCCAGTACCGAACGCGACATCATTTCGCGAAACTCAGAGAGGTCCATCCGCCCGGCATCGAGGTGGAAAGCGGTGACTGCAAAGGGTAGTTGCTCGCGTTCCATATAGCGAATGCCGGCGTCGGCAGTCGCTTGCAAGGTCATACCTGCATCGATGACCCAATGCAGGGGCAGGCGGGCACTGTAAAATATATTGTCTACCGTTGTCGGGTGCCCCAGTGCTGTGCAGGCGTAGGCGAGGGCTGTGATGTTGCAGCAATTAAGTGGCTGCTGAAACTCCAATAGGTTGATGTTGTCGAAATCTCTCATGATAGTATTCCCATTCCTGTTCGCGTAACGCTATGGCGCTCAAGGCTGTTCCTCTGCCTGTGATTGAAAAGGGACCCCCCAGCCCAGTCTGACGATGCCGAAACGCGCAGTAAAAACAAAGGCCAGTGTCAGTAGCACGCTTAAAAACATCAATTCTTCTAAAGACCAGGAGTCTGATGTCGCACTGAGCCAAGCGCTAAACCCAAGCAGCGCATAAAGCATAAATCCGCCGACAGCTGCCAACTCCTCGTAGTGATCTTCACGCAATACACGTGGCGGTCTGCCGGTACAGATGTCGAGTAAAATACCACCGCCTGCACAAGTCAGCGCGGCACAAATGGGTGCCCAGAACCAATGCAACTCGGCACTGATGGCAACACTCGCACCAATGACCGAGAAAGCAGACAGACCAATGGTGTCACTAACGAACATCAGGTCTGAAAAGAATGAATTACCTTTGCCGATTTGCGGCCAGTGTTTGTCCAGCGGTGCGCCGATCAGCACGATAAAGAAGACGATATAGAGATAAGTGGGATCATTAAAAATGAACGGTGGAAGCCGCTCACCGCCTACCATCAAGTCGCGCAGGGTGCCGCCACCAACCGCCGGCAAGGCGGTGAGCAGGCACATGCCACCGATGTCGTAATCCTCTTCCGCGGCACGAATAAAGCCGGCGATACCAAAAGCAATGGTGCCAATAATATCCAGGCCATAGAACCAGCTGGATTGAATGACCGACTGCACGGTGGCTTCCTGGGCGCTCGCCATCGGTGAATAGACGAATCCAAGTAGTAAGACGATGACGAGGGGAGCGTTCATTACATTAACTCGACTGTCGAAATTGTAGAGTCTCAGCGCAAAGTGCCGGCCACTAATGACCGGCACTTGTTAATGGCCGTTCTGATCAAATACCTGAACTTGATTAACTGACCTTTTAGGGTAGTTCGCGCAGATCAGGTTTGAGCAAGCCGAATATTTCGGCGATGACAGGGTCATCTGTCGGGTTATAGAGCACAAAACTGTCTGCATGCAGGAAGCGGTCGTGAGCAGCAAATGCTGCTGCAAATCCTCTGGAAGTCAGGTTGCCGCGGTAGTTTGTGTTTAACGGACAGGCATTGAATCCGACAGCACTGCCATTGTTATAGTCGTCATCGAGGTAAGCGGCGACACCAATGCGCTCCAGTGCATTGACTGCATCTTGATAACGGCGACCGGTGATGGCGGATTCGGCGACTTCGAGGTTAGCCTGCATTTCGGCGATTAACTGATCATTCGCGCAATAGGCAGCTTCCAGAAGCGTATTGGCGATACCATCGAAATGGATGCGAATGTGTTCCAGCTCCTTGCCTATTGAGTCGCCCGGGCCGTCAATGCGTAGTGGGAACACGTGCGTCGTGCGACGGGTTAATTCCCAGGCCCTGTTGCACTGAACCGTTTCAGTAATCATGGTATTGCCTTCGACATTAGGCACTTCATCAAACTGGGCGACAGTGCCGCCGAGTCCAACCGTCCGCCAGTCTGCAGCACGATCGCAGCCGGGTGTTTCTGGCAGAGGTGTCATGCTGTAGTCGACCAGAGTCTCCGGGAAACTGACCGTGGAAACCGGGCCGTCGTATTCGGCTTCCGAACGGACAACACCGATTATCAGCCAGACATCTTCCACAGCATCAGAGAAGTCACCATCACCAGGTGTCAGGTCAACGCGGCCGCGATAACCGCGGAAGCGCGAAGGAATGATAAGGTCGATATCACCGAGCAGTTGCTCCCACGTCTGATAGTCCTCATCGGGGAAGTCCAACAGCCCGGTGCAGGTACCACCAGACAGCTCTGACAGAGCCAGATCTCGTTTATTGAAATTCTGAGTGGCACCGTCACCTGTGTTACCTCCGCCATTGAGGATTTCAGTTTCCCGGGGGTCCGGTGCGACACAGAAGTCACCATCCGTGGATCCTTCGGCTACTACATTCAGTGCTTCCTGTTCAAAAATCGTGATATCGAATACCGTTCCATTGCCACCAGGTGGTGAATCAATATTGCGCACTGATACATCAGTAGTAAGAGCCGTCCGCTGCAGTACAGCCTCTTCGAACTCTTGCAACTCGAGATTGCCATCCACATAGCGAGTCACGTACATGGGGGCATTGAATTCAATGAGATAAGCACCTACGCGGTTTAAATTATCCTGATCATTCCAGCCAAACAGGCCACCGGCATTGATCACCATGAAGTCCTCACCACCCTGGTCATCGGGCTGTCCTGGCAGCCAGTTCTGATACGGAGACAAGCCGCTCAATGGGATGTCGCCATCACCATTCAGCCAGCTCCACACATCACTCACCTTGTTGTCGAAGCCTCCCGTTTGCAGGCCGCCTACCCAGGTATCAGAGGCTGCACCGGCAGCCTGTATTGCCTCGCGTGCCAGGTCGTGCAGCAACAGATCTTCGTCGGCATCACCTATAGTGGCAAGATACCCACCGGCGGCATCTGCCGCCAGGCTAGCGAGTTCCCAGCTCTTGTCGGCATTGCGAGTGCCCGCCGGGTAGGTGATAGCCTCGTAAATGCCGCCAGCAGGATAGGAAACCCCATCAGCCACGTGGTATTGCAAGCCGCTGGTTGCAGTGATTGCGGCTTCGCTAGTGTTTTGAAATGCGAGTAATTCCATACCCAGCAAATCGAATTCCCAGATGACTTCATCAAAGCTGCGGCCATCCTGAGGTGAGCCAGCGACGATGATTTCGTCTATGTAGACCCCACCCAGCAGTGGCGTAGTGTCATCGAGTTTCATGGTGAAGAACTCAAGATCAGTTGCACTAACGACAAAACTGGAGTCGCCATCGGCTATTGCCTGCGCAAAATTCTGCTGCACAGCTGCACCGATACTCCAGCGAAACACAACCTCGTCAACAAATAACGATTCGGCGGCGTTTGGCAGAGCAATTCTGGTCTCGTACTGAACAAGCGGACTTGTTTGCGCAACCACGGCGAAGCTGGCTGCTGCAGCGAAGAGTGTAATAACTGCGGCACTAAGTGTTCTGATCACTTTGTCGATACCCCCAATTTATAGATAAAAGATCTATCACTGCGTTAACGGTGAACCCCTTAACTTTCGAAAGGGGTCAAATGACCGCATAATCTGCCACAGCTATAGCGTAAGAAAAATCGCGCATTTTTGTTTAAGAATTAAGCGCGATACATTGTTTTTAATTTTTCCACAACAACCTGCATATGGCCAGAACGTGAACGTGAATTCAAGTAAAATAAAGGAAGACAGGAAATATTGCGCTGTGCTATGCATACCTTAGTAGGAAATTGTATTGCAGACTATTACTAAACCAAGCATTCAATACTTCCCTTTCCCGGACTGTGAGTGGGATCACAAATATTCCGGGTCGGGTTAGATGTGGTTTGATGCTTCACTATTACAAGCTACATGCAGTGCATTAAACTGTCAGACCGATAAGTGGTGTTAGATTGAGAGACCTTTTCTGGTGCATTCAAAGTGAGCAGTGATTCCAATAATGGTAGCCTGTCGTTCGATGAGGCACGCTATGTTGCCTTTATTTCCTACAGTCATCGTGATGACAAATGGGCAACCTGGTTGCATCGGGCGCTTGAGAGTTATCGTCCACCGAAGAAATTGATAGGGACGGACGAAGGCTATGGGCCGATACCGCAGAAAGTCGCACCAGTATTTCGGGATCGGGAAGAGCTGCCTTCAGCCACCGATCTCGGGGCTACCCTCAATCAGCACCTGGCTGCTTCTGCCTGCCAGGTCGTGCTTTGTTCACCGGCTGCAGCTCAGTCCCGCTGGGTGAATGAAGAAATACTGGCGTTCAAGCGACTCGGACGCGCGCACCGCATTTTCTGTCTGATTGTGGATGGCGAACCCAACGCATCCAATACCCCGGGCCAGGAACATCTTGAGTGTTTCCCTCCAGCGGTGCGATTCAAGCTCGATGATGCCGGCAATCTCAGTGATATTCCTGCCGAGCCCATCGCCGCGGATTTGCGAAAGAACAAAGACGGTAAGAACAACGCCAAATTGAAACTGCTGTCCGGCATGCTGGGTGTCGGATTTGATGATCTTGCGCGGCGGGAGTTGCATCGCCGACAGCAGCGAATGATTCAGGTCGCCGTGGCTTCAGTAACAGGCATGATGTTGACGACCGGTCTGGCGATCAGTGCGATTCTGGCGCGTCAGGAAGCAGAAGAGCAGCGGCTACGGGCAGAGATCGAAGCAGAAACAGCCTTGCAAACCAGTAATTTTCTGGTGGAACTGTTTGAGGTTTCGGACCCGAGTGAATCACTCGGCAATACGATTACGGCGCGGGAGATTCTTGATCGAGGTGCGCGCCGCATAGAATTTGAATTGATAGAGCGACCCGAGATTCAATCCAATCTGCTGGACACCATGGGCACGGTTTATAGAAGCCTTGGCCTGTATGACGAATCCCTTGCTTTACTGCAGCGAGGGCTGGAAACCCGGCAGAGAGTGCTGGCACCAGGCGATCCTGTAATCGCCAGGAGTCAGTCCAACATGGCTCAGGTAATGGGCTTGCAAGCCAATTTCGAGGCCGCTGAAGCACTCTATCAGGAAGCCTTACAGAGTTTGCGTAGCAATCTGGATATGGACCAGGGAGAACTGGCGAATACGCTGTACGGTTTGGCGGATCTGTACTCATTGATGGGGAATTTTGAAAGGGCCGAGGAAGTACTGCGTGAGACCATCACAATTCAGGAAGGCGTTGCCAGACAGAGTGAGCTGGGTGAGAGTCTTGAGCTGGCGAGAAGTCTTGATCAACTAGGTATGGTCCTGACGAGCAGCGCACGTTATGAGGAAGCGGAACCGCTATTGAGAGAGGCACTGGCCATGCGCCGGCGCATTTTGCCCGCAGATGTGCACCCGGATATCGACGACAGCCTCAATAATCTGGCGATCTTCCTCTATCAGTTGGGTGATTACGAAGAGTCCGAGCGATTGTTTCGTGAGTCACTGGCCATCAATCTGCAATTGCTGGGCCCTGAACATCCGGATCTCGCTATTTTCCAGAATAATCTCGCCTTTGTCTTGCATGACATGGGGGATTACGAGGCTGCAGAAACATATTACCGACAGGCATTGGCTATCCGCCAAAGCAGTCTGGGCGAGGATCATCCGCAGGTAGCACGCCTACTAAACAATCTCGCCTTTGTTTTTTACGACCAGGGTGATCTGGGTGCGGCAATGGAATATTCGGAACGCGCCGTGACTACTTATCGCGCGGCGTTTGAAGGGGATCATCCGGATACGGCCTACGCACTCCAGAATCTCGCCAGCTGGATGCTCGAAACAGGCAATACAGACGATTCTGCTGCATTGCTGCAGGAAGCATTGGCTATGAATGAGCGGATATTGCCGCCAGAACATCCGGACATTGCCATTACACAGTCAGGCATGGCCCTGCTGCTATTGGAAACCGGGCAACCACAGGCAGCCAGAGAAATGGCGCAGACTGCCAGAGTGACGTTGGAAGCCAGTTACGGAGAAGAACATTGGCGCTCTGCGTGGGCTCGCTCTATTGAGGGGGGCGCTCTCATGGAGATGGGCGACTTGACCGCCGCTGAACCTCTACTTGTTGAGGCGTACAATTTGCTGCAAGCGGATGCCGGTGCGCGCAATTACCATATCGATAGAACCAAACTGCGATTGGATTCACTATACAGCGCAACCGGCAGAGCTGGCGCTACAGGATCCCGATAACAAGATCGCCACACAGGTTGTCCTTGTCAGAGGCAACGACTGCATTTTAGTCAGACGTGAGGAGTGCCTTTGCAAAGCACGGGGCAAGCATTCAAATTACCGTTGGTGGTAGCGGTCACCGGCCATCGCGATCTTATTGCTGAAGAAATACCTGTACTCAAGGAGATAGTGCGCGAGCGGCTCACAAGTTTGCGCGAAGATTACCCGGACTATCACTTAACGATCATGTCGGCTCTGGCAGAAGGGGCCGATATGCTTGTGGCGGACGTGGCTGTTGAAATGCAGCTGGATCTGATTGTGCCACTGCCGAAAGACTTGTCAGTGTATCGACGAGAACTGAAATCTGCGGAAGCACGGGAGAAGTTTGCTGCCCATTGCGAATATGCGCGTGAGGTCTTCACGCTCAATCAGGACTTGCCGGACCCGCCGACGGGTGCAGACGCCGCCGAGTGGTACTCGACTTACCCCTACGCCCAACTCGGCATGTATCTCAGTGGCCATTGCCATATTTTGCTGGCGATCTGGGATGGAAAATATTCTGATGCTATGGGTGGTACGGCGCAGGTGGTGCAGTTCCATCACGATAACGTCATGACCGGAGCAACCACCAGTTCTGCAGCTGCTCAGGCCATGCTCATCGATGATGAAAGCGATCTTGTTCTGCATGTAGTTTGTTCACGCCAGTCTGATGCAACCGGACCTAATCCGGATTTGCAGCCGCTGGATTGGTGTTGGTTTACCAAAGATCGAACGCAAGCACGCAGCAAACAATTACCCAGTCAGCATGAAGTCATCTTCCAGCGGGCCACAGAATTTTGTGCGGATGCCAATACGCATAGTGAACAGATTGCCGCACACAAGTGGTCTTTGACAACTGACGAAATCAGGCAAACTCTTCCTGCCGGCACCCGACGTATCGATCGACTCTATCTGATTGCCGACTGGTTGGCGATGTACTATCAGAAACTGACCCTGCGTACGTTGCTGGCTGCGCATATATTTGGGTTTCTTATGGCGCTCATGTTTATTCTCTTCTCTGACTTGCAAACCCGGTCAGTTTTCCTGTGGTTCTTCCTCGTTTTCTTTGCTGCAGGTGTCGGCACGCAGTTTATGGCACGTCGTCGCGGCTGGCAGCGGCGCTACATTGATTACCGGACACTGGCAGAAGGATTGCGAGTGCAGTTTTACTGGGCCGTGTGTGGTGTAGACAGCGAACACAATTGGCGTTTTGCCCATGATATCTACCTACAGGGACAAACAGCGGAAATCGGTTGGATCAGAAACATCATGCGTGTTGCCGGATTGCGTAGTGACGCAAGATCCGAGCGCGACGAGAGTTGGGTAACGTTTGTCGAATCAGAATGGGTAGGGGATGAACACAATGGGCAATTAGGCTATTTCAAGAGGAAGGCCGCAGACCGCTTACATCGCAATATACTGACGCGGAATCTGGGCTTGGTGAGCCTTATTGTCAGCGTGCTCTGCGTGGTAATTTTTCTCGCTGCCAGCGACACCATTTCCCAGGTCGGCGAAACATTGCTGATCCTTGCTATGGGTTGCACGCTGCTGCTTTATGCAGTGCGAGAGGGTTACAGTTATGCAACCGGTAGCAAAGAGCTGGTCAGGCAGTATGAAATGATGGAGCGAATTTACAGCAATGCTCATCAACGTTTGCAGTCAGCAAGCAATGCCACTGAAAAACGGCAGATACTGTTCGCGCTTGGGCAATCAGCGCTCGACGAGAATTCGGATTGGTTGCATATGAACCGGGAGCGATCGATTGAGGAAAAGGAAATCTGGCGACTGGGCTAGCCGCATTAAAAAAACCGGAGAAGTGCAGGTTATTGGCAACTGCGAAGGAGCGCTGTCTTAACTGTCAAATTTATCCAGCTCGTTAAAGCGAATCATGCTACGCAGTTCTTCCACGTATTCTTCGCCGCGCTCGGAGTAATTGGTTAACCCACTGACCAACTGCAAGCCACTGACATTGTCCTCGCTATTGCGCAATTGTGCCCGCTTTTGTCGCAGCGTCTGGTAGGCGGGATGGTGGTTGATGTTGCGCAAGTACGCTTCTACCGATTCGGCGGGCGAAGCGAAGTCGGCCACTTCGTAAATCTCACCCTCCGGGCGCAGCTCCGGCACGATGCCGCAGCCTTCAACGAAGCACCATTGACCAAAGTAGTTATTGCCCTCGGCGGCAAAGCGGGAAGTGCCCCAGGCGCTTTCGTTGGCCGCTTGCGCGATCGCCAGTGAAGGCGGCACGATGTCGACGCGACGAATCAGGGTATTCCAATCACTGTCGCTGGCGAAATCGAATTCTTCTACTTCATACGTTTCTGCCAGACTTGCTACCTTCAGCTTGGCCAGAAAAGACAACTGTTCCTTGTCTTCATAAATCTCCAGCAAATCACTACGCACGGTGAGAATGTCTTCATTCTCCTCTTCAATGATCGGTAAAAAATAATCGAAGAACGCCTGCTTGCGCTCGTCACCCGCCGCGTACTCGGTAAAGTCAGGTGCTGCTTCGGAGTAACTGACAGACAGCTGCAATGCTCCCCCGAGAACTACAGCCACGGCGATGGCCTTAACCAGCGCCTGATTCGAATTCTCGGTGGCGATCAGCCCCCGGGTTTTTGCCTTAACTTTGTGATATGACTCGGAAATATTCATACTGACAGAAGCTACCATAGGAGTTTTTGATTACAAGTCACACGCGCTGACAGGGGAGTAAAATGTGACGCCTGTTCAGTGAAATGCCCGAATTCAGGTGGGATCTGGCTGAACCTGCGCGAATTCACTCCCGCGCGAGCTTGCTATCTATACTCCAGGCCCCGCCACCCAATCCTGCTGCCACCATCAATCCGGCCATAATCGCCAAGTTCTTGATGAAATTCTGAGTTTCGTGGCTGGTTTGCAAACCGGGCTCCATGGTCCAGAAATCATGCATGACAATGCTGATCACGAGTGTGAGACCGGCCAGAATAAAAGCAATAAACTTTGTCTGATAGCCTGCCACGAGTGACAGGCCGCCACCTACCTGAATGATGATGGTAAGAACCAGAAAAAACGGGATGAACACCATGCCATGCTCCGCCATGTAATTACTGTTACCGTCGAAATTGGTGATCTTGTTGATGCCGGGCAAGATAAAATAGATGCCGAGCAAGACACGCCCGGCTGTTACCGTCAGATTTTCGAACACGCCCTTTGCTGCGTTCATAAGCTCCCCCTTTTATTTTTAGCTTAACTGCTGCAATAGAGATTACACAGTGGTGGCAGTCTCGCACTAACCGCAGGTAATTGCGAAGAGTATTGTTTGAGCAGAAAAGACATGGATAGTGGCCGTACTTGGTCATAATAGTCATTCCGGTAGTGAACTCAGATCAGCTCGAACTACTGACTTGCAGCGTCTTTACTATACAATCCGCGCTATGTTGATAGACCCAATCATTCTTTATTTTGTGGTTTCCGCCTTCGTCGCCCTGAGCTTTGGCGTCGTGCTCTCTGTATTTAAACAACCGGTATTCATCGGCTACATTCTCGCCGGCTTTCTACTGGGTCCGAACACCTTCGGCTTTTTCGATGACCTGACGATTGTCAACCAGCTCGGCTCCATCGGTGTAGTGCTGTTGCTGTTTTTTATTGGTATGGAGGTGTCACCACGACAACTGATTCACAAGTGGCGCATTGCCCTGCTGGGGGCATCCGCCCAGCTTCTTGTCTCGGTATTGTTGGTCGCGGCGCTGGGCCTTGCCTTTGACTGGCCGCTTAATCGCATCGTCCTGATCGGTTTCGTCATCTCGCTCAGCTGCACGGCGGTGGTAGTGGACTACATGAAAAACCACCACGAGCAAGAATCGGATATCTACCAGAATCTGGTGGCCATTCTGGTGGCTCAGGACATTCTCGTAGTGCCGATGCTGATCATTCTCGGCCTGTTGGGAGGAGAGCAATCCGAACCCGGCACAATCTGGTTGCAGCTGATTGGTGGCGTTGTGCTGGTGCTCATAGTCATGTGGTTTATGGGCAGGGATCTGAGCAATATCAGACTGTTGAATAAACTCGAAGACAATAGTGAGTTGCAGGTTTTCTGCGCCTTGCTGTTCTGTTTCGCGCTGTCGTTCCTGACCGGCGTGCTCAATCTTTCGACCGCTCTGGGTTCTTTCATTGCCGGTCTGTTGATCAACAAGACTCGCTACACTGGTATTGTCAGCGCTAATCTGGGCAGCCTGAAAATTATTTTCGTGGCACTCTTCTTTGGCTCTATCGGCGCGTTGATCGATCCCCGGTTTATTGTTGAACACTGGTTGCAGATAGCCATTCTTCTCATTCTCTTGTTTATGGTGAACACGCTGGCCAATTCAGCCATCTTGCACTGGTTGGGTTGTAGCTGGAGGGATTCGGTGTATGGCGGCGCATTACTTGCTCATATTGGCGAGTTTAGTTTTGTGCTCGCCGCCATTGGCCTGAATATGATGATCGTCTCTGACGTGGCCTATCAGCTCACTGTGGCGGTCATTGCCCTGAGTTTACTTTTTGGGCCACTTTGGGCCGCGTTCGTGCGTCGCCTGACGCGTCGCTTGCCTGCACATTGATCTGCTGCAGGGCAAGGCAGTTCGATTGTTAAAGCGATTGCAGTGTTTCCCGTCTGGCTCGCATTTCTGCTTCTTGCGTTTCCGGTACGACAACACGCTCGCGGATGCGTTGTAGCGGGACCGCCGTTGCGGCGCCGTTATTTTCCAACTCATTAGTCAGAGCAACAAACAGTTGACTGTTGTTGGACAGTGAGGTGTTGAGTTGTTCGAGGTCGCGGGAAAAAGCAATGTTGGTAGAAATCACATTGCGCAGATCGGCGTCGACTTCACCCACCTGTTCCTCCACTTGCTGCACGCTATTGTTCAGTTGCCGCAACTCTTGCTCAAACTCGGCGATGAATCCGTCCGGTGATGCCTCGATGCGAATAGAACTCCAGAGCGCCAGTCCCACCAGTGCGACGCCGACAAAAGACATGGTGATGCCCCCCATGCCGAGTACCTGTTTCTGTATCCAGACCCAGGAAACTGCCAGTAATTGAATGCTGCCAATAACGATTCCGACCAGGAAGGCCAGATCTTCTATGCCGTTGATCATCGCCCAATCCCCGCTAATCAGTGATGTGAATAGATGAATGAAGCCCAATGGCAGTTTTGCACAGTTGGCGTAGAAGCGATGTAGGAAGAGTGGCGGCCTTTATCCTCAGCTGTCCGCAGCAATTCGCACAAGGAGGTCGTGGTAGGTGTCTGGTCGGGTAACGGCAAAGATCAACACTGATGGAATCTGAAAAACAGTGCTCATAATCCGTTAGCAAATGCTGGATTTATGTGGCCCCGCGCGTAATCTCAATTTCTGCTTGTGTTGCGCGCGTCAGAATGTAGTCTGACTCTCTCGCTTTCTTGCCTATAACAATGACAACAAAAGGAAGGGCTGCATGCATCAAGCTGACAATGCTTCTCGCCGAATATTTCTCCGCAATACCGCAATCGTAGGTGGTGGTGCAACACTGGGTTCCTGTGTGGCCAACTCGCCTTCTGCCGCTGTCACCCCTGCTCACAATGAACGTACCCGTGGCTGGCTACGCTTTATCTGGCAGAAAGCCACTACTCCTGACGACTGGGGTTATCGCGAGGATATTGAGCGACCATGGGGTATCAATTTGCCGCGTGGTGACATTGACTGGACGGTTGATGGTGAAGGCCCTCACCCCTGGTGGGATCAATACTCGGCGCCACCCATGCTGAGCTATCCCCGATTCGATCTGACTGATACCAGCTATGCCGTGATGTTGATGGCGGACCAGACA
The DNA here is from genome assembly GCA_964592245.1 of uncultured Pseudohongiella sp. Taxonomy (GTDB): domain Bacteria; phylum Pseudomonadota; class Gammaproteobacteria; order Pseudomonadales; family Pseudohongiellaceae; genus UBA9145. Next base: position 29,606 of record CAZQFA010000023.1, on the reverse strand, counting down.
CCGGCCTGGCGTGAAGTCTACACCCGTATCCTGGATGAGCTGGCAACGCGGCACACGGCTTACTGGGCGGCTATCGACTGGAATACTTTTATCGGTCCCAGTCCTGATCGCGATAACTACACAGCGATGAATGCGCCCGGTTATCAGGCCTGGCCCGAGCGCTTGCGTGGTAATTACGACTCGCCCGGCTGGACCGCCAATGGGGTGGAACCCTGGGGCTTGCAGCCTGATCCTATTGGTGCCGATGGCAATCTGTTTTTCCGTGGCTGGCTCAATCTGCTGTTATCGATCTACAAGTATGTCTCGGGAGACGACAAGTGGGAGCGGCCCTGGGAGATCGCCGGCTATGAAAATGAACATTTCGAATGGACGCAACCGCGCATCGTCGCGCACTTGCACGAGCAATACACCAACAGACCGGAAGGGCCGCATTGTGAAAACACCAAGATCTGGCCGTTATGCAATTCGGCAGCCGGACTGGGGATCTATTTATCTGACCAGCTTGGCGTGACCAATGCCCACGGTGCCTTCGAGAACTGGGTCGAGTTCATGAAAGACAACTACATGGGCATCAATGAGCGCAACCAGATCGAGTGGATGACTTTCTATTACGATCCGTTGCAGGAATTCAAAGTGAATATTCCCGGCGCAGCCTCGGGTATCGGCACGGCTTTTTACCTGTTGCCGCAATCACCGGAAATAGCCACGCAAATTTACGATGCGGTCGCCAATGCTAACGGCTGGCGCGATCCCTCCCGCGAAATTAGGCCTAACGCACAGGCGATGGCAATGGCCAAGTCGCTTGGCGATCATGTCGTGGTTGAACGCATGCGCGAGGCGGCCGAGCGAATGTCGGAACCACGCTGGTTCGGCGACGACAACGAAAAATTCGGCTGGTGGTTCAACAACGGCGAACCCTGGCCACGCGGGCAGGCTTCGGCGCAACAAATGATCAACGAAATCGCTGAAGGCAGCTGGCTGGAGGCATTCAAAGTGAAGCATCTGGATAAATACCGGGCGCCGACATTGCAGGGTGTAGATTATCCCGCTATGGGCATCGATAAAGCCTGGAACGACAAAGAGGCAGGCATTCTGCATATCGGCACTTATGCGGCGGATCGCAATGCGGACGGACAAGCAACCACTTGGGAGATCACCAACCTGCCCGATGCGGCGGCGGCCGTTGTGCAAATCGACGGTGAGCGTACAACGAATGTACAGGTACTCAACGCCAATACGATTCGTGTGCAATCCACGATTGGCCGTCATCAGGTACGTATTCAAACCGGTTATTTCGGTCAGGAAACGGCACGCAATCAGCCACTGGCACCGACGACTGGTGACGCTGCGGTAATTGCCGCTACGCGGCGAACGGCAGCACAAAATGTGCAAGCGGCAGAAGCGGTCATCGCCAGCGGTGGTGTGGGCTGTCCCTGTTGCGCCGGTGCAGCCTGACGCTGCAAAAGAAACAACCTTAACGAGAAAAATAACAATGATAGAAAGACAAGTATCAGGCAGTAAGGCTTTTGCGGCAGCACTGTTCAGTCTGCTATTGCTGGCCCTGTTGGCTTACGGCGACGACGAACAGCGGCATGACGCGGAGACGGCTGTCGTCGTGCTCAACATAGAAAACATGACCTGAGCAGGATGTATTGTTGCCGTGCGCAACTCACTTCTTGCTTTAACGGGGGTACAAGCTGTTGCTGTGGATTACGATCTGGCGGAAGCCATCGTCGATTACGTGCCGGGTTTGGTACAGGTAGCGGCGATGATAAAGGCAACGACGGATGTTGGCTTTCCTTCTTCTCTTAAAGCTGTCAAACAGGAAAGTCAATGAACGCTGACGAAATCAAATTCGACCAAATGCCTGTAGAGAACAACGAGACTTTACCGATACTTACAGCGGTAAACAGATCGCCCTGGCTGTTAGTACTGGCAGTGATGACATCGCTAACGGCAAGCTTGTGTTGCATTGGTCCGCTACTGTTAATCACGTTGGGGATCAGTGGCGCCTGGATGAGTACGCTGATGGGCATTGAAGCCTGGTATCCATTACTGGCTTCTGTGTCGATCGGATTGGTGGTGGTGGCCGGATGGCAATTGCTGCAACCACAGCGCTGTAAATTTTCGCGACAGGTGCAGGCGACAAAATTACCAGCCTTGCAACAGTCGGCCAGTTTCGTATTAGCGCTGGTGCTAACCTTAGTGTTGTTGAGTAGTGAGTATTGGTTGGTTTGGTTGGTGGGTTGATTGGACTCTGGCGGGGAGAGCTGTGCCCCACATCGCTCCAGGCGATTCTTGTGAACTCGACTTTGCGTGATCACTTCTTCCTGTTCCTGAGTCCAAATTAAAAAGGGCTGCCCTTTACGGGGCAGCCCTTTTTAATTTGGTGGAGGCGGGGAGAGTTGAACTCCCGTCCGTCAGTTCGCGGCCATTGGCTCTACATGCTTAGCGTCGTCTATTAAATTAACCCTTGTCGGCCCGACGGGCAGGGTGACTTGGGCGAGTCTGGTAAAGTTTTAACGGTCCGGCCCCAGACTGCCTTTCCGCGATCCTGTTCTATATGACGATTGCAAAACTCAGGTTTACAGGCATCCCTGAGGCAATCGCTAGCGAGCTATATTAAGCTGCTAGAGCGTAGTTGTCGTCGTTGGCAACTATTAAAGTGTAATGAGGGATTTACGAGAATCATTACGTTCTCGGCATGCACCGCAGGTGTTGATACCGGCGTCGAATCCGTATCGCCCCCATCGATGACAAATCAATTGTAGCACAGATTTCGAGTTGCACGTTATTGGCTAACGCGCACCGAAGTGGATGTCTATCGAAGGAGTGAGCGCGCTTTACAAGCTATGCGCGTACAGGGCCCGGTCGTGGCGTGGTTAGAAGGTCGACTACCGATTATGCTCCCGCACAATCCGCTGTTTATCGATATTCCACTCGCGTTCTTTCTTCGTCGCCCGCTTGTCGTGAGCCTGCTTGCCTTTGGCCAACGCGATTTGCGCTTTCACCAGGTGACCCTTCCAGTACAGCTTGGTGCAGACGCAGGTGTCACCTTTTTGCTGCGTTGCGGCGAACAGTTGCGATAACTCCCTTTTATGCAACAGCAGTTTCCGCGTGCGCTGCGGGTCGGCAATCACGTGGGTGCTGGCTGTATCGAGCGGATTGATAGTGCAGCCTAACAAGAAGGCCTCGCCGTCCTTGATGAGTACGTAGGTGTCCAGCAGCTGCACTTTTTTCAGGCGCAGGCTCTTGACCTCCCAGCCCTGCAACTGCACGCCAGCTTCGAATGTGTCCTGGATAAAAAAGTCATGTCGCGCTTTCTTGTTGACGACAATAGTAGTATCCGGTGCTTTGTTTTTGCCTGATTTAGCCATGGGCGGCGATTATAGCGTGTTCACCACAAAGCGCTTCAACTATTGGCTGAAATTGCCGTATTGCGCTGTCTGGGCGCCGGTAACGAGCGTTGTGCTGCCACATAGCCGCTGATAGAATCCTTGAACGCTGACCATAACAACAGGCTAAAAGGCTGACTTTAAAGGAGTTTTACTTTGCAGGAACGAGGGCAGTTCAGTTCGAGATTGGGGTTTATTCTTGCTGCTGCCGGGTCTGCTGTTGGCCTTGGCAATCTGGTGGCGTTTCCGGTCATGGCATCCAAGAACGGCGGTGCCGCTTTTCTGATCATCTATTTATTCTTCGTCGCTTTCATCTGCTATCCGGTGATGATGGCGGAAATCTCCATGGGGCGGCGTACCAATCGTAATCCGGTGGGCGCGTTCTCCGAACTGTCCGGTGGCGACAAGCGCTGGCGATTGGCCGGCATGCTGGCCATTCTGACCCCCTTCATGATTGCCGTGTTTTATACCGTCATCACGGTCTGGCTGGTGGTCTACATCAAGGAGATTTTTACCGGCGGCCTCAGTACCCTGGCCGAAGATGCCACGTTTGGCACAGTGGTGTCTGATCCTTCATTGTTCGGCTATCTGGCGTTGCTGCTAGCAGTAATTTTCGTGATATTGCTGGGCGGTGTTAAAGGCGGCATTGAGCGCCTTGCTCGCGTGTTGATGCCAACGCTGGCAGTGATGTTGATTCTGCTGACGGTGTTTGTGCTTACTCTCGATAATGCCAGTGTCGGCGTTAGCTATTATCTGGTGCCGGATTTCAGCCGTATCAATTTGTCGGTCATCAACGGCGCGCTCAGTCAGGCGTTTTTCTCGCTGTCTCTGGGCATGGGTATTCTCATTACCTATGGCTCCTATTTTTCCCGTGAAGACAATATTCCTTCATCCACGCGCATGGTCGCCATTGCTGATACCTCGATTGCCTTCTTTGCCGGCCTGCTGATCCTGCCGGCGATTTTTGCCTTCGATCCGAACACCAATACCGATGACCTGTCGACCAGTAGTGTCGGTTTGATCTTCAGTTTCCTGCCAAAGATCTTCCTGTCGATGGAAGTGGCCGTGGGTTACACCGGTGCCAGTGCTGTCGCGGCGGTGTTCTTCGTGCTGGTCTTCTTCGCGGCCCTGACCTCTCTGGTGTCTATTATCGAGATTCCTATTTGTTGCTGGATGGACGAGTTCAATATCAGCCGACAAAAAGCCGTGGCTATTCAAGCCGTACTGTTAACGACTTTTGCGATACCTGCCACCATGTCGTTGGGGATCTCGGATTTCTTCACCAACTTCACCAGTTACGGCGGTGTGAGCAAATCATTCTTCGATCTGGTGTCGGATGTGTTCTATGAAACTATCCTGCCGTTGGTCGGCTTCATTGTCTGTATCTTCTGTGCCCACCGCTGGAAAGTCAGTGGGCTGAAATCGGAGCTGGTCGTAGGTGATCCGGACTATGAAGGTTCCTGGCTTGAGAAATACATTAATTTTTCTCTCGGCACAGTCATCCCCGCAGTGCTGTTGATCGTATTCATCAGCACAGTGTCGCAAATTTATTTCGCCTGACACGCAGCAAACAAACGCTTCACTATGACCGTGATAAATCGCAACGCGCTGGTGAACTATTCAGCAGAGCAAATGTTTGATCTGGTGAATGATGTGGCGCAGTATCCGCGTTTCCTCCCCGGCTGTGTGGATGCCAAAGTCCTGTCGCAGACTGATACGGAAATGCTGGGCGAGTTATGTCTGGGCAAGGCGGGTATCAAGCAGCGCTTTACGACGCGCAATGTGCTGGATCGCCCGCATTCCATTACCATGAATCTGGTGGAAGGCAATTTCTCCAGTTTTTCCGCCCGCTGGGTCTTCACGCCACTGACCGACAGCGCCTGCAAAGTGTCGCTGGAGATGCAGTTTGAGATGGCGGGGGGCTTGCTGGGGTTGGCTGCGGAAAAGCTGGTGGCAGCATCAGCTTCGGGGCAGGTTGATGCCATGGTAGCGCGCGCGCAAAAGGTTTATGGTTAAAATGCAAAACCAAAGCGCGCGATTGGATCTGACTGAAAGAAAATTGCCCATGCCAAACACCGCAACAGAGAACTCGGTGATTACCGTGGAAGTGGCTTACGCCTTGCCTGAGCGGCAGCGCATTATCTCCCTGCAAGTCGAAGCTGGCACCAGTGCCTACGAGGCGGTCCTGCGTTCCGGCATCTGCGAGGAATTTACGGCTATCGATCCGGATCAGGATGCCATGGGTGTTTTCTCCAGACATCTGGACGGCAAGGGTCTGCCTCTGCCTAAAGACTATGTGATGCAGGCCGGCGACCGGGTCGAGATCTACCGTCCGCTCATCATTGATCCCAAACAGGCGCGATTGCAGCGTGCTGACCAAGGCAACAAGTCAAAGTAGTAGGTGATGTAAATTGTGTTAATTGATAGTCGCCAACGACCACGAAAAGTTGACCAAACTTTGCTAGAATTAAGCGCTGTAAAACAATTTTGAAACATCTCTTCAGCTGGAACTGGCATGGCAGACAATCCGAAAAAAAGTAGTGGCAAAGGCTTCTTTGCGCGACTGGAGCAAGGCCTGCATGATTATTATGTAACGCCATACCGACGCTCGTTCGCCCGCGCCCAGCGCGACGAAGATGACTTGTTCATGTTGCTGGTGTTTGCCGACAGCCTCGGTGTGCCCAACCCCGCTGCCTATTACACGCTGGAGATGCTCCCGCTTATTTATGATCGCTTCCATGAGTGGCATACCCGCATGGGCATGGAGCGTTCGCCCCTGGATCACATCAGTTGCTGCTAGAACTCGCCAAGAACCGGCGCATCCTCTTCTTCGGGGGCAAGGGTGGCGTAGGCAAGACTACGGTGTCTGCGGCCACGGCGTTGGCGCGCGCTAATGCAGGCGCCAAGGTGCTGCTCGTCTCTACAGATCCCGCACACAATCTCGGCCATCTGTTCGACCGCGCCATTGGCTCCCGGCCGGTCCGCATAACTGCCGGACTGGATGCGCTGGAACTTGATCCCGAAGAAACGGTGGAGATGCATCTCAAGGAAGTCACTTCGGCGTTGCACCAGCTGATGCCGGTGACCCAGCATGGCGAGATCGACAAACACATGAGCCTGTCACGGGATGCGCCGGGCATGCAGGAGGCGGCGATCCTCGAGCGCATTGCCGAGGTGGTGGAATCGGGTCTCAAGGACTACGACCTCATAGTGTTCGACACGGCCCCATCAGGGCACACGGCGCGCTTGATGGTCTTGCCGGAAATGATGTCCGCCTGGACCGAGGGCTTGATCAAGCGCCGGGAAAAAGCCGATCGCTTTGCCGAGTTCGTACGTGAATTGGGCCGCGACAACTCCATGGAAGACAAAACTTTCAGTCCCAAGGATGCCGAACAGGAAAAGGAAAGCCGCATCCGTCAGATTCTGCATCGCCGCAAACTGAAATTCTCCAGCCTGCGCGACACGCTGGCAGACAAGTCGCTGACTTCATTCGTCATTGTCCTCGCCGCCGAGCGCTTGCCGGTGCTGGAAACAATCGAGCTGCACGAAAAGCTCGGCCATGCCGGCATTCAGGTGGAGTGTCTCGTCGTCAACAAGCGTAGCCCGGCAGAGGGCAGCGATTTCTTGCGTGAACGCCATGCCCAGGAAGCAGAACACCTGGCGTTGCTGGATCGTAAACTGGCGAAAATACCACGTCAGGAGATCACCCTGATTTCCCATGATGTGGTCGGATTATCAGCACTGGACGCTTTCGCCAACAAGTTGGGTTGAAATATTTTCAACTGCCAGTCGTTCTTCTCTTCTTGACTGGGCAGAGCTTACAGTCTATTAATTAGGGTTTTCCGGCTGATTGCGCCACCTTCGCGATGATTGAGCTATTAAGTAACAGGCTGATAAAAAGTCAGCGCCATGCGATAAGCCGCTACCTGCTGGCTTTGATTCTGGTGCTGAGTTCGTCTTTGTTGCTGGCTCAAAGCATCGAGTTGGGCCACAGTCACGAAGACCTGCAAAGTCAGCTCGATTGTCAGATCTGTTTCAAGCACAGTTCAAAAGGCAAGGTGCTGCTGACATCCGGGTTCTCTCTGGATTTGCAAGCTGGCACCGGCTTTACGCTCGAGCAGCAACCCTCACAACCTTCACTTGACCTGCCAGCGCGCAAATCTCGCGCTCCCCCCGTTCTCCTTACCAACTCTTAAAGCACAGTTTCGCTGCAACCCTGTTTAAGCTGCCTGTTTTTGGCTGGCCAGTTCGTTCTGGTTGCATTGTGGAACGCCTTATTCGCATTACCCGAGAATTGGAAAGAGAATCGAAATGTTTGACTCAAAACGTCGCAGCTTCTTGTGTGAACCGCAGCAAGAACCACAGCGCAAACTTCGGCGCAAATGCCTGTCTGTTGTGATCAACAGCGTAGCCGCTGTGAGTGTCTGGCCAGTACTGTCTGTACAAGCGCAAGAAAATCACACTATCAATCAACCTGAAGAAATCATTGTCAGTACGCCATTCGAGCAATCCGCTGCGCAGACAGCGTTGCCTGTGGGCAGCTTGTCCGGGGAAGAGCTGCGGGAAAAGCTTGGCAACACGCTGGGCGAAACCTTACGCAATGAAATTGGCATCACCAGTGCCTCGTTTGGTCCGGGTATTGGCCATCCGGTAATTCGCGGTCAGTCCGGTAATCGTGTCAGCGTACTGAGTAACGGTGTTGGCGTGACCGATGCCTCTAACCAGAGCCCTGATCACGCCGAAGGCATTGAGGCGGCACTGGCCGACCGACTCGAAGTCATTCGTGGTCCGGCAACCTTGCTTTACGGCAGTGGTGCCGTGGGTGGCGTGGTGAATGTGATTGACGGTCGCATCCCTGACCGTCTGGTCTCTGCCCCGGAATTTTTTGTTGAGCAAAGTCATAACTCGGTGAGCAACGAGAACAAGACCGTGCTACGACTCGATTCTGCCGCCGGTGCCATGGCGTTCCATCTGGATGCCTTTAGCCGCGAGAATGACAATGTCGAGATTCCCGGTTTCGCCCTCGATGTTGCTGCGTTGGAGGCTACCGAAGAATTGCTGCACGGCGAGGAAGAGCTTGCGGAAGAGCACGAAGAGCATGAAGAAGAATTCATTAACAGTAACGGTTTTATAGGCAACACCAACAGCGAGGCAGAAGGTGGCAGTCTCGGTCTGTCCTGGGTCGGTGACCGCGGGTTTTTCGGCGTTTCCGTTAACAGTCTGAACAACAACTACGGATTGCCACTTGGCACGCATTCTGGTGCTCACGAGGAGCATGCAGAAGACGTAGACGCAGGCGTCGTTGAAGACGGGCATGACCATGGCGATCTGGAGTTCGTGCGCATTGATATGGAGAAAATGCGCTACGATGCCAGAGGTCGTTTGAATCTGTCATCAGGCACATTCAACGCGCTGGATTTCTCATTGGGTCTGACTGACTACGAACATCGCGAAGTGGAAACGTTTGCCGATGGCGATCAGGAAGTGGGTACCCGCTTCAACAACGAGGGCATCGAAGGGCGTATTACCCTGAGCCACGAGCACAGTGAATCGCGCTCGGGTGTGTGGGGCCTGCAAATGACTGAAACCGACTTCGCGGCGATTGGTGAAGAGGCCTTCATACCCGAATCCAATGTCAGCTCACTTGGCCTGTTTGGTGTCGAGCGCTATACACGTGGCCGCCTCACTGGCGAGTTTGGTGTGCGCCATGAGTGGAACGACGTCGAAGCCAGCTCTCTCTGCGGCAATTCAGAGAATGCCCTGAGCGTGAGTGCCAGTGCGCTTTTCGATATCAGCGAGGCGGGCAATATGCATCTGGGCTGGTCGCGCTCGCAACGCACGCCCACAGTGGAAGAGTTGTACTCCAATGTCGATGCCATCACCTGTCAGACTTACGCCGATCCGGAAGCCCTGACACTGCATGCGGCTACTAACTTGCTGGAAATTGGTAACAGCGAACTGTCCAAAGAGACGGCGAGTAATTTTGAGGTTGGCTATCGCCAACACACGGGGCCACTGACCGGTCAATTCAGTGCCTATTACAACCAGATATCGGATTACATTTATCTCGATATCGTCGGTGAAGAATTTGAAGGTCAGCAGATTGCCCGTTATCTGGCGCGTGATGCCACCTTCTCCGGTGTCGAGGGCGAAGTCTCCTTCGCGCTACTGGAGGGCGTTAACACCACGCTGGAAATGACAGTGTTCGGTGATTTTGTGCACGCCCGCTTTGATGCCGGCGGCAACGTGCCGCGCATTCCGCCCGCCAAGTTCGGCGCCGAGCTGCGCCTGTTCGGCAGTAACTGGAGTGCGCATCTGCATGCCACCCGTGCCACCGAGCAGGACAGGACTGGTGCCACTGAATTGCCCACTGACGCCTACACGCTGCTGTCGCTGTATGCCGATTATCATTTCGACATTGGCGCCAACAGCGAGTTCAAGGTATTCGCACGCGGCAATAATCTGCTGGATGAAGAAGTGCGCAATCACACATCCTTCCTGAAGAATTATGCGCCGGAACCGGGACGGGGAGTGGTGCTGGGAATTCGTTTCGACTACTAACCCCCTGCTAACGACAGTCTGTGCAGTAGCGAGATTTAGCGCTACTGCTCAGCTGTTGTTGCTGGTGTCAGTGCTGGCGCTGGTGTCACTATCGTCGCCGGCATCATAAGGGGCATCTTCATCGGTGGGCACGAAGTCGCCGGTAAAGCGCACCAGCTGATCGTTGTCAAAGAACACAGAGACGCGCTCCTGACCACGCACACCGCCACCGGGCTGATAACTGTAGATGTAGTCCCAGCGATCCTGATGGAATGGATCTCGTACCAGCGGGGTCCCCATGACAAAGATCACCTGACGCTTGGTCATACCCGGGCGTAACTGATCAACCATGTCCTGGGTGATGATGTTGCCCTGCGGAATACCGATCTTGTACACACCGGGAAAGTCGAGGCTGCCGATACCGCCACAACCCGTCAAAACGAGTAGTGCTGCGGCGAGGGGTAATGTCTTGTACAGGCGTGATGTCATCTGATTTCGCCAGAGTCCGTAGACTCCTAACTTTCCTAAGTGTCGGTGAGCGGGCATAATACCCTACCTCCTGTCGGGGGAAAACCGTCGCACTCACTTCGACCACCGGATAAGGGTGGTGGTTCCGCCAGCGGCCAACGCCAGCGATCACTAGCCGCCCGACGGCAACACTGGCGGGACGCCCGGCATCCAGACCAATAATCAGCACGAGTATCACTATGTCTTCAGAAAACCAGGAACTGCGTAAAGCGGGTTTGAAAGTCACCCTGCCGCGAGTGAAAATTCTGCAAATCTTGGAGAGTTCGGACACCAAGCACCTCAGTGCGGAAGATGTGTACAAGGCATTGATCGAAGCTGATGAGGATGTGGGACTGGCCACCGTCTATCGTGTGCTCACCCAGTTTGAGGATGCCGGTCTGGTGATCAGACACCACTTCGAAGGCGGTCACTCGGTGTTCGAGCTGGATTCAGTCGATCATCACGATCATCTGGTCTGCAACAAATGTAGCCGCGTGGAAGAATTCTTCGACGAAGTGATCGAGGAGCAACAAGAGAAAATCGCCGAGAAATTCGGCTTCAAGATCACTGACCACAGCCTCTATCTGTACGGCCTGTGTGCCAAGTGCCAGAAAGACGCCGCCTCCTGATTACTGCTGCCGGCTAGTTGCTGGCAACCATTTGCTGTGCATGCGCCAGCGATTCGGCGCTGACGGCCTCACCGCCCAGCATGCGGGCCACTTCCTTGACGACTTCCTCACCCTCGAGCCGGGTGATTTTGGTGAGCGTGGATTTCTTGTCGCTGTGTTTGCTTACAAACAGGTGATGGTGCCCCTGACCGGCCACTTGTGCCTGATGGGTCACACACAGAATCTGTGCACGTTCACCCAGTTGCCGTAATTGCTCACCGACCACTTTGGCGACGCCGCCACCAATGCCTACATCGACCTCGTCGAATACCAGTGAAGGGACATGGGATGTCTGCGCGGTAATCACCTGAATAGCCAAACTGATCCGCGACAGTTCGCCACCCGAGGCGATCTTGCTCAAGGCCTGTGCCGGCTGGCCGGGATTGGTGCTGACGAGAAAATCCACGTGCTCATTGCCATGCTGTGACGGTTTGCTGGCATTGGCGGGAGTCAGTGCCACTTCCAGTTTGGCATGGGGCATACTCAATGCTTGCAGGCGTTCGTTGACCGCCTTGGCCAGCTTCTTCGCACCGGACTGGCGTTGCTTGCTGACTTCACCAGCCAGCTGCTGGAATTGTTCGCGTAGCAGTTTGTCGTTGGCGGCCAGCTTTTCCACTTCGGCATCGCTGTTTTCCAGCTTGTCCAATTGCTCGCGCAAGTCGCTGACCAGCTGCGGTAGGGCTTCAGCCTTGATGCGATGCTTGCGGGCGACACTGTGCAAGTCACTCAGCCGGGCATTGATGGCTTCCAGGCGCTGCGGGTCGGCATCGAACTCGGCGTTAAAGGCGTGTAATTCCGACAGCGCCTCTTGCAGCTGAATATCGGCAGTCTCCAACAACTCGCGCACGGTACCGATGCGGCCGCTCTGGTCAGGCAGGCGCTCCAGCGCCGTGCGTGCCTGATTGAGCAGACTGCTGGCATTGCCTTCTTCGTCTTCGCCACACAGGGCCAGTGCGCTGTTGACTGCTTCCAGCATGTCGTCGGCATGGCTCAGGGATTTGAATTCGGCTTCCAGCTGTTCCACTTCACCGTCGCTGATTTGCATCTCTTCCAGTTCCGTCAGCTGGTAACTGAGCAATTGGCTCTCGGCAGAGTTCTCTGCCGATTGCTGGCGCAGGGATTCAAGTTGCTGGAAATTCTGTTGCCATTGTCGCCAGGTGGACTGCAGCTGAGCCAGCAGCTTGCCGTCCACGGCGAACTCGTCCAGCAAGCGCACATGGGTGGCGCGGCGCAGCAGGGACTGGTGTTCATGTTGACCATGAATGTCCAGCAGCATCTCGCCCAGTGTTTTCAGGTTGGCCTGGGTCACGACAGCACCATTGATATAGGCACGGGAACGACCGTCGTCATTGATGACACGGCGCAGCAGGCAGCTGCCCGTTTCGCCATCCAGCTCGAGATCATTTTCGCTCAACCAGGCTTGCGCGGCGGGGATGTTGGCCAGATCAAATTCGGCGCTGAGATCGGTTTTGCTGGCACCGGGGCGAATGACTGTCTTGTCGGCGCGGTCGCCCAGAGTCAGACCCAGTGCTCCCAGGATGATGGACTTGCCGGCGCCGGTCTCGCCAGTGATGGCGGTCATACCGGGCTCGAAATCGATATCGAGCTTGTCGACGGTGGCAAAGTTGCGAATAGAAAGGTGCTGCAGCATGACTGCACAGTATAGTGAGTCAGGGGCAACCAATACACAAAAATTCATTAACTGACGGCCTGCGGGTCCTGTTGTGTGGCAAGGCCGCACACAGTTTGGCTGTTGCCGGTTGAAATGCCCTCGCTGACCCCCATATCGGCACGATATGCGCGGCCCGTTGCACAATTCCCGGTGCCGCTGGCAGCGAACTCAGTATTTTAATTTTCAGGAATAAAAGGTAGAGCAGGGCATGAGCAAGCAAGCGTCTGAGAATGATCCACAGTCAACCGAAGCCGGTCAGGAGCAGCCCGCCAACAACCCCGAGAATGAGCCGACCGCCAGTGCGGAGGTCGTTCAGGGTGCAGGTGAGGAAAAGCCTGATGCACAAGACGAACTCGCGGTGAAGCTGGCAGTTGCCGAGGCGGAAGCAGCGCAGGCGAAAGAGGACTTGCTGCGGGTTCAGGCCGAGATGCAGAACCTGCGTCGGCGCACTGAGCAGGATATCGAAAAGGCCCATAAATATGGCAATGAGCGTTTTGCCACCGAGTTGCTGTCGGTAATGGACAATCTGGAGCGCGCCCTCAGTGCCGCCTCTGGCAGCGACGACCCGGCAGTGCAGGCCATACAGGAAGGAGTGGATCTGACCCTGAAGAGCTTCGCCGATGCCTTCCGCAAGTTCAGCATCGAGGCCATTGACCCGCAGGGCGAGCCCTTTGACCCACAGCTGCATCAGGCCATGTCGCTGCAAGAGAACGCCGAAGTCGAGCCGAATACCGTCATTGCTGTCATGCAGAAGGGCTACACCCTGCATGGCCGGGTTATCCGGCCCGCCATGGTCATGGTATCCAGGGCCCCGGCCGGCGGTGAAAGCAGCTAGACAGCATTTACGGCGTAAAAAGCAGCAATTCCACACAAAAAAGCAGGAAATTTGTTGCCCAATCCTTGAAATACAACGGACTGGGCCAATATTGAACACATGAGCGAACACCGGCGTCGTTACTGGCCCGGAAGCAGATTAACAAGCGGAGATTTTCACAATGGGTAAGATTATCGGTATTGACTTGGGAACGACCAATTCCTGTGTTGCCGTGATGGATGGCGGCAAGCCCAAAGTCATCGAAAATGCGGAAGGTGATCGCACCACTCCCTCCATCATCGCTTACAGCAAAGATGATGGTGAGACACTGGTGGGCCAGCCGGCCAAGCGCCAGTCTGTCACCAACCCGGACAATACACTGTATGCCATCAAGCGATTGATCGGCCGCCAGTTCGACGATGATGTCGTGCAGAAAGACATCAAGATGGTGCCTTACAAGATTATCAAGGCCGACAACGGTGATGCCTGGGTGGAAGTCAACGGCAAGAAAATGTCGCCGCCACAAATTTCCGCGCAAGTGCTGAAGAAAATGAAGAAGACCGCAGAGGACTTCCTTGGTGAGAAAGTCACCGAGGCGGTAGTCACTGTGCCTGCCTACTTCAATGACTCCCAGCGTCAGGCGACCAAGGACGCCGGCAAGATTGCCGGGCTGGAAGTGAAGCGCATCATCAACGAGCCAACGGCAGCTGCTCTGGCTTACGGCATGGACAAGAAGAGCGGAGATCGCACTGTCGCTGTGTATGACCTGGGTGGTGGTACGTTCGACATCTCCGTTATCGAGATTGCCGACACCGACGGCGAGCACACCTTCGAAGTGCTCTCTACCAACGGTGATACTTTCCTCGGTGGTGAAGACTTCGACCTGCGCCTGATCGATTTCCTGGCGGATGAGTTCAAGAAGACATCCGGCATGGATTTGCACAGCGATCCGCTGGCCCTGCAGCGTCTGAAAGAAGCTGCCGAGAAAGCCAAGATCGAACTGTCTTCTTCACAGCAGACAGAAGTGAATTTGCCCTATATCACGGCAGATGCCAGCGGTCCGAAGCACCTTGTGCAGAAGCTGACCCGCGCCAAGTTTGAATCACTGGTAGAAGATCTGGTGGATCGCACACTGGAGCCCGTGAAAATGGCTATCAAGGATGCTGACCTGGATGTGAGTGCCATCAACGATGTCATTCTGGTAGGTGGTCAGACACGTATGCCGCTGGTGCAAAAGAAAGTGGCCGAGTTCTTCGGCAAGGAAGCGCGCCGTGACGTTAACCCGGACGAAGCAGTAGCGGTTGGTGCCGCGATTCAGGCTGCGGTTCTGGCAGGCGACGTCAATGACGTGCTGCTGCTGGACGTGACGCCACTGTCTCTGGGTATCGAGACACTGGGCGGTGTGGCCAGCACTCTGATCGAGAAGAACACAACGATTCCGACCAAGAAGACGCAGGTCTTCTCGACGGCCGATGACAATCAGACTGCCGTGACCATTCACGTGGTTCAGGGTGAGCGCAAGCAGGCGGCACAGAACAAGTCGCTGGGTCGCTTCGACCTGAGTGACATTCCGCCAGCGCCACGCGGTATTCCGCAGATCGAAGTGGCCTTCGACCTGGATGCCAACGGTATCCTCAACGTGTCGGCCAAAGACAAGGCTACTGGCAAAGAGCAGTCTATCGTCATCAAGGCCTCCAGTGGTCTGACGGACGAAGAGATCGAAGCTATGGTCAAGGATGCGGAAGCGCATTCTGCCGATGACAAGAAGTTCGAGGAACTGATCACGGCTCGCAACACAGCGGATGGACTGGTTCATGCGACCAAGAAGACGCTGGAAGAAGCCGGTGACAAGGCCACCGATGAAGAGAAGGAAGCTATTAATAGCGCCATCTCTGATCTGGAGGAGGCTATCAAGAGCGATGATCTGGCCGAGATTGAGGCCAAGACCAAGGCTCTGACTGAAGCTTCCGGCGGACTCGCACAGAAGATGTATGCCGAGGCGCAGGCCGACGGAGCCGCCGCCGGCGCCGAGGCTAGCGACGCCTCTGCTGAAGCGGGTGGCGACGACGAGGCAGTTGATGCCGAGTTCGAGGAAGTGAAGGAAGAAGACAAGTAAGGCTCAGATCACGGACCCCGTCCCCGGGGTCCGCAAAAAAGAGTCACGTGAGAAAAAACCATGCTAGTACTAGCCTGGTTTTTTCTTTGTATAAGAACCCTGCAGATAAGCGAGTGTTAGTCAGAAATCCACATGTCCAAGCGTGATTTTTACGAAGTACTGGGTGTAGAGCGTGATGCCTCGGAAGCCGACATCAAGAAGGCTTACCGCAAGGTCGCCATGAAGAATCACCCGGACCGTAACCCCGACGACAAGGGCGCCGAGGACCGCTTCAAGGAAGCGAACGAAGCGTTCGAAGTACTTTCTGACAAGCAAAAGCGCGCACGTTACGACCAGTACGGCCACGCCGGGGTCGAAGGCCAGACCCACGCGGGTAACGCCGACTTTGGTGATATCTTCGGTGATATTTTTGGCGACATCTTTGGTGGCGGTCGCGGCGGTGGTCGCAGCCATGTTCGTCAGGGTGCTGACCTGCGTTACAACCTCGAGCTCTCACTGGAAGACGCGGTGCAGGGCAAGACGGTCAAGATTCGCATCCCGACCACAGTCGCTTGTAAGACCTGTGATGGCAGCGGTGCCAAGCCCGGCACTTCGGCTGTTGATTGCAGTACCTGTGCCGGCCACGGTCAGGTGCGTATGCAACAGGGTTTCTTTTCTGTGCAACAAACCTGTCCGCGCTGTCAGGGAAGTGGCAAGCAGATCAAGGATCCCTGTAACACCTGTCACGGTCGCGGCAATGTGGAAGAGACCAAGACCCTGTCGGTGAAAGTACCACCGGGTGTTGATTCCGGTGACCGTATTCGTCTCAGTGGCGAAGGTCAGGCCGGCATGCATGGTGGCCCGTCCGGTGATCTCTATGTCGAGATTCATGTTAAAGCCCACGCCATCTTTCAGCGTGACGGCCGCGATCTGTATTGCGAGATTCCTATCAGCATCACTGATGCGGCATTGGGTGGTGAGCTGGAAGTGCCGACGCTTAATGGCCGTGTGAAGCTGAAGATTCCGAAAGAGACCCAGACCGG
>CAZQFA010000023.1:9980-12772 GCA_964592245.1 uncultured Pseudohongiella sp. | reverse complement strand
GCCCGCAAGCCTCAGCCAGGGGCAGAATCGCAAGACAGGAAGGTGCTTCAGGCATCACCGCCAGCCAGCACTTCACCCAGAATCCTTTCATGATCCGGGCCTGACAGACGTGGGCCGTACTGCGTGACGACCTGTGACGAGGCACGGCTGGCCAGTTTGCCAGCGACTTCAAATCCGTGACCCTGGGTAATGCCATAGAGGAAGGCGCCGGCAAACAGGTCACCTGCACCATTGGTGTTGATGGCTTTGACCTTGTGGCCGGCAATCGGGATGAATGCCTTGCCGTCCCAGGCCAGTGCGCCCTCCGGGCCGCGGGTGACCACAAACTGTTTGGCTTTTGACTTCAGCTCTTCACAGGCCGCTTCCAGTGTGTCTTTGCCAGCCCACAGCATGGCTTCTTTTTCATTGCAGAACAGCAGGTCGACACCATCACCGATGGCTTCGTTGATGTTGTCCTTGAAGTATTCCAGCATGGCCGGGTCAGAAAAAGTCAGCGCGACCTTGATGTTATTTTCCTTCGCCAGCTTGCGCAGCTCGACAATGGCTGCCCGGGCTGGCTCGGATGTCACCAGATAACCCTCGATATAAATATATTCGGAGTTCTTGGCGGCATCGAAATCCATTTCCTGCAGAGAAATATCTGCCGATACGCCGAGGTAGGTGTGCATGGTGCGGTCGGCGTCAGGGCTGATCATGACAATGCAGCGACCGGAGGTGCCGTCGACACGTCGCGAGACATTGGTATCAATGTTGTGGTGACCCAGTTGCTCCAGGTAGTAGTCGCCGGTCTCATCGTTGGCCACTTTGCAGGCGAAGAAGGCTTCGCCGCCAAACTGGCTCAGTGCGTAAAGAGTATTACCGGCAGAACCACCGCCCGCCTGCTTTTTAACACCATAACGATCGGTGAGTTCTCTGAGCAACAAATCCTGCTGGTCATGCTCGACCAGTGTCATGATGCCTTTTTCAATATCAAATTCGGTAAAAAATTCGTCTTTAACTTCAAATTCCTTATCGACCAGGGCATTGCCGACGCCATAGACGTGGTATTTCGCCATTTTGAGTTCCTGCTTTATCTGATTAAATTAATTGGGTTGCGTGTTGGTGTATTGCGCGTAGTTAGTAGACTGTTTCCAGTCAGGTACCCAGCGCAGCAAACGCACGCTCGGCTGCGGCAAGCGTTGCGGTGATTTCGTCATCACCGTGCGCGGCGGAAATAAAGCCAGCCTCAAAGGCAGAAGGCGCCAGATAGACGCCATTGTCCAACATGGCATGGAAGAATGTTTTGAATTGCTCGCTGTTACAAGCCATCACCTGCTCGAAGTGGGAGACCTGCTGCTCAGTGCTGAAGAACAGTCCGAACATGCCACCTAACTGATTAGTGGTGAAGGGCACATTGGCAGCGGCGGCGCGTTCTTTGAGACCGCTGGTCAGTTTCTTTGCCTGTGCATCCAGCGTGTCATAGAAACCTGGTGCGCTGATGGCGTTGAGCATGGCCAGTCCGGCAGCGACAGCCAGAGGACTGCCTGATAGCGTGCCGGCCTGATAAACAGCGCCGCTTGGTGCGATGTGTTGCATGATATCTGCCCGGCCGCCAAAGGCGCCAACAGGCAAACCGCCACCGATGACTTTGCCCAGTGTGGTCAGATCAGGCTTGACGTTGTAGACGCCCTGGGCGCCACCGAGGCCGACGCGGAAGCCGGTCATGACCTCGTCAAAAATAAGCACCGCGCCGTGTTCCGTGCAGACTTCACGTAATACTTCGAGAAACCCCGGTACCGGTGGTACGCAGTTCATGTTGCCAGCAACCGGTTCGACGATGATGCAAGCGATCTCGTCGCCGTGTTCGGCGAAGAATTCTTTGACACCATCTATGTCGTTGTATGACAACACGTGGGTCAGTTTGGTGTAAGCCTTGGGCACACCCAGTGAATCCGGTTCACCCAGAGTCAGCGCGCCAGAGCCTGCTTTCACCAGCAATCCATCGACATGGCCGTGGTAGCAGCCTTCAAACTTCACGACTTTGTCGCGGCGAGTGAAGCCGCGCGCCAGGCGAATAGCGCTCATCGTTGCTTCAGTGCCCGACGTCACCAGTCGTACCTGCTCAATTGACGGCACCAGTTCACAGATCTTGCGGGCGATCTCAACTTCACCTTCCGTTGAGGCGCCATAGCCGAGTCCTTTTTCCAATTGCTCAGTCAGTGCGGCAATAACCTGCTCGTTGCGATGGCCGAGGATAAGGGGGCCCCATGCGCCCACATAGTCGATGTAGCGATTGTCATCGGAGTCGGTCAGCCAGGCGCCCTGGCCGGCCTTGAAGAACAGCGGATCGCCGCCAACACTTTTAAATGCGCGTACCGGCGAGTTAACGCCGCCGGGAATATACTTACGTGCCAGGTCGAACAGATTCCTGGAATTGTCGTGATTCATCAAACTCACTCTGTATGAACTGATAGTCAGCGTTATTGCTGAGGATGTTGCTGAAACAGGTGCACTAGCGCAGTGGCATTGGCATGAATGTCCGGGCCCGCGAACAAACTGTGGGCCACGGCCAGCATATCGGCGCCTGCAGTCAGTAGTGCCGCGCCATTTTCCGCATTGACGCCGCCAATAGCAACCGTAGGCACGGCCAATTGTTGCTTTGCTGCTTGCAGCACCGACAAATCGGCTGCCGGAGCACCCGGTTTGGTGAAAGACGGGTAAAAACGCCCAAAAGCTACATAGTTGGCGCTATTCGCTACCGCCTCTTGCGCCAATGCCAGGCTCTGGTGGCAAGTGGCACCGATAATCGCCTG
>CAZQFA010000023.1:0-9880 GCA_964592245.1 uncultured Pseudohongiella sp. | reverse complement strand
CTTTTCAGCGCTTCGTAGGTAAAGCGCTGCGCTTGTTGCACTGCATCGCTCACGGTGAGCCCGTGGCCCAGATAGCCGGCGATAGCGGCAGCCAGCGTGCAACCGGAGCCATGGTAGTCATGACGCAATCGCGGCCATTGATATTCTGTGACTTCCCGGTGTAACGAATACAGCTTGTTATGTACTTGTTCGGTCTGGGCGTGACTGCCGGTGATCAGAATGTGCTGACAGCCCAGATCAAGCAGCTCATTGGCGCAGGCATCGAGATTGTCGGCACTGGGCGCGAGTGACTTCGCTTCCATGGTGTTCGGAGTGACAACAGTCGCAACGGGCAGCAGCAAATCGCGCATCGCCGCCTGAATGTCCGCACCAGAGAATTCGAAACCACCGCCAGCAGCCAGTACCGGGTCCAGCACTACCGGGATATCGTTGTAATCCTGCAGCAGCGTGTGGATCACTTCAATGCAGGCCACACTGCCCAGCAGGCCCAGCTTGATGCACTGCACGGGCATGTCTTCGAGTACGGCGCGGGCCTGCTGAATCAGCAGAGCCGGCTCCGTCGGCGTCATACTCATGGCGTTTTGTGTGTTCTGTACCGTCAGGGCGGTAACAATCGGCGCAGTGTGACAGCCGATGCTGAACAATGTTTCGATGTCTGCCTGAATGCCGGCGCCGCCGGTCGGATCAAGACCGGAGAAACACATCACTGTCGGCTTGTTGGTCTCCACATTATCAGACATGGCGCTAGGACCTGGTGGTCTTACAGAGTCGGCTTGACGACGATGAGAATGACGATGCCCAGCAGCAAGAAAACAGGCAGCTCGTTGAAGATGCGAAAATACACGTGCGTACGGGTGCTTTTTCCTTCGCGCAGTTGTACCAGATGCCACCAGCAGAAGACATGATAGACGAGTAATAGTGCCACGAGTCCCAATTTGGCGTGCATCCACCACCAGGCCATGAAATAACTCCAGTTGGAGCCCAATAGCCAGCCACCCAACAGTACTGCCACAATCGCTGACGGAGTAGTGATGCCCCAGAACAGCTTGCGTTCCATGATGACAAAGCGGTCGCGGCTGATCTGATCCTCACTCATGGCGTGATAGACAAACAATCGCGGCAGATAGAACAGGCCGCTAAACCAGGTGACGATGGCAATAATGTGAAAGGCTTTGATCCAGAGCATGATGAAATTTCTTGTATGAAAGGCTGTTCGGGCAACCGTTATCATAGCGACTGCATGGGGTCTTGGGAACACGGAGCGCAGTTGCTAAGCTATTGTTTTAACACCCTGAAATAGCTTGATTTATTGCATTATGGGAGTGGCCGTGTAAGATAGCGAGCCCTCTTGGGCGGGTTGCTCTGACTCGCGTAGCGACAAGCATTGGAGAATACTGTGATTAAAGCTGGAATTATCGGCGGTACGGGCTATACAGGCGTGGAACTGTTACGCCTGTTGGCAAACCATGATCAGGTCGAGGTGACGGTAGTGACGTCGCGCGAGCTGGCCGGCACACCGAT
The DNA here is from genome assembly GCA_964592245.1 of uncultured Pseudohongiella sp. Classification (GTDB taxonomy): domain Bacteria; phylum Pseudomonadota; class Gammaproteobacteria; order Pseudomonadales; family Pseudohongiellaceae; genus UBA9145. The sequence continues at coordinate 8,359 of CAZQFA010000023.1, read as the reverse complement.
TTACAAGCATTTTCCCAATCTGCGCGGGCACTTTGAGCTGGCTTTTTCAGCGCCGGACTCACCGTTGCTGGCTGAGTGCGATGTCGTCTTCTTCGCCACACCACATGCTGTGGCCATGAACTCTGTGCCGGATTTGTTGGCCAAAGGCGTGCGCGTGGTCGATCTGTCGGCTGATTTCCGTATCAAGGACATCGCCTTGTGGGAACAATGGTACAAGACCAAACATGCCTGCCCGGAACTGGTGGCTGAGGCAGTTTACGGCCTGCCGGAAGTGAACCGTGAGGCCATTGCGCCAGCCCGGCTTATCGCTGTACCTGGCTGCTATCCGACCGCCATTCAGCTGGGGTTCTTGCCACTGCTGGAAAAAGGACTGGTGGATCATGGACATCTGATTGCCGACGCCAAATCCGGTGTCAGTGGTGCCGGCCGCAAGGCGGTCGAGGATTACCTGTTGTGCGAGAGTAGCGAATCCATTCACGCCTATGGCGTCAGCGGCCACCGGCATCATCCCGAGATTTGTCAGGGTTTGACTCTGGCGCAGGGTGAGCCGGTCAAACTGACCTTCATTCCGCATCTGACGCCGATGATCCGGGGTATTCTGGCGACCCTGTATGCGCCAGTGAAGACAGGTGTCAGTATCAGCCCTGATGAGTTGCAATCAATTTTTGAAGCTCGCTATGCTAACGAGCCATTCGTTGATGTATTGCCCGCCGGTGAACTCCCGGCGACGCGCAATGTCAAAGGCTCCAACAAGTGCGCGATTGCCGTAAACTACGTGCATGACACGGACACCATTGTCGTGCTGGCGGCCGAAGACAATCTCGTCAAAGGCGCCGCTGGACAGGCTATTCAGGCGATGAACATCATGTTTGGCCTGGCTGAAACCACCGGTCTGCAAGTTGTTGCCCTGGCCCCCTGAGAGGCCAGTGGCGAGCAATCACCAACAGCACCGATCTGAATGCTGAGCAATAGTGAGAAATAGTGAGTTACGATGCCAAACGTCGTTAAAGGCAGCAAGCAACAGAAAATGATCGTCGTTCCGCATCGACCGGGGCGTCGCTTTCTGTCGGGTTTGCTTATCACCCTCGCGGTGGCAGCAACTGCCGCCGGCGGCTTTGCGTATGGTTACTACACCACTATTTCGCAACAACAGGGTGAGCTGGGTGAGCGCGTCGAGTTACAGCAGGAAATTGTTGGCCTGCAGGCCGAGAACGGCGATCTGCGTCGCCAGATCACCATTCTGGAGCGTGCCAGCCAGATGGATCAGCGCGCGACTGAGGAAGTGCAGTCCACTATCTCCGGCCTGCGGGCGCGAGTGGCGCAACTGGAACAGGAAATCGTCTACTACCGGCAGGTGGTGAACGAAGAGACGGAAGATACCGGCCTGACTATAGGTCAGTTTGACATCAGTGCGACAGCAGAACCGAGGCGCTTCCGCTACAAGCTGGTCATGCGCCAACAGGATGCTGACGGCGATACCTATCTGGTCGGTCATGCCAACGTCAATCTCATTGGTACCATGGGCGGAGCACAACAGATTTTTCCGTTGCGAGAGATTTCTGATGACGTACAACAACTGGATATACGTTTGCGCTTTCGCTACTTTCAAAACATAGAGGGTGAGCTGGCGCTACCCGAAGGCTTCACGCCTGAGCGCGTGCAGATCGCCGCGGTGGCTGACGAGCCGGTAGAAAAGGATATTAGCCAGAACTTCACCTGGGTGGTCGAAGGCGAGTAACATCGCGCGCGACTGACGAGCAATGCCTGGAGGGCAATGACATGTTTAACAAATCAGCAGACGATAAAGTGAAAGCGTCAGGCGGACCTGCACATACGCTGGTTTCCCGCTCCACTGAAGTAGTGGGTGATATTCACTTTAGCGGCGAGTTGATTATCGAAGGGCGCGTTAAAGGCAACATTTACGCCGAAGATGATTCCAAAGCGCTAATCCGGGTAGCCGAAAAAGGCGCTGTTGAGGGTGAGATCTGTGTGCCTTCTGCCATTATCAATGGTCTCGTGCAGGGCGATGTCCGCTCGGCCAACCACATCGAACTGGCCGCCAAGGCCACGGTTGTAGGCAATGTTTACTACAATCTCATTGAGATGGTGATGGGCTCGGAAGTTAATGGCAATCTGATGCACATCAGCGGCGGACAGTCTGATACCAAGCGTCTGGGCAGCGACAGCAAAAAACTGGAGTTCGACCCGGCCAGCGCGGAGAATAATTGACTATTTTACTTGGTTATTGCGATAATTAAGACCATCACCGGACCGCGTCAGAGCGGACTTCTCCGCTACCGGCAAACCCTCCGGTGCAGGCAAGAAAAAGTTTATGTCAGTAGTACAGTCTCACGAACCAGTTATTTTGTCTTTCACCGACAATGCGGCAAACAAGGTGCATAGCCTGATTGCCGAGGAAGGCAATGATCAGCTCAAACTACGGGTATTCGTTACCGGTGGTGGTTGTTCTGGCTTTCAGTATGGCTTTGCCTTTGATGAGGCGGTCAACGATGACGACACGGTGATTGAACACAAGGGTGCTAGTCTGCTGGTAGACCCGCTGAGCTATCAGTACCTGGTGGGTGCCAAGGTCGACTACGTGGAAGGGCTGGAAGGCTCTCGCTTCGTGGTTGAGAACCCGATGGCGTCCAGCACTTGCGGCTGCGGCTCGTCCTTTTCGATCTGATATTTCTCCTGGTGCGAAAGCACTTCTTCTTCTGGAACAGAGGGCGATAGCGCCTCAGGTTCTTGATCCTGCCTGTAATTTTCAGGCAGCCGCTCTGTCGCCTGTGATTCGCATCGAGTCTTAGTGACGCAGGCTTCGAGTCGTGCTGAGGCTGCTCTGCATCCGCCACTGGCGCCGGCCCTCCGGGCTGCCCTCACTCCGAAAAAAGCCCGCAAGGGTCTTTTTTCTGCACTCGGCGTTGCGCCTTTGATGTGGCGGACGCAAAGCAGCCCCAGCACTCAGAGACACGAGTAAAGTGGCAATGACCGTGGCTTCGAGATGCGTGCTCTGCGATGTGTTGCAATACCCGCTGTTGATCGGTGCTTCTGGAGAGTTCGGGCGAAAACAAAGTGCGATGGGAACTGCGAGCGTTGGCTTGGCAGGCTTGGTTCGACTGGCAATTAAAGCGCCGCACCGACTGAACGAGGAAGACCGCAGTACAGGGCTTCCGACCGAGGGAGGGAACCCCGGAGGGGGGCAAGCTGCCAGACGAGCCGAGCCTGCCAGGCCAGCGCGGCCTGACGGTCTGCTTTTCTAGCTAAAACGGAGCAGCATTTGTTGCTCAAGGCTCAAGGCTCAAGGCTCAAGGCTCAAGGCTCAAGACAAAGACAAGCTGCCGGAATTACCCAGCCCCTGTGGCAGCGCGATACTGCCTTCTGCAATAGAAGTTAAGCGAAGTTCTAATACTCAGTCGACAAATCGGCAATTGCACTGACGCTATTCTGAGCAGGAAGAATGAAACTTTTCACGAACAAGCCAAGTAGTTAGGCCTGATAAATGCCGCCCAGAAAAACCGGTTCTTTGGCGCCGGTAAAAGCACTGGTATCAATCTTGATTCCATTGACTGTTTGCTGCGCCATCCAGGCAAAGGCGATGGCCTCGACCCAATCCGGATCAACACCCAGACTTGCCGTGGACATAACCGAGATGTCGCTGGCGACCTTGCCCAGCTCTGCCATCAGGGCGGTGTTGTGGGCACCGCCTCCACAGACATAGATCTCCTGCGCCGAGCTGTAGCGGGTCAGGTCGCGCACGATAGTGGTAACTGTCAGGGTTAACAGTGTGGCCTGCACATCGGCCGGCGGGATATCGAGGCCGCAGCGGCTCAGGCGGGATTCAAGCCAGCGGCCGTTAAACAGTTCACGACCTGTGCTCTTGGGCAAGGGGCGCGAGAAATACGGTTCATCCAGCAAGGCGTTCAGCAAGCCAAGATTAAAGGCACCACTGGCCGCCCAGGCGCCACCCTTGTCGTAGCGGCGTTGCTGGTGCTTGTCGATCCAATAGTCCATGAGCACATTGCCCGGGCCGGTATCGAAGGCTGTACATTCGCCGCTACGCGGCAGTGCGGTCAGGTTGGAAATGCCACCCACATTGATCACCGCGCGATCAACATTCTGCGAATGGAAGACATTGCGATGCAGCAGAGGCGCCAGTGGTGCGCCTTCGCCGCCGGCTGCCATGTCACGACCACGCATGTCGCCGACGACGGTGATTCCGGTTTGCTGCGCGATCGTGTTGGGATCACCGAGCTGCAGGGTAAACGGGTAGCGACCACCGGGCTGATGCCAGACAGTCTGGCCATGACTGCCAATGGCACGCACCTGGTCGGGGGCGACATTGGCCACTTCCAGCAGTTCCAGCGCCGCATCGGCGAAGAAATTGCCGATGGCTATATGGGTCTGTCCCAGCGCCTTCAAGCTAATATCTTCACCTTCGCACAGGTGCAGGATCCGCTCACGCATCTTGACGCTGCTGGGTTTGAAGAGGCTGGCTACCAGATTCGGCCGCTTGCCGTCGAACTCCACCAGTGCGCAATCAACACCATCGACACTGGTGCCGGAGATCAGCCCAATATACAAGTCGCGAGCAGTCATGAAAGGCTCAATCGGCGGTGGATTGATTGAGGTTGAGCGTCAGCGTGCTGTTCATCTGCTGGAAGCGTTGCAGCAATCCGGCAGTCTGGGTGCGGAAACGATCCATTTCACCGGGATCGATAGATTCGGCCTTGGGCAGACGATCAAGGATCGTGCGCGGGTTCTGATGAACGCCACCGACGAGGAATTCGTAATGCAGATGCGGTCCGGTCGCGCCACCGGTGGCACCGACGTAGCCTATGACATCACCCTGCCGCACGCGATCGCCCTTGCTCAGGCCCTGCGCGTAGCGTGACAGGTGTGCATATTTGGTTTCGAAACCGCCGTTGTGCTTGATGACAACGAGATTGCCGAAGGAACCGTTGCGGCCTGCATGGGTGACCCTGCCGTCGCCGGTTGCGCGAATCGGTGTACCTGTCGGGGCCGCGTAATCCGTACCCTTGTGTGCGCGTATGGTATTGAGGATGGGGTGCCGGCGGTTGGGATTGAAATTGGAGCTGATACGGAACACATCCAGCGGGTTGCGCAGGAATGCCTTGCGCATGCTTTCACCCTCGGGAGAGTAGTAGCCCACTTCGCCGTCTTCGTCCAGATAGCGAATGGCGGTGTAGACACGGCCCTGATTGACGAACTGGGTAGCCAGGATCTCGCCAGGGCCGATGAATTCCCCATCCAGATACTGTTCTTCATAGAGAATGCTGAACTGGTCGCCGGCACGCGGGTCGAGAATAAAGTCGATGACGCCGCCGAAGATATTGGCCATTTCCATGATGTGCACGGCAGGGATGTTTTCCCGCTGGCCGGCCATAAACAGGCTATCGGCGATGGTGCCTACCTTGTAGGCGTGCTCCAGCTGCGCTTCCTTGAGGATACGCTCGACCTGATAGCCGTTGTCACTGCGCTTGAACAGGAACCCTTCCAGTGGCGAGCTCAGTACCCGTAACTGTTCCAGTTCTCCCTCATTGGGGATCATGAAGTCCAGTTGGTAACCCGGATAGAGTCGATCCAGAACTTTCGCTTCCTCGCTGCTGTTGAGCACCTGAAACATGTCGCGGTCGTTCAGACCAACCTTGGAAAAGATCGTCGACAGGGTATCGCCCTGTTTGACCTCAATGTTTTGCCAGACCGTGATATCAGCCAGTGGTTCGGGCTCTTCGCTGACGACAAAAGCATCGAGATCGGCGGCGGAGAGTGTGGGAGTCTGGGCAGGAGCAGGTTGGGAAGTATTTACTTGCGTGGGTTGTTGCGGACGGGCGGCGACGGGGATGGAGGTAGTGGTTTGCGGGACCTCAGCCCCCTCTTTGCCAGCCACACCAGCCACTATGGCTTCCTCACCGGAAGGCAATAGTAGAAGGATGACCACAAACAGCGACAAGCCCCCGGCGAGATACGCATGATCACGCGGGTAGTATTTGCGAACGAATGCTTTGCCTAGCTCTAACAATTCCATAGATCGAATTCAGTGATATTTAACTCGTATCCGAAAGCGCTGGATTATAGCAACTGATTAAAAATTGCCCAGTTGTATTTCTACGTGTTTTTAATCGCTATCCTTACAAGTCAGCGGCTCTGGTGTAAAATCGCTGCCTTTTTAACACAACCAGTTCAAGTTGCTCTTCAAAAGGGTCGGCCTTTACCGGCTTTTTGTTAGTTTTGTGAACTCAGCAGGATAAATTCAGTGACATCTCAGGCTCAGGACATCATCGGGGATCTGCAGGCACGGGGGCTGATTAACCAGCTCGCCGGCGGCGACGACTTAAAAGCACACCTGCTTGGCGGTAGTCGCACCTTATATTGTGGTTTCGATCCCACAGCCGATTCCTTGCATATAGGTAGCATGGTGCCGCTATTGGCCCTGAAGCGCTTCCAGATGGCTGGCCACCAGCCAATCGCCCTGGTGGGCGGTGCGACAGGCCTGATTGGCGATCCCAGCTTCAAGGACAGTGAGCGCGCCCTGAACTCTGCCGAGGTTGTAGAGCAGTGGGTGGAGCGCCTGAAGCCGCAACTGAGCCAGTTTCTCGACTTTGACTCCGGCAGCAACAAGGCCTTGCTGGTGAATAACCTGGACTGGACCCGCGATGTGGATGTGCTGACGTTCCTGCGCGATATCGGCAAGCACTTCTCGGTCAACGCCATGATCCAGAAGGAGTCGGTGAAGCAACGCATCGAGCGTGAAGGTGAGGGCATCTCCTTCACTGAATTCACCTACATGATCTTGCAGTCCTACGATTTCGCCGAGCTCAACAAGCGCTATAACTGTACCTTGCAAATCGGTGGCAGTGACCAGTGGGGCAATATTACCGGCGGCATCGACCTGACCCGGCGCATGTACCAACAACAGGTATACGGGGCGACTCTGCCCCTGATCACCAAGTCCGACGGTAGCAAGTTCGGTAAAACCGAAAGCGGCACAGTGTGGATGGACGCGAAAAAGACCTCGCCCTACGCTTTCTACCAGTTCTGGCTGAATACAGCCGATGCGGATGTGTACAAGTTCCTGCGCTACTTTACTTTCCTGCCGGTAGCGGAAATTGCGGCTATAGAAGAAGCAGACAAGAATTCCGGCAGCAAACCCGAGGCGCAGGGCATTTTGGCCGCCCAGGTGACTGAGCTATTGCATGGCACCGAGGGCCTGACTGCCGCGCGGCGCATCAGTGAAGCGCTCTTCAGCGGTAATATAGGTAGCCTGACCAGTGGCGATTTGCAGCAGCTGGAGCTCGATGGCCTGCCCAGTTCGACCTTTGCGCCCGACACCAGCATGGTGGAAGTGCTGGTCAGCACCGAGCTGGCCAAGTCCAACAAGATGGCGCGCGAGTTTATCGGCAACAACGCCGTCAGTTGCAATGGCGAGACAGTGTCCTCGGCAGACGCTGTATTGGCCCCTGAGCAGGCCCTGGAAGGCGGTTATTTCGTCATTCGGCGGGGTAAAAAGCTGTTCCATCTGGCCAAGTTGGCGGGTTAATTCACAGGCCCCAAATTTTTTTACGAAATCGTAAAAAATCTGTGTACATTGGGAATCGTTCTGTTAAGATTTGCGCCCTTCTGAAGGAGGCCAAAACCACAAACCTTGTGGGTGAAATCGCTAACTCAACTTAGTGAAAAAATTCTTCAGAAACCCCTTGCCAAAAGGCGTTTGGCGCGTATAATACCGCGCTCTGTGTCGCACGAGACACCGGGGTTTTTTGCTCTTTAAAAATTCGATCAAGCAATAGAGGTGGGTGCTTGCCGAGTGGTAACGAGATCTAAACGATTAGGTCTTCGGACCATCAAGGTAAGCAACTGCGTTAATTTATTTAGATATATTAAGCTACTTAAATACTATCGACCTCGGTTGGTAATGTTTGAGTACTAGTAGTTGTGATCTTGAGTGATTTGAGTGGTTGTTGTTTTTGTCAGATTAAGTAGTACTGGCAGCAGTAGAACGATGACCGCTTTTGTAAGATTAAACTGAAGAGTTTGATCATGGCTCAGATTGAACGCTGGCGGCAGGCTTAACACATGCAAGTCGAGCGGTAACAGGGGAGCTTGCTCCCGCTGACGAGCGGCGGACGGGTGAGTAACGCGTAGGAATCTGCCTAGTAGTGGGGGATAGCTCGGGGAAACTCGAATTAATACCGCATACGCCCTACGGGGGAAAGCAGGGGATCTTCGGACCTTGCGCTATTAGATGAGCCTGCGTTGGATTAGCTTGTTGGTAGGGTAATGGCCTACCAAGGCGACGATCCATAGCTGGTCTGAGAGGATGATCAGCCACACTGGG
>CAZQFA010000022.1:11524-47278 GCA_964592245.1 uncultured Pseudohongiella sp. | reverse complement strand
GGCAAAATACCCAGTTTCACTTCCGGCAGGCCAACCTTGGCCGATGGCACGGCGCAGCGATAATGACAGGCCAGCGTAGTTTCAAAGCCGCCACCCAGTGCTGTGCCATGAATGGCCGCGACCACCAGCTTGGATGAATTTTCAATCGCTGTCAGTACATCCGGCAGTGCAGGTGACTTTGGTGGTTTGCCAAACTCGGTAATGTCAGCTCCGGCGATAAACGTACGTCCCTCGCAGCGCAACACGATAGCCTCGGAGGCATCTGCTTGTGCCGCATTGATGGCATTCAGAATGCCTTCGCGTACGACTTGCGCCAATGCGTTCACCGGCGGGTTATTGACCGAGATGACACCAATGTTTTCTTTGAGTTGGTAACTGACAACGTCTGACATGGTTAATTCCTTTCTTCGATTGGTTTTTACGCTTCTTAATCTACGCGTTCGATAATGGCCGCCAGTCCCTGACCAATGCCGATACACAAACTGATTGCTGCATAGCGACCACCGCTGCGTTCCAGTTGCCGCATGGTCGTCAGCGCAATCCGTGCACCGGATGCTCCGAGTGGATGGCCTACCGCGATCGCCCCCCCATTGGGATTAACACGGGTATCTTTGAAGTCGATGTCCAACAGCTGCAAACAGCCGAGCACCTGCGTGGCAAACGCTTCATTGATTTCGATGATGTCCATATCGGACAAATTGAGATTGGCGCGTTGCAGGGCCTTGCGAATCGCGAACACCGGGCCGAGCCCCATAACTCGCGGTTCCACACCTGCTGCCGCACCAGCAATAATTCGCGCTCTGGGTTTAACGCCGAACTTTTCTCCGATCTCGCGATTACCGATGATAAGCGCCGCCGCGCCGTCGTTGATGCCGGACGCATTACCCGCTGTGACCACGCCACCTTCAAACAGGTTGCGCAGACCTGACAGCGTCTGCAGATCCGAACTGGGCCGTGGATGCTCGTCAGCGTCGACTGTCAGCGCCGGCTTCTTGCGGCCCTGAGGTACATCGATGGGAATGATCTCGTCTGTGAAGAAGCCGTCGGCGCGGGCTGCTTCGTACTTGGCCTGGGAGGCAGCGGCAAAGATGTCGCTGTCTTCACGGCTAATGCCCAGATCGCTGGCAATGTTGTCCGCAGTTTGCGGCATGCTGTCATTACCAAAGACCTTGGCGAACTCCGGATTGGTAAAGCGCGCGCCCAGCGTGCTGTCGGCGATCTCCTGGCCGCGATCAAAGGGTGATTGCGCCTTCGACAGCACCAATGGCGCCCGACTCATGGATTCCACGCCCCCGGCCAGAAACAACTCACCCTCACCGACTTTCACGCCATTGGCTGCTGTCAGGGCGGCTGCCAGACCCGAGGCGCAGAGGCGATTCACGGTCAGTCCGGCGACCTCTACCGGCATACCGGCCCGCAGTGCGGCAAAGCGCGCCACGTTGCGACAATCCTCACCAGCCTGATTGGTATTTCCCATGATCACGTCTTCATAGGCATCGGGGCTGAAGGCATTGCGTGCCACCACAGACTTGATGATATGGGCCAGCAAATCATCCGGACGAACCGGCGCCAACGCGCCGGCGTGGCGCCCGAATGCGGAGCGACCGCCGTCGTAAATAAAAGCTTCAGTAAGGTTTTGACTGGACATTAAACTGTTCTCGTAAGTGCGTGACTTTGTGGGCTCCATCCGGCGCCTGAATTCCTTTCAGAAACGCTGACAAGCCCGCCTGTAAGTGCGGGGTACAGGCAAGGCTGGCCATTCTAGCACAGCGTCTGAATCGGCGCCCAGCCCAGTAACGGCGGCCTTCTCCGTCCTGACCATGGCGTCTGGAAAGTCGCAATGACACGGTGCATATGGTAGCTTAGCCGCACGATTTCGGGGGGACTGAAATGATTAGAGATCAGGAAACTATTAACCAGCTCATCGACATGATTGAGCGCTTTGTGCGCGAGCGATTGATACCGGCTGAAGACCGCCTGGCCGAGGAAGGCAAGCTACCGGATGACTTGCTGCAGGAAATGAAAGAGTTGGGGCTATTCGGGCTCACGATTCCCGAAGAATACGGCGGACTTGGCCTGACCATGGAGGAAGAGATTCTGGTGGCCATGACGCTGGGACAGACCTCCCCTGCCTTCCGCTCCATCATGGGCACCAACAATGGCATCGGCTCGGCGGCAATAGTTTTTGACGGCACCGAAGAACAAAAACAGAAGTACCTGCCAAAGTACGCCAGCGGCGAATGGATTAGCTGTTTCTGTCTGACCGAACCCGATGCCGGTTCCGACGCTGCTGCCTTGAAGACCACCGCCATTCGCGATGGCGATCACTACATTCTAAACGGCACCAAACGCTACATCACCAACGCCTATGTTGCCGATACCTTCAATGTCATGGCGCGCACCGACCCGGACAACAAGGGCGCACGCGGCATCTCTTCTTTCATCGTTGAACGCGACACACCCGGCATCACACTGGGCTCCGTTGACAAAAAGATGGGACAGTCCGGCTCCATGACCTGCGACGTTATATTCGAGGACTGTCGCGTCCCTGCCGAGAACATCATCGGCGCCGAGGGGGACGGCTTCATCACAGCCATGAAAGTGCTGGATCGTGGCCGCCTGCATATTTCCGGCGTCAGTGTTGGCGTGGCCAACAGACTGATCCGTGACGCCCTGGATTACGCCATGCAGCGTAAACAGTTCGGCAAGCCGATTGCAGAACAGCAGTTGATTCAAGCCATGCTCGCCGATTCCCAGACAGAAACCTATGCGGCGAAGTGCATGGTGCTGGAAACGGCACGCAAGCGAGACCGCGGTGAGAATGTCAGTACTGAATCTTCTGCCAGCAAGTTATTCGCTACCGAGATGGTTGGCCGGGTTGCAGACCGGGCAGTTCAGATTCACGGTGGCGCCGGGTACATGTCTGAGTATGCTGTGGAACGCTTCTATCGTGATGTCCGCCTGTTCCGACTTTATGAAGGTACGAGCCAGATTCAGCAGCTCATCATTGCCCGCAACATGATCAAGGAAGCGAGTTAGACTAGCGGCCTGACGCGTCTCCCTTGACAGAGATCAAGTGGCTGGCCGACGATAAGCGCTACGTTACTCATAGCGGTAGCAGGTTTGCCGTCTCAACGGATCAGGCAGGAGGCTCAAAGCATGTACAAGAAAATATTGGTAGCAATTGATCTGTCCAACGATTCCCGCAAGGTTATCGAAACGGCAGCGAAGCTGGCCGGCGATGCCAGCAAGTTACATCTGGTGCATGTGGTAGAGCCGGTGGCAGCCGCCTACAGCATGGATATCTATGCGGTTAACATCAGCGAGTTGCAACAGGAGGCAATCACTTTTGCCGAAGAGCGGCTGGCCAAGATAGGCAAGGAATTCAAAGTCGGTGACGACTCGGTGCATACCCTGCTTGGCGCACCGGCGCCGGAAGTGCGCAATCTCGCAGCAGAGATCGGTGCTGATGCCATAGTCATCGGCAGTCATGGCCACTCCGGCTGGAAAATACTGCTGGGCTCTACTGCGAATAAAGTGCTACATGGCGCTACCTGTGATGTATTGACAGTACACGTGGGCAATGACGAAGAATAGGCGCCAGCCAAGAAGATGGCTACAGGCCGGCGGTCGTTAATAGTCGAATAGCGAGATAGCTGATAACCGCATGCAGCTTGGTTCAGGGGCGGACTGCTGCCGCCTTCAGAGGGTTTGTACTGCGGCATAAACAGTGGCAAACTTGTGCCCAAAGGGCACAGGAACCAGTCATGAACCCCGCAGACAGCAGTCAAAAGATCAATATTGCCGAGTCCATCCTCAATCACGTACCACCGCGCAAGATGTGCCCGCACAATACGCGGATTTCCTGTGCGAGTTGTCGACTCAACGAGCTGTGTCTGCCAATCGCTCTCAACAAAACCGAGATTCACCAACTGGATGAAATCGTCGAGCGGAACCGTCCTTTCAAGAAAGGCGAACACCTCTACCGCCAGAACGACCCGTTTAATTCTGTCTACGCCGTGCGCTCAGGCAGCTTCAAATCCTATGTCCTGAGCGATGGGGGGCAAGGTCGTGTGACCGGCTTCTTCCTGCCGGGTGAGATTATCGGCATGGACGGTATCGCCAGTAAGCACTATGCCAATTCATTACAGGCGCTGGAACATTCCTCGATTTGCGAGATTCCGTTCTCACAACTGGAGACCCTGAGCCATCAGCTACCCAATCTGCAGCATCATTTCTTTGCCATCATGGGCAATGAGATCGCCAAGGATCAGCAAGTACATACCCTGCTGAGCAGTTATTCCGCCGAAGAACGCATGGCCTCCTTCCTGTTGGGTCTTTCAAGCCGCTATTCACGTGTTGCGCTATCGCCCACACGCTTTCTCCTGCCCATGACTCGTGGCGATATCGGCGAGTATCTGGGACTGACAGTCGAAACCGTAAGCCGCATCATGACTTCCCTGCAGCGTAAGGAACTGATTGCCGTGGCCAATCGGGAAATCGAATTGCTGAACCTGGAAGGCCTGCGCGCCATCATTGGCAACAAATAGCGCAATGTCATCAGCGCGCAGGTCTCGCGCACTGACAACACGCAGAAAGAAATCAGGAAATGAAGGGAGGGACTTAGCGCCCTTGCAGCAGATTGCCCGGTGAATACTGGTCAGTCAGCTCGCGCCGGCTCATGTCCCAGTCCACTGTCGTCGACAGACGGCGCGGATAATCCAGCAGCGGCACACCGTACTTGCCGAGACTGTCTGCCAGACGGCGCGCCTCGGTCACCAGCTCGCCTCTTGGCGGCAACGGTTCCAGCTGGGTGATGATGATGCGGTTGCCTGACGATGGCAGCTTGAAGTTGTAGAACTCGTTGAACGCCCGCTGGTAGGTGACTGACTCATGGTCATAGAGGCGACTGGTAGAGAAAGTATTGGCCACCAGTACCGACTCATCAGTCATGATGCCTTTCACTTCTTCCAGAAATTCCCGGGTCAGCATGTGTTCCGGGATGTAGTCCCCGCTGAAGGCATCGAGCACGATGTAGTCGTATTTGATACCGCGCAGCCCGGCGCGCTTGATGAAGGGGCGACCATCATCAACAATCGCCTTCATGTTAGCGGTTTCTTCAAAATAGAAAAATTCCTTGGCAACACGCACGACCGCTTCGTCGACTTCGATGACATCGATTTTGGCATCAGGATAAAGATCGCTGAACACCATGGGAATCGAGCCGCCGCCAAGACCGATCACAAGAATGTTTTCCGGCTCACCATTGAGCAGCAGGCCGGCGAAGCTCATGCGTGTGTAGTCAAAGACAAGATTGTCGCGGTCATTCACCAGCATGCAGGTCTGGTTACGGTCGCCGCGATGCACGTTGAACAGCAGACAACGACGGTCGCCCACCTGCGTCACAGTGATATCGCGATACTTTGATTTTTCTTCGTGGATTGTTTCTGCACTGACCGACCCGCTCGCCAATACAGAAGTGATTAGCCAGGCAGCCAGAGACAGTGATGTAATTCTAAGCTTGTTTCTCATGACGTTGTGTTTGCTTGAGTTGCGCCCCATTCACCAGATAGTGAGTGACGAGGATGATACCGGCAGCCAGAATCAGGGCAGCTGTAGTACCCCATAGAATTTCGTTGACCTCCCACCAGAGCACGAAATAGAAGCTCGTACCCAAAGTCCCCAGCGCACTGCCGACGGTAGAAACAAAGAATAGCAGACCGGCCATGCGACCACTCTCCTCTTCGTTACTGACCATCAGGCGCACCGAATACGGCGAGATCATGCCGAGAATAGCGGTCGGAATAAAAAATAACAGGATTGACGCGACGAGCGACCCGTATCGGGGGTCGACAATCGTCAGGAAGATTGGCTCCATGATGGGGTCAGCAAGCAGTATCACCGGTAATGAAAACAGGGCTGCGCCAATAAAGAAACAGGCATAGGTTACCGGGTTCGGCCGACGTGACGACAAGCGGCCACCCACCAGGTAGCCAACCGACAAGGCCAACATGAATATCGTGATGATGCTGCCCCATACCGAGAGACTGCCACCAAAATACGGCGACAGAATTCGCGCCCCCAACATTTCGATGGTCATGATGCAAGCGCCACTGATGAAAGCCATGGCGGCGATGACGACGTTGGGTATGCCATTGGTAATGTGTTGCTTCACGGCGGGATGGCTCTTTAGCTCTCGTTTTCCGGGTTTGTCAGCTTGGTCACACAGCTCGTTCAGGCGAGTTCATCGGCGCTGATAAGCTGGCCGATTCGCCGGGAGCGCTAAAGTAACACTGCCCAAGCCATAATTAAACGCATTTAGTCCTGAAAACGGTAATCAGTCCACGCGTGCGCCGAGATGACGGCCGCCATCAAGGGCGATCACCTGACCGTTGACATAGCTCGCGGCAGGCGAAGCCAGATAGACAGCCAGCCCGGCCATGTCCATGGGGTTGCCGATGCGACCGAGCGGATTCTCTGCACGAATCTTGTCGCCATGCTTGTTCAGCATGTGTTCCATCATCTGGCTCTCGAACGGGCCCGGCGCGATCGCATTGATGGTCAGGCCCTGCTGACCGAGGCGCAAGGCCAGATTCTTGGTGAGGAAATGCACGGCTGCCTTGGATGCTCCGTAAGCGAAGTTGTCGGTAGCAGATACGCGCAAGCCGTCAATAGAGCCAATATTAATCACCCGCGACGGATTACTGGTCGAGGCACCCCGCAGCAGCAATGGCAGAAGATCCCGTGTCAGCATAAACACGGCTTTGACGTTGATATTCATGACTTTGTCGTAGCCGTCCTCGGGGTAGTCAGCAAAGGGAGCGCCCCAGGCGGCGCCGGCATTGTTCACCAGAATATCCAGTTTGCTCTCCCGGGCCTGCAACTCGGCAACGAATTGTTCTCGCCCGGCTGAGGTGGACAGGTCCGCTGGCAGGGCGATGCATTCACCTCCACTGCCCAGCTCCACTGCCGCCTGCTGACAGGCTTCCGCCTTGCGTGCGGTGATATAGGTTTTCACACCATTGCTGACAAAAGCATCAGCGATCATGCGACCAATGCCGCGAGAGCCACCGGTTACGACTGCCGTTTTCCCGGCGATGTTAAATAACTCGTTAATCGACTTGCTCATGCTGTCACCCTAGTTGCTGATCTTTCCGCTGATGATCAGGTCGCACATTTGCTTCAGGGTATAGGCTTTTTTCAGAAAGCCGGCGAAGCGCTCATCTTTGGTGTGGCCATGGTAGTAGCGATAATAGATTTGCTGACCGATCACGGTCAGACGAAACAGACCAAAACAGAAATAGAAAGGAAAGCTGGCAACCGACAAACCGGTGCGCTCCTGAAAACGCTGAACTATCTCGGCGCGGGTTGGCGCGCCGGCTATATCTGACGGCATGGTGCGAGACTGGCGAAAGAATTCAGGGTCTGAAGCCTGTACCCAGTACCCGAGTGTGCAGCCCAGATCCATCAAGGGGTCTCCCACCGTCGACATTTCCCAGTCCAGTACACCAATTACGCGCAGCGGATCCTGCGGTGAAAAAATAACATTATCCAGCTTGTAATCATTGTGTATTACGCTGGCCTTGCCACTCTCTGCGGGCATATTGTCATGCAACCACTGGATGATGGCATCACAATTGACCGTGTCAGGTGTCACAGCATCTGCCCAGCGCCGGCTCCAGCCATCGATTTGCCGTTGCACATAACCCGCCGGGCGGCCAAAATTTTCCAGCCCCGCTTCATGTAAATCCACAGCGTGCAGGTCACCCAACACGTCAAAGAAATTCAGCAACTGTTGGCGAATCTGTTCAGGCCCCAGTCCTAATTCAGAGGGGTAATCCCGTCGAATCACCACTCCTTCGATGTAGTTCATCAAGTAGAAGTCACAGCCGATTACCGCATGATCATCACAAAAATGGATTGGTACCGGGCCGTAGGGAAAAACTGATTTCAAAGCAGAAAGAATACGGTACTCGCGGGACATATCATGGGCAGACTTTACCTTGCTGCCATACGGCGGGCGGCGCAGCACCCAGCGCTCAGAGCCGGCGCTGAGCAAGTAAGTCAGATTGGAATGCCCGCCAGGAAACTGCTTGATGCTGAGATCGCGGGCGGCGCTGCCCAGAACGGGTTCCAGATGTTGTTTGAGGGCATCGAGATCGAGCTCTTCTCCGGGCCTGATAGCACCGGCTCGATCGATCAAATCTGCTGTCGTCACTGTTATTCCTGTTTTAACGAGAGAGTGTTGTCATCAGCCAGAAGTAATAATAACCGACATTCGCCCTGGCTGTAGGCAAGACTTTAGCGAAAAGTTATCAGATGTTGGTACTGCTGATTCTCCAGATGCGCCAGGGAATTGAATTGCGCCAGCGATACGCGGCCACCGCCGTATTTGATACGCGTGACTGAACTGTTGTGCACCATCCAGTTAGTACTGATGACCTCTTCATCCGGGAATCTCAATACGGCTTGCAGCAGCATCGCGATGACCCCACCGGAGGTAGCGACAAGCACACGGCTGCCACCACGGTGCTGCGCCATCAATTGCGCCATCACGCTGTGCACGCGTGATTGAAAGTCTGCCCATGTCTCGAAGTGCTCGTCGTCGCTACCCGGTGCCAGCTCGTCAGCCAGCCATTTAGCCGTGGCGGCCTCAAACAGACGCTGGAACAGTCTTTCCTCGCGTATTGGCCATGCCAGATCCTCAGGGAAACCTGCGGCCACTGCGTGGTCACGCAAGTAACTCTGGATGAGCGGATCGCCATGGTATTCATTGAGGGCTGGCAGCTGATTCGCTGCAGACTCAGGATTATGCAGGAGTGGCAGCAGTTCAGCCGCCGTTTCCTGCTGCCGCAACAAGGTGCCACAGTAGAGCGCATCGAACTGCTCACCCATTGCCTGCCAATGCTGGCAAAGCACCCTGACCTGCTCAATGCCTTGTGGGCTGAGCTTGTCGTAGGACTCACTGCCAAAAGAGGCTTGCCCGTGACGGACAAGTATCAACTCACTCATCTGGCCAACTCGCTAGTCACTGAGGCTGGCGAAACGGTCCGTGTGGTAATCGGAATTGCCGAACATGACTTCCAGAGCAGTAACGCGCTTGAAGAAATGCCCGACATCCAGTTCTTCAGTCGTACCGATGCCGCCGTGAATCTGAATAGATTCCTGACCCACCTTGCGAATGGCTTTACCGACACGACTTTTGGCCGCGGAGACAGACCGGGTTTTCTCCAGT
Source organism: uncultured Pseudohongiella sp. (assembly GCA_964592245.1). GTDB lineage: Bacteria > Pseudomonadota > Gammaproteobacteria > Pseudomonadales > Pseudohongiellaceae > UBA9145. Next base: position 38,043 of record CAZQFA010000022.1, on the reverse strand, counting down.
GACGGTTCGCTGCTGTCGAGTTGCATGGCCGCCATAAGTACGATTGAGCGTGCCAGCTGGCATTCAATAAACATATCCGCCATGCGGTGTTGCAAAGCCTGAAAAGTACCGATCGGCACACCGAATTGGGTGCGCGCCTTGCTGTACTCAACAGTTTTTTGCAACAGCATTTCCAGAGCGCCAACTGCTTCGGCACCGATTCCCACTGTTGCCAGGTCGATGACAGACTTGAGCGCATCCAGCGCCTGCCCCGGTTCACCCAGGCGAGCACTGACAGGCACTTTGACGTCACTCAAGACAATATCAGCGGCGCGTCTGCCATCGATGGTCGCATAGGTTTGCAGAGCGACACCTTCGCTATTGGCATCGATGAGAAAAACCGATATGCCTGCGCTATCCATCTGTTCGCCCGATTCACGCGCCACCACCAACAGCTTGTCGGCATTGGGGGCGTTCAATACCGCGGTCTTTTTACCAGACAGCGTGACTGTTTCGCCATCGACGCTGGCCGTGGTGGCGACATTGGCCAGATTAAAACGACTTTCCGGTTCCGTTGTCGCAAGCGCCAATTGCAACTCACCCGACATGATCTGTGTCAGCAACTCTTCCTTGTTTTGCCCTTCTGCCAGTCTGGCAATCAAACTGCCCGACAATACCGCAGTGGCAAGAAACGGTTCCACCAGGTTGGCTTTGCCGAACTCTTCCATCAGCACGATCAAATCAACCGCGGAACCACCCAGGCCACCATCCTCTTCCGAGAAGGGCACAGCCAGCCAACCGAGTTCAGCGAATAGCGCCCAGTTCTCTGCACTGTAGCCCTGCTCACTGGCAATGATCTTGTTGCGAGTGTCGAAATCGTAGCTTTTTTGAACAAAGCGCTGCACTTGTTCCTGCAGCATCTGTTGTACTTCAGTGTATGAAAAATCCACTGCCTGTCCTCACTAATTCCTGAATATTATTATGCGCTATCGCTGCGCATTACCTGCGCCGTTACAGGCCCAAGACGGCCTTGCAAATGATGTTGCGCTGAATTTCGTTAGAGCCGCCGAAAATAGAGAGCTTGCGGTTGTTGAAATAAGTCAGCGCAGTAGATGCTGCCGAGCCGGGGCCGACGGGATCACCACTGAAATCGTCCTCGAATTGTTCCGGGACGAATGGCAGGCTGTGATAAGCCGCCAGCTCGACGAACATCTCATCCAGCTGTTGCGACAATTCCGTTCCGACAATTTTCAGAATGGATGACTCGGGTCCCGGCGCCTTGCCAACACTCAGCGCAGCGAGAGTGCGCAATTCGGAATACTCCAGCGCCTTGAGCTGGATCTCGGCTTCGGCGACCTTGCGTTTGAAGGCTGGATCATCAAGCAGAGTCTTGCCATTGCCGTCAGGTGTTTCGCTGGCCACAGCCTTGAGTGAATTCAATTTACGCTTGCTGCGTGATACGCCGGCAATATTGGTTCTTTCATGCGTCAACAATACCTTGGCATAGGTCCAGCCTTTGTTTTCCTCACCAATCAGGTTTTCTGCCGGCACCCGGACATCGTCAAAGAAGACTTCGTTAACCTCGGGATGGCCATCCAGCAGGACGATCGGCTTGAGCGAGATGCCCGGGGTTTTCATGTCGATCAACAGGAAGCTGATGCCCTCCTGCTTCTTCACGGTGTTGTCGGTGCGCACCAGACAGAAAATCCAGTCGGCATATTGACCGTAGGTGTTCCAGGTTTTGGCGCCATTGACCACGTAGTGATCGCCGTCGCGTACAGCAGTGGTTTTCAGCGATGCCAGATCGGAGCCTGCGTTGGGCTCGGAATAGCCCTGACACCACCAGACATTGCTGGCCAGGATATCGGGCAGAAAGCGTTGCTTTTGCTCTTCGCTACCGTAGGTCATGATCACGGGAGCAACCATTTTCATACCGAACGGTACAGGTTCCGGCGCGCCGATCAGCCCCATTTCCGTAGCAAAGATATGACGTTGCGTGGGCGACCAGCCGGTGCCGCCATACTCGACAGGCCACGAAGGTGCCGCCCAGCCTTTTTTGTAGAGGATTTTCTGCCAACGTACCAGATCGTCTTTACTCAACCGGATATTGGCATCGACTTTTGCCTTCAGATCAGCCGGAAATTCCTGCTGCAGGAACTCACGCACCTCTTTCTCAAAGGCCAGTTCTTCTTCTGTGAAATCAACATTCACGCTTGCTCTCCTTTCAATAAGCCAATTCGCCAATTTGCCTATTAGCCACCCGGAGTTCACGCTTGCTTGTGCTTACGGGCTTGCTGGCGGGCAATATTCGACCCGAGGCGAATTTTTCCCCTGAATTTGCTGGAGAAGGGTATCACCGAATGAGCTGATTGATAAGAAAAATCGAACGTATGTTCGGTTTTTCATTTTCGCACGGGAGCGCCGATTTAACTGGCTTGGGGCGAAAAATATCCATAACGGAATGTGGCCTTGCGCATGGATTTGCAGAAAATAATGGGGTATGCTTCGTTTTCAACTCAAGGTACTGTAATTTCAGAAAATTCTTTACCTGATCAGTTAAATTTTCGATGACTAGTTATACGACGAAGCAGGAGCTGCCATGAAAATAACGCAACTAACAAAATTGGCCTTGATGATTTTGGTCCTCAGCGGTTTTGTCGCCTGTAGTTCTTCCAGCGAAGAAGCAGAGACAAATACTCCAGTCGCTACCGAATCCGAGGCTGAGGCGTCTGCCCGCCGTGCTCGTGAGCTGGAAGAAGCGGCGCGTGCCCGTGCAGCAGAAGCTGAAGAGCGAATGATGCGTGCGGCTCTGGAAACCCGCGTATTCTACTTTGACTTCGACGTTGATCAATTCCGCGGTTCCGACCGTCAAGTGCTGACTTATCACGCCCGTGATCTGGCCGCCAACCCGAGCAAGCGTATCCGCCTGGAAGGTCACGCGGATGAGCGTGGTACCCGCGAGTACAACCTGGCACTCGGTGAGCGTCGTGCCAATGGTATCCTCAACTTCCTGATCGTCAACGGCGCATCACGCAATCAGATCGAGACTGTGAGTTACGGTGAAGAGCGCCCTGCAGATCGCGCCACCAGCGAAGCCGCTTACCAGCGTAATCGTCGGGTTGAAATCGTCGATAGGTAATTGCTCGCACTGCGAGATTAGAAAGCCGGGCCCAGTGCCCGGCTTTTTTATGCCAGCGATATTGTCGACTGCTGCTGTCCTCACTGTCTGCTTCCCGACTACCCGATTAGCGCTCAGTATGGGCTGCTGACTATTCGCAAGGACCGGTAGCTGGAGATAGGTATCCGGTGCTTACCTTTGAGTGAACACTTTCTCGGGCAGGCTGTAGATCAGAACGTCTAGAAGAACATGTTCTTGGGCTTGGCAGGCTGGAAACCAACCACCCAGATGAGAATGGTAAAGAGCAGGAATCCGGGCACGATGTAGAAGGCAATGTCCGTCAGGTATTGCGCACTCCATTGGAAGTAGGCAATCGCCCCATAAGCAACCATGGCGAGCACGTGAGCCAGCAGATAGTAATTAATAAAGGGCGCAGAGTTGTGGGTCATTGGCCAGGGCCGGCAGAACAGCAACCAACGTAGCGCCACAATCACACCAAGGATATCGGTGGGCCAGAACAACAGTAAATTGACGTTGTGATGTAAATCCAGATGCTCAGAGACGAACCAGCTACCGAGCATCAGGGAGCCATAGACGCCACTGAACACTGCTGTCAGCAATCCCATCAATCCGAGCACACGAAAACTGAGAGGCGCCAGTTTCAGACCTACCCGAGAGTGGGTGGCGAAATAGGACATCGGAATTCGCTTCAGCATCAGGATGAGAAACAATACCGGCGCCAATAAACTCACCGAAGCAATCTCGTGGGCATCTGCATCCAAGGTCGGGGCCGGAAAGCTCATGACTTCCTGATGATCCGATAACAAGCGTTGTCGCTGTCCGCCAATAGCGACATCTGAAGGAATCTGCGCCAGTTGTTCGCGCAATGCCAGTGGCAGGTACATCGCCTCGTACTCGCTGACGGGGCGATCGATGTTGCTGTTCATCAACACATCCAGTGAAAAGCCAATGATCGGCACCGACGCGTAATGGGCTTGCACCTGCTCGCGGAAGGTCTCATCCGTCTCACCCTGGTAGTAATCGGCAATGCGTCCACCCAGCGCTTCGTCCAGATAGTCTCTTACCCGGGTCGTGCAATTATCGAAGAAATACTGGTAATCATAGGTGACATTCTCTGGTTCCAGATTCCACAACAATCGACGGTAGAGCACCTCTTTCTGTGGATTGGTCAGATTGATGCGATCCTGCCAAACCGTGCGCTGCTGGTTACGATACATGGCGAATTCGCGCGTTGGCGCACTTGTCACCAATTGATACTGCATGATGCCTTTGAAAAAATTGTAGGAGAAACCGACGACCCCGCCACTGATGTCGAACACGCCCCAGTTAAAGACCAGATCCGTGTTGGTATTCTCATCGATCACTCGCAGCGCAGTATGACCAAAGTTATCCCAGACATTGTCTCCCACATCTATCGTGAGCAGATAGAACTGCACCCTGCTCATATCAGTCGGCACCGGGTAGGCAGACAGATCATCACTCGCGGATTGTGCAGTTGCAGGTAATGAGTGGAGAGAATAGAAAGCAAGCAGGAGGATCAGGACGGATTGCAGCAGTGCTCTGCTGGACCCGATGGCGCGGCGCGGACACCCGGATGCGGTGTTGGCAGTATCCCAGAAGCGATTCATGAAGCTGTTAAGTCCTGGCGACCCGGTGTGACATGGAATTGTTATTATCGGGCCAGCGGCAAATGCTGAATACTACCAAAGAACGGCAAGTGATCAAGAAAGCACTGCACTCAGTGCTGCAATCTGTGAGCTGGTGACACGTCAGTATCACCTGAACCGGAATGATTGTTGAAAACGCAGGCATAAAAAAATCCCCACTCCCTATCCGCCGTACAGAAGAGTGGGGATTCACGGAATAGCTCTTGACCAAACGAAACAGTGCGTGTGGTTTAGGCGTGGGAATTTCGCCTGACAAGAACTTCCGCTACATTTTCAGACTACCCGGCAAGGGCTGAACGGAATCTGAATAATCCGGCAAATGGTTGCGTCATGCCTTCAGCTACTGTTTGCGACTTCCGGCACGCTGACGACGGCCGTTAGTGGCTTTGCTGGCTGCAGCCCGCAGTGCCACCCCGTAAGCCCGATTGCCCCACTCCACCATCACTTGCGGTGATTCCAGGGCTTCTTCGGGCGCTTGAAAATAAGCCAGCTGCATGGGCTTGCCCTGTTTGTGATAGGTGAAGGCCTCTAATCCCGATAACTCAAAATCATGACGAGTTTGCGCATCGACTTTCAGGTACAACTCACGGTTGCTGATCAAACCAAACATGAGGCCTTCCAGAAACACCCCGTAACCACCGAACATGCGCTTGGCATAAACCGGGCCGATACCTTGCAGCAGGTCGACGATATAGCCAGCGAACTCCTTGTCCTGTGTACTTTCAGCCATTAGTGTTTACCGGCATAGATGCTATGATGATCGCGCCTTGGCAGGTTGAGTGCCTACTCAACCAGGCACGCTTTCCCGGCGCGCCACGCGGCACATTTGAGCGACCCACTGATAACAAAATGCGAACAGGAGAGCCCCTTGAACGATAGCATGAATGGCGCAACGGCATTGATCGAAACTCTGGCGGATTGCGGTGTGGAATTCTGCATAGCCAATCCGGGCACCTCAGAGATGCATCTTGTCCAGGCTCTGGATCGTGTACCGGCAATCAAATCAGTGTTGGCGTTGTTCGAGGGTGTATGCACGGGCGCTGCTGACGGCATCGGTCGCATGACAGGCAAACCCGCTGCCACGCTGTTGCATCTGGGACCGGGTCTGGCCAATGGTATCGCTAACCTGCACAATGCCCGCCGGGCCAATTCCCCCATCATCAACATTGTCGGCAATCACCCGAACTATCATGTCGGCTATGACGCGCCATTGACCTCTGATATCGACACACTGGCTGCCAACTACTCGGCCTGGCAGAAGTCCTGTTCGACTTCGCAATCGCTCGCCCAGGACGGCGCTGATGCGTATACGGCAACGCTGCGTCAATCGGCCGGTTCACAGGGACAAATCGCCACCTTGATCATGGGTGCCGATGCCGCCTGGGGACCGAGTCCGGGACCAGTGTTACCGAACCCGCTGCCACAGCGCGCACAAGTCGATGACAGCGCAGTGGAGCGCATAGCCAGCGTTCTGAACGGCGGTGGCAAGGTTGCCCTGTTACTGGAACATCACGCCACCGAGCAGCCGGCTATGGAAGCGGCCAGCCGTATCGCCAGCCATACTGGCTGCAAACTGCTCAATGGTACCTTCCCCGGCAGAGTGGACGGTGGCCCGGGACGCGTCGCCGTCAAACGACTGCCCTATTTCCCGGCACAGATACTTGCCACGCTTGAAGAATTCGATCACCTGATTCTGGTCAATGGCGAGATTCCGGCCAGCTTCTTTGCCTATCAGGGTGTTCCCAGCCAGCTCATTCCGGCGGGCTGCCAGGTACACCGCTTCACCCAGAAAGAAGACGATGCCATCGACGCCTTGTTGCGTCTGGCCGAGCGCGTGGGAGCCGAGAAAGCGGCCGTAACCCGCTTCGAGAAAATTGCCGTGGCTGAGCCCAGCGGTGAATTGAAAACGAAAACGATATTGCAGGCCATTGCCGCCACATTACCCGAAGAGGTGATTGTCTGTACCGATTCCGGCGGCGGTAACTCGGCCTACCCGTTCTGCCAGACGGCCGCTACCAACAGCTGGCTGAGTCTTACTGGTGGTGCTATTGGTCAGGGTGGTCCCTGCGCTACCGGCGCTGCCCTCGCCTGCCCGGACCGCCCCGTATTGGCCTTGTTAGGCGATGGCGGCGCGGCTTACACCAACCAGAGTTTCTGGACCCAGGCACGAGAAGGCCTGAATGTCACAACAGTAATTTTTGCCAACAACGTCTACAACATTCTCACTGTGGAATACGCCAACATTGGCGTGGAAAATCCCGGAGCAACCGCCAACAGCCTGTTTGACATCAGCAATCCCACTATCGACTGGGTAGCAATGGCCAATAGCTTTGGGGTGCCGGGTGCGAAGGCAGAAACTGCGGAAGAGCTATGCCGGTTGCTGAAACAGAGTTTCACTACACCTGGCCCGTTTGTGATCCAGGCGAGCGGTCAACTACAACGCTGACCGCGGACACTCGATCCGGCCGTCAGGCCCAGTCGAGGTTTTTCTGGATGCGGCCCAGACGCTTGTAGAAAGCATCACGCAGCTCACCATCCTCTTCTTCCTTGTTCGGGAACAACAGTGTGATGACCGGAATGATGATCAGTGGCAACAACAACGTCAGGAAGGACGGATCGCGCCACTCGCCCAGCATTTCAATGAATTCATACCAGAACTGGGCAAAGCCACCCGCGGTGGCGTTCTCGGCCCCATCAAACAGCGTATTGAACAACCACATGATCAGACCGCCGGCAAACCCCACGGCCATGCCCCAGAACGCCGCGCGTTCGGTGGTTTTCTTCCAGTAGAACACATAGCCGACGGCGATTGCCGGTGGCACTACCATGGCAAAACCCAGCAGCAGTAATTGCAGCACCGACGAGATGTTGCCCAGCCAGGCAATCACGGCAGCAGCACTGCCGTACAGTACGGTGACAATCTTGTAGGCGCGCAAGCGGGTGTCGCTGTCGAAATTTTTCGAGCCGGGAATCCAGTCGTTCACAAACATGGTGGAACTGGCGAGCAAGATTGGCGCCCCGGATGAAATCACCGCCGCCAGAACCGCAGCCAGCGCGATACCAGCCAATACTGGCCCGGTATCAATGGCTAGCTGGGCGATATTGAGATAGCTGGTCAGGCCGCTCTCTGCACCGTAGGTCGCCATGGTTAGAATACCGATGAAGCCGGCAACAAGCGGCATCAGGGCTGCCACGATACCGGCGATAAAAAAGCCCGGGATGAGATAGTCCTGCCGTGCTGCCGAACTGGCGTAGTTGGCATAGACCGAGGCGGCCGGCGTATGGATTGTCGCGGAGATAAACAGGGCGATGATGGTGGCCCAGCCAATGCCGGTGAAACTCCACCAGCTCACCGGATCCTTGTTGGACGCTGCGAGCATCTGATCTGACAACTCAGCCACCGCACTCCAGCCACCCAGATTGTTCATGGCAATAATACCAACCAGCGACAGTCCGAAAATAATCACGCCGCAATGCACGACGTTGGCAATCGCTGTACCTTTAAGCCCGCCGGTCACGGTGAAAGTGACAATCAGGACACCACCGATGGCCACCCCGATGGGGAAAGGTATGCCAGTGACGCCGGCAACAATGGAACCAATAACGTAAGGCTCAATAATATTGATCACCAGATACTCAGCCTGTACGCACAGGCTGGTTAACCATTTGCAACGGTCGGAACCAAATCGATAGTCGAATATCTGGCCAACACTCACCAACTGCAAGCGACGATAGGGAATGGCAAAAAACAGCCCCACGAGAAACAGTGCAGCAAAGGAGTTAACGCCATACCACAAGTGTCCAAGACCTTCAGAGATAACATCACCGGCCACACCGTAAGTACCGGCACCGCCGATACGAGTGCCCGCCACACCGGCAGCCAGCATGAATATGCCGAGCCCACCGCCGCCGATAGCCCAGTCTGATGCACTGACATTACTTTTGTTAAGATAGATGCCGAAGGCAATGAAGAACGCCAGATAGGCAACGATGACAAATGCCGTGATACTCATGCAGGCCTCTCTTGTTATTGTGATTTGAGTCCGATTCAGCCCGGCTCCTGCCATGACCTGTATCAAAACTGCGAGAATGGATTTCGCGATACTACACTAACGTCAAGGCAGCTATCCACTTTGGGGTGCTTCAGTGTGAACTTGAAGCAATTCGATCAGGCTGCCATCACAGCGAAGTCAGTCCGAGGAACGGAATATGAAGAAACCGGAACCAGGCAGTAGCGACTGGTTGGCACTCGTGCAGGAAGACATTGTCGATCCCCAGAGGCCGATTATCGATCCCCACCACCATTTGTGGAAATCACGACTGGGTGGTGACTATCTGTTGCCGGATTTCTGGAACGACACGCAAAGCGGCCACCACATTGTGAAATCGGTGTTCATTGAATGTCATGCCTTTTACCTGCGCGAAGGACCGGAGCATTTGCAGCCGGCAGGTGAGACAGCCTTTATTGTTGAACAGGCCCGCGCCAGCAACGCCGATCCGACAAAGACACAAATCGCCGGCATCGTCGCCCACGCCGACTTGACTCTGGCCGGAGCTGCCGAGGCCAAGCTGAATGAGATTCTCGATTTGCATGCCAAGCAGTGTGACGGCAGACTGCGCGGCATCAGGCACCACGCTGCACGCGATCCACACCCCCATGACTTGCGCATTCCCGGTCGCGCACCGCCCTACCTGTTCGGCAAGGAAGGTTTTCGCAAGGGCTTACGCCTCCTGGCCGAGCGCGGCCTAACCTATGACACCTGGCACTTCCACCATCAGAACATTGACTTTCTGGAACTGGCTCGCGCTGTTCCGGAATGCACCATGGTGCTGGATCATTTTGGCACACCCTTGGGGGTCGGTGTGTACCGCGGCGCGCGCGACGATATTTTCCAGGAATGGAAGCAGGAGATCGCGGCCATCGCCCGTTGCGACAATGTTTATGCCAAGCTGGGCGGTCTGGCCATGCCGGATAACGGATTTGGCTGGGATCAGGCAGAGCGCCCACCCACTTCTGATGAATTTGTCGCGGCGCAAGAGAAGTATTACCGCCACACCATCGACTGCTTTGGTCCCGAGCGCTGTATGTTCGAGAGCAATTTCCCGGTAGACCGGCTATCGATCAGTTACCACGTGCTCTGGAACGGCCTGAAAAAAATAGCCAGTCGCTACAATGCAGCCGAACAACAAGCAATGTTTTATGACACCGCCGAGAAAGTGTATCGCCTGCAGGAATGAGGAATGAGGAATGAGCCATGAGCGCAACTCTCGTATTCGATCTGGATGGCACCTTGTCAGATCCCTCCCTCGGTATCATCCGCAGTATGAACTACGCCCTTAGCTGTCATGATTTTCCGCCTCGTAGTGACGCAGAGATTCAGGCACGTATTGGCCCGCCGCTGGAAGACACCATGGCCTTTTTCAGCGAGTCAGTGGATGACGCACTGATCAACCGGCTGGTAGGCAGTTATCGCGAGCGCTACATGGCTATTGGCTATGCCGAAAACCGGCTCTACCCGGACATTGTCAACACGCTCACCACCCTACAGAATAGACAAATACCGATGGGCGTGTGTACATCCAAACACCCGCTAGCCGCAGAGAAGGTATTGACTGAATTCGCGCTGACCGGCTACTTCGACTTCGTCAGTGGCACCGAGACCGGCGCTCCCAAGAGTGTGCAACTCAAGGCTCTCTTGGCGGACGGCAAAATCACTGCCACTGCCATCATGATCGGTGATCGCGCCATCGATCTGGTGTCTGCGCGCAGCAACGGTCTGCGCAATGCCGGCGTGCTCTGGGGTTTTGGCAGCGCCGAGGAACTGCAAGCGCAAACACCTGATTTCCTGTTACGCGAACCAGGCGAGTTGCTGTCGCTGGTCAACGCCTAGCGCAAGCGTTTGATGACCGCGCTGCAGGTCAAAACGACTGTCTCGCCCACACACAATTCCCCACGGGCAAACACAATCGAACCACCCCGCCGCACGACTTCGCCGCGGCCATAGATCAAATCGCCAGCACTGGCGGGGGCAATAAATTCATTGTTCTGGCTCACTGTTGCCACGCTCTCCTGAGCACCGCCATTGGCGGCAATACACAGCGTGTAATCTGCAAAAGCCATCAACACGCCGCCGTGTACCGAATCGTGTGCATTGCAATGCCGGCTCTCGGCGCGAAAGGCGGTATTGGCCTCGCCATCAACGATGGTGAAGAAAAATGGCCCAATGGCGTCCTCAGCCTTGTCTCCAGACCAATGCTGAAAGTGCGCGGGAATGTTGTGGGCTTTGGGGTCAGGGGAAGTCATCGTGTCCTGGCTAGTCGGGTTTGCATCTATCCGCGACAAGTTGCTGAGCTTGCCATCGTCGTGTGACCTGTATCAATCGTCCTGGTCCTCTGCCTCGTCCTCGGCATCAGGAATGGCCACGTCAACGGCAGCACCAGCGACCTTGAAAGGGACTTTCGCTACTGCCACCGTGGTACCGACTGCGGCGCCTACTGCCATGCCAAGACAGCCGCTCAGAACGGCAGGCAGCAGCAACAAGAGCAGCGCTTTCACTGGCCAAAACGTCGATTGCCGCATAGGTTTACCTGACTCTTGTTCGGCCTGTTCTGGCCGTGTTCGGCCGTATTCGGCGCAGAAACCGTTCACAACGAGTGGTTGCTAGAGCATCAATTGCCAATAGCCAACATCGAGGAACTTTTCGAATTTATAACCCACCTCCTGCAATTCGCCCACTTTCTTGAAGCCGAGCTTTTCATGCAAGGTAATGGATTTATCGTTTGGCAGGGCGATTCCTGCAATCAGCACGTGGATTTTAGTCTGACGCAGCTCATTAATGAGCCTTTCATACAGGGCTACACCGCGCCCCTGGCCGATGTAGTCACGATCAACATAGACACTGGTTTCACGGGCATAGCGATAAGCCGAGCGTAACTTCCAGCGGGCGGCACAGGCAAAGCCGACAATCTTGCCCGCCTCTTCCATAACCAGCCAGGGCCGGGTCTTGTCAGCCACAACAATCCGCTGCGCCATATCACCACCGGCAACAGCCTGCTCCTCAAAAGTAATAGTGCTGTTCTCGATATACCAGTTATAGATTCTGGCTATCGCCATACCGTCTTGCAGCGTCGCTTGACGAATTGTATAGGTAGGGTCACTCATTGCTTGCTTAAATTCCCAATCGGTTGAATCTGTGTGTCATTGATCCCGGATTGCACCAGTGTTGCCAACTCGGCGGCGAGCTCATGGCTGCGCTCCAGCACTTGACGGAAGTTGGCAACGCGCTGCTCAAAGTCGAAATTCTCAAAATCGCTACGGTCAGACAATTTACCATTCGGCAGGCTGGCAACAAACTCTTCAGTGGGCGCCAGGAGCACGACGTTATCATAATTTTGCGCATGTGCCTTGCGCCAGGGCAAATGTTTGTCAAACCACCCCGGAGTAACGAATGGATGAAAGTGCGGATATAACACCAATCCCTGTTTATCGGCTTCTTCGGCAGTTTGGCTGAATGGCCAGTCAAAGTGGTAGTCAACGATACCGCCATCCCAGTAAAGCCCGGCAGGCGCTTGCGCTATCCCGGTCACTCCTTCCAGCACGAAAGGTATAGAGCCACTGGCAAGCATAGCCTTGAACACATTATCCTCGCTCAATGGGACAAAGGTCGTTGTCAGATCGCTCAGCATTCTCCAAGGCGTCATGTCTCCCATATTATGAAAAACTACACGCTCATAGAACCAGTCGAGAGTGCTTCTGTTTGCCGCATTGCAGGTAGCACTGGCCAACAACAAAGCCCCTTGCTTGAATTTTCCGTCAGCTGAGCTGATACCGCGACAGCGGGTCGTCACAATGTGCGTACGAAAGCGCTCATTAGCGGCTATTTCTGCCGCGCCCGTCGGACCCAGCACATTGGCCAGCATCACTTCGGCCTGCCCGGTGACTTCACTGCTGTTTGGTTTCGCTGAATAGCGTTCCTGACTGTAGAGTGTGGCCAGTCGGTCAATTGCGGCCACGGGGTCGGCAGTGGCCAGACAGCACATGCGCCAGGCTCCGGCGCTGGAGCCCAGAGTCACCAGTTGCGCCGGACTCCGGGCAAAGAAATCGCCAAACAGATAGCGATCCAGCCCATACAGTACGAACCATTTCGGCCCGCCGGAAGCCCCCACCATCGCCTTGAACAGTTGAGGATGCAGCCCCTCTTCGAGGAGACGTCGTCGCGCGACCGGGCCGGCGTGAAGTTGCAGGGAAGCCATAATGAAAGCATGATATAATCGCTGCTCCTGCCAATCTACAAGCACACTGAAATTCCCACAAGTGCGCTTGGGCGCTGTTACTGCACGCCACACGAGGGCAACTCGCCAGTCCCCGACTGCGCACTGATAAATGCAATCCGGAAAGCCTGCCTGATGCTGAATACGACTACTGCCCACAGTCGCCAGACCCTGTTGTTTCTGCTGATCATTGCCAATACGATCGCCTTCGTGACCTGGCGCGTCATGCTCAACAACTTTGCTGTGGAGGAAGCCGCTTTCACTGGCGAGGAAATTGGTATTCTGCAGAGTCTGCGCGAAGTGCCCGGCTTTCTTGCTTTTACTGCTGTGTTAATACTGGTTCTTGTGCGCCAGCAAACCTTTGCCATCCTTGCCTTGCTCACGCTCGGTATCGGCACGGCAATTACCGCCTTCTACCCAACGGCACTGTGGCTCTATTTCACAACAGTCGTTATGTCGATCGGTTTCCACTATCTGGAAACGCTTCATAGCAGCTTGTCGCTGCAATGGTTAAGCAAGGAGGAAGCGCCCACCGTACTGGGCAAAATTCTCAGCGCCAAGGCCATCACCCAATTTGTCGTGCTCTGCCTGCTGTATGGCTACCTGTATTTCTTCGCCGCGAATTATGTGCTGGTATATTGTCTGGCCGGCGGCATCACTGTTGCTATCGGGGTATATTGCTGGCGCGCGTTTCCACATTTTGAAGATCATGTTGTCCAGCGCAAGACCCTGTTCCTGCGCAAACAATACTGGCTCTACTATGTTCTGACATTTCTGGCTGGCGCCAGACGTCAGATATTTACAGTATTCGCCGGTTTTCTGATGGTGGAAAAGTTCGCCTTCCCCGTAGAGGACGTGGTGTTGCTGACGCTGGTGAATGCAGCGCTGACGTATTGGTTGGCACCAAAGATCGGCGCTCTCATCAGCAGCATCGGCGAGCGGCGGGCGCTCACTCTCGAATACACCGGCCTGGTCATTGTCTTCGTCAGTTACGCCTTCGTCGACAGCATCGCCGTCGCCGTTGCACTGTATTTGCTGGATCATCTGTTCTTTGCCATGGCAATTGCCATCAAGACCTATTTCCAGAAGATCGCCGATCCGGGTGATATTGCGGCCACCGCATCCATCAGTTTTACAATTAATCATATCGCCGCTGTTGTACTTCCAGCCTTGCTCGGCTTTGTCTGGCTCATCAGTCCGTCCGCTGTCTTTCTGACCGGCGCCGCGATCGCCATGACGTCATTGCTGTGCAGCCAGCTGATTCCCGACCATCCAACACAGCAACTCAGCACCCGCTTGCAAGATGCCACGGCGCTACAACCCGCAGACTAGACACTGCAAGACAATGGTCCACGGCAAAGTGAGTTGTGAGTCAGCGCGGTTGTCAGGAAATTAACGGCGGCAGGCAATTCGGTGTGATGAAGGATAGAGCAATACAGCGAAGCTGAAGACAGAACTTGATGCAGGCTCAGGCGGGCGTGCAAAGTGAATACCGCAAACGGCATTCACTGACACTCGGACAATTCGCGCGCCAGCACTGATCACGCGAATTGCTCACTACGTTGAGGATTGATTAGTCGGTGAAAACAACCGTAAAACTGACCGGTACCGCCCGGCTGATGCTGGGCAGGCCAGCGACTTCGCGCAGCGCTTCTACACCGTCTACCAGGCCATGGGCATCGGCAGTGACAATGATCGGCTTGACCGAATTGGCAACTACACCACTGGCGGTGCGAGTAGCCATAATCTCGGCGTCATAGTTTTGTGTTGCCCCGTGCAGATCGACAGTAATCGGTACGGTCATCGCCATGGATTCGCCAGCGGCAAGAGCACCCAGCACACTGATATCCACTTCACCGGAAATCGTCGCGCGCGGGAACATGCCAGTATGGAACAACATGGATTGCATACGCTCGTTGCGAATAGGAATCATCGTATTCACGCTGGCCAGTTCAATGTTGAGAATAAAGTCGCCATCACTGGAGAGTGAACCGGTAACGCTGTCAAAGGTGTGCACCTCGGCAACGTGCTCCGCCTTCACAGTCACAAAGCTGACAGTGGACGCGTCGTTATCCAGTGACCATTGCGCCAGCGCCATGGGAGCCTGAGCAAATGCCAACAGGGCAAACAGTCCCATTACTATTCTTCGGTTCATCGATATCTCCTGATTGATACAAAATAAGCTATTGTCAGGCAGGGATGTGAAAACATCGCCACCGTGAGATGATTAGCTTAACCCAATCGATTAACGCACGCATGGTGTTGGGCCAAATTTTCGAACCAATTAGCCGATTTGGCAGACAATAATGCAGGAAATTGCAGGCAATACAGCCGAACTGACGGCTGGCAACCACCCGCACAGACAAGCTGGCACAACTAATCCTTTATGCAGCCCAACGCTCCCGTAGTCAAACATCTGGTCCTGATCGGTGGTGGTCACAGCCATTTGGCCGTACTGAAACAGTTCGCCATGCGACCACTTCCCGGACTCGCCATCACGCTGATCAGCAGGGAAATCAATGCGCCCTATTCGGGCGCCATGCCAGCCTTTCTGAGTGGCCGCTACGCGCATGCGCAAATGCACATCGACCTGCGGCCTCTGGCGGTTTTCGCCGGCGCCCGTCTGATCCAGCAATCGGTGACCCATATCGATCTCGACAACCGGCGTGTCATTTTGCAAGGCCGCCCGGCCATCGACTTCGATGTGCTGTCAATCAACACTGGCTCACATCCCGACCCGCATCTGATCGAAGGTGCCAGAGAGCACGCGTTGCCTGTCAAACCGATCGATGACTTTTTGCAGCAATGGCAGCAAATACGGCAGACCATCGTGCAGCAGCAACCGCATGCTGCCAACCCCTATCATCTGCTAATCATTGGTGGCGGCCCGGCCAGTGTGGAGCTGGCATTGGCAACACAATATCGATTGCAAAGAGATCTGAAACAGCAGTCGGGTGCTTCTGCGGCATTCAGAATCTCACTGGTCTGCGCCGATGCCAGTATTCTGGCGTCGCACAATGAAAAAACCCGGAAGTTTGCGACCGCCGAGTTGGCTAGGCGCCATATCAAACTGATTCTCAACTGTCGGGCGGAAAAGATTACCGCTGCCGGTGTACAACTGAGTGATGCGCGCTTTGTCGCCGCCGACAGGGTGATCACAGCAACAGGAGCCAGCCTCCCCGGCTGGCTGGCAGAAACCGGAATGCCGCTGGCAGAAGATGGTTTCGTGCTGGTTCAGGATACTTTGCAGTCGAGTAGTCATGACAATGTGTTCGTGGCAGGCGATGCCGCAACCATTGCAGGTCAGGCCCGGCCCAAATCCGGTGTCTACGCCGTTCGTCAGGGCAAAATACTGGCTGCCAATCTGCGCCGCTTCGCGACGGGCAAACGTTTGCTACGGTATCGCCCGCAAAAACAGGCGCTGGCCCTGCTGAATCTGGGTGACGGACGTGCACTGGCCTCCCGTGGCAAACTGTTTTTGCAGGGGCGACTGGTATGGCAATGGAAAGATCAGATCGATCGCCGATTCATCGACAAGTATAGCGATTTGCCGGTCATGAAAACTGCCCCGCTACTGGCGCCGGGACTGTTGTCCAAACGCGAAGAACAGCAGTTTCAGGAACATGCGCTGCGCTGCGCTGGCTGTGGCGCCAAGGTACCCAGCCTGGTATTACAGGAGACGCTGGCAAGCCTGCGGCCAGGGCATGAAGATATGGCAGCGGGAACTTCCGGGACACAGATCGAATTCGATGATGCCGCCATTACCCCGCTGAACGACGATCAGGTAATGGTTCAGTCCATCGATTACTTGCGCGCGTTTCTCAATGACCCCTACCTGTTTGCGCGCATTGCCACTAACCATAGCCTCAATGACCTTTATGCCATGGGAGTCATGCCGACCACTGCTCAGGCTATTGTCGGCGTACCCCATGCAGCCAACCGTTACTTGCGCTCCCTGCTGGGCGAAATCATGCAGGGCTGCAATGACGAATTGGCCGCCCATCAATGCATACTGACCGGTGGGCACAGCGCCGAAATTGCCGAATTGTGTTTTGGCCTCAGTGTGAACGGATTGGCAAGCCCGGCAAAACTGTTACGTAAACGCGGCTTGCGGGATGGCGATCAGTTGATTCTCACCAAACCACTGGGCACTGGCACCTTGCTGGCCGCTGACATGCGTTATCGGGCCAAACACGAATGGATCAGCGCCGCGACGGAGCAGATGCTGGTGTCCAACCGCGCCGCTGCCGAGGTGTTTGTACAGCATCAGGCCAGCGCCTGCACCGATATCACCGGCTTCGGACTGGCGGGTCATCTTAAGGAGATGCTGCCTGCACAGGGCTTGGCGGTACATTTGCAACTGGCCGACATTCCGCTGCTGGAAGGCGCCCGAGAAACTCTCGATGCTGGCATCATCAGCTCATTACACAATGACAATGAAGTCAGTGTGAGTGCAGTGCTTGCCAGCGGCAACACTGACAGTAGCCAGCGGGATATCCTGTTTGACCCGCAAACCGCCGGTGGTTTGCTCGCCAGCGTGTCCGCCACACAGGTAGCCGATTGTCTGGCACAACTGCATGCCAATGGATACAGCCACGCCCGGGTCATTGGTTCGGTGCGCGCCTTGGCCGATGACGACAGCAGTCAATTAATTCTGGAACAGGCAACAGCGTAGCCAGCGCCCGAAAGTGATAATAGTGAAACTGGTTTCCAATACTGTGTCGGGGTAAGCTGCGAACTTCGCAATGAGTATCGCATCTGCAACTATCCACCATGACCCGAGCCTCGTCCCTTGTCACCACCTGTCTGCTCAGCGCCTTCATCACTTCGCTGGCAACCTCGCTGGTATCCGCACAGGATACGGCGGCGGTAATGGATCGCTACAACAATCTCGGCCTCATTCCCGATGGCCCCACAGTCGATGCAGCGCTCGCCCGGAAGATGTTGCGCCGCGGAAATACTTACAGCAACCTCGAGCGCTTCGACGAGGCGATCGCCGAGTATCGCAAGGCCATTGCTGCCGATCCCAATCTGGCCGAAGCCTTGCGCAATCTCGCCAATGTCTATTATTTCCTGCAACGATTTAATGAAGTCAAACCGGTGCTCGCCCGCTACATCGCCTTGCAGAACGAGCCCAGCGCGGCCTTGCTGGCAGCAGTCCAGACCATGGGCGAACTGGAACGACAGGACGGCAACTTCACTGGCGCTATCGACTACGACTTGCGCGCCATCGAACTGGACGCGGACAACGATTCACAAGTGCATATCATGGCCAACACCTACAATAATGCGGGCGCGCCAGACCTGGCTATTCGTGTTTATCGCCAGGCCATCACGATGATGCCTGACAACGCCTTCTTCGAGCGCAGCCTCGGCCGCATTCTGCAAAGTGAAGGCAGGTTGGAGGAGGCACTGGCAGCCTATCGAGCCGCCAGCCAGAAAGATCCGGACTCCGAGTTTTATCGCAATCTCGTCAGTCGACTGGAACAACAACTCGGTCAATAATCGCGCTCGCGCTCACTCCTTACTTGCCTTTGTCATTATCGCTATCGCTGGCCACACTGGAAATGATCTGTGGCACGAAGCGCTCGGAGAAGCCGGCAACGAATGACCAGAAAATCAGCTTCGCAAAGTCAGCACCTTGCGCCGGATAGGTCTCACGCAAAAACATCACCAGATCACTGGTTTGTGGCGGTTCACTGAACCGCGGCACATAGAACGTCGGGAATAAATTGCCCTGCACCAGATCAGCCAGAAACATTACATAGAGCAATAAAGCAAAGATGCCACCATAGATCGGAATCACCAGAATCGCCGCCCAGGATTCCGACAGCATGGCCAGTTCTTCATTCTTGATTTTGCTGAGGCGTTGCTGGATGCTGACGAAGCCACCAACGATGCCGCACTCCAGACACAGCCATGACACCATGAGTCGTTGCTCGGCGATCAGGGTAAGGCCAAACACGAGCCCGGTTACTGCCAGAGAGGCAGCGGCAAAGATAACCAGACGACGGGAGACGATGAGTAATTGCCTGGCTCGAAGATCGGTCATTGCGAGAACTCCCGGTTTTTGACTTTTCAGCCTGCAGGTTCGTGGGTAGTATACTTGGCAAGTCAAAATTGTCGAATTAGCGGTACTGCGACGGCCTGCCTGATGTTGATACTCCCTGCAACGACCACGCCCCGATCTCGAATCGCCGCGCGCTTGCGCCTGCTGGTGATGGCCTTCGCCTGTTCGCAAGTCATCGCTTGCACCAGTGCATCCAGTGCTGCAGACAGTGCTGAACAGACTGTCGGCCTGGAAACCGCTGCCAGCCTGCACGGTGATGAGACACTGGTCATGCCGGACGGCGAACAACTGCCTGTCACCATCTGGCGCCCGCAAGCGCAACCGATACAGGCTGTGCTGATCGCCCTGCACGGGTTCAATGACTACTCCAACGCCTTCGCCGAATTTGCACCTTATCTGGCCGAGAATTTCGCCATTGCTACCTATGCCTATGATCAACGCGGTTTTGGCGACAGTGCCAACAGGGGTTCCTGGGCGGGCGTGACCACCTACGCTAACGACCTGATTGCGACTACCCGGCTGGTGCGCGAACAGCATCCAACCACCCCTTTATTCGTATTGGGAGTCAGCATGGGTGGCGCCGTCACCATTGTCGGTAGTAACGCCATGGAACCCGGCTTGATCGATGGCATCATTCTCTCGGCGCCGGCAGTGTGGGCCCGCAGTACCATGCCCTGGTATCAGCGCGTTGCACTCTATGTGGCCGAGAACCTGCTGCCCAACTGGGGGCTCACCGGCGCCAGCGTCGAAGTCACTCCCTCGGATAACATCGAGATGCTGATTGCCAATGGCCGCGATCCCAAAGTCATCAAGAAAACACGCGTCGAGGCGATTGCCGGACTGACCAACCTGATGGACCGGGCCATGGCGGAGGCGAAAGAGATTCGCAAACCGACCTTGCTATTGGTAGGCCGCAAAGATGAAATCATCCCCAACTACGCGACCGAGACAATGATTGCCACACTGCCTGAAAGTTTTTCCAGCTTCGGTGAGATCAATTTCTACGACAACGGCTACCATATGTTGCTGCGTGACCTGCAGCGGCAGGTTGTCTGGGATGATGTGACTGACTGGATAGCCGAGCAGTCGATTGCCGCAGCTGACTGACTATTCTCCTTGCAAGGTCACAATGAGACTGCGTGCGCTGGCATGATTACGATGCTCACCCAAATAGATACCCTGCCAGGTACCGAGAGCCAGACGGCCAGCGGTGACAGGCAAGGTCAGCTCTGCCCCTAACAACCCTGATTTGATGTGGGCCGTAATATCATCCGGCCCTTCATAGGTATGCTCATAGTAATCTGCATCTTCCGGTGCCAGCACATTGAAATGCCGCTCCATGTCACGACGCACGGAACTGTCAGCGTTTTCATTCAGTGACAAAGAGGCGGACGTATGCTGCAACAGCAAGTGCAGGAGTCCAACCTCGACTGACTGAATTTCCGGAAGTTGTTGTAGCACCTCATCGGTGATGAGATGAAAGCCCCGAGGACGGGCTTTTAATTGCAGTTGTCGTTGCAGCCACATAGCTTCGATTGCTTGAGATAAAAAATAGGCAGCGCTGGCTGTCGGATTTATTGTAGCGGGTCGACCAGTTCAATCTCGAACAGATTGGACCAGTGTTTGCCAGTCACTAAAAGGCGTTCGTTCTCGGCATCCCAGGCAATACCGTTGAGTACCGCCTCATTGCTGCCCAGACGTGTTTGTGTGGACAAGCCGGTCAGATCGACCAGTGAGTTAACATTGCCGGTGGCAGGATCAATACGCAGAATAAAATCAGTCTGCCAGACATTGGCCCAGACTTCGCCGTCGATGTATTCCAGCTCATTGAGATTGTTTATGGGATTGCCGTTGAGCGTCACTGTGACTTCACCGGTTGGTACAAAGCCATCCGGATCGATAAAGCGCAATGTGGCAGAGCCGTCGCTGAGTATCAGTTGCTCACCGTCATAGGCCAGCCCCCAGCCCTCGGTGGCATTGTAGTGGGTATCCAGTTGTTCAAAAGTACTCATGTCGTACTCGAACACCAGGTGCGAACGCCAGGTTAACTGAAACAGGCGGTTACCAACGTGCTCGATACCTTCGCCAAAATAGCGCTGATTCAGCGGCGTTGACTGCACGACATCCCCGGTATCCAGATCGATTTTGCTCAGGCTGGACAAACCGTTCTTGCCAGTGCCTTCATACAGGAAACCGTCTTCAAACAACAGCCCCTGAGTGAACGACTGGATGTTATGCGGATAGGTTTCGACTATGCGATAGCCATAGCGAACCAACTCCTGTGCCTGTAACGCAGGGGCCAAGGCAAGCAATAGTAGGATTGTCATTAAACGCATAAGCATTGGACCGGAGAAATCACCAGTTAGCATTCGCTGGATTCTGCAAGCTGCAGTAAAGCAGACAATGTACGCTGATGATACTGAATTAGAGATGAACTCGCTGCTGGATCTGTTAATCGGGACGCGACAACTGTGTTACCGTTGTTGGTGTTAACGGGACTGCAAATGTGACTAAAAGTGCCGCAGGCTTTGCTGCGCACATGGCAACACCGTTTATTCTCGACAGCACCAGCAAACGCAGGAGACAACAATGTCCGACCATGCATCCGCAGACTGTTTGTTCTGCAAAATTATCGCAGGGGAGATACCCTCGAACAAGGTTTATTCCGACGAGGATGTGTACGCCTTTCACGATATCAATCCGGCGGCGCCAACGCATATTCTGGTGATTCCGCGCAAACATTTGCGCAATGTCAGTGCCGGCACCGATGCGGACGAAGCATTGTTAGGCAAACTGATGCTGGCAGCAAACAAGATTGCCGCTGCCGAGGGACTGGCTGAGGATGGCTTCCGCTACGTCATCAATACCAATGACAACGGTGGTCAGACTGTCTATCACTTGCACTTGCATATTCTTGGCGGTCGTCAGATGACCTGGCCGCCCGGCTAGACTAGCTTCGCAGCGCGCTGATCGCCGCCTCATTAGCCGCTATGACACCGCGCTCGGTAATCAGTCCGGTGACCAGATGCGCCGGTGTGACATCAAACCCGGGGTTGCAGACCACCGTGTCGGCGCCAGTTACCCGCACTCGTCGCACATTGCCATCATCATCGCGGCCGTGCATATGAGTGATCTCTTCAGCGGCACGCTCTTCGATCGGAATATCGGCCCCGCGGGCCAATGTAAAATCGATACTGGATACCGGCAAAGCCACATAAAAAGGAATGGCGTTCGCATGCGCCGCCAGTGCCTTGAGGTAAGTGCCGATCTTGTTACAAACGTCACCGTTGCGTGTTGTGCGGTCGCTACCGACGATGCACACGTCCACCCGCTGCTGCTGCATCAGGTGCCCGCCGGCATTGTCGACGATCAGGGTGTGATCGATGCCGTGTTGCCCCAACTCCCAACAAGTCAGGCTGGCGCCCTGATTGCGCGGCCTGGTTTCATCGACCCAGACATGCAAGGGAATATCGGCTGCCGCTTTGTAGATCACCGCCAGGGCCGTGCCCCAATCCACTGTCGCCAGCGCGCCGGCGTTGCAATGGGTGAGAACATGCAAAGGCTCCTGCGTGGCTTGCTTGTCTTGCCTGGCCTGCCAAAGTTGCCGTAATAGCTGCGCCCCATGTTCGCCGATTGCCTCACAGGTAGCGATGTCTTCCTGCTCCAGTGACTGAGCCAGCTGCAGAGCAGCGGTTGCGCGCTTTTCGGTTGGGAGGGTGTGCAGAAGTTGTTGGCAGCGCGCCAGTGCCCACTGCAAATTGACGGCTGTCGGTCGCGTTGCAGCAAGACGCGACAGCGCGGAATCGAGATCGGCTGGCGCATTACGCAGTGCCAGATAGACGCCGTAAGCCGCAGTGACACCAATGAGCGGTGCACCGCGCACTTGCATACTGGCGATGGCCGTACAGGCATCATCAAGGCTACCAAGCGTGAGCACGACCAGCTCATGGGGCAGTACCGTCTGGTCGATGATCTGCACGCTATCTGCGGCAGCGTCATACCAGATACTCTGCATCGCCTGATTGGCCACGCGCATCGCTAAATCACCCGCTCATTGCCGCCATCGACTGGCACCTGGGCACCCGTCGTGCAGGCGAACTGCCTTCCGGCCAACGCCAGCACAGCTTGCGCCACGTCGCTCGAGCGGACTTCCTGACCCAGCACGTTGGCAGTCTTGTACTGCGCCACACTGAGACCATAATGGGCTGCGCGACTGGCCAGCACCTCCTCGGTCCACAGCGCCGTGTCATACACCGCATTGGGGTGCAGAGTGTTGACGCGGATACCGTCCTTGCCCAGCTCCAGGGCTGCCACGCGTGCCAATTGCGTGAGGCCGGCCTTGGCCGCGGAATAGGCAGCGGCGCCGGGACCGGGAGCCGGTACATTCTTTGATCCCATGATGACCACCGCCGGATCGAACCCCTGGCGCAGATAAGGGATGCAGGCGCGCAGCAGACGTCGATGACTGTCGAGATTGACGGCGAATGACTGCTGCCAGAGATCGTCACTGAGCGATTCAACAGGCTGGCTGGCCGGGAATGTGCCGGCATTGCTGACCAGAATATCGAGTCCACCAAAATGCAACACTGCCTGCGCGAGTGCCGCGTCCAGAGCCGCGTTGTCTGTAACATCACATTCCAGTGCCAGACAATCGGCGGTGGTGCGCTGCTCGGCAAAGCCGGGTTGAATATCCAACGCCACCACCACGGCACCGGCGTTCAATAGCGCCGAGACACAGGCGGCGCCAATGCCGGACGCCGCGCCAGTAATGAGGGCGACCTTGCCCTCGAACGCGGCTCTGGAGCCCGAGGATTTCAATTTGGCCTGCTCCAGTTCCCAATACTCTACAGCGAAGAGATCCGACTGCGGCAACGCCTGCCAGCCACCAATGGCTTCAGCTTGTTGAATGGCACGTACAGTGTGTCGAGTGATATCGGCAACAATGTCGAGACGTTTGCGGTTGGGCGCCAGATAGACCATGCCACGCTGTTGCCAGACGCCATAGCGCGGCATCAGATCCAGGCAGCGGTGCCCGGCGCTGGCGTGCGCGCTGTAATACTCCTGATAGCGAGCAGTAAAGTCCGCGAGCCCCGGCAGCGGGTCGGCAGCGAACACAGCGGCGAAGGCTTTGGCGTGAATCGTATGATCCGGCGTCAGCGGTCCACGAGTCGCCAGCTCGCCACAATTGGGTAGCGCGGCAAACCCGGCTGCGGCTTCACTATGATCCAGCCGCGCCAGCACCGGTCCGCCAAACAGCTGTCCTGCCTGCTGCCGCAGCTGACTTAGCTGCAAACAAGTATCAGCGCCAGGCGAATAACTGGCGCGGGCTACTGGCTCGCTGCCCGCTTTTTCCGCCAGCAAGGTCTCAGCCTTGCTCACCAGCTCGATCATGTTGTCGTAGCTCAGCCGGGCGTCTTCGGCGAAGGTGAAAATGCCATGATGCAGCAAGACAATCCCGCGCAGCTTGTCCCAGTCAAGATCACGCGTCGCCGCCAGTACCTGCCGGGCGAGTATAAACCCTGGCATGATGTAGGGGAGAATCAGCACTTCGTCGCCGTATAGCTCTTGCAATAACTGCTGGCCCTGTGGCGAATTACTGAGTGTGACCACAGCATCCGCGTGGCTGTGATCAACAAACTTGTGGGGAATGATAGCGTGCAGGATGGCTTCCACCGAGGGTGTTGGCGCAGTCGGGTCCAACAAGGCCAGACGAAGCTGGCGCATCATTTCGCTGTCGCTGAGCGACTCGAGCTCGCCAAGTCGACGCAGATAATCCAGTCTTACTGGCGGAAATCCGGCCTCGGCTATGGTGCGCAGATCCCAGCCTGAGCCTTTTACATACAGCACCTTTACCGACTCGCCGAAGACATCGGTGACTTCGCCTTTACTCGAGGTATTGCCACCACCGTGCAGTACCAGATCCTCTTCAGCCCCCAGCAGGTTTGATGTGTATACCCGCATTGCCAGATCGGATTGCGCGCCCGCCTGTGCGGCGCTATCAGTTTGCCAACGATTTTTCATGTGGTGAGTTTACCTGAGTGCTGTAGTCCGCAACTATTGCCGGGCAGGAATTGAGCTAATTTTGGACAATAAAAAACGCACCGTCTTGCGAGGGTGCGTTTGGGTGTGCGATCTGTCGTGGAGCGATTAAGGCTCGACGATAGAAATATTGGCCATGCCAGCCTGACGGGCGGCATCCATGATAGTGACCATGGTGACCACATCGGAATCCGGATCAGGTTGAATGATCACAGAGGCAGCCGGATTTTCTGCTTTCAGTCGGTCAATGTTTGAACGAATCTGGGTAGCGATAATCGGGCGCGGATTACCGTTGAGGATAATCTCGTTGTTCGGGCCGATTTCGAACAGAATGTTGCGGTTGTCCTGATCTTCCGGTGGTGGTTGATCATTGTTGTTGTCGCTGCTCGCCGCAGAGATGGCGGTTTCCGAAAGGAAGGTTGCTGTGACAACGAAGAAGATGAGCAGAATGAAGACCACGTCCAGCATGGGCGTGAGATCGATTTTGGCATCATCCTCGGATTTGCGACCGGCGATTTTTTTCATTGTTAAGTCCTGACCGTACTTCAGCTACTACTAAACCCTGAGTATAGCAGTGACCAGCGGTTTGGCAACAGCCTGAAACATCACTGACAAGTCCTCAAGCCACCTATTCCGGGGGATTTGACCAGACGCAGCAAGATCGGCTGGCAATATTGCCGCGCCAGCCCTGGCGGGCGGCGGCAAATCCGAGAGGCGGTAGAGAATCGCCGCCGCCCGGAAACGGTTGCCGTCCGGAATTACTTCTTCAGCGAAGCGATGGTGAATTTTGCCAATTCATTCAACTGCTTGGCGTTTTTGCCGTCGCGAGAATTCACACGGATGCCGTGTAGCGCATTCATTAGCACGTCGGCGGCAAATTCGGGGGTCACACCCTTCTTCAGCTTGCCTTTCTTCTGGGCTTCCTTCAGGCGCGCCAGCAGCGGCTTGCGGATGTTATTCAAAGAGGAGCGCACAATGCGCTTCATGTCAGCATTGTAGTTGATGCTTTCACACAGACTGTTCACCAGCAGGCAGCCCATTGACCGGTGTTTGTTGGTGACTCCGACAACAGACTCGTCGAACAGTGCAGCGATGGCTTCCCAGGGACCCAGTGCATCATTCTTCAGGGAATTGGCGATCTGTTGATCAAGAATTGTGTTGTACTGATCAACGCAGGATTTGAAGAAGGTATCCTTGTCGCCGAACGAGTTGTAGAGCGTACCGCGATTGATTCCTGTGCAGTCTAATAACTTTTGGACCGAACTCGCTTCGTATCCTTCCTTCCAGAACTGCTCCATTGCATTGGTTAAAACTTTGCTTTCATCGAATTCGACTGGTCGTGCCATAAATAATA
>CAZQFA010000022.1:0-11514 GCA_964592245.1 uncultured Pseudohongiella sp. | reverse complement strand
CGGTTTCTATCTTCAATTTTTAGCGGTGAATTCACAAAAAACCTACTGCGATGCAGTAACTTTTTTGGGGCGAATTTAAGAGCGCGCTATTGTATTACAGGAATTTTGGATTTACACCAACTCACACTGAATTTTTTAAACTTCAGTTTTTTTTCAAAAAAAAATCGCAGAACGATCTACCCAAAATGTCAACAGAATCTATTTTTCTAGCACGAAATATCACAGCTCGCAGCTGTCATAGCAGTAAAATGTCAGATTGTTGCCCGCTTTTTACCCGAATTCCTGCGACCGCGCACAATATTGAATGGCAATTCAACTAATACGTGCCAATTACTTCTCGGGAAATTAATTACAGCAAGGAGTGGTGCAGAAGGAAATCTCTGTCATGCAGGGCCGTGAGGCAAGTGAGTGCTAGTAGTAACGCACCACCGTTACCGTGAGACCGATCAGCCCGCCAAAGGCGCAACCCCAGACCACAAGCCAGCCCAGATGCTCGCGAATCATCTTCTGCACGATATCTTTCACCAGTGCCGGCGTCATGGTATCGAGTCGCTGATCAATCAGGTGCTGCAGACGCTGGCGCAGGGCATCTTCGTCAAGTGCCGAACGCAACGCTCGCTGCATCTTGCTCTGAAAACTGTCGTCTTGCAGTTGCGCTTTGAGAAACGCGCGCATGCGTTCGACGAACGGCCCTTTCAAAGCGGTCAATGCATCGCGTCCGCCTATCATTCCGAGCATGCCGGCAAACGAGGAGCTCATGATGACATCCAGCAGCGCTTCGAACGCTCGCTCAAGCTCGATGTCGTCAATTATCTGCTCCATGCCTTGCTGCAGGCGCTGCGAAGTATCACCAATCTCGTGAAACACTTTCTCCAGATCGGCATTGTCAAAGAATTGCTCCATGATCAGGTCGCGGATTCCGCGCTTGAAATCCTCAAAGCGAATCTGCACAACGCCTGAACCATAGAGGCCCGGGATACGCTCAAACAGCATGTGCACCGCCAGCCAGTTGGTGATGCCCCCGGACAAAGCATAGAGTCCGGTATTGAGGAGATAGACATCATAAGGCGCGGCGGCCAACAGCCCGGTCATTACCAAACAGGCAGCAAGAAAATTACTGACAAAGCTTTTGTTCATTGCAGGAGAATTCTGTCCCTGATTAACGCCACCCACTTGTCAGCACACAAGTGGCCAAAAAAGGCCGCATCATAAAGGAAAGCTGGCGGAAACGGCAACTTGTCATGGGCCGTTAGAGCTTCATCTGCGAGGCAATAGGCATGCGCTGGCGAATGTCGCGCAAATAATCCATGTCCAGCTCGGCAATGGCAATGCCCTCACCGGGTTCTGTGACTTCTGCCAATATGGATCCCCAGGGATCAATAATCATGCTATGCCCCCAGGTCTCGCGCTTGGCATTGTGCACACCGCCCTGATCAGCAGCGATGATATAGCACTGGTTCTCGATAGCGCGGGCACGCAACAGCGACTCCCAATGGGCCTTGCCAGTCACACTGGTGAAGGCAGCGGGTACCGTCACAATCTCGGCGCCTTGCTTGTACAGGGCACGGTATAACTCGGGGAAGCGCAAATCGTAGCAGACGCTCAATCCAAGACAGCCCAGTGGAGTTTTCAGGGTCACCAGATCAGTGCCCCCCTCATAGCTGCGGGACTCGGAGTAACTGGCCTGCTTGTCCGCCACCTGGACGTCAAACAAATGGATCTTGTCATAGCGCGCCACCAGTGCACCGGACGCATCATAGACCGGGCTGGCAGGACGTACCCGCTCCTTGTCCACCAGATAGTCCGCGTCTCCGGGCTGTTTCCCGGGGCGTGAAATCAGCGGGATAGTGCCGCCAATCAAAATCACCTGATGCTGCATGGCCTGACCAGACAAAAAGTCCTGAATTTTGCCACGTCCCTGCTCTTCGCCGAACTCGCGCATAGGGCCGCCTTCCAGTACGGCAAAGACTTCAGGCAGTAGCACCATGGCCGCACCCTGCTCCGCCGCTTGTCCTATCAGGCGCGCGGCAGCGGCAAGGTTTTCATCGATGTTCGCACTGCTGACCATCTGTATGGCAGCGACCTTGTCACCCATTTTCGATTCCTGCTTACTGGTTTTGCGTCATGCAGCCCTGCTGCTCTGTGTTTGTCTGGCAGGAGCTGCGGTAATACTGTGCATGATAAACCTTATCATAGGCGAGAAGTCAGCACTTCGTGGTTGTTACCGGCGGCCAATAGGAGACTCTTGCCCAGAACAGGAAGCCATAAAAAAACGCGCCTCTTTGCAGAGGCGCGCTTTCGTCAATCTGACAATGAATGCAGCGCGCGGTGACATCGCACCAGACCGCGCAATTCTGCTTGTCACTCGGGCTTTTTAAAGAGCAAGATGCCCCAGGCCAGATAGTCTTTGCCACCGGCCTCGATCCAGTGCTGCAAGCCCTGAATCATGCGCTCAATGTAGGCGGCTGACACCCACTGCTGCAATTCTTCACGACGCGACTGCAACTCTTCCCGCACCCGCGTGTAGTGGTTAACCAATTGCTGTGTCATGAGTTCCACATCCACTTCCTGCCAGCCGAGTCTATTGGCCTGTGCCCGGTAAAACGCAACCGAACCCAGAGAATCGAGGTGAATGCGATCTAATACCGGTTCCAGCACGCCATCAGGACAGTCATCAGCCTGCATCGGGTCGGTGAAAATGACCTGCCCGCCGGGCTTCAGCACCCTGTCGATCTCGGTCATCACCTGCGCGCGTTCACCAGAGTGCAGAAAGGAATCCTGCGACCAGGCCAGATCAAATTGCTCGGCGTCATAGGGCAGGTTTTCGAAACTGCCATCAACGACATCGATCTTGTCACTCAGTGACTGCTCTTCGGTGATTTGGCGATTACGCTCATTCTGCGTCTCGCTCAGGTTGATACAATCAACCGCACAACCGAAACGCTTGCTGAGATAACGCGCCGCGCCCCCGTAGCCAGCACCCAAATCCACAGCCCGTGATTGCGCATCAATGCCTGTGAGTTTGTTGGCCATGGTATCGACAGTACGCTGCGAGGCGGTAGCAATCTGCTCGCCCTCGCCTTGATACATACCGACATGAATATCTTCACCACCCCAAATATGGAAGTAAAAGTTATCCGCATCATCGCTGTTATAGTATTCCTGAGCCGTCTGCACGACTTCAGAGTATTGTTGGGCCATGTGCTCTATCCTTCTTCCGGCGTCTCAATGTATTTCTTCGAAGCGACATGCACGAAAAAGTCCGGCTCACCATCCTTGTAGTCTTCCTGAAAATCGCCGTAGGTGACAATGTTCTGGAATCCCACTTCCTTCATCAACTGCCGCACATAGGCGACGCGCAAAGGGAACATGTTGAGGTGAAACTCTTCACCGTCATCAAAGGAGTAGCAGAAACGCGCCAGTGACTCGTCCACGTATTCCGGAGTCGCCGTCACCTGATCGCTACCATAATAGTAATTGCGCTTGGGTTTGGCACCACTGTCGAGAATGGCATCATAGTTACGGTGATCGAGCACCAGAATGCCATCGTGTCGCAGGGTCGCGTAATATTCTGCCAGCGACTTGCGACGATCATTCTCATCATGAATGTGTGTAAAAGAATTGCCCAGACAGATAACTGCATCGTACAAGTCGTGTACGCTGCGATTCAGCCAGCGCCAGTCGGCATGGACTGTGCGCAGAATGTGGCCGCGGCGTCTGGCGTTTTCGAATGATTTTGCCAACATGGCAGGACTGCCATCGGCACTTGTTACTTCAAAACCTGCTTCCAGAAGCTGCACGCTGTGATAACCGGTACCACAAGCTGCATCAAGTACTTTCTCGGCGCCGTATTGCTTCAGGAGCTCTACGAAGAAATTTCCCTCCGCCTTGGCCCGCTTGTCCCAATCGATCAGCTCATCCCACTTGTTGACAAATTTATGCACGTATTCTTCGACGTACTTGTCAGTCTCGCGGATTTCTGTTGGATCATTGCCATAGTCCTGATCTTTATCCAACTCCAATACGTTGGTCATAGTTATACTCCCGCCCCAATTTTCAAATGAATTTAGCTAAATAGCTCCGAATTCCGATACATGACAATGCAGTCGATGAATCGAATTCGCAGAATAGTTTGATTTTGTTAATGCAACCGACTCACGACAGAATAGCCGCGGATCGTCGAGAACCTGTGAACTCGCTTATTGGCCTGAAAAGACCGGATAGCAAGCGCTTCACAGCATTGACATGCGCATGTTGCGCATCAGTAAAACGACAAGGATAGGTGCTGACCATCTAAATGTCCAATATAACCGCAATTATCGGGCAGATATTCCGGAATTAGACAGTTTAGTCACATAAAAATCAGGGTTTTATTTTGTAACTATCGGTCATTAAATAGCACAGAAGTGACTGATGTGACTGACTTTTCCCACATCAAAAGCAATATTTTTATTGTGGGGCAACTGGCTGCTCGACTGCAGCAGGTGACTCAACCGCGGAATCTACATCCTCGGGCGAACCGAAGGCCTGCTTGAACTCCGGCTGCAAGCCCTCCCAAGGTCCTTGCAGGGTATAAACAGCACTGGTGAGACTATCCACCTGATCGCCAAAAATCTGGTCGAACAGATAAGCACCGACGGCAAGTGGAATATTCGCTGTCAACAAGCCTAACCACGGAATATTGTCGCTCACAGGAAGAGTGACATACATCTCACCGTTTATGGTTTCCGCAGCCAGATCCACGTCACCGGTAATCTGATACAGGCTGCTGGGGCCGGAGATGACCAGACGGTCTCGCAGATGCAGCAATCCATCTTCCAGCTCCATGTTGCCAGTGATCTCGTCGAAAGCCAGCCCGCGACGCAGTAAATCATCACTGAAGCGCAAGCGCCGCATGATGGCGCTGAAGTTGATAATGCTGACCAGTTTCAAGGCGCCGCTGCCAGCGGTGTCCTGCAAGAAGCGCCCGTCCATAATGCGCAAGCTCATATCACCAGACAGCGACGAGCCGGCAAAGAAAGCGGGCGAGCCTGGCCACTGAATATCAGTCACAAAATCGGCACGGCTGCTGGTCAAACTGGCAGCGAATCCATTCGCCAGCAGAACTTCACTAATATCATCAGCTGAAACAGTCGCTGTCAGCGCACTGCGGTGCTCATTGCCGTCGAAGTACCAGCTAAAGTGTGGCGCTTGCTGCTCGACAACATCGGATTCATCCCCCATGCCTACGCGCAAACCGCGGAAATCAAACGACAAGTCACTGAACTCGGCGCCAGAATCGGTTGGCCTCAGATTGAACGCCCAACTACCGAAGTCACGATCGCCAATCATGAATTCATCCACAGAGAACTGCATGGCTGGCAGCTGCCGCGGATCGAGACCAAGCAAGGGGTCAGTTCTCTCTTCTGGCGTACTGTCTGCTGCGTTTTCCGCAAGACCGTCCGCAAGATCTGTCGCCGCTCCTGCGGCCAGGTCGGCCACGTCTGCCAACTGCGGCTCATCGGCTGGCGACTCGGGCCCAGGCAGGCGCAAGTACTCCAGATTCAGTTGTAATGGTGCAGCACTGTCGTAAGGAATCGTTACCCTGCCCTGCAGGTTTTCGCTGGTTAGGCGTGTTTGCCAGCCACGCACCTGGGCGTCCGGCTCCAGGCGAAAGGCCACGTTATTAATTTCTTCTTCATAGAGACTGAACACATCAGTAGTCACATCGATGAAGGCGATCGCCTCTGCCGCATTGGCGCTCGCCCCTTCTGTACTTTGACCAGCCTCATTGGTCAGCGCGAGACTGGCAAGAAAATCTGTCCACTGTGCCAGTTCGAAGCGCTCCAACTCACCCAAAATAGCCAGACCATCACTTTCGTTCTCGACCAGACGCGTCAGCTGACCGGAGTCGTCACCGACATAAACAAGGCCGTCTGTCAGTTGGCCGTCATCGAGGTCGATCTGAAAATGCAAATTCGGATTGAGTGAACCACTGGCAATGAGCTCGGACTCATCAAACTGCAACTCCAGGGCCAGCGCCGAAGACCCGGCGGCCTCCTTGCCGAACGGTGCAGGCCAATGCAGGACGGCTCCTTGCAAATCGGTCTGCAGCGACAGCCGTGTCCGCCCCGAGGATTCAGGCGATTGATCAATCACCAATTGCGTGGTGTAGGCGAAGTCACCGTCGGCATTATTGAGCAATCCTCGAACGAATGTGCTTTGCCTTGGCCAGGCTGCCAGTGTCGGCACTGCCACCCGGCCAGAACCAGCCAGCGTTATGGTGTTAATGACGCCATCCGCTGACAGTGACGAACCCAGTGTAAAATTCACAGCATTGTTAAACAGCTCAGCCTGTAACTCCGTATCCTCAACACCGGTGCGGGTGTCGAACACAATCGGGCCGGACAGGTTTTGAAAATCCAGTTCATAGTCGGGAATACTGAGATTGTTGTCCGCCAACGCCAATTCCAGCCTGATATCCGGCTGTGCACCCGGCCGGCCAATGGGCAGAAGTACTTCTATATCGGTGCTGAAGTTTCCTTCCGTCTGCCAGGTTGAAAATGCGCGTTTCAGTCCTTCGCCAACGGGTGCTGATTGCAAATAGGCAAGCCCGGCAGCTGTAGTCCCGGCAGCATCGCCGGTTACCAGCAGCTCAGTCTCATCAGCCGCATTCTTGCGCACGATACCGGTCGCTTCGCCAATGCGCAGTTGTTGGCTAGTGCCTGCACTGACTTGCACGGCGATATCATTGTCACTGGTTTTGACAACGCCGGTGACTGACTCCAGCGCCGGCCATTCCTCATTGAAGGCAAAGACCCCATCTTCCAGACGGAAAAAACTCTGGAAGGTTTTTTCCATAGGCCCGGAACCTGTCACCGTCGAGCCGCGATATAACACAGCGCTGTCTCTCAATTGGCCGGAGACAATGGCACGTTCGAGAAACTCCATGGTGTTACGTAAACCGGGTTGCACGTTGGGTCCATCTGGCAGATACAGCGTTTTCTGCGCCGCATCAAAACGCGAGGCGCCAACTACAAGTTCCAGATGGGCATCACGCTCACCATCGGGATAACGGCGCAGGTTAGAGGTGAACTCGACATGGCCGTCCACTGCATCGGATTCGGCGACCACCACATTGCTGACGAGCAGGATGTCCTGACCGTCACTCAGATCGATGCGAAAATCGAGGCGGCCGTTGACATAGCTGTAGTCCCAGACCTGGGTAAACACATTGGGAATATTAATGCTGAATTCGTCGGATTCCACTTCGGCAAAACCAACAATTTGGCCAGCCTCGTTTTCAGCAATTTCCACATAGCCATTGATGCCCCACATATTGGGCGAGCCGCGCACGGAACCTAGCGAAATACTCTCGGCATTACCGCGAATACTCAGTGCCCGATTGCTGTCTTCGCTCAAAGGCAAGTCCACGGTCAAATTACGCAGTGATCCGGTAGGCGCGTATTGGCTGAGCTGCTCCTGTTGCTCGGAATTAAGCAGATTACTGCCCATGGCCAGATCGGCCAACAGATCCAGATACAGATGATCCGCCGTGACTTCGATATAGTCATTGGCACGGATGGCGAAACCCATATTGAAACCTTGCCAGTAATGGTCGCGGTGATCGACATGAAAATCTGCCAGTATGCCCTGCCAGTAATTACCATCCGCTGAGCGCGTGATCTGCGTCAGTCCCGCAATATTGTCCATCGACAGCAACTCGTCACCGGGAGTTCGCAGCACGAGATTCTCCAGTGCAATATCACTGGTCGCACTGCGCAGCTCTCCGCCGTCGAGGGTCAGCCAGAAGGCGCCACCGCCGGTGAAAGAGTCGATAGACAACTCCCCGAACTGCGTTCCGCGTAACAGATCAGAATAATCTGTTGCCGGAATATCAAGATGCACTTCGCCATAGACATTGGCGAGCCGACTACCCCCAAGCTCAAGAGAAAGAACGACCGGCTCGTCCGAATCATCGAGACTGGCATTCACATGCAGGTAATGTTCATTGCCGCGGTTCTGAATTATCGCAGTGCCTTCGCTAATCATGAACGTGGTGCCGCTATTATTCTGCGCGCTGATAGTCACAGAGTTGAGATCGAGACGGTTAACACGCAGAAAAGTCTGATAGAGCGTATCGAGGTCGATGTTGGCGCCGCCGGCGCTCGCTAATCCTGCGACCTCCCAGGCACCGGATTCATTCTGCAGCAAATCGAATTCGAGACCATTAATAGCAAATTCTTCCAGCACCCAGCGTCGCTGCCAGAGACTGCGCGGCATGTCGACAACGATAGAGGCACTGCCCATTTGCAGCGCAGAACTACCGGCCAGTTCGGAATCACCACTGAACAGCAGGCTCAGGCCATTAAGCTGCAGAATCGGATTGAAGCCGTCAAAGCTGCCAGTGATGGAGTCGATCTGTACCGGCAGACCGGTACTCTCGTAAATTTGCCCTTCGAAGAAAGCAGTGTAGCTGGAGATCGCCGGCATGAATTCACGGCCGATACTGACGTAAGCTGCGAGCATGACCACGGCCACGACGAACAGCAAACTCAGTTGCCGGTACAGCTTCTTCAGTATTGTCCTCAACTTCATGAGCGTGACACTTGCTTGGTAGCGCCCAATGTGGCGCAGGAATTCGCAGGACTCTGGATGGTCATACTTGTGTTGTTACTGCCCGGTCAATCTCTGCTTGCCGCCCGGCATCACCAGCGTTGAATTCAGAGACTGGCGAATAACGGACAGGGATAGACTATGGTTATATTTCTTGTTGACTGAACCGGAACTGAAAACCCGGTCAATAAAGTACAACGTCGAACTGCTCTTGAGTATACATAGGTTCCACTTCGAATTTGACCGTCTTGCCGAGTAATTCCTCCAGTCCGGCGAGGGTGTTGGATTCCTCATCAAGCAAGCGGTCAACCACCCTCTGGGAGGCCATAACCAGGAGAACATCGTTCTCATAGGTTCGCGCCGCATTGAGGATTTCGCGGAAAATTTCATAGCAGACGGTTTCGGCCGACTTCAGCGTACCGCGACCCTCGCACACCGGGCAGTGACTGTTCAGGGTTTGCCCCAGACTCTCGCGCGTTCGCTTGCGAGTCATCTCGATCAAACCCAGTTGCGAGATACCGGTGATCGTCGTCCGCGCATGATCTTTCTCCAGCGCCTTGGCGAACGCTCGCTGCAGTTGTCGCTGAT
Organism: uncultured Pseudohongiella sp.; assembly: GCA_964592245.1. Taxonomy (GTDB): domain Bacteria; phylum Pseudomonadota; class Gammaproteobacteria; order Pseudomonadales; family Pseudohongiellaceae; genus UBA9145. The sequence continues at coordinate 2,331 of CAZQFA010000022.1, read as the reverse complement.
GTTCGGGATCCTGCATATCGATAAAGTCGATAATGATTATGCCGCCCAGATTACGCACGCGCAGTTGCCGTGCAATCGCTGTAGCCGCCTCAAGATTTGTTTTCAGAATGGTCTCGGCATGATTACGCGTACCAAGATAACCCCCGGTGTTGACATCGATGGTTGTCATCGCTTCAGTTTGATCTATCACCAGATCGCCACCGCTTTTGAGTTTCACCTGGCGCCCTAATGCCTTGTTAATATCATCTTCGATGCCGAAGAGATCAAACAGTGGGCGATCGCCTTCGTAGAGCTCTACAGCAGTATCGAGCTCCGGCACAAAGTCTTCGAGAAACTGGTGTATCTGTTTGAATGTGGCCTGATCATCGACACGAATCTTTTCTACATCCGCAGTAATCAGATCGCGAACGGTACGCATGTACAGAGGCACTTCCTGATAAACTGCCTTCACGCCCTCTTTGCGACCAATGCGCTCGTCAACTTTCGACCAGAGCCGGCGCAGGAAACGCACGTCTTCTGCCAGCTCTTCAGCCGTCGCCCCCTCTGCTGCCGTACGAATAATAAAGCCGCCAGGTTGATCCCAGTGTTCGGTCTCCAACACTGCTTTTAACAGTGCCATCAGACGCTCACGCTCCTCCTCATCTTCCAGGCGTTGCGAGATACCCAGATGCTTACTGCGCGGCAAGAAAACCAGATTGCGTGAAGGCAGTGTCAGATGTGTGGTAAGGCGGGCGCCCTTGGTACTGATGGCATCTTTGGCCACTTGCACGACTATAGACTGCCCTTCGCGCAGGATTTCCTGTATGGGGCGCGCTTCAGCATCTCGCACTTCGTAGCCCTCACTGTCGATCGGACTGATATCCGAGGCATGCAGGAAGGCCGCCTTGTCGAGGCCGATATCAATGAATGCCGCTTCCATACCCGGCATTACGCGTGCGACTTGACCCCTGAACACATCACCAACATGACCACGATTGTTATGACGTTCAATGAAGATCTCTTGCAGCAGACCATTTTCGATCAAAGCCACTCGCGTCTCCATCAATGTCACATTAATGAGGATTTCCTCGCTCAAGCCATTACTCCCGATTTACCTGCCAGCACGGAATATTAAAAGAATTCAGCAGCGCTGCCGTTTCAAACAGCGGCAAACCCATGACACCACTGTAGCTGCCTTGCAAATGTTCGACAAAGACCGCGCCATAACCCTGAATGGCGTAGCCGCCAGCCTTGCCTTGCGGTTCGCCCGTTTGCCAGTATTGCTCAGCTTCCAACACTGTTATCCGGCGAAAAGTGACCGCACTGCAGCTGAGTGCTTCGGCCGCGCGCTGATGGCTGGCCACGGTGACTGCCGTCATCACTTCATGGGTACGACCGGATAGTTTCTGTAACATGATACCGGCGTGGGCGGCATCGTCTGGTTTGCCCAGCACCTGATCATCAACAACCACAATAGTATCCGATGCCAAGACCACAGCCATCGGTTCAGCGCTGAGACTTTGCAGTGCCGCAGCCGCTTTCTCGCGCGCCAGTCGTACAACCAGCGCCCGCGCCGCTTCGTTTTCGCGGGGTGTTTCGTCGATATTCTGGGGTGCCAAGCGGCAGCTGACACCGATTTGCTGCAGCAGTTCTTGTCGTCTTGGTGAAGCGGACGCAAGAATAAGAGAAGTCTGGTCAGACACGCACCGCCTCGCTCTCAATGCACGTCGAAACTGCGGCGTACCTGACGCAACAGCTGGAACAGCGACGGCCAGATTACAGCGCTGGTTAGCGCGGCCATGAGGAACATCAAATTGGTCGCCGCCGTCTGGTTGGTCAACAACTGCAGCCAATGTGTGATCATCAGATTCAGCCCTACCAGTGCCAGCACCAATCCTGCTTGCTGGACATAGGAAAACATACGCAAGCGCAAATGCAGGCTCAGAGTCACGTAAGCGACAATAACCAGTGACATGGCATTCAGGCCCAGAGTTGAACCCTCGAGAATATCCAGCACCAGACCGGTCACCCAGGCCGAGCCGATGCCGACCCGGTAGGGCAATGCCATTACCCAATAGATCAACACCATGGGCACCCACTCCGGCCGATAGTTCATGGCCCAATCCGGGAACGGCACGATAGCCAACAGGTAGGCGATAAAGAAACTCAGCAGGATAACCCACAAAGAATGAGCTCGTTGTTGAATGACCATAAACTAGTTTACTGCCTCCTGTGGCACAGTCTCGTCCAGCTCTTCAGGGACCGGCTCCACTGCAGGTGCGGTGTTATCCCGGGACTCCGGCAGTGCTTCTTCCGGCTCGGCACTGTCCGGCAGTTCGTCGGCAGGCAATA
>CAZQFA010000021.1:24067-48373 GCA_964592245.1 uncultured Pseudohongiella sp. | reverse complement strand
CCCGGTAGCTATGTTCGGACAGGATAACCGCTGAAAGCATCTAAGCGGGAAGCCTCCTTCGAGACGAGATCTCCCTTAGGACTTGATCCTACTAAAGTGCCGTTCAAGACTAGGACGTTGATAGGCTGGGTGTGTAAGTGCAGTGATGCATTGAGCTAACCAGTACTAATTGCCCGTGAGGCTTGACCATATAATCATGCATTCTTGATGAATAATCAGAAGCGCTGGTTGTATGGAAAAAAGCAACTTAGTAAGACTTTGTATAGATCTTGTAGTCTTCGGATGAGTTATTCGTAACTTGTCTGGAAGAAACAAAGTACTTGTATAATGCAGACAGATTACATTCTTCATTCATCAGATTGTTAAGAACATGAGGAGACCGCGTAAGCGTTCACCTCGTCAGAATTGCCTGACGACAATAGCAAGTGGGAACCACCTGATTCCATCTCGAACTCAGTAGTGAAACCTCTTAGCGCCGATGGTAGTGTGGCGTTTCGCCATGTGAGAGTAGGTCATTGTCAGGCATCTAAATAAGAACCCCTGTAGCCGCTGGTTACAGGGGTTTTTTTATGGGTTGCCGGAGGTGACAATGACCTTCGGTCATAGTGATTCAGACTTTGGCTGAGCCAAAGTCTTCACCCTGCGGGCGTCGCAGTGCGACGTCTTCGCCGCTGTCGCGGCTTGCAGGCATCTAAATAGGAAACCCCGTACTCGTAAGAGTGCGGGGTTTTTTTATGGGCCGCCGGAGGTGACAATGACCTTCGGTCATAGTGATTCGAAATTTGGGTGGGCCCAAATTCCTCACCCTGCGGGCAGCCTAAGGCTGTCCTAATCGCTGCGCGATTGGTCAGGTATTCATACGTAGCAGCATTCCGGTATCTAAATAGCAAAACCCCGTTCTCGTAAGAGTGCGGGTTTTTTTATGGGTTGCCGGAGGTGACAATGACCTACGGTCATAGTGATTCAGACTTTGGCTGCGCCAAAGTCTTCTCCCTTTGGGCGTTGCTTCGCAACGTCTGCGCCGCTAACGCGGCTTTGACTCGAATTTCACGTGGGCGTGAAACTCTCGCTCTGCGGGCGTCGCGTTGCGACGTCTGCGCCGCTGTCGCGGCTTTGACTCGAATTTCACGGGGACGTTAAATCCTCGCCCTGCGGGCAGTCGAAGGCTGTCCTAATCGCTTGCGCGATTGGTTTGGCATCTAAACAGAAATCCCCGTACTCGCCCTACCCTTGGTACTCAGCCAATCTATTCGACACCCACCCAACTCTCAGGAATCTCCCAGATCAAGATATGAGTGTCCCTGACGTTTCCTCAGCGATATAGAAATGATGAGTTCAGTAAATCTCACCCTTTTAGGGGATCATGCAGTTGTTCTATTGCAATAAGATAAAGAACACTCTGCGTTTAAATCTGGCTTGTTAGACAGCTAGCTTTAAACGGTGCATCGATAGCTTGATAAATCATTTATCGGAATGTAACGCGGTCTGAATACAAGGTGGGATATTGATCATGAAACTTGTACTACGTTTTGCAGAGAACGTTGAGCTGCCAAGAAATAGGGATACAACATCAGATTTGCCGAATTTGGGCGATTGGGACTGGCAAAGATTCAAGATTAAATATCCTGATGCGAAGCTTGATCCCCGGGTCAATGATAGCGACATGCCTGCAATATCCAACGCCGACAGCCAGCAAGCAATGGATGCATTGAACCGGCTTGCACGGACTTTCACACTGGAGGTCGAGGCGCAGGGCGCTGAACGGGACGTGCAGAATGAGATTCAGAATCTACAGGATGTGGAATTGCTCTATGAAGACACGGATACTTCGTTTCCTCAGAGCGTCGACCCTGCAGATGATCCCTACTACAGTCGCCAACTGTATCTACAAAACCCTCCCTATGGCATTGGTGCAAACTATGCGTGGAATTTTCCCGGCGGCCAGGGTGAGGGGCAGCATTTTGTGGATGTCGAGCATGGCTGGACGCTAAAGCACGAAGATCTGGTCGCATTGAAGATCCACCACATACATGGAGAAAATGCCCGTGCAGGCTACCGTCACGGAACCAGTGTTTTGGGTGAGATTTTTGCGCGTGACAACGATAAGGGGTGTGTAGGCATTTGCCCTGCCGATACTGTAACGGTCGGGGTATCGTCAACCAGAGGTTCTTCGGTACCGGCCGCGATCATGGCTGCGATTAACTGGCTCCCCGAAGGCAGTATCGTTCTGCTGGAGCTGCAATGGATAAATTTTTCCGGGTACCCCAATCTAATTCTTGAGGCAGCGGAAGATGTTTATGATGCAATTCTTTACGGCACGAGCCGGGGAATTGTATTTATCGAGGCCGCCGGTAACGGAGGGCATGACCTTGACCAGGTGGAGATAGGCGGCAAACGTATTTTTGATATTGCCTCTCCAGATTTTCGTGACTCTGGAGCCGTTGTAGTGGGAGCCGGTTCGTCTTCTCTGCCAGCCTACAGGTTATATTTTTCCAACCATGGTTCGCGGATAAATTGTTTCGGTTGGGGACACAATGTGACGACGACCAGTTCAGACTCCAATGGCCGCACTGATCTCTATACCTACTACTTCAATGGGACATCCAGCGCATCTCCGATTATTGCGGGTGCAGCCCTGATAATTCAGGGTGTAAAAGAGCATCTCGATGGTCATCGTTTTTCACCCAATCAGATTAGGCAAATGTTATCTGATCCTGATCTGGGGACGTCGACAGGAAATCCTCCAACTGACAAAATTGGTTCACTTCCCAACCTGCAAAAGATTCTCGGCAGCCTGGGCCAGTATACGGACATTTATATAAGGGATAATGTCAGTGACAACGGTAATCGACACAACAGAAGCTCCCAGAGCCCGGATATTATTTTGCGTAATAACCGGGTCAGCGATCCGGAAGCAGCCTTCGGTAAACAGAGTGGTCGGTTGAACAGTCCAAACCTGTCCCATGCTGTAAAAAGAGGGCGGGATAATTACCTGTATGGACGTGCCTTTTTCCGATCTGGCAGTCTGGCTCGTGGGAACACTATTGACTTTTATTGGGCCAAAGGCAGCACGCTTCTAGTGCCTAAAGGTTGGCGACATATTGGTAAGAAAGCATTGCCTGATTTTAATCAGGCTACGGCGCCTCTGGTGTCAGACGGTCTCGTGTGGCCAGCTGCAGAATTGCCTCCGGCAGGCCATTACTGTTTTATTGCGGTATTGCAGAGCGATACAGACAAAGTACTCGATCTCTCGAAAGTAAGAAGAATCAGTGACTGGCACGCTTTTGTGAAGGGCAACAATAACATTGCCTGGCGCAATTTTAATGTGGTGAATGCCAGACGCAGAGCATCTGAGCCGTATCCACGGACGGTCGAGTTCATTGCGCAGAATACTGAAGATATGGCCCCAATGACCCTTGAAGTGTTCAGTGATCTGCCTCCCGAGCCCTTTGGCTCTTTGCTAATGGAGGCGCCGCAATCATTCTGGGATTATGTAAATGAAGGTCGTGTGACTGCGGATACAACGCCTGTACGACATCCACTCAGCACTCAAGGTAAGAACGAAATTGTGTTTGACCGTGCTATACCGGAACAGACCACGATCAAGCTTATATATGACATCAATGCAGATTTTAACCAGCGTAACTACTCTGTTTATGCCCGACAATTGCATCGCAATATTGAAGTAGGGCGCGTGCACTGGGATTTACGTTTTCATTTTGATGACGATGAAAACCCGGAAGATTATGAGATATAAGGAAGTCCAGTTAAAAGGATCAATGACATTGTAATCGATGACTATTTCAACGGTGAGCGTCAGTTCACAGCAACGCTTTTCGAATACGCTAAGACCCAGATTTTTAAAATGAAATCCCACTGCGTCAAATATGCTTGCAGACTGATTGGCTTATTTCTTTTATTGATTGCCAATAGTAGCTACGCTGATTTTATCGGGCGCAAAGGCGCGACCCTTAATGTAAATGGCGCGGTCTATAATTCCTTTAGTATCTCTCAGACCACGACATTCACGCTTTACGCAGCGGCTGACTATTCCGCATCAATCATCATATTCGACACTAGCGACCTTGATCGTTTTCTCAATGGCGGATCAGTTTCCTATTACGATGGCTTTTCTGGACGCTTTGGTATAACGACCATCACGCTGAGTGCAGGGGAATATACGCTAGGCGCCCGCAACAGAGTTAATGGACCCAATACCATTTCCTATGAGTTGGAATTCTGGACACCAGAAATTAGTGGGGCGGAGTACTATGATACGTATTTCAATGGTGTCGAATCATTAAGCGCGGGGTCCAGGCACTGGCACTCATTTACCGTTCAGTCCGGTTTCGCCTATGTCGTGGAAGGGTTGAATACTGGCATCGATTCCTACTTGATTCCAGAAAGTGAATTGTCTGACTTCAAAGCTGGGCGATCGTTCAGCTATTTCGAAGACTATTCCAGTACCAATGACCCAAATCAGCCCGGTCTGCACACGATCAATGACCTCACCCCAGGCACTTACTATCTGGCCTTTCACAACTCTTCATCTGAATCCCATGCCCTGGTCTACGCGATGTATCGTTATTCCGACGATAGCGCCAACAGTTCAGGCTCAGGAAGTGGATCTGGTGTGGGCAATGCCAGTGATGTCAATATTGATGGATCAGTGTCTTATGAAATAGCCAACGGGTTGGTGAAGATTGATGTAGAGCGAGTTTCGAATAACGGAGGAGCTAGCTCCGGGAGTCTTGGCTTGTCTTTGTGGGCGACAAATTCCCCATACAACGGCGGATCGCTCTCAGGATATCAGTTAGGCTCGTTCCAACTTGGTACCTTGGGAGCCGGTTACTATTATGAGTCATTCACATTGACCGATGAATTCAACTCACCACCAGATGGAGACTATTATATCTCCTTGATCCTCACTGAAGATGTTGGAGGGCAAAGCTACATCGTCGATTATTCTACCTTTTCCTCGAGAAAGAGTTTCGGGGTGCCGGACAGTGGCGGTTCGCACTCAACTTCGCCGAGTTTCGATGGCCAGACATTGCACATCCCGCAATTGTTACTAGCAGACAATTCTGCATACTCAGTCAGTTTCACCTACGTGAACGCTTCCAACCCTGCCACTTTTCTTCTCACGGCTGCCACTGAGATCAGTAACATCTCAGGCAACCCTGCCACCTTTGACGGTCAGCTTCTACGCATTCCATCACTTGTAGTCGGGAACGTTTCTTACGAGATTGAAATGCAACTAGGCCCAACTGACCCTGTGACATTCTACTTAAGCCGCGTGAAATAAAAACAAGTGGAAATGGGGACACTCACAAGTTAGCAATTTAATCCGCAGCAATAGAAAAGCGAATGCCGAGGCTAACTGCGAGCACTTATCCATTGGTGGCCCACTTCGCAACAACTGCTTGTTGCGAAATTTCCAGGCGCCGGGCTATTACGCCTGGTCCCGGTACAGTGACTAGCTCTGCCGCAGCTTAAGAGAAGCTTTATTAATGACAACCGACGCACTTTGAATGGCTTGGCAAGTGCCAGACTATTAGCGTTACAATATCAGTCACGCTGCCAGAACCAGTGCTCTTAGCTGGTGGGCTTGTATCGATCACCCTCTTTGGAGATAAGCATGACTGTTGCCTCTGTTACATCGAATTTCGTTGGAAATCACCTCTTGGTTTTGCTTAATAGGATGCTTATTACATTCAGTCTGGCTGCCTTTGGTGTGAGTCTCAGCTACGCGGATGTGACTCGTTACCCGTTGCCGGGTGGTTCTACTTTTCCCATTTCCCAGGCAGTAGAAGTCACAGCCGGGACAGGATTGGTGTTCCTGAGCGGTGCCACGCCGCTGCCTGCCGACACCTCTGTCGAAGTAGGTAATCCCGATTATTATGGCGACACGCGTACGCAAACCATCAGCGTTATGAATCGCATCAAGGAGAACCTTGAAGAGAAAGGCCTGGGGATAGGAGATATCGTCAAATTGACCGTCTTTCTGGTAGGTGATCCCGCCAACGGAGATGTGATGGATTTTGCCGGTTTCATGGAGGGCTACACTGAATTCTTTGGCACTGCAGAACAACCCAATCTGCCGGCTCGCTCTGCGTTCCAGATTGCCCGGCTGGGACAGCCACTGATGTTCGTTGAGATCGAGGCGATAGCGGCACGACCTTGATTGTCGGTGAGGCTAGCCAGGGTCTGCAATGAAAAGGCCAGATTGCCAGCGCAAACTCGGGCTTTATCTTGTGGCCGCTGGCATTTGCCTCATTTACTCTGGCTATGACACCAAAGCCCCGCTGGCCTCTCTCGCAGGCTGGCTGCTGAAGGAGGGCAATTAACAGGTACCGCGAACACGCCGGCAGCTCAATTCAAGCCGGCAAGCTGTTGAAACATTGCCATAAAACTGCGCTATAGTGGTCTCCAATGTCCATTCAGTGTGATCAGGAGGTAATAATAAATGAATAAAAAGCAGCTAATTACACTGGCGGCAGCATTCACTGCTGCGCTAGGCTGGAGTGCCTCGGTAGTCTGGGCCCAGGTTGTCGAGCCCGATGAGCACGACTTCATGATCGCTGGCCCTGAAGATCTGCACCCACCCGAAGGTGGTCGCACGATAAATGTGTACGGGGATCCGCGCGAAGAAGGCCTCTATGTAATACAGATTACCTGGCCTCCGGGTTCAGGCAGCCGCCCGCATTACCACGATCAGGCGCGCTATATCAATGTATTGAAAGGACACTGGTACGTGCACACCGGTCCGGAAGCAGCGGTATATAACCCGGATGCCACCACTCGGGTCGGGCCAGGCACTTTCATCTATGAGCCACCGAATGGTATTCATTACGACATGGCAAAAGATGAAGAGGTCGTCGTGCAGATCTTCGGGTATGGCCCCGTCAACACGACTTCTATTCCGCAGAATTAGGCTGACAGATTAATGGCTGAATCAAGGCGCGAGAGCGCCTTGATTCGTTTCTCATGTTCAATGATCGGCGCCGCGGGCAGCAACATGCCTGCGCTCAACCTCATGTGCCATGCCATTACACATAACAACCACTTCTGCATACGACTGACTGTCACCTGTATGGGCAAAGCCCGGCGCATTGGCCGAAGACTGGAGGATGTGAGGTCCCTCGTAGAGGTTGGAGCGACGTTGTCCTACTGTCCGCGTAGGCGCAATAACCTCCCCCCGCAGACGTTATTCCGCTGTCGTCACCGCGCTTTGACGTTGCAAAGATTGTCACGAGGATAGTGACAGTCTATTCTTGCGGCTCACTCTGCAATCTCGCTACCGGAAAACACGGAAATCGAATGAAGACAGGTCGCGGGCTGATTACCCTGATTTTGGCATCGTGCACCACTTTATTGTCCGCGCTCGGTCATGCTCAACAGTGTGCCGATATCAGCGATCTCTCCCCAACTCTCAGCCTGATGCCGTTTGTCTCCCAATATGCGGCCGAGGAATCGGAGCTAGCGTCCTCCTGGCGCGACCTGCGGCCCGATGCGTTTAGTCCCTTACCTGAAAATAGCACGGTATTTAATTATACAAACCTGGGTCAGGATCATTGGTTACGGCTGTGTCTGAGCAATTCCACTACTGAAGTTGGTCGGGTCGTGTTGGTCTTCGAACCGTTCATAATCCAGGAACTGGATTTTTATCCCCAGGATGCGAGTCAACCATCATTTCAAACGGGGCTGGCGCGAGCATTTGATAGCAGAGACATCGATACGCCTTTCTATGCCTTTTCTGCTGTAATCGAACCCGGCGTGAGTGAGTATTTTTATCTTCGTATCAATTCGAGAACAAATGTCACCATGGCGGGTCGCTTGTTCGATGCTGATGAGTTTCAGGCTAATCTGCGTTATCAGGCTGGCTTTTACGGAATTCTCGCCGGCATATTTCTCGGCCTGATTCTCTACAATTTGATGCTTTATATTACGGTCCGCCAACCCTCTGCGCTGTTATATGTCTGCTTTGCATCAATTATTTTTCTAACCTTGAATTTCTTTGATGGCAGGATTTTTCAGTATGTGCTTTCTGACTATCCCCGCCTCAATTATCAGTTGATGTTCGTTATCTATTATCTGGTTAGCTTGTCGGGCGGCCTCTTTTCCCGTTCTTATCTTAAGCTGGAGAGACACCCACGCCTCAACAAAGTGAGTTTGGCTATTATCGGCATCTTTACTGTGTTGGCGGTGCCGGCTTACATGATAAGTATTTCGCTGTACCTGCAAGTTGCGGGCATGTTCGCGATTACCACGATCGTTTTTTACGTCTGCATTGCTGGTGTCGTATTGCTTGTGAAAGGTTCGATGGAGGCGCGTTATTATTTGTTGGCGCAAAGTCCATTCCTGATTGTGGCCCTGGACAGGACTATCGTTAACCTGGGACTTGCTGATAGCTACATTTTGGCCTATGACCCTCTTCTGGGTCTGGCTGCTTCAATGGTATTGCTCGCCTACGGAGTAGGTCGCACTCTGCATGCTGACAAAGATAGTGCCCAGCAGCAGGCCCTGCAACTACAGGCGAGCTATAATGAAAAGCTTGAACAGGAGATCGCCGAAGCTACGTCCGAGATCCTTGTCAAGAATGAAACACTGGCACGTCGTGCTCAGCAGTTGGTTGACATGGAAAAGGCGCGTTCGACATTTTTCGCCAACATCAGCCACGAGTTTCGTACGCCTCTGACTCTGATTCAGGGGCCGCTCGATGCGCTAAAAGCTCACCTGACGCCACACGGCAAAAATACGGTAAAGGCGGTGCTACGTCAGACGCAGCAGTTGCAAAACTTGATAGATCAGTTGCTCACGCTGAGTAAATTTGACAGCGATTCACTGGAATTGCACGCGCAAAAACAAAACGCGGTCAAACTGGTCCGATACCTGACTTCACAATTTACAAGTTATGCCGAGCAGAAGGGCATCAGCTTGAACTTTCACTCCTCCTATCAGGAACTCGATGCCTACCTGGATACCGAGAAGCTCCAGATCGTTATCAACAATCTGCTCAGTAACGCCGTCAAATATACCGACAAAGGCGGCAAGATTGATGTAGAGCTAAGCGTATATGGCCTGTCTGAAGATGAGGTCGACAGTTTCGATCCGGACAATCTAAGCAAGGATGCCTATCTGCAGATTACCGTCACAGACACCGGCTGCGGTATTTCGGAGCAGAATCTACCGCTGATTTTTGATCGTTATTTTCAGGCGCGTCAGCCTAATAGAATTGCACAGGGGACTGGTATTGGGCTGTCGTTATCCCGGGACCTGGTGGCCCTGCACGTTGGACAAATCAAGGCTACGAGCATCGAAGGGGTGGGCTCGAGGTTCATTGTGCAATTACCTTTGGGTAGTGCGCATCTCAAGGCTGGCGAAATCGTGGCTGATGCGCAACATGATTTAGGTGAAGAATTGGTCGGAGATAGCGATTCGCTTCAACAGGAGGCCAAAACTTCGCAACAAGATATTGTTCGGCCCGCTGCAACTGAAGAAGATCGCGTCATGGTGCTGGTTGTTGATGACAATATCGACATGCGTGAATACCTGGGGGCGTTGCTACAACCCTTTTATCATGTGGTAATGGCTGAGGATGGGATCCATGCAGAAGAGGTTTTGGCCCGCGAGGCTGTGTCTTTGATCATTACTGACCTGATGATGCCGCGCAGGGACGGGCTGGCGTTGATTGAACGTGTCAGACAGGATTCCAGATTTGCCCATACGCCGATTATCATGTTGACGGCTAAAGCTGGTCAGGCCGACAAGTTGACTGGTTTGGAGGCCTGTGCGGATGACTATCTGGCCAAACCTTTTGACGCCAATGAATTGCTGGCACGTATCAGCAACTTGTTAAGAAAACAGGAACAACTTCGAGTGTTCTATGGGAAGCCACAGCCAGCTGACTCATCGGTAACTTCGCAACCGGAACACGAGCTGATCTCGCGTATGCGCCGCATTGTTGACGCACGGCTGCATGAGGAATCATTCGGCGTAGAGGAGTTGGCGAAAGATCTGTTCATAAGCTCACCGACACTGCGTCGGCGACTGTCGGAGATCTCGTCATTCAGTCCCTCAGATTTCATTCGCCAATGCCGGCTGGAAAAAGCTCGCCAGTTGGCAGCAACTGGCGAATATCGCACGCTTTCCTCATTAGCCAATGCGGTCGGATTCAATCAGACCAGCTATTTCTCTCGCCTGTATCAAAAAACCTTCAATCACCCACCCCTGGCAGCTACCGCTGCCGAGGGCGGCGCTGATTCCCCAGCCTACTCTCCAGAAGACCCCGCACAGATCGATCATTAAGCGCACCAACCGATCAGCCAGCCTACAAACCGATTAATCTTTGTGACTGCTGCGTCAGTCTTTGTCTTGTCTATATGCCCGACTTTGTCCAAGCGCTAGTATCGCGAGCACTAATTCGCTGAACTTCTGTGGAGACACCCTAAAAGTGAGTAAAAACAATAAGGAAAAGCAAAACGGCAGCAATGCCAATGATTCTCTTGTCGGCGGCTCAGCTAATGAAAAAGTAGACGGCAAATCCGGTGATGACATCGTTGCAGGTGGTTCTGGAGAAGATTGGGTAAAGGGCGGCTCAGGGGATGACAAGCTGGTGTACGTCGCCGGCTTGAACACGGAAGTTGCAGATTTCTACGACGGAGGCTCCGGTACGAATACTCTGGAGCTGCAAATGACCAGATCGGAATGGATGCGCGATGATGTGCAGACAGATATCGCTGCGTATCTGACATTCCTGGATTCGGACCAGCCGTCAGCACAGGGCCAAAACAACAGTAAGGGGTTCGAATTTGCATCTCTGGGTCTGACTGCGCGTCGGCTGCATAGCCTCGAAATCCTCGTGGATGGCGTTGTCCAGGATCCGACTGATCAGGAAGTGGTGGCCAACGATGATGCCCATACCAGTGCGGGCGAACACAGTCTGGTGTTTGGCAATGTCACCGACAACGATGACGTGCCTGACCTGGTGCGTGAGGTCACCTTAGTTACCGCGCCTGCTCAGGGAATTCTGACACTGGATGCAGATGGCAGCTTCAGTTACGACCCGGGTGATGAGTTTGACTATCTGGCAGCCGGAGAGAGCGCGCAGGTCGAGTTCAGCTACCGGGTGACCGATGCTGATCGCGACAGTGATACCGCGGTGGTGTTGATCAGCGTAACCGGCACTAATGACAAGCCCATCGCGGAAATTGATTATGGGACCATAGACGAGAATGCACCACTGCTAGTCGATGTTCTCGCCAACGATACCGATGTCGATGCCAGCGATTCCCACACAGTAACAGCGGCTTCCATTGCCTCTGGTCTTGGTGCTGTGGCGATTGTTGGCAATCAGGTCCAGTGGACACCGGGAACTGACTACGACTACCTGGCTCTGGGTGAGTCAGCCACAGTCGCTATCAATTACACCATGGCCGATAACAACGGCGCGGAGTCTTCTTCGCTGCTGACCCTCACGGTCACCGGTAGCAATGATGGCCCGCTCGCCAATGTTGATACCGCCAGCACGGACGAGAACGCCACACTGCTGGTTGATGTCCTGGCCAACGACACGGATATCGATGCCAGTGACACCAAGTCGGTGATTTCCGCAACAATTGCCTCCGGCCTTGGTTCGGTAGCAATAGCCAATAATCAGATCGAGTGGACGCCGGGAACCGAATACGACTATCTCGCTTTGGGCGAGTCAGCTACAGTCACAATTGGCTACACCATAGCAGATAACAACGGCGCGGAGTCTTCCTCTGTACTAACGCTCTCGGTTATTGGCAGTAATGACGGTCCGCTAGCTAATGCTGACTCTGCTGTAGCTGTCGAGAATGAAACACTTATTGTTGATGTCTTGGCAAATGATACTGATGTAGATGACGCAGACACGCTTAGCATTGAAAGTATTACGTCAGCACTAAACGGCACGGCTGTGATAGATGCGAACACCAACACTGTGTTGTATACACCCAATGCTGATTTTTTCGGTGATGATTCCTTCAGCTACACCACTACAGATGCCGCGGGTGCTTCTAGCACGGCATTAGTGAGTATTACAGTAAATCGGGCTGCTGAAACCCTAACAGTGAGTAACCTGATTACAAACGGCTCATTCGAAAGCGGTTCCGCAGGCTGGAGCTTTTATTATAATAGCGCGGTCCGAACTAATTATGATGCAGCGGACGGCCACCGCGTAGTTGAGCTGGAACAAGGCATTTTTTCAAGTGATCCGTATGTGCGGCAGTCAATCAATACGATACCTGGTGAGCAGTACACGGTGGGCTATTCAATAGCCGCTGATTCTGGCCATCGTGCGTACGTAATTGCTTCTATCAATGGCTTCACTGCTGACTCTGCACGATTCTCCAAACCTAACAGTTACAACAATTTGATGTGGGATAACCATTCCTTCACCTTCACAGCGTCGGGCTCAACTACCAGTTTGCAGTTCAAGGACGACAGCTATAGTAGCTTCTTTTATCAAGATGTGACCTATCTGGATGAGATTGTCGTGCTGAGGAATGAGTCGATAGACTGGTTCGACAAGTCACTCGGAGACAAGCTGGATCTCAATGGTCTTCTGAGCTCGATTCATGCCCCCCATGACAGCACTGCATTCTCCGATGGTTTCCTCAACTTCCTGGCATCGGATAATGACACGATCATCCAGATCGATCCCGATGGTGGCGGTGATGATTACCTCAATTCCGTCACCTTGGTCGGAGTTTCGCTGACTGCTGCGGATACCGATAATTACATTCTTTAGTCGAGATAAAGGTGACGAAGATGGGGATACTGACGACTAGATAGTTGGTGTCAGACTAAAATTACTCAGCAACTATTAATGCTAGCATCATTAGCCAATGCGGTCGGTTTCAATCAGACCAGCTATTTCTCTCGCCTGTATCAAAAAGCCTTCAATCACCCGCCCCTGGCAGCTACCGCTGCCGAGGGCGGTGCTGATACCGCAGTTTACACTCCAGAAGACCCAGCACAGATCGATCATTAAGCGCACCAACCGATCAGCCAGCCTACAAACCGATTAATCTTTGTGACTGCTGCGTCAGTCTTTGTCTGGTCTATATGCCCGACTTTGTCCAAGCGCTAGTATCGCCTGCATAAATTGGCCGAATTTCTCTGGAGACCTCCCAAAAGTGAGTAATGAAAACAAGGAAAGCAAAAAAGGCAGCAATTCTGATGATGTACTTGCCGGCGGCTCAGCTGATGAAAAAGTAGACGGCAAATCCGGTGATGACATCGTTGCGGGCGGTTCTGGGGCAGATTGGGTAAAGGGTGGCTCTGGAGACGACAAGCTGGTGTACGTCGCCGGCTTGAACACGGAAGTTGCAGATTTCTACGACGGAGGCTCCGGTACGAATACTCTGGAGCTGCAAATGACCAGATCGGAATGGATGCGCGATGATGTGCAGACAGATATCGCTGCGTATCTGACATTCCTGGATTCGGACCAGCCGTCAGCACAGGGCCAAAACAACAGTAAGGGGTTCGAATTTGCATCTCTGGGTCTGACTGCGCGTCGGCTGCATAGCCTCGAAATCCTCGTGGATGGCGTTGTCCAGGATCCGACTGATCAGGAAGTGGTGGCCAACGATGATGCCCATACCAGTGCGGGCGAACACAGTCTGGTGTTTGGCAATGTCACCGACAACGATGACGTGCCTGACCTGGTGCGTGAGGTCACCTTAGTTACCGCGCCTGCTCAGGGAATTCTGACACTGGATGCAGATGGCAGCTTCAGTTACGACCCGGGTGATGAGTTTGACTATCTGGCAGCCGGAGAGAGCGCGCAGGTCGAGTTCAGCTACCGGGTGACCGATGCTGATCGCGACAGTGATACCGCGGTGGTAGTGATCACCGTAACCGGCACTAATGACAAGCCCATTGCTAAAGTTGATAGCGGGACTACAGACGAGAATGTACCGCTGCTAGTCGATGTTCTCGCCAACGATACCGATGTTGATGCCAGTGACACCCACACAGTAATAGCGGCGTCCATCGCCTCTGGTCTTGGTGCAGTGGCGATTGTTGGCAATCAGGTTGAGTGGACGCCGGGAACCGACTATGACTATCTCGCTTTGGGCGAGTCGGCCACAGTCACCATCGATTACAACATAGCTGATAACAATGGCGCGGAGTCCTCTTCGGTGCTAACCCTCACGGTCACTGGTAGCAATGACGGCCCGGTTGCCAATATAGATGCCGCCAGCACGGACGAAAATGCATCACTACTGGTCGATGTTCTCGCCAACGATACCGATGTTGATGCCAGTGATACCCATAAGGTCACCGCCGCGTCCATTGCCTCTGGGCTTGGAGCAGTGGCGATTGTGAGCAATCAGGTCGAGTGGACACCGGGAACTGACTACGACTACCTGGCTCTGGGTGAATCGGCCACAGTTACCATCGATTACACCATGGCCGATAACAACGGCGCGGAGTCTTCTTCGCTGCTAACCCTCACAGTTACCGGTAGCAATGACGGCCCAGTCGCCAGCGTTGATTCTGGCAGCACGGACGAGAACGCATCGCTGCTGATCGATGTGCTCGCTAACGACACGGATGTCGATGCCAGTGATACCCACACAGTAATAGCGGCTTCCATTGCCTCTGGTCTTGGCGCAGTGGCGATTGTTGGCAATCAGGTCGAATGGACACCGGGAACTGATTACGACACTCTGGCCTTAGGTGAGTCAGCCACAGTCGCAATCAACTACACCATGGCTGACAACAATGGCGCGGAGTCCTCTTCGCTGCTAACCCTCACGGTCACTGGCAGCAATGACGGCCCGGTCGCCAATGTTGATGCCGCCATTACGGACGAGAACGCCACACTGCTGGTTGATGTCCTCGCCAACGACACGGATATCGATGCCAGTGATACCCACACAATAACAGCGGCTTCTATTGCCTCTGGTCTTGGTGCAGTGGCGATTGTCGTTAATCAAGTTGAATGGACACCGGGAACCGACTATGACCACCTGGCTCTGGGTGAGTCAGCCACAGTCACCATCGATTACACCATGGCTGATAACAATGGCGCGGAGTCTTCCTCTGTACTGACTCTTACTGTTACTGGTAGCAATGACGGCCCGGTGGCCAATGTTGATGCCGCCAGCACGGACGAAAATGCATCACTACTGGTCGATGTTCTCGCCAACGACACGGATGTCGATGCCAGTGATACCCACACAGTACTAGCGGCTTCCATTGCCTCTGGACTTGGTGCAGTGGCGATTGTCGCTAATCAAGTTGAATGGACGCCGGGAACCGACTATGACTACCTGGCTCTGGGTGAGTCAGCCACAGTCACTATCGATTACACCATAGCTGATAACAATGGCGCGGAGTCTTCTTCGCTGCTGACCCTCACGGTCACCGGTAGCAATGACGGCCCGGTTGCCAATATAGATGCCGCCAGCACGGACGAAAATGCATCACTACTGGTCGATGTTCTCGCCAACGATACGGATGTCGATGCCAGTGATACCCACACAGTAACAGCGGCTTCCATCGCCTCTGGGCTTGGTGCAGTAGCGATTGTCTCTAATCAAATCGAATGGACGCCCGGAGCTGACTACGACACTTTGGCTCTGGGCGAGTCAGCGTTGGTCACGATCGATTATACCCAGAGTGACAACAATGGTAGTAAGGCTGGGTCTTCACTGGCGATTGAAGTCATCGGTAGTAACGACAAGCCTGTCGTGACCACCGCCCTCAGCAGCGAGGCCAGTGAACAGGATTCAATCTATACGATCGACCTGCTTGCCGGTGCCAGCGATGTCGATCAGGGAGCGGTGCTAGCCGTTGCCAATTTCACAGAACCCACTGGCAAAGGTGGATGGGTTCTGAGCAATAACCAAATTACGATCGATCCCGATCATTTTGACGCACTGAATAACGGCGATGTTGCTGCCTTAAACTTTGCCTATCAGGTAATGGATGAACATGGCGCAACTGTCGATCAAGTCCTCAATCTGAATGTCAATGGTTTCACCGATGCTCCCTTTCTTGAGATAACTGCAAGCGCTGCTTCGGCAGTAAATGCTATCGCTCTGACCGTCACCAGCCAGCCGGCTGGCGATGAAAGGGTTGCTCTGAGCTTCCGCAATATAGGGCCTGACATCAGAGTATACGACGCTGCTTGGAATGATGTGACTGCTGGGGTTGCGGACTTCAGTGGTACAGAAGTATTCACTTTGGTGATGCCATCGTCGCAGGATACAACGGGTAATCTCACCATTGCTGCTACTGGCATTGCTGACGACGGCCACGTGCATGGTGAATCTTCCGGTATCGTGCCATTGGAGTTCGACTACTCCAACACCAGGGACACGCTCATCTTCAATTCTCAAGACCAGGGCATCTGGGCCTCCGGCGAGGCGCCAATGGTGCATTTCCATGAATATCTTCCTTTACTCGGCGGTGTGGCGCAGACCTGGAACCCTGACACCAAACTTTGGGAAGACACAAGTGCAGCGCCGTGGACCAGTGGTGTCTTTTCGGCGTTCTCAAGTGAATTCAGTATCGAGGACATAAGGGCGGCTATTAAAGCCGTGCCTCAACAAGCACTGGATGAGGCGAAAGGCACTTTTGACGGATTGGTTAAAAATGTTGATAAAGTCTGGGATGCCGCAAAAACTGCCTATAAAAATGCGATGAAGGCAGCATCTGAAGTCTATGACAAAGTTACTGGCGACGCGGAAAAGGCGTTCAACAATACTGTTGCCGCAGCGGGAAATACAACAATAGAACTGGCAAAAGAAGCTCATAAACTCGCGATTGAAACAGCTGTTGAAGTGAGAGATGCCGCGCTAACAGTACTCGGTTGGCTCGGGGGATGGGTGGTTGACGGAATCTGGGGTGCTTACAATACCGCCGTTCAAGCCGCAGACGACGTCCTGAAAGTTGCATTATTGGGTGTGGAAGCGGTAACCATTGAAGCGCAGAAAGCGTTCGATGCTGCCAAAACTGCGGCCAATTGGGTAAAAACCAATTCCGAAGAAGCAGCGAAGTCGATACTCAAAACAGCCGAAGAAGACTACAAAGCAGCGAAGTCTGGTGTCGTAGCGACGGCTGAAGCCGTATTCAATGAAGCGCAGAAACTGGTAAATGATACTGCGGTCATCGTTGATCAGATGGACGGCAAGACTGTTCTGAATGTAGATGCCGAACTGTTTGCGGAAGTCGGAATCAAAGTGGATTTCGTGCTCGATTCTGGCTCTGTCGATACTGAAGTTAGGTACGAGCTTGACTCGTCAATTCAGCACAACCGCAGCACCGATGTGCTTGTGATTTCTCCTTCGTTCACCAATACAACGACCGGCCAGACCGTGGCATTTGAAACCGTGAGTCCAAACGCGACCTTCCAGGTTGCGCTCTTGTACGAGGTTGGTGCCACGTTCGATATGTTCCTGGACAGCTATTTGATTTCCAACGGCGAGACCATCTTTGATATCTCGGGCGATGCAGAAGGGCTGAATGTACAAACGACAATATCAACTGGAGGACTACAGGCAGCGATCGATGGCGCGCAAGAAGTTGGCACGAGCACGCCGGGATTGGCAGTAGGTGAAGTCATCCTAATCGATTTTGATTCCACTAAACTCGAGCCATTCGAAATTCCATTCCTGTCCTCTATTACCGATGACTCTCTGAAAATTGAGGTTGCAGTCCCCTCTGTCAAGGCAACTGGTACAGCTTCAAATTATACGGATGACTATTACAAGGAAGGTGCTTTCATCAATGTGCATCCATCCGAAATTATTGACTCGTTACTCAATCTCGTTACTGCGAAACTTGATCTAAGCCCGGAGATGCGAGCCAAGTACGGCATTGAGAGCATATCGGACAAGACTTTCCTTGAAGCACTCGATGTGGTCGGCCAAGCGCTCTCCGCTTCTATATTTGATATTTTGAGTGATGGCAAAATAGACAAGGTGCCGTTTTTTGTTCTGGACGCCAGAGATGAGACAAGCGATCAGCTGCTGCATGGCAACTTTGTTTCCGACGACGTTATCGGAAGCACTGTCACAGAAGACCTGGGAACTTTTGGCTTCTATGCTGGCTATGCGGAAAGCAACGATATCTTCAAGCTGAGTATGGATGTGGATCAGGCGTATTCCTGGATCATCAATGAAGTTGTCAAGCTGATCATTGACGTAGGATCTTCAGGCTCGGCAACGCCAATACTTGATCGTATCCCCACCATCAACCCCCTCAATCTTACATTGAGCATTGGCGAGATTCTAAAAGTCATCGAAGCCCCGAATGAGATAGCCAAGCAGATCGACAAATTCTTGAATCTTGAAATTAATCTGGAAACTGCGGATTTAGATGTTCACTCGGCATTGCATTTCTCACAGGACTTTACGCTGTCAGTCGACGACATGTCTTACTTGTTAATTCTGGAAGACAACACGCAGTTTCAATTTGAGGCTAACCAGCAAGGGAACATTAGAATTGACAATGCAAGCAGTCACGATGCCAACGGTGATGGCGTAGTCGACTACAATCTGCAAATCGTCCCCACCGCGATGTTTTCGAACGACACCGAGTTTGGTCTGAGCTACGGCTATTTGCTGGATTTCTTGCAGGGCACGCTCAAGGCGGACCTGAAGTTGCCAGTGGGAGATTTACTGCCGGGTCTGCCGCCAATTGTCATCAACATGCTCGACCTGGAAATGGGGCCACTACTTCGTGTCCAGGGTGATCTTGACGTGTGGAGTGTCGACATCTTCGAAGACCGTTTTGACTTCGACATAGGCTCGCAAAACGTCGCTGGAGACTTTGAGACGGCAACGCCGATTTCTCTAATCGGCATTACCACCAGCAGTGAGCAGGGGTTGATAGCGTAGGTTAAATCCGCGTGAACCATTTGCCCGTAGGGCCCGATCACGTTAGATACTTGGGGTCAGAGTAAGAATGGAAGTTGTACTCTGACCCCATATATCGCAACCCTGCTATTGAGTTTTACTGTTTGGTAGCTGTCCAGCTAACAGGCCCGCCGGCATCCATACCGCCAAGATCGAGTTCAAATGTGCCTTGCAGTTGGCCATCGACCAGCGTCGCTTGGTAATTGACCGGAATAGACTGGCCTTGTGCACTGACAGTTCTGCTAAAGGTCAATTCGTCACCATTAATGGCCACGTCAGTTGCAGTGCTGCCACCGCCGCCCTGGGTGTTCAGGGTGATTGCCGCGCTGCCATCGGCATTCTTGCTCACCGTGATCGTACCGGTCTGGTTGCCTTGCCCCATCATGTTATAGGACATGGCCCAACTGCCTACCAGTTCGTCAACCGTGAGCGCTAATGCTGAGGGTGCTGCCGTTATGAGCAGCAATAATGCTGCGAGAGTTCTAAAAGATTTTCTTACTTGAGTCATGCTGTCCCCTCCTTTTCAAAACACATGTTCAGGACCCTGCGGAATCTATCAGAAAACCAACCGCAGCCATATGCAGTTTGGAAGAAATTTTGAAGAATTATAGGTAAGGGCAGGCGAGCAATACTGCAAATTCACTTTATCTTCTTACTCTGAACTTGTTTTTTATTCGCCTTTTTCAGTCGTGTGCGGGTTTTTCAGAGGGCGCTGGAAAGGACAATGGTCTTGCTCAAATTGATTCGGTGCGTATTGCGAATCAGCTCGAATATGACGAGTCAGGGAGCGTCGATGCGCTCGCCTTCCAGTCGGTTGCCATTGATGACAAGTACCATGCTATTTTCTTCAAAGCTGATCTCCAGTTCATTGGTATAGGTTAATCCGAGCATACCATCGCCCTGATTTTTCATCAGCTCGTCATTGAGGAACAAGCGATCATCGACGGCCAGCAGTGACACCACTGGATTCTCCATCTGCAGGTGGATACGCAGGCGTTCCTCGTCAAATCGATAGCGGCCAAGCCGTGTTCGGAAATCAGCCGGCGATGCCAGAGAACTGCTGTCTGGCAGGTTCACCTCAACACCGCTCATTGTCAGGTACACATCGCGCAGCATATCCAGTATCGGCGTGTTACCCCAGTTGGTCATAATGGCGATAAAGCTGTCGCTGTCTGGAATTCTCAGGACAATACTCTTGGTGCCATAGCCACTGCCCGCCGCCATTCTCAGAACACTTTCGCCGTCAATCTGGATACTCCAGGTCATGGCTTCAGTTTCGCCACCTTCAACCTCCGGCTGCGGTGTCACCATTAGCGTTTCACTAGCGGGTGACAGCAGGGAGCCATCTTCCGTCGCCAGCACAAAGCGGTAAAGATCCCGCGGTGTAGAATATAGTCCGCCACCGGCAGACTCGCCGACTATCTTGCTACGCTGGGCTTCGACAACACCCTCGGGCCCAAGCGAATAGGGCACAGCCTGTCGGGAAACGACCGAGGTGCCACGATACACACCCGTGTTATTGAGGCCAAGAGGTTCAATGATGCGAGACTCGATCACTCGCGGGTAATCCATGCCTGTAAGCGTTTCCAGCAACCTGCCAAGCAGCACAGTGCCGGCGTTGGAATATTCGTAACGGGTGCCCGGAGGGTGCAGCAGGTCCAGGGCATCGACGATAGGTAGCTGCTCCGCCAAGCTTAGGTCAGTATGCGCCGGCATACCCGCTTCCCGGGGCAAGCCGGAACTGTGCGTCAATAAATGCCGCACACTGACATCCTGTCGCCAGTCTGCCGTTAATGCTGGCAGGTAGCTGCCAATGCTGGCGTCCAGTTCAAGCTCGCCCTCATCCACCAGTTGCAGGAGGGCAACGACCGTGAACAGTTTCGACACTGAATTGATCGAAATGCGGGTGTCCATGGTATGTGAGACATTGAAGCTGCGGTTCGCCAGCCCTGAACTGTCGCTGAAGCTGTGCTTGCCGCCCTCAATAACCAGCACAGAGCCGCTGAATCCATAAACATCAGCATAGGCCTCCATTAATGCTACATACGCGCTTGCATCTGCAGTCTGTGCGCTGGCTGAACAGGCCACAAGGAACAGCGGGATAAGCAGCCACCGGCCAAGGCCGGATGGGCGCAGGGGACCACTTAAACGGAGTTTGTTTAACAGAGTCATCAAGGTCGATCATTCCGGGCGACGTGGCGCTACTTGGCTGGGCGTCTAAAACGGAGATATTGTAGTGTCAGCAGCGCTTAAGCAAGCTAAAGAGGAACTCTACTGCGACATACTTGAAAGAATCAAGGGAAAGAAAGCAGGGTCTGCAGGAGCGTAGTAATCACAATGAACTGCCGACCAACTATGGGCTGAAGCTTGCCAAGGTCCTATTGGCAATCGTTACAACTGCTGACTCAGCTGCTTGGCCTGATTGAGCAGAATGTCACTGCTGGCAGCGTAATCCACAGGGACGTCAATCAGGTGTACACCGCCTCGCTCGAACCCCTGGCTGATCAGTGATTGCAGATCTGCTATCTGTTCTACACGATGGCCTTTTGCGCCATAGGATTGGGCGTACATGACGAAATCCGGATTGCTGAAACCCAGACCGAAATCTGCCATCTCCATGCTCTGTTGCTTCCAGCGGATCATGCCATAGGCATCATCACGTAACACAAGAATCACCAGATTCAGCTGCAGGCGCACGGCTGTTTCCAGTTCTTGGGAATTCATCATGAAGCCGCCGTCGCCACAAATTGCCAACACCGGCCTGTCGGGCTGAACCATGTTCACTGCCATGGCCACGGGCAATCCGGCCCCCATACTTGCCAGCGCATTATCGAGCAGAATGCCATTGCGCTGCCGGGCGCGGAAATTTCTCGCAAACCAGATTTTGTACAAGCCGTTATCCAGCGAAATGATACCGTCGTCCGGCATCACCTCTGCTACCTCACAGACCAATTGTTGCGGGGTAATCGGTACTGTCTGTCTTTTTTCGAAGTCAGCGATATGTGCGTTCAGGGCTTCTCTTATTTTCACAAAGCCGCTGAAATCCCAATGCGTCTGGGGCTCGATTTCGTTCAGAAATTGCCAGACTGAATTGGCAATATCACCGACCACTTCTACTTGCGGGAAATAAACAGGATCCACCCGCGCCGGCGAGAAATTGACATGAATCACTTCAAAACCACCTTCTTTCATCAGGAAAGGTGGTTTTTCCACGACATCGTGGCCGATATTAATGACCAGATCAGAGCACTTGAAAGCACGATGCACAAAATCATTTTCTGACAGGGCCGCACAACCGATGAATTGCTCGCAGGTTTCATCGATCACTCCCTTGCCCATCTGGGTGGTAATAAAGGGGATGCCGAGGGTATTCACAAACTGTGTGAGCATTTTCGATGTCAGTTTGCGATTGGCGCCGGCACCGATCAACAGCACTGGACGCTTTGCCTCTTTTATTTTCCTTACAGCTCGACTGATCGCTTTCTGCTCGGCTATCGGCCGGCGAGGTTCGACAATTGGTAGAAGATGGGCGCCGGTGTCCTCTTTTGCAACGTCTTCCGGCAATTCCAGATGCACCGCGCCGGGTCTTTCTTCTTCGGCAATTCTGAATGCTTCCCGAACCCGGGAAGGAATGTAGTCGCCGCTAACGATCTGTCGCGTGTATTTGGTAACGGGGCGGAACATATCAACCACATCAATGATCTGAAATTCACCCTGCTTGCTGGTATTGATGGGTTTTTGCCCGGTGATCATGACCAGTGGCATGGCTCCCAGGTTGGCGTAGGCAGAGGCAGTTACCAGGTTGGTGGCACCTGGCCCCAGGGTGGCGAGACAAACCCCGGCGTTGCCAGTCAGCCGTCCCCAGGTCGCCGCCATGAACCCTGCAGCTTGTTCGTGCCGGCAAAGAATCAGTTCAATCCCGGAATCGCGTAGGGCTTCGACAAGATCGAGATTCTCTTCGCCGGGCACGGCAAATATTCTTTCAACGCCTTCCGCTCGAAGGGCTTTGACCATTAGTTCAGCGGCTTTCATGGGGCTCCTTTTTTACAACGATACAGAGTAAGACCAGAGCAAATGAGTGTCCGGTCAATGAGGAGAATAGCCAGTAACGATGCCTCGCTGAATGTCTCAGTGGACACAGCGGATTACTTGAGATCTTGCCACCCCGGGTCAGGCTTGAAGCGCGCGCCGTGTTGTTCGGCCAGGGCGCTCAGGCTGGTGACAATATCATCCACACCCCGGGTTTTCGCATAGTGTATGGGGCCGCCGCGGAAGGGTGCGAAGCCTGTTGCAAAGATCACTGCCGCGTCCAGATCGTCGCTATTGGCCACGACCTGCTTGCGCAGGCATTCCACGCAGGCATTGAGCATGGGCAGGAGGAGTCGATCCTGCAGGGCATGACTGTCGTCTTTGCTGCCACTGCTATACTCACTGGCCCTGCTATCCTTATTATCCTTACCGTCCTTGCTGTCCTTCAGGGCCTTGCCCTTTTGCCACTGGTAGAAGCCCTTTCCGGATTTGCGGCCCAACTCGCCGCGTTCTACTTTTTCCTGTAACCAGCCCGGGGTTTCCGGGATGGGGGTGTCCAGAGACTCGCGCAATACATCCGCCACGTGCAGACAGATATCCAGACCCACCTGATCGGCCAGCTCCAGTGGCCCCATGGGCATGCCGAAATCCAGGGCGGCCTGATCAATGAGGGCTTTATCAACACCTTCATCAAGGAGCATAACAGCCTCCAGCAGGTACGGGGTCAGGGCCCGGTTCACCAGAAACCCCGGGTAACTCTGAACTGCCACTGGCAGTTTACCCATGGCATTGGTGAAGGCCATGGCTTGCTCATGGACCTGCTTGTCAATCTTGTCGTGGCCCACTACTTCCACGATCAGCATCTGGGCTACCGGGTTGAAAAAATGAATGCCCACCAGACGTTCGGGTCTTTGCAGATAGGAAGCCAAAGTATCCAGCGGAATGCTCGAAGTATTGCTGGCCAAAATCGCATCACATCGCAATTTTGATTCCACGTCACGGAATATCTTTTCTTTGAGTTCGGGGTTTTCCGGTACCGCTTCGATGACCAGGTCGGCCAGAGCTATGCCGCGGCCCGCGGGATCAGCTATCAGCCTGTCGTAGGTATCGCGGGTTTCTATCGCGGAACGGTGTTTCTTGCGACACAGATCACTGACTGACTTGACCGCGTTGGCAATGGCATCATTGTTAAGGTCAGAAAGGGTGACCTGGTACCCTTGCAGTGCACACCAGGCGGCAATGTCACCGCCCATGGCACCGGCACCGATAACATGAACATGTTTGATTTCTGTCTTACCCCGTGCCGCCTGCTTCAATCCTTCGCGCAGAAAGAACACTCGAACCAGATTACGGCTGGTGTCAGTGTCGAGCAAGG
>CAZQFA010000021.1:21847-23967 GCA_964592245.1 uncultured Pseudohongiella sp. | reverse complement strand
TCCTCCAGGTGCCGCTCCTCTACCAGAGCATCTACCAGCCCACGGTGGCTTGTCTGTTTATCGAAGACAGATTTACCAGTCAGAATCATAGTCATGGCGGCCACGGGGTCGATCAATTCGGTCAGGCGGTAGGTGCCCCCTAATCCGGGATGCAATCCCAGTTGAATCTCCGGAAAGCCCATTTCCAGTTTGCCCAGCACACCGATGCGCAGATCACAGGCCAGCGCCAGCTCCAGTCCACCGCCGAGACAATGACCGTGTACCACGGCGATTGTTGGCAGCGACAACTTTTCCAGCTGATCCAGTATACGGTGCCCCGCTTGCAGCATCTCGTAGCCTTCTTTCTCGCTGAAACTGGAGAACTGGCTGATGTCGGCACCGGCGCAAAAGCCTCCGGGCTTGAGCGAGCGCAAGACCAGAGCTCTGGGCGGTTTGGCTTTTAGCGTGCCCAGAATTTGGCCAAACTCCTGTAATACCTCGGCATCCAGGGTATTGGTGCTGCTGTCTGCTTTGTCGAAATACAGCCATAGCACGTCCTGCTCATTGCGCCAGACTTGCCAGTGGCGGTATTCAGATTGCTGCCGGCTTTCCTGACGCAGTCGCGATTCCAGGTAGGTGGCTACGGTCCTGTTCATTTGACCTTGCCTCCTGTGCCGACCCGTTCCAGTAGCATAGCGCCGCCCTGGCCGCCGCCGATACACTGGCTGGCGATGCCGCGCTGTTTATCAAGCTGATGCAAGGCATTGACCATATGCAACACGATGCGATTACCGCTCGCGCCAACCGGGTGGCCCAGACCAATAGCGCCACCGTGAACATTGAGTTTGTGACGGTCTATGCGGCCAATCGCCGCGTCGACGCCCAATACGTCGTGACAGAAATCAGTGTCGGCAAAAGCCTCAACACAGGCCAGTACCTGTGCCGCAAAGGCCTCATTGATTTCCCACAGATCAATGTCGGACAGAGAGAGGTTGTGGTGCTCAAGAAGAGGTGCCGCTGACATGACCGGCCCCAGACCCATT
Source organism: uncultured Pseudohongiella sp. (assembly GCA_964592245.1). Taxonomy (GTDB): domain Bacteria; phylum Pseudomonadota; class Gammaproteobacteria; order Pseudomonadales; family Pseudohongiellaceae; genus UBA9145. The sequence continues at coordinate 22,945 of CAZQFA010000021.1, read as the reverse complement.
ACTGAAGGGTCCAGTGCCGCCCACTGACTGTCGACGATGCGTGCGCGGGGCGTCAGGTGATACTTTTCCACCGCAGCCTCGGAAGCCAGAATTACCCAGGACGCGCCGTCAGTGATCTGGGAGCTGTTGCCGGCAGTGACACGGCCATAAGGCGGTTCGAACACAGGTTTGAGTTTGGCCAGTTTGTCGGCGCTGCTGTCGGGACGCACGCCGTCGTCAAAATCATATACCCGGCCATCGCGGGCAAAAGCTGGCTCTAGTTCGCCAGCAAACACGCCATCCTGTTGCGCACGATGCAGGCGTTGCTGGCTCTCGGCGGCATACTCATCAGCGGCTCTGCGGCTGATAGAGAATAAGTGCGCCAGTTTTTCCGCAGTCTGGCCCATGTTCAGGGAGACGATGGGGTCTGTCAGACCCCGTTCCAGACCTATAACCGGTTTGAAGAATCCGGGGCGAAACTTGCCCAGTGCCATGATCCGCTGGCCAATACTCCGGGCCTTGGCCAGTTCGGCAAACCACTGTACTGCCTGCTGGCGAAACAACAGTGGCGAGTGGCTCAGCGCTTCGCTACCGCCGGCCAGAATCAGGTCGGCGTCACCGGCGCGGATATAACGATAGGCAGTGTCGATGGACTGCATGCCGGAGCCGCAGTTGATCTGCACGGTAAAGGCGGGCATGCGCTCACCCATACCCAGACGCAGCGCAGCCACCCGGGCCGGGTTCATTTCCTCGGAGATGACATTGACGCAGCCCAGGATGACCTGATCAAACGCGGTGGCTGGCATGGGCTGGCGCAGTAGCAAGGGCCTGCCGCATTGGACAGACAGATCGACAGGGGTAAACGGCCCGGGTTCACCGCGGGCCTTGATAAAAGGCGTGCGGGCTCCGTCAACGATATACACCGGGCGCGCTTCGCTACGGGCACCTGACGATGCTTGCATGTGGGTAGATGTCTGCTGGTTCCAATCGGTCACAACATCACCTTAACACAGGTTCCCAGCGGTTTTTCAGGCGCCTTGCCTCAGGCGCTCTGCAATGGAGCCAAAAATTGCGGGAATGCAAGGGTCAATTAAATCGTCAATGAATGGGTCAATGAAA
>CAZQFA010000021.1:0-21747 GCA_964592245.1 uncultured Pseudohongiella sp. | reverse complement strand
GGTCAATGAAAGGGTCAGAGCTAATAATACAATACTGTAAAATTACCCCGACCCTCATTGGAAAACGCTAGAATAGCCTCTGGAGATCAGTCTTCGTTCTTGCAACGCGGGTCTTGCTGCTGAACAGCACGAATTTGTTCTCTGCTGAACGGAATCGGGGCACAGCCATGGTTGTCGCTGCAGACCAGGTCCCATTCCGGTCGCGCCAGGGCGTGACATCCCATGCAGGAACCGGCACGGTTACTCACTTCGATCCCGCCGCGTGATGCAATGCTGGTGCCCTGTTCGGAAACTTCCAGCAGGAAAAATTCCCAATCATTGGACGCCGGATTCCAGCCTTCCTGATGTTTGATCATGACTTCATTGGGCACCATTGAAATCACCGATCCCGCCGGGAACGTGCCTCCAGTTTCAGACGTAGCTACCGCCAGAGTCGCGTCGACATCACCGAGCAGATTGTCGACGTAGTACATTGTGCCTTCTGCCTTGGTCATCTCTTCCAGACATTTGAACAGCTCTTCGACCACGGTTAATTGCTTGTCATTGTCAGCGGTAAATCCTGCGCCGACACTGAACAGGCAAAGTAGCAGCAGTCCTGCTTTGAATTTATTTTTAAACATTCGATCCCCCCTGGAGACATTGCTGTTTGAATTATTGCAGGTAGTCGACACAGATTACTCCGTTGCCGATACACTTTATTGAAGTTCTACCAATTGAAGTTCTACCAATTGAACTTTCACCAATCGAAGTTCTTCCAATCGAACTTTTAACCAATCGACCTACTACAAATAGGCAGGTGACCAATAGACTATCACTCCGCCATGCCGGGCGCCTCCTGTTTCGGATGCAATCATTAACAGGCTCAACACTGCCATACAGAGTAGCAAAACTGCGTATTTATAACTGACCTGGTCCGGCGCACTGGGCACTTTCCCCTCATAATGCTAGGTTAGTGGTTCAGTTTCTTTAACCTGATTAACCAAAGCACTGGATGCGTGTAAAGCCTGCTCGTGGACAAACAACCACCAGATAACAGCCTCTCCACCGCCAAGCGCGCTGAGCCGTCACAAGACCAGCTGCGCGTGCTCATTGGCTTGTACCAATCCGGCCAACTGGAGCCGGCAGTGATTCTCGCCGAGCGGTTGTGCGCAGAGCATCCAGGGTCTGCATCAGTATTCAATGTCGCCGGCCTCATCGCTGCAGCACTGCAGCGAGAACAAGAAGCCATAGCGTATTTTCGCAAGGCTATCAGGCTAAAGCCGTCCGTAATCGAGGTGCATAAAAATCTGGGCACTTTGTTGCTCAAGCAGGGAGACCTGCAAGGCGCCGCCGACGTTTTCGTAAAACTCATTCAATTACTGCCCGATTCTCCGGACATGCGCTTTAATCTCGCTGCGATCAGGCAATCGCAAGGGCAACTTGATGCGGCGAGGGAGGGGTTTCAGGAAGCCCTGCGGCTCGATCCCGGTATCGTCGATGCTCATATCAATCTGGGTCGCATCGCGGTTGCGCAAGGAGATTTTCCTGCCGCTGTAGCAAGCTATAGCCGGGCGCTGGAGTTGCAACCCCATTTTGCCGAGGTCCACAACAACCTGGGCATCGCCTTATATCGGGCGGGTAAGCTGGACGCGGCGATAATGAGTTTCAGGAAAGCGATAGAGCTCAAACCGGATCTGGTCGAAGCCCACAACAGTCTGGGCAATGCCCTGACCGACAAGGCAGATCTGGCAGCTGCGGAAGTCAGCTATAAACAGGCTTTGCAGTTGAGTCCGGCTTTTACCAATGCGCTCTGGAATCTTTTCGGGATCGCTGCAGACAAACAGCAAGCATTATCCCGCCTGGAAGCGTGCGTCGCCGTGGACGCTGATCACCAGCATGCCCGGATGATGTTGGCGGGAATAAAGGCTAGCGAGGGCGATAGTGCTGAGTACGAGGCGCTCGTGCAATCAGGTCAGAAAAGCCACGCAATCATGCGCTCATTTGCCTGGCTATTGCGCCTGCCTGAACAGCCTGCAGCCTACTACAATCGCTGGGCTTTCTTCGATGCAATCATTGAGGCAAGTGACCAGACTCGCCCCTTCTATGAGTTTGGCGTTTGGCAAGGAGCATCTTTTCGCTATCTTATCCGGACGTTCGGCAGTGGTTTTGGCTTCGACACTTTCCAGGGATTGCCGGAAGATTGGCACAAGCAAAAGAGTGGCAGCTATTCCAGCGCCGGCAACGTGCCCGATATCGCTGGAGGCGAATTTATTGTCGGTGACTTCGCCAAGAGTCTGCCCGGCTTCTTCGCCGTTGAGCGGCCCATGGCTTCGGTCATCAATTTCGACGCCGACCTGTATTCTTCGACTCTCTGCGCGCTTCGGCATGCCAGGTCTGTCATTGATGACAAGACGATTCTGATCTTTGACGAATTTCTGATGAATGAGAATTGGGAGCAGGATGAATTCAGGGCGCTGAATGAATATTGCGAGAGAGAAGGCTTACGTTATGAGGTACTGGCTGTATGTTATTTCAGCAAGCAAGTTGCCGTTCTCCTGCGGCAAGCAGACTGAATTCGAATCAATACTTCCGGCTAATTCATTAATGGCGATTGGTAACTGGCAATTTCCCGCTGATGATGCGCTGTAAACCTTTCATTCTTAATCACTCAGGTGTATTATGCGCACCTCTCTTCGGGAGACTACTTAATGAAAAATATTTATCTGAACATCAATTTGCCTAAAGCAGGCGCCTTCAAGCATCACACCCGTTGTGTGTCCGTGCTTGTTGCACCTGTGCATTCGTTGTTTGGATAGATAAATCTCAACCAGACCGCGAATCTCAAGCGGTCTGGCCAAGAACTTCCCTTCCCAGGACTATTCCCATCCCTTTCCCTTGATGATTCCCGGTCAACACTCGGGACTTCACCGTGGAAACGTTACTAAGAATACTGAAAAGTTTTTTCAGGGTTCGAAAATCCGGACCCGATACAGCAGGGCTATCCGATCATATGAAACGGGATATTGGCCTTCTGGATGGCAGGTCTACACGGCCTGACAGGGCAGAGCACAGTCTTGTACATGATCGTCGAAATGACAATCTGTCGTAATTGGCGAACTTCGATTGGAATCGCCCGTCAGCTGAGACGGGCTATATATTGGGGCATTGCTGCCTTGATAGGTATAACGCTGCCCCAGGTTTCTATTCTCGTGTTCATGACTCAGCGGAATCTAGCAGGAAACTAACAGGTAACAACAGGCAGCTAGTTTCGGGTTGGCGCCACCTTCAATAAATAGAAGCAAATGGCGGACGAGTAATTCCATGAAGTTACTTTGTTCTCTACGCTGACCGTGTCCTTCAGTGTGAGCGCAATTCATAGTCAGTTAGCCAATTCTAGAATCCCTATGATCGTTCAAATTTCAGGGATTCTGGCGGTTTGTTGGGTGTGACATTGGTCTGTGGTTATAGAGATTGAATAAGCACTGTACGAACGACGCAAGCTCAATAATTCTGGAATGTGTTAACTATTGGCTATTCTACGGGCAAAAAAAGAGCCGGTGATTCGTACTGAATCGCCAGCTCGATTGCTTTAACTTGACTAATAGTTTAACGCTAGATTCGCAAAAAAAACAGACTGTTTTTTTAGTGCTGTGGCCGCTAGTATGCGCAACCCTTTTGGTTGACAACGGTGGTGGCATGACTAAAAGCAAGCTGACTGTTCGATCCGAAACCTCCCGTCTGGTCAAAAGCCTGATGGATAATCCGCAACTTCCTGCTTATGTCAGAACTCTGCCGCCAGTCAGCCTCATTCGCGTGATTGACTATCTCGGCAAGGAAGACGCCCAGGCGTTGCTAGTGCACGTCAGCGCCGAGCAATTGAACGCCATAATCGAATCTGATACCTGGAGAAGTGAAAAACCCGGCACTCAAGAGAAATTCTCGCCCGAGAGTTTTCTCGAGTGGTTGGAATTATGGAGCAACGAGAGCAGTCACGAACTCACGCGCCGCCTGAAGGAGCTCGGTAGCGAATTATTTGCACGCACGCTACAAAAATATGTAGTCGTGGTGGACAGCTATGAAGTCGGGGTGAGGGGATGGACGGATCGATTTGGTCGTTTTGTTGTGATGCCGCGAGAGGAAGAGCAAGACGAATGGCCGCTACTGTTGCAGTACATGACTGATACCTGGGATATTGATCCTGATTTTCTCGAAGAAGTGCTTGCCCATGTGTGTATGCGGAGATCACTCACCATTGAAAAGACGTATATTGCCGACAATGAATCTCTCGCATTCGATGTCGAAGCTGCGCGTGATCGCCACCGTCGTGACCGGGGTCATGTCACTGCTGAATCGGCCAGCGCCTTCCTCAGGCGCATCCGCCAGGCATCCATCGATGAGCTGATCGTGGAGGGCAACTACGATGCCTACTCAGCAATCCAGCTACGGCGTACTGCGGCAGGCATCACTGAACAGGGCGGAAAAAGTGCTACATCTGCACCATTTGAGAATGGCAGCGCAACCGATTCGACTAGTGCGGTGAGGTTGGAAAAGGAGCTGGCCATGAATCCGGGATTCGTCGAACTGCAGCAACTGTTAGGTCCGATCATGGATGATATCGACGGTATTTTACAGCTCACGGCGAGCAGCGGCGACGAGTCTGTCTGGTCGCTGGAAACTGCACTCCAGCAACTTGCTATTGACGCGCCCGTTATCGCCAGCGCGCGCCTTGCCGAGCTGGGCTATCTCAGCAATGTGCTCATGGAAGGTACTAATCTGTCCGGCAATAGACTGTCGCAGAAAGACGCCATGTCAGGTGCCTTGCAGACGGCAAATTTGGGTTTGCTCTACTGTCTGAAAGTGGATGCCTGGGACGACAGTGATAGAGTGCTCGACGAATTATTGCGAGCGGCGCCGGGGCTGATCAAGGCTTTTAATGTGGGTTATTACCTGCTGACTGACCTTGTCGAAAAAGCGCAAACCGCAATGGCTCATGCCTTTACGGATGGCCGCATCCGCAGGCGACTGAGTACCGATCCCTGGGTAGCAAATCTGGTCAATAAGGCCATGCAACGTTACCAGGTGCACTGTGCCGCCGACCGATCCCGATATCAGTCGCTCACGACTATGCTCGATAATCTGGGTATCCTCTTCAATGTCACGACGTGCGCCAGGCTCAGTATTATATCCGATGATCTACCGCGCTTTCCGCTCAGTCTCGAATCCAATCGCTCACCCGGCGTGCATGTGGACCGGCGCTGGCGTTTCATCAGTAGTCCGGATGATTTGAATGTGCTGGCGGAATTCATCTGGAATTTGCCGGATGAATTAATGCAGTAGTGCATTCGTCGTTTGTAGAGGCGTGAGTTTACACGCAAAAAAATTCCCGATCAGTGACCGGGTTCTGTCTAGTAGAACCTGTCACAATTAATTAGTTTTATAAATATTAGAAGACGATTGATTGCTTGACGTCGCGACAATTCTTTTATCCATTCGCGCTATAGAAAGTGAACTAATTTTATGTAAATAAAACTTTCCGGTTTCTTTCAATATAGGGAGTCGCATCTGGATGAGGTGTCCCGGCTGCCCAAAAAATGGGCGGGACAAGACGGTCCGGCAAGTACATGCGAAATGCACACTGCGCTCCAGTGTGGCCGATAGTGGCAGTGAAACAGAAGTGACAGCGAGTCCTGCCAATTGGACCGATACTGGTGAGCAATCGGCATCGCCTATAATGCGCTCAATGTGTGAGAGCCAACTCTTAGCACTCTAAATTATATTAAAATAATAGAACGAACGTTCGTCTATCTACAAATTAAATTACGTCTTGCTTTGCTATACTTTAGGGGTAAACTCTTGCTTGCTCGATCTCTAGGGAAGGTCGGGCATTGGGAAATTGGCGCGCTTCTTATAAAAATAGCAGTGCCGATTTGCAGTCCCTCCAGAGAACAGAATCTCGGAGGTGATCTCATCGCCCCGTTCTCTGTTCTGATAAATAACAATTATTAATAAGAACTGGAGAGAACCTATGTCCCCACTTAGTAAGCGCGGGTATCTGCGCTGCTTGATCCATGCGTGCATAGCTACACCACTACTTGTACCGGCCCTGGTACAAGCGCAAGAAGACTCGGAAGACATTGAAGAAGTTGTCGTCACGGGCTCTTACATTCGAAACTCTGCGTTTGCTCAAGACGCAAATGTTTCCACAGTCACTCAGGCAGATCTCTATGAATCCGGTGCGCCGAATATGGAGACCTATATTCGTGACCTGACTTTCACTCAGAATACTGATGTTGTTGCCAACGTCTTGGCTAGCCAGGATGGGGCACAGGATTCTGTTGGTGCCAGTTTTAACCTGCGCGGATTGGGTGAGAACTCAACACTGCAACTGGTTGACGGCGTGCGCATGATTGACCCCGCGGTCAATACTTCCATTCCCGACATCGCTGTCGAGCGTCTCGAGATTGTTCTCGACGGCGGTTCGGCATTGTATGGATCTGACGCTGTAGCTGGTGTGGTCAACCTGATTCCGATCAAGGAATTCGACGGTTTTCGCGCTCGCACCTACTACCAGGTCGATGAAGAAAGCACCATGGAAGACGTAAAGGCAAGCTTCATTTGGGGTAAGTCTTTTGATAACGGGATAAATTATGTCGGCGCAGCCGACTACACTGCGAACTCACCACTGATGCAGTACGAACGTTTGCGTGAGTGGGAGATGGATAATGGCTCTTCCTCATCCGGTAACCCGGGCGTGTGGCGTGAGACGGCTGGTGCTGATCCCGGTGTCAACCTGTATCAGTTCCACGGCGGTACCAATGTGGGGCCGACCATGGTTGATCCGGCATGCGGTACCTTTAATGATGGCTATCCGGCGCATGGTCAAGGTGCCTTCAACACGCCGTCTGGTGTACTGACCAACAACGGTACCGTGTGCCGTTTCGAATACACCAAGCAATTCGCCTACCGTACTGAGCAAACGGCTTACAACTTGTACAACTCGTTGCAGTGGGAAGCCACCGACTGGTTGAGCTTTAACCTGACCGCGTTGAACAGCTACCGCATCTCGGATGGCCGTACCACATCAACTACAGCAACATCGACTAATAACCGGCGTGTGCTGCTGGTGCGCGCTGACCATCCGGCTAACCCCTGGGGAGTTGATGTATCGCCCTGGAACTGGCGTATGATCACCGAGGCGTATACACACCGTCCTGAACATCTTGATGACATTAGTGGTTCGCGAGAGTTCGAAACCCATACCCAAAATAATCGCTACAAATTTTCAGCGAACTTTGAACTCACTGATACCTGGAGTGGTTATGCCTATTACGCTGATAATGAGCGTAAGGTGGCTGGTGACTCCCGCTCCATGCATCTGGGCAAACTGCAACTGGCCTTGCAGGGTCAAGGCGGTCCCAATGGCAACGAATACTGGAATCCCTTCGGCTCTGCTGATCCGCGATTTCCCGGACACGATCCGGCTATTCATGCCAACAGCCGCGAGCTGACGCGCTGGATGTTCGAAGTTCAGGACAACGTTCTTAGTGATCGCGACTATCTCGACATCTTTGAAATCGCTGCCAACGGCGAGCTCATCGACTTGTGGGCGGGACCAGCCCTAATGGCAGTCGGCTATCAATGGCGGGATCAACGCAACGAAAATTACGCCGTACCGCTGGATGCTGCCGGACATGACTACAACACAGCCATTGGCGCACCGACACCGCAAGACGAAACTTTCCAATCAGAAGTGAAGGCGGTGTTTTTCGAGTTAGAAGTCCCGTTGTGGGAGAACATTGATGCGCAGTTTGCTGTGCGTCATGAAAAGTTCACTGACTTTGGTCTGGATGCAACCACGCCGAAAGTGGCTTTGCGTTGGGAAGTGACGCCGGAACTGGCTCTTCGTGGTTCCTGGGGTGAGAGCTTCCTGGCACCTACGCCGGAACAGGCACGTCCGTTCGTCCCCGACGAAAACTGTTTGGAAACATTCTCAGGAACTGACCGGTTTACTGGGCGGCCGATGACCGGCAGTACTCGTTGTTCCTCAGGTAATCCAAACTTGCGGCCGGAAGAATCAACCATTCAGAATGTTGGTTTTACATGGCAGCCTTCTGGAGCACTGGATGGCTTCGAAATCAGTCTGGATTATCAGGAAATCGAATATACCAATCGTATCCGTACGCTGACCGAGCAAGATACTGTGGCTTTCGAATTCCAAAACTTCCTGCGCGATACTGGCATTTCTGAGGCTGCATATGACCCTACGGCGGGATCTGCCACACGTGCACAAGCGGAAGCCTGGTATGCACAACGGGCAACCCAGAATGGTAATCCGGTAGTGCGCTTCAGTAACTTCGAGCTGGATCGTATCTTCAGTCAGGCACAGAACATCTCGTCTGTCTGGATTGATCTGTACGATGCCCGACTCAACTATCGCTGGTCTACCCAGAACTGGGGTACCTTCGATGCCCAGTGGTCAGTAACCTACTATGATGCTTATGACTACCAGGATCTCTTTGGTGGCCGTAAGCAGGCATTGGGTTTCCAGAATGCCGATACCGGTATCGCCCCGCCACTGCCGCAGATGAAGTACAACCTGCGTCTGAACTGGTTCATGAACAATCACAGCGCATCCATCTCAACCAACTATTGGGATGAAGTGATTTTTGATGACACTGTGTTTGACAACTACGGTGACGGCTGGCAGCGACCTGCCAACGACATCATCCATGGTGAATCACGCACCAACATCCGCTACACCTATATTCTGGACAGTTTCTGGGATAGCGAATGGACCATCTCCGCAGGTGTGAACAACATCTTTGAAGAGCGCCCGCAACAATTGCCGATCCTCGGTGGCTTTGAGACTCGTCTCTCCACGCCGTGGGGTCGTCAGATGTGGGCTTCTCTGGAGTGGCGTCCGAACAACTAGAGGCCAGCCTCTGGTTCAAGGCTCAGATGAAAGCCGGGGCTTGCCCCGGCTTTTTTATTGCCTGTAATTTCGCCGGAATAAAGTTGGTTCAGCTAAAGTTCGATTTCATGCGATTCGAATTGCCGATATAACGGCTACCAGATGACTGGTCAACGCCATGCCCGGCTTGGTAGGGGGGGGCATCCCACATCGCGAGCATAGGCCACGGTTGAAAACTATACGCAAAAAAAAGCCCCGATAAATTGCTTTATCGGGGCTTTTATCTGTCAAGACACCAGGTTTAGCCTTTGGCTTTAGCTGCCTGTCTTTCTTTCTCTGCTTCAACCACAGCATCAGACACTGACTGCGGACATGGCAGGTAGTGCGAGAACTCCATGGAGAACTGGCCACGACCGGAGGTCATTGTACGCAGGTGGCCGATGTAGCCGAACATTTCGGCCAGTGGTACTTCGGCTTTGATGCGAACACCAGTGGGGCCTGACTCCTGGCTCTTGATCATGCCGCGACGACGGTTCAGGTCACCGATGACATCACCCACGTGATCTTCTGGTGTGAATACGTCAACCTTCATGATCGGCTCGATCAGCTGAGGTGCCGCTTTCGGCATCGTCTTGCGATAGGCGCCCTTGGCAGCGATCTCGAAGGCGATGGCCGAGGAATCCACTGCGTGGAAACCGCCATCAAACAATTCGACCTCAACGTCCAGCACCGGGAATCCGGCGATCGGGCCTTCTGCCATCATGCTCTCGAAACCTTTCTCGATAGCCGGGAAGAATTCTTTTGGCACGTTACCGCCGACTACCGTTGAGCTGAAGGCAAAGCCGCTGCCTGGCTCGCCAGGCTTGATTCGATAGTCGATCTTGCCGAACTGACCTGAACCACCGGACTGCTTCTTGTGCGTGTAGCTGTCTTCAACTTCCTGGGTGATGGTTTCACGGTAGGCTACCTGTGGAGCACCCACAACCAGCTCAACACCGTAAGTTCGCTTCAGAATGTCGACCTTGATATCCAGATGAAGTTCGCCCATTCCCTTGAGAATGGTTTCGCCGGAATCTTCGTCGGTCTCGACCTGGAAAGAAGGATCTTCGGCGACCATCTTGCCAATGGCGATGCTCATTTTCTCGACGCTGCTCTTGTCTTTCGGCGCCACGGCAATAGAAATCACCGGATCCGGGAAGACCATGGGTTCCAATGTGCAAGGGTGGTTGGGGCTACAAAGAGTATGGCCAGTTTGCACGTTCTTCATGCCAACGATGGCAAAAATATCACCCGCCTGCGCACTCTCGATTTCATTACGGTCATTGGCGTGCATCTCGACCATTCGACCTACACGTTCGGTCTTGCCGGTAAACGAGTTCAGGATGGTATCGCCTTTGTTGACCTTGCCGGAATAAACGCGAACGAACGTCAGCGCGCCGAAGCGGTCATCCATGATTTTGAACGCCAGAGCACGGAAAGGCTCACTGGCATCGACCTTGGCGACTTCACCCGTAGGTTCACCTTCTTCGCTCATCAATTCCTGAGGATCAACCTGGGTTGGGTCAGGCAGAAAATCTACCACGGCATCCAGGACCAGCTGGATACCCTTGTCCTTGAACGCGGAGCCGCAATAAGTCGGGAAGAAGTCCAGCTTGATGGTGCCCTTGCGGATGCAGCGCTTGATGTCGTCAATGGATGGCTCATTGCCGTCCAGATAGGCTTCCATCAGGTCATCATCTTGCTCAACGGCAGTTTCGATAAGCTTCTCACGCCATTCTTCAACCTGATCCACCATGTCTTCGGGGACATCGCGCAGTTCGAAGACTTCACGGTTGTTTGCATCAGGCCATACATGAGCCTTGCGAGTGAGGAGGTCAACGACACCAATGAAATCGTCTTCGATACCAATTGGCAGCACCATGACCAGAGGGTTCGCACCCAGGACGTCTTTGACCTGCTGAACAACTCTGAGGAAATCTGCGCCTACGCGGTCCAGCTTATTGACGAAAATGATACGCGACACTTCCGAGTCATTGGCATAACGCCAGTTCGTCTCGGATTGGGGTTCTACGCCGCCGGAGCCGCAGAATACGCCTACACCGCCATCCAGTACTTTCAGAGAGCGATACACCTCGACAGTGAAGTCAACGTGGCCGGGAGTATCAATGATATTGAGGCGGTGATCTTTCCAGAAACAGGTAGTCGCCGCGGACTGGATAGTAATACCGCGCTCTTTTTCCTGGTCCATGAAGTCCGTGGTGGACTCGCCGTCATGCACTTCCCCGGTTTTGTGGATCTTACCGGTGAGTTTGAGAATTCGTTCTGTGGTCGTGGTCTTTCCGGCGTCAACGTGGGCGAAAATACCTATGTTTCTGTATTTGGATAAGTCGGTCATTTGGCTGCTCGAAAAATGGATGTCTGGTTACGTGAAAAAACGGTGCGATATGATACTTGGTTTCTACGCCAAGCGAGAGGGCTATTGCATAAAAAAGCGGGGAAATTAGCCCAATATTGCTCGAATTTTGCTTACAGGATGAGAATTCAGGGCCTTGACAGTTCCTGATAGCTTCATCCGCGGGTTTGCAGGCTGCCGCTGGGCAATTTGCACCACCTCTGCACAGTCATCGGGCTGACCCGAAGCAGGTCCGGGTGAGGTGGGTTAGAGCTGGGTTAAATGCTGGCTGCAACATAATCCCGCATTTGGGAGCGCTACAGCGAATTGACAGATAGCGCCTGATTGGCCGGGATCACTACACCGAATGCCACAAATACGGTGGGCGAAGTGATATCTGGCTGCCCTGATCATTACATGACTGAATTGTCATCCAGCTGTCGCAAAGCGGATGCTGATGCAGTGTTCAGCTATTGTACTTATATCAGGGCTTTGGCAAGCCCCCGGGAACCGCCCGCGCGGTAAGTATATAATTGTCGACAGGTCGAAACAGGCATCGCTTCCGTTGCAAGCTTGTTGCAAATACTGAAGTTGGACTGGATAACTCATGAGTGAAACAGACGAGATCGATATTGATACCCTGAAACTGAAATTGAATCAGGAGACCGCGAAGATTAGCTGGTCGTCGCTGGCGCAGTACCAGCAGCAACAGGCTGTTGTTGAAGTTCATGCATCACTTGATCTCATCGCCGTGGCTTGTGAGTTTGTCCAGGATAATCGGCAGCAGGTAGAGACCTGGCTGCAATATGGTCTGGTGTCTATCGTCGGCGATGAGGCAGCTAAAACCTGGGAGCAGGAGAATACAGAGTTGTGGGCGGTCGTGGTCGCACCCTGGGTGCTGGTGCAGCAACCCGGCGCGCAAAAATAAGGCAGGCGAAAGACTCCCTTCGCGACTGGCAATTTCTCCGCAGCGGTATCTGCCGCAACCAGCCACCCAAAGCAGGACGCACAAATCCCCGCGCCCGGTTGAGCGCGGGGATCATCAGTTAGCTTTATTGTGGTTCGTTGATCCCCGCGTAGTTGTAGAGCACCAGGGCCACAGACTTTTCACCACCGGCCATGCCGTACACACGACCAGCACCTTCGATTACGAAATATTCATTGGCGGCGTGGGAGTTCCCTCCGGTTCCGGCATTGCCGCCAACAATCGGAATATCCATGACATCGCCGGCGAAAAGATAGGCTGGCCAATAGGGGCCGGCGATGATGGATTCCATCTCCTGTATCGGGTCGTCATAAGGAATGCCGAACGTGTCGAATGTGTCCATCACCGCATGGGCGATTTCCGAGTCGTAGCGCATCTTGGCCCAGGGCACATCACCGACGACATTAATCTCGACATCTTCATAGCCATGTCTGTCCAGGTGGGCGCGTAGCTTGTCGACAATGTCCATACCATCCTGATTCGGGACGTAGCGGAAGTTGTGCTTGGAAACAATGCGGTTTGGCAGAATCGCTCCGGAACCACCTTCGAACATATTACCTCCCCAAATACCATCAAGGTTCATTGATGTCCCGGCGCGAGACATCTTTAAAACCTCATATGGATCATCGGAAATATAGCGTGCGACACCGAGCCTTTCTGCCGATGCTTCCAGGTTCATCCCTTCGGCCGCTTCGCGCAGACGTGCTTCTTCAAGTTCGGTGAGTGGTTCGATATTGTCGTAGAAGCCGTCAATCATGACACGATTGCCAGTTTCGTCGACGAGAGTATTCAGCATCTGAATATGCCGCCATGCCGGGGCATCTACTGCGCGTTTACGGCCTCCATGAATGTTGCTGTAAGTGGGACCGCGCCCCCAGGCTTCTCCAGAGGTAATCAGCTCAACGAAAACGCTGCCCTCGGAACTGCCGCTGATGCTGCCTTGTCGACCGAAGCGGTACATGGCATCGGCGTCCTCGAACAGCTCGGGATGGTCGCGCACAAACTTGCGATAACCGATCGACATGCGCTCTTCATCACCTTCGGCAACAATGATCAGATTGACCGGTAAGCTGCCGGCGATCGCCTTGATCGACATCAGGGCGTTTAACTGGGTCATCTGCGGGCCCTTAGAGTTATTCGCGCCACGCCCAATCAGCACTTTCGAATAGGGAGCTTGTTCAATTAATCGGCCTTCAAAGGGCGGTGCAATCCAGATGTCCGGTTGCGTGATGGGCATGGTGTCGTACATCCAGTACAGCACCAGCGTCTTCTCTTTGCCTTCATCGCAATGGGCGTAGACGACTGGGTTCGCCTGCGTGCCCCATTCGGTCAAGCCCACGTCGTAGACTTCGGTGGTCTGACAACCAAGCTGGTCGAAAAAACCTTCAACCATGTAAGCCGACTCCTGAATGCCTTCGCCAGTGTTCGAGATACTTGGTTGCTGTATCCAGCGTTGCAGATTGACGACATGTTGATCGATGTTGGCGTCAATATAGTCAAAGATCCTTGGCAAATCCGGATGATGAATGTCGTCCATGTTGATACTGACAGTTTCTTCGGCGATGGGCCGGATACCCAGACTGGGCTCCGTGCTGGCCATGGATTGGGGCGCCGTCGATGTCGCAGGGCCTGATGGCATTGACGATGAGGTTGGCGCTTGTTCGCTACAGGAAAGCAGCACTGCACCTGCGACAGTTATGGATAATAGTGAATTTCTGTAACGGCTCAGTGCTTTCATTTTATAGCCTCCGATTTGTTTATTTCTGCGTCTGGACCAGCAATTCCACGCTCTACTGTCGCTGCTGGATTCACGTCCGCGAACACAGTTTTGCCAACCCTGCCATTAATCATTTGGCGCGGAACGGGCGATGCTCCGAAACAGCGGCGACCCGCCCGTTCCGGCTGACGCCATCCCTTCGCGGGGGTATTGCAGATACGCAATCGCTTCTAAGTAATCCGGATAACGATGCAGAATTTGTACCAGCCGGTCTCGAATTCGAGGTAAAGGCGTTTTTACATAGAGGTGGGCGAGAAGCGCAATTAGCGCAGAAGCAGGTGCTGTGGTGCTTTCACGGGCAACAAGGAGAGTGAGCGCGAAAGGTGCATATGCCTTAGTCCTAAAGATCTGGTGCTTCGCCAAGGACAGGAATCGGCAAGAGTATGGTTTATCATGGAGCAAGAGTTGCTGGCTGCACTGAATTCGCGCAGCAAGAGTAGAGGTATGTGGCAGTCTATTCTTATATTAAATAAGTCTACATGGCACCTTTTTAAGAATGGATTCGGCGGAGAAGTTTCAAACAGAATCACTTGACCCGTTTTGTTCCAATTGTTTGCACCATACCCATTGTCTATGCCTGAAGATTGCGCACAACGACTCGGGAAATTATGCCCAATCTTTGTACATTGTTTAGAAGTCGAAAAAATAATGCAGAAAAATCGAGTTTATTTAACACCTGAATCTGATCGGCTTTGAATCCTCCGCAAGCGTTTCTGGTGGCGCTCTATCCGGGCACGCAAATTTATTAACCGACTGTTATTAAAAACTATTTTTACTTTCAGCGCGGCTGTTATTCCCCTTCGTCCGGTCGCTGCGCCGCCTGAGCGGGTTCCACGAGTTTTGTGTAATGGCACTGAATGGGGGCAGAACTATCATTCGTGTCTTGGCATATTTCATGCACCACCCCTCCTGACAAAATTCACAACGTTCCAAAACCAATCTCAATTGACAGACTGAAAGGGGATAGCTATGCATCTGCCGAAAAACTTTCGCAGGAGATCAATCGCTACGTTCGTCGGCGCAGCGACTTGCATTCTTGCAGCAGAATCTACATTCGCCCAGGACAGTGGCGGTCTAGGCGAAATTGAAATGATCGAAGTCACGGGTTCCCGGATTCAACGTGACGGATATTCCACACCCACTCCCGTCTCGGTATTGAGCGGTGAAGATATCAGTGCCGAATCGCCTGGAAGCGTCGCCGAGTTCGCGATGACCTTGCCTTCGATTCAAGGTAGCTCTACAGCCTCTTCCTCCTCGGGTAGTTTGAGTGCCGGTGGCGCAGGCATTTCAGCGTTGAATCTTCGTGGTCTGGGATCCGGACGAACGCTGGTACTGCTGGATGGCCAGCGGTCGGTGGCCTCTTCTTCAACGGGTCGTGTCGACACCAATACTTTTCCGCAATCTCTTGTTGAACGTATCGAAGTGGTCTCTGGCGGTGCATCATCGGCCTATGGTTCCGATGCGATTGCCGGTGTGGTGAACTTCATTCTTAATGATGACTTTGAAGGGCTGGATACAACTGTACAGTATGGCGATGTCGAAGATTATGATTCACCTAGCACACTGTTCCAGTTTGCCGCGGGTACTTCATTTGCTGACGGTCGCGGTCATATCCTGCTGAGTGGTGAGAACTACAATCAGGAAGGTATCCTCGATACCGCACCTTCATGGGTACAGAATGGTGTATTCGGCGTAAGAAATCCCGATCGCTCACCGGGTGCGCCGCACTTCTACGTGGGCCCCAATATCGGCCTGTCTGATCGTACGCCGGGTGGAATGGTCACCTCAGGTCCGCTACAAGGCACGTACTTTGGTCCGGGTGGTGAGCTTGGTCAATTGAATTACGGTGATGTGACAGGCCAGTGGATGATCGGCGGTGACTGGGAATACACCATGTCACCTACAATAGGTACCAATTCACTGCGTGCTCATGATACTCGTAACAGTATCTGGGGCCGCTCCAGTTATGAGCTGACCGACGACGTCGAGGTCTTTGTTCAAGGGTCTTGGGCTGAGTACCAGGGGCTGAGTAACTATATACGTCCGGAGGATCGTCGGCGAACCTACTACATTGACAATCCCTATCTGCCGCAAGAATTTGTCGCCATGATGGAAGCCGAGGGCATCGACTCCTTCCAGATGAGCACTTCCAATGCGGACTTCCCTTTATCAGGTACACAAAACACGCGGGCAACCACGCGCTTTGTCGCCGGTGCTGAGGGTGAATTCGAAATCGCAGATCGACTCATCAACTTTGATGGCTACTATCAGCTGGGCAAGACCAACACTGACGAACATCAGGTTCCCGTATTTGCCTTTGACCCTCTGTCGCTAGCAAGTGATGCCGTACGCGATCCGAATACCGGGGAGATTGTTTGCCGCATAACCTTGACTAATCCGGGTAGCGATTGTGTGCCACTGAACCGTTTCGGTGTCGGTGTCGCCAGCCAGGAGGGTCTGGACTATATTCTGGGCGAACCACGTCGTGAGCAGTTCCTTGAGCAACGCGTTGCTGCGTTGAACTTCAACTTTGATGCATTCGAGGGCTGGGCCGGAGCGATCTCCGTCGCCACCGGTATTGAATGGCGTGAAGAGTCTATCGATGCCTTTGTTGATTCGAAGTACAACAGTGGCTGGAAGTACGGTAACTACAAGGTCACCGCAGGTAAGTACACGGTGAAAGAAGGTTACATAGAAACACTGGTGCCACTGGTGGAGAACATGCTGGATCTCAGCGCCGCCGCACGTCGCACTAACTACAGTACTTCGGGTAGCGTGAATACCTGGAAAGTGGGCATGACCTTCTCACCCATTCCGGACATCACTCTGCGCGTGACCCAATCACACGATATTCGTGCGCCGAATCTGTCTGAGCTGTTCGATGCAGGTACTGCACGTACCAACGCTGTGCAGATCAATGGCGAATCCTACCAGTTCGTACAGAACCTGCAGGGTACGCCGACAGTTGGCCCCGAGACTGCAGATGGTCTGGGTGTGGGTGTCATCCTGCAGCCAAGCTTCTTGCCAGGTTTTGCGGCTTCCATTGACTACTACGATGTGGAAGTGGAAGGTGTGATCGGATTCATCGGTGCGCAGGATGTGGCTGATGCTTGTTATATTTTCGGTCAGGACCGGTACTGTGATTTCCTGCGGTTTGACAGTAACGGTGTGTTGCAGTTCATCGATCTGGAATACGAAAACCTGGACAGCCTGCTGTCTGAAGGTGTGGATCTGGAAACCAGCTACACCTTTGAGGTGGGCCCGGGTGATCTGAGTTTGCGCTTGCTCGCCACACACTATATCCAGAACACGACTGATGATGGTGTGACAGCAGTTAACTCAGCCGGCGAAAACTCCGGCAGCACACCGGACTTTGTGTATCGCGCTACCGCTCGTTACAGCATGGATGACTGGATGTTCAACCTGACCGCTCGTGGTCATAGTGATGGCGTTATCGACAATGCCTACATCGAGTGTACTTCCAATTGCCCGGTGTCTGTAGCTCCGAACTTCACCATCAATGACAACGACATTCCTGGTGAGTGGTTCTTCGACCTGTATGCCGAGAAGACATTCAGCTTCGGCGGCATGGAGTCCGAAGTGTTCCTCTCTGTGAAGAATATCCTGGATACAGACCCGGTAGTTTACGGTAATCCTTCACGTCAAGGTGCAGCGAGCACAGCGCACTACTTGCCTGTAAACCGCGGCCTGATGGATGTACTGGGACGCAACTATCGAGCGGGTGTGCGAGTCTCTTTCTAAACTCGTGTAAGCAAAGATAGTGCATAGCGGGGGCATGTTTTCTTCACAGGGAACATGCCTTTCGCTTTCTCAGGGTTTGGCAACTGTAAACAATAGCGTCAGCAGAATTAAACTGACGCCACACTCAGGAGAGTCTCTTGAAACGTAATTTACCTGCGATTCTGGGATGGCTTATAGCCTCCCTGCTTACCACACATGCTATAAATTCTTCCGCTCAGTCTGCCGACTCACTCGAGTACAAACTGCAAGCATTCGATTACCTCGACGACAACGCCGAGATGCTGGGCAAAATTAACGATGCTATCTATTCCTATTCCGAAATCGGATTTCAGGAATTCAAAACTATCGCCCTCATTGAAAAGACGCTCGGCAATGCGGGTTTCGAAGTGGAGACTGGCGTAGCCGGTATGCCTACTGCCTATATGGCGACCTATGGCTCCGGTGAACCAGTACTCGGTTTAATGTCAGATTTTGACGGTGTGCCGGGTACCTCTCAGCGGCCCACCTCTCTCGTGCACGATCCGCTGGTGGAAGGCGCACCCGGGCATGGTGAAGGCCATAACAGTAATCAGCCAACACTTATCGGTGCAGCCCTGGCGGTCAAGGAAATCAAGGATCGCAATAACCTACCTGGCACTATCGTTGTGTACGGGGGGCCGGCAGAAGAGATGCTCGCCAGTCGCGGTTACATGGTTAATGCCGGCTTGTTCGAAGGTGTCGATGCCATTATCGATGTGCATATCGGTACTGGCTTCGGTACCAGTTATGGCCTATCCAATCTGGCCATCATTTCCGCGCAATGGCGATTTACCGGCCAGCAAGCCCATGGTGCTCGTGCCTGGCAGGGTCGTAGTGCGCTTGATGCCGTGGAATTAATGAATGTCTCTACGGATTTCATTCGCGAACATATGGACCCACCTGCACGCATTCACTATGTGATTCCGGAAGGTGGTCAACAACCCAATGTGGTGCCTGGCGAAGCCATGGTCTGGTATTACTTCCGCCACACCACGGCGCAGAATGTCTGGGACCTTTTCAAGCGTGGTCGTCATGCTGCACAGGGTGCGGCGCTGGCATCGGATACCGAAGTCACGGAACGCATTTTGTCGGCCTCCTGGGCTTTCAATGGCAATAAAGCGCTGGCGGAGCTGGTACATGCCAACATCGAGATGGTAGGCATGCCGGATTGGACCGAAGATGATCAGGACTTTGCCATGGCCTACCAGAAAGCAATGGGGGCAGATGTCACCGGTATGCCAACCGAAGTGCAACCATTGCGTTTCAGCTCGGAGCAGCGGCCAAGTTCCTCTGACGCTGGCGATGTCACCTGGCAAGCGCCGTATGTGCGCGTGTCCTTTCCATCCAAGCCGCCGGGTGAGTTGGCTGGCCATCACTGGTCCGCGGGAATCGCCCCTGCAACGCCCATTGCGCACAAGGGTGTGGTAGCAGGCGCCAAAGCTGTCGCTGCCAGTATGCTGGACATGATTATCTATCCCGATCGACTAGCTGCCATCAGCGCCGACTTTGATGCGCAATTGGCGCAGTATCCAACCTGGAAGAGTCTTATTCCACCGGATGCCAAGCCGCCGATCGAATGGAATGCCGATGTCATGGGCAAATACCGCACGGCACTGGAAGAGTACGAGTATGACCCGGAATCCAGCGAGAGCTATCTGGAATTCCTTGGCGTGGATTATCCACCTGCCATGCCGGACTCTGCTATCGGTAGAGAGTCTAACGAAGTCAATGATTCAGGAGCGGCGCAATGAAAACAGAGAAAATCTCCTATACGAACAATAGTACTCCAAACAGCTTTCTCCCGCTTGGTGCACTGACTTTCGCGTTGACTGTCTTTGCCAGCATGCAGGGCTTGCAGGCAGCCGAATTGCGTGCGCCGGAGACGACACAGCAACTCAAGGAAGAAGCGTTTGTTGTTGTTGACCAGAACGCCGAACAGATGGGCAAGATCAGCGATGCCATCTATTCATTCTCGGAAATCGGTTTTCAGGAATACAAAACCATCGCGCTGGTAGAGGAAACTCTCAGTGCTGCTGGCTTTGTGGTGGAAACCGGTGTCGCCGATATGCCGACAGCCTATATGGCTTCCTATGGTTCCGGTGAGCCTGTGATTGGCCTCATGTCGGACTTTGATGGTGTACCTGGCACCTCGCAAAATCCAGTCGCGCTTGCTCACGAGCCTTTGATTGAAGGAGCGCCGGGTCACGGGGAAGGGCACAACACGCACCAGCCAACGCTCATTGGCGCAGCACTTGCCTTCAAAGCGATCAAGGATAATTACGATCTCCCGGGGACACTGATTGTTTACGGTGGGCCTGCCGAAGAACTACTCGCGAGTCGGGGTTATATGGTGAAGGCGGGGTTGTTTGAAGGCGTGGATGCGGTACTCGACGTCCATGTCGGCACCGAATTCGGCACCAGCTGGGGCCTTAACAACTTTGCCAATGCGACTGCGCAGTGGACCTTCAATGGCCGCCAGGCGCACGGCGCCAGGCCCTATCAGGGTCGCAGTGCTCTCGACGGTGTTGCCTTGATGAATGTAGGCGTGAACATGATGCGCGAGCACGGTTATGAACCGCAGGACGCGCGTATTCACTATGTCATCACTGATGGTGGCACACAGCCGAACGTGGTGCCCGGAACAGCGACGGTCTGGTATTACTTCCGCGCCAAGAGTCCGGAGATCGTACAGAGCATGCTGGACTGGACGACCGATATTGCTGACGGCTCCGCCTTATCCACGCACACGTCTGTGACTCGCCGCATCATGTCGGCATCGTGGCCAGTCAATGGCAACAAGGAACTGGCAGCGCTATTGCAGAAAAACATCGAGTTGGTTGGCATGCCTGAATGGAGCGCGGACGATATAGCTTTCGCCGAGGCCTATCAGAAGTCCATGGGCGCCGAGATTGTCGGTTTGCCTACCGAAGTCGAGCCGCTACAGATGAGTACTCAAGGATCGTCCACTTCGGATGCGGGCGATATTTCCTGGAATGTGCCCTACGTGCGCATGTATGTGCCAGCCAAGCCCGAAGGTGCATTGGCAGGGCATCACTGGTCCGCCGGCATCGGTCCTGCGACCCCTATCGCCCACAAGGGAATTGCAGCCGGCTCGAAGGCGCTGGTTGCCAGTATTCTTGATCTCATGACGGACCCTGCTGCACTGGATATTATCGCTGCCGATTTTGAGGTACAGCTATCACAGTGGCCAGCATGGAGCAGCCTCATTCCCGATGGCGCGATGCCCCCGACGCATCTTAACACTGACGAGATGGCCAGATACCGCGCCGCACTGGCGGACTTTGAGTATGACCCGGCAAGCGAGGAGAGCTATCTTGAGTTCCTCGGTGTGGACTATCCGCCTGAGGCGCCAGAAACCGCTATTGGCAGAGCCTCCAATGCCGTACTGCGCACACCGACCGAGTCTTCCATCGACTGGGAGTGGACTCCGGAGTGATGAAAAGGCACGAGTACGATTGCTTTCGTGCTCGTGCTGATATTCTCTGCGATCCCCAATGGACGGAATGCAACCACGATAATGTCTGCCGCAATCGAATTCAGTGCGACGTCCGGGCCCTGCAAGGCAGAAAAACCGTTATGAATGGTGTAGTTTTACCTGATTGATTGCATTCAATTGGAGAACTGCTTTGTCTGAACAGCAGCAGGAATCACGATCACCGCAACACTCGCCCCTTTTGGGCCGACTTGGGCTAGCCCTGCTATGGGTTGCTGCCAGTACAGCGCAGGCCCAGTATCCACACGCCGACGAGCCCATCGCCGATGTGCGCTCGATCTACGATGGCCGTTTGCTTCCGGACGAAGCCGTGAACAGCTTTCGCAATATTGATCGGCTTTTTGCTACCCGTGTGGTGGAACGCGGAGAGCAAGTCCGGGACTTGCCTTATCGTCTGGTGTCGCTGGAA
>CAZQFA010000020.1:39565-49238 GCA_964592245.1 uncultured Pseudohongiella sp. | reverse complement strand
TTGACGCCGCGTAACATGCGTTCACGTGCGTTGTCGGAAAAACGGATGTCTTTGGCGCTCATGCTGCTTTCTCCTGGCCTTGTGAGCCCGCTTCGGTGTAATCGACGATGGCGAGAATGTCTGCTTCCTTGATAATCAGCAGTTCTTCGCCATTGAGTTTGATTTCATTGCTGGCGTATTTGCCAAACAGGATGCGATCGCCCGCCTTTACAGCCGGGGCAACGAGCTCGCCGTTGTCGAGGCGGACGCCCGGACCTACGGCAATTACTTCACCCTGATTGGGTTTTTCGGCGGCGGAACCCGGCAGCAGGATGCCGCCGGCAGTTTTGCTTTCAGACTCAAGCCGGCGTACGACGACGCGGTCGGCGAGGGGTCTGATTGAGATTGTTTTTTTGGTCATGAGAAAAGACTCCTTCAGAAGAAAATCTCACATACGTTGATGTTGACCCATTAATAAACTGGACCGACAGGACACAGCACTGGCTGTCTTCACCTGTAGAATCTGGCACTAATGTCTTGGCCGTTCCCGGTGAGAGAGTTGGCAGTGCCGGGGGACTCCCTGATGCACCGCAATCCGCACAATTGTTGGCAGCCGCCTGTGCCCTCCGGTAGCTGCGCTAATGTGGGCGCGCAAGGGTCTTTTCAAGCGCCCGCTGAAAATATATTTCCGGTCCCTGCCTAACTGCCGCTGTTCCGCATCAGCCGGGCGCCGCGGTCAACTGTTCCGAAACCTGGCAAAGCAGCACTGACGTTCAGGCAAAGCTCACCGGTCTGACCCCGATGGGCGACAAGCGCATAGGGCGGGCGAAGGGAAAAGCCGGCCTTGGTGTACAAGTCACGCCTGTTGTACTCGCAGTCAGCATGCCGCTTGTTGCTACCTACACCACAGCCACCTGTCTGGCATTCACTTATCAATGTTGCGCAGACGGGCAGTGAGCTGAGGTGGGAAACACAGGATGCTCTTGAAAATATAGTAAGCATGCTTATAATAAGCAATATTATGCAAAACTCGCAAAACAACAGCTTTGGCTTCCTGATTCACGATCTGGCGCGACAGATGCGCTGGCAGTTTGATCGGCAATCTCAGGGCCTGGGGCTCACGCGTGCGCACTGGTCAGTGTTGGCCCATCTCAAGCGTAACGACGGTGTGCAGCAACAAGCGCTGGCCAAGCTGATGGATATCACGGCCATGACACTGGCCCGGCATATTGATCGACTTGAAGCTGAAGGCTGGGTCGAGCGCCGCGATGACCCGGCAGACCGCCGTGCCAAACGCGTGTTCCTGACAGCGAAAGCAAAACCCATGATCAAAACCCTGCAATCGCTTGGTAAAAAGCTGGTCAACCAGGCCATGGTGGGTATCAGTGCCGAGGAAGCGGCGACAACGCTGGCGGTACTGGAACGTATGCGAGACAACCTGAGCAACCCCAATTGCACCAGCAGTGAGAAAGCCAAGTGACGGACAAGCAAAGCAATCCCGACAATGATGAACAGGCGTTAGGCGCACATCTCCAACGTAGCAGTGCGGCGCGGCTCATGCGGCGGTTGCGACATTTATTGATGCTCCTGCTCGGTCCGGTGGTGATCGGTGGTGGAGCTGTTTATTTCTACCTGCAGGGTGGTCGCATTGTTGCCACCGACAATGCGTATGTGAAGACTGACATCCTCACTGTCAGCAGTTTCCTGACTGGCCAGGTTACTTCCATGTTGCCCCATGACAGTGACAGGGTCAGCGAGGGGCAGTTGCTGTTTCGGGTTGACGACCAGCCATACAAGATTGCCCTGACACGGGCAGAAGCCAATCTGGCCAATGTCCGCGGTGACATCGAAAGCCTGCGTGAAGAATTTACCAACAAGCAGCTTGAGATCGATAAAGCGCAAACCGACCTTGCTTTTCGTGAACGCGAATTGGCGCGGCTGGGTAAACTGAATCAGGAAAAATCGATCTCCGAGATTCAGTACGACCAGGCCGTTTATGAGCGCGACTCGGCACAAAGGTTATTGGCAGAAAAGCAGCAAGCACTGAATGTCGTGAAGGCACGCCTGATCGATGCAAGTTTGCCAACGGATGAGCATCCGCGAGTACGGGCAGCGTTAGCCGAATTGGAAAAAGCGCGCTTTGATCTGCAGCACGTAGAGGTATTTGCACCTGCTGATGGTGTGGTAGTCAATATCAGTGCCCACGTTGGTGAGAATGTCATCGGCGGTGCCCCGGTGATGAGTCTGGTCAGTGACAAGCGTGTCTGGATGGAAGCCAATTTTAAAGAAACAGACTTGCGACACATGTTGGCTGGCCAGTCCGCAGAAATTCACGTCGATACGTTCCCTGATGAGACCTGGCACGGGCATGTTGCCAGCATTACGCCCGCCACTGGTTCCGAATTCTCCTTGCTGCCCGCGCAAAACAGTTCCGGCAACTGGGTCAAGGTCGTGCAGCGAGTGCGCGTGTTGATTGAATTCGATGACTATGCCGGGCAGCCGTCTCTGGTATCAGGCATGAGTGCCAGCGTAGAAGTGGATACTGGTCACGAGCGGCACTTGCCTTTCATCGCCAGCAACTAAATGAGTACCGACAGCACAAACATTCCCTACCGCGGTGTTGTGGTGGTGGCCATAATGTTGGCGACTATCATGCAAGTGCTGGATACGACCATCGCCAATGTCGCCCTGCCACACATGCAGGGCAGTTTGTCGGCGACGCAGGATCAGATTGTCTGGATTCTGACCTCCTACATCGTTGCCTCGGCCATCATGACCTTGCCTACTGGCTGGCTGGCCGGGCGCTATGGCCGCAAGCGCGTTTACCTCGGCGCAATTCTCGGTTTCACCGTATCATCGCTGCTATGTGGCGTGGCGACATCGATTGAAGAGATGGTGTTGTTCCGCGTATTGCAGGGCTGCTTCGGTGCCAGCATGATTCCGCTGGCGCAGTCGACCATGCTCGACATCAATCCGCGAGAAAAGCATGGTAGCGCCATGGCTCTTTGGGGCATGGGCGTCATGATTGGCCCGATTCTTGGTCCCACACTGGGCGGATGGCTGACCGAGAATTACAACTGGCGCTGGGTGTTTCTGATCAATCTGCCTCTTGGTATCGTGACGCTGACGATTCTGAGCATGTTTATGCCGGATTCCGAGCGCGTTGAGCGACCCTTCGACAAGTTCGGATTCTTCACCCTCAGTTTGGTGATTGGTAGCTTGCAGCTGCTGCTCGACCGGGGTGAACAGGTAGACTGGTTCGAGTCCGAAGAAATTCTGCTCTATGCCGTGCTGATTGGTGCCATGTTCTGGATGTACCTTGTGCATTCACGACAGACCGCACATCCTTTCCTGACACCCGCCATGTTTCGTGATCGCAATCTGGTCACGAGTCTGTTCTTTATCTTTTTCACCGGCATAATTCTGCTGGCGACGATGGCGTTGTTACCACCATACATGCAGAACATCATGGGTTACCCGGTAATGGATGTAGGTATGCTCATGGCACCGCGCGGCGTGGGCACCATGATTGGCATGATGTTGGTAGGCAAACTGGTAACCCGCATGGACCCAAGACCATTGATTCTCTTCGGGTTGGCGATGACAGCCGGATCACTGTTTTACATGACGCAATTTTCAACCTTTGTGCCGCCACGCATGTTGATCTGGAGCGGTGTCATGCAGGGTTTCGGGCTGGGCTTTATTTTCATCCCGTTGAACACCATTGCCTTTGCTACACTGGAGCCACGTTATCGAACTGAAGCGGCTTCGGTATTCAGCCTGGTCCGCAATCTCGGTAGCAGTATTGGCATTTCGCTGGTGATGCTGGTACTGAGTCGTAATACGTTTATCAACAGTGCCTACCTCGCCGAATCCGTCACACCCTTTAGTGCCGGCATCAGTCTGCAACAGATACCGGCAGTAATGCAGGAGCAGGGCGCGGCCGCGTTTGCCATGATGCAGGGTGAGATTTCCCGACAGGCAGCGACTATTGCCTATATCAACGATTTCAAGATGATGATGTGGATCGTGCTGGCTTCTGCGCCTCTGGTACTCTTGCTGAGCAACCCGCGCAAGATTATTGCACCACAACCCGCCTGACAGGCGGTGGACTTGTCGCGCCGGTCTGCGCACTTGCTCACCCGCCGCCTTGCGTGTCTCTGCGCACAATTTCTTTGCAACGCATCGTAAACTCGCTAATCTGTCTACAGAACTTGTTACGGCTAACGATAGTCTGGGATGTGGTCGTAATTGTGAGCGAGAGCGAAGCGATTGTTGGCGACTATAAAAATAGTTATTGGCCGGAAAGGCCCGGGAGAGCGTTTGTGATATTGGTCTGGATCAGGTGATGTGCACCTGTTCAGGCCGAGTGAATACTGTTGACGCACTGTGTGAATAGAGTCTGGAGGTTTGAATGCACGACTTTTCACAGCAAGAACCCATCACCGAAACATCTCTGTCCTGTTATTTCAGCGAGCGACTGACACGCTACGCACAACGTTTCCAACCTCCCCCTCATGAAGACACCTGCTGGTATCTGGGCAGTTTGCTGGAGCGACTCGGTCGCAGCGATCAACTTTTTAGCTATGATCAGGGCCAATTAACCTTGCGTCCGTTAGCGCTGCTCTATGGCGATGCCATCGAAGCACGCAATGAACGCCATCGCTGTTTGTTGTTGCAGCAACTGGGTGACATGGCGCTGTTTCTCGGCGCATTGTTTCCTGAACGTTTCGCCCGACGCGGCATAAGGCAGGATTATTTTATCGGCATGGGCGGCAGTGCCTATGACTATCTGGCTGATAACGCGCATACCAATCGACATATTTTTTCCGAGCTGGCCAATACGTTTACGCGTATGCTGGAGATGGTGGCCAATGCGTGTTCGAGAACGCAGAACCTGAGTACCGAAGACATCCTGGCGCTGTATCAGCGTTGGCTGCAGAACCGGGACCCCGTTATTGCCAGCCAACTCAGGGCAGTCGGCATCGAGCTGGATGGCAGTGAACGGCTACAGTAGTCAGAATGGTCTGGTAGCGAATCTAGCCTTCCAGTTCTGACCAGCGCGCGAACGCTGTGTCCAACTCCGCCTGCACGTCGGCAACTTCTTTCAGTGTCTTGTCGATGTCTTTCTGCTCGCCCTGGTAGAAATCCGGCTCGGAGATGAGTTTTTCCAGCTCGGCCAGTCGCGTCTCACACTTCTCAATCTGCTTGAGCTGCTGTTCGAGTTCGCGTTGTTCCTTGTAGGACAATTTCTTCTTTGCCGGAGTTGTTGGCTTGGGTTCGCTCTGCACAGACTGTTTGCTGTCCTTCTTGCGGGCTTTTTCAGCCGCCAGTTCATTCGGGTCGATGAGACGACCGCCACCACGCACCCAGTCGCTGTAACCGCCGACGTATTCACCCACCTTGCCGTTGCCCTCGAAGACGATGATGCTGGTTACCACGTTATCCATGAACTGACGGTCGTGGCTGACGAGTAGCACTGTGCCGGCAAAATTCAGCAGGATGTCCTCGAGCAGCTCCAGGGTTTCGATGTCGAGATCATTGGTTGGTTCGTCGAGTACCAGCACATTGGCCGGTTTGCTGAATACCTTGGCAAGTATGGCGCGATTCTGTTCACCGCCCGACAGGGCTTTGGCCGGCGTGCGCACGCGATCCGGTGTGAACAGGAAATCGCCGAGATAGGAAATAGCGTGTTTGCGTTTGCTGTTGATCTCGATGAAGTCCTGACCGCCACAGACGTTATCGATCAGGTTTTTCTCCGGATCCAGGTGCTCGCGCAATTGATCGAAATAGGCGATCTCGAGTTTGGTGCCGAGCTTGACCTTGCCCGCGCTGGGCTCCAGTTTGCCCAGCAGGATTTTCAACAGGGTCGATTTGCCGGCGCCGTTCACTCCTACCAGACCAATGCGGTCACCGCGCATCACCGTGGTGGAGAATTTGTCGATCACCACGTTGTCATCGTACTGATGATGGATGTCCGTCAGCTCGACAACAATCTTGCCGGAGCGATCGCCCTGACTGGCGGCAAAGCTGGCTTTGCCCTGCTGTTCGCGGCGTTCGCCACGCTCTTTGCGCATGGCCTCGAGAGCCCGCACACGACCCTCATTACGGGTACGACGGGCCTTGATGCCCTGACGAATCCACACTTCTTCTTCCGCCAGTTTCTTGTCGAACAGCTTGTTGGCGGTTTCTTCGGCGGCCAGCTGTTCCTCACGGAAGCGCAGGAAGCGCTGGTAAGTACCTTCAAACTCGGTGAGGTGGCCGCGGTCGATCTCGGCGATCTTGCTGGCCACTTTCTCGAGAAAACCCCGGTCGTGGGTAATCAGCACCAACGCGCCGTGGTAGTCCTGCAATTGCTTTTCCAGCCATTCGATCGCCGGAATATCCAGATGGTTGGTGGGCTCGTCGAGGAGCAATAATTCGGGATCGCGCACCAGTGCCCGCGCCAATGCCACGCGCTTGCGCCAGCCACCGGACAGTTCGGCCAGCTTTTGGTCAGGTGACAGTTGCAACTGGCTGATGATGGTGTCGACCTTCTGGCCCAGGCTCCAGCCCTGTTTGGCTTCCAGCTGATCCTGCACGCGCGCCAGTTTGGTCATGTCAGCGTCTTCGGCACCGGAAGTCAGGTGATGGTATTGCTTGAGCAGCTCGCCTACTTCCGCCAGCCCTTCGGCGACCATGTCGTAGACGGTCTTGTCATCGCCTTCGGGGAGTGACTGTTCCAGCCAGGCCACACGGGTGTTCGGACGCAGCCAGCGCTCACCGGACTCCGGCTGGATAGCCCCGGCAATCAGTTTCATGAACGTGGTCTTGCCAGCGCCATTGCGACCCAGCAAGCCGATACGCTCGCCGCGGCTGATCTGGAAATCGACGTTGTCGAGCAGCACATGAGTGCCGAAATTGAGTGAGACTTTGTCGAGGCGAAGCAGGGACATGGTGATTGCAGGCTCTGTGAGTGTAAGTGAGTGTAAGTGAATTTAAGTGAGTGAAAGCGAGTAAACGGGCGAAAAAGAACTGCGCAGCGAACGGCTGCCTAAATGCTGGCTAAAGGCGCGCTATCTTAGCGTATTCTGCAGGGAATCAAAGCGTCGCCACGGCGATTTGCGAACTATTTTTGCTCATGCTGACTGACTTTCGTAATCCGCCAACACCTGCAGGAACGCCGGCCCGTACTTGTCCAGCTTGCGTTCACCGACACCACTGAGTTCGGCAAATTCTTCCAGATTGCGCGGCCGCGCCAGACACATCTCCTGCAGGGTGCTGTCATGGAAGATCATATAGGGTGGTACACCCAGTTCCTGGGCGAACTGCTTGCGGCAATCACGCAAGGCATCGAACAGGCCGACTTCGGTCTCTGGTGCCAGCTGCACCGGCGCCCGGCGCGTCCGCGTGACTTTCTTTTTCGGATCCTTGCGCAGCTCGATGCTCTCCTCGCCACGTAGCAGCGGGCGACATTTTTCTTCCAGGCGCAAGGCGCCGAAGCGGTCCATGTCGACGCTCATGTAGCCGCGCGCCACCAATTGGCGAAAGACCGAGCGCCATTGATGGGTATCCAGCTCCTGACCAATGCCGTGCACCGGTAAATGCTGATGATCAAACTGGAAGATCTTGTCGGTAGTGGCGCCACGCAGCACATCGATCAGATGATTCACACCGAAGCGTTGGTCGGTACGCCACGCGGTACTCAGTGCCTTGCGTGCGGCGTCAGTGCCGTCCCAACACTCGGCCGGTTCCAGACAGGTGTCACAATTTCCGCAGGGTTCGCTCAAGGCTTCATCGAAATAATCCAGCAGTGTCTGCCGTCGGCAGGTGGTGATTTCGCAGAGGCCGAGCATGGCATTGAGACGCTGTTGTTCGGCGCGCTTGTGCTCCTCACTGCCGACGGAGTTCTCCATCATTTGTCGCAGCTTGATTACATCCTGCAGGCCATAGGCGAGCCAGGCGTTGGCCGGCAAGCCATCACGGCCGGCGCGACCGGTCTCCTGATAATAGGATTCGATGGTCTTGGGCAGATCCAGATGCGCGACGAAGCGCACGTCCGGCTTGTCGATGCCCATGCCAAAGGCAATGGTGGCGACGATAATAATGCCTTCCTCGCGCAGAAAGCGGGCCTGGTGCCGGGCGCGAGTCTCCGCTGGCAAGCCGGCGTGGTAGGGCAGCGCCGTGAAACCCTGCCCGCACAGCCAGTCGGCGATGTCTTCGGTTTTCTTGCGTGACAGACAATAAACAATGCCGGCATCGTTGGCGTGTTCGGCATTGAGAAACTGCAGCAGTTGCTGCTTGCCATTGTTCTTCAGGGTGATGCGATAGCGAATATTGGGGCGGTCGAAGCTGGCGATGAATTGCCTTGCTTCCTCCAGCTGCAAACGGGTGATGATCTCGCTGCGCGTGCGGGCATCGGCAGTCGCCGTCAGGGCAATGCGCGGCACCTCAGGAAACAACTCGTGTAACAGGGTGAGTTGCAAATAGTCGGCGCGAAAGTCGTGTCCCCATTGCGACACACAGTGCGCTTCGTCGATGGCGAACAGGGCGATATCGATGGCGCGCAGCAATTGCAGGGTGCGTGCTTGCGTCAGCCGTTCCGGGGCGATGTAGAGCAGATCCAGTTCGCCAGCCCTTAATGCCGTTTCGATGTCATCCACTTCATCGGGGTGCAAAGTGGAGTTGAGAAACGATGCGCGCACACCCAGCAGGCGCATGGCACTCACCTGATCCTGCATCAGCGCGATCAGCGGCGAGATAACGATGCCGCAGCCGGGTCTGGCCATGGCAGGAATCTGGTAGCACAGCGACTTGCCGCCACCGGTGGGCATCAGCACCAGTGCATCGTCACCGGCCATCAGCGTGGCGATAATTTCATCCTGCGGCGGGCGGAATTCGGTGAAGCCAAAGACCGAATGTAAAAGGTCTTCCGGGTTCAGTTGCGCCAGTTCGCCCGGATGCGGGGTTGGGTGGGTAATTGCGTGATCCATACTGTGTCTTCTATTACGTTAGTATAGCGTGAAGCAGGGGGCTTACTCACCAATGAAGAAAATCAAATCATGAAAATTCTCGTGCAATTGCTGGGACTGGTGGTGTTATTACCGGCAGTCGCGCTGGCGACGTTGCGTTTTGAACATCAGGATGACGACGGCGCCTCGATCCTCTTTCCCGGCGGCGCGTTAGTATCCGGAGAACTCTATCGCGGCCCGGAGCCGGATTGGTCCTTCACCGATCAGGTCAACACCATCGAGTTGCAACTGTTTAACCCGGTCAGCTCGCGGCGTATCTGGATACTGGAAGCCGAAGGTCGAATCTTTGTCGTTTCCGGTTACATGAACTCTTTCCTTGGCAGATTATGGAAAGAGTGGGCGATTCAAGCCGATGCGGGTGACGGTCGCGCCGTTGTGCGCATCAATGGCATTCGCTACGAACGGCAATTGAATCGTATTCAGTCAGGGCCAATTCTTGATCCGGTGGCGGCCAAACTGGCAAGCAAGTATGGCAGTTCCAGTGCCCGGGCAGAGATTGAGTCCGGCAGTACCTGGTTATTTGAACTGGCACCTGTGGGGAATAACTGATGAAGTGGCGAACTTATTTACTGCTGTGTGTCGTTCTCTCGGTGGTGGTCAGTGGCAGCATTCTCGTTATGCCGGGCTTGTCGGATACACTGGAAGGATTGTTGCTGGGGTTCCTGTCCAGCAATGCAGCCTGA
>CAZQFA010000020.1:1911-39465 GCA_964592245.1 uncultured Pseudohongiella sp. | reverse complement strand
CACTCATCACCTGCCAGGGTGCCTGTCACTGTGGCCGCATCACCTTTGCCATCGAAACTGACTTTCCCGAACTGACGACTTGCGATTGTTCCATTTGTCGCAAAAAGAACGCCCTGATGGTGAAGGTGCACGAAAGCCGGTTCACCTTGCTCAGTGGTAGCGACAAACTCAGCGAATACCAGTTCCATACGCACACAGCGCGGCATTTTTTCTGCAGCGTTTGCGGCATCTATACCTTTCACCGCAAGCGCTCGGCGCCGGATTGTTATGGCATCAATGTGTTTTGTCTGCAAGGCGAAGAGATGGCGCGTATTCTGGCAGCGACGCCCCGGCGCATGACCGACGGGCTGGGCATGCCCTGAGTGTAGTCTGTGTAGTGACTTGATCAGTCGCTGTGGTTAATGCGTCGCGTCTCACCCGGTTCAGTGAACAAATCCACATCGCGTAATTCAATGGGCCGGCGCAAGGGGTCGCCGGGGATCTGTCGTGGCACGTGAATGCCAACGCTGCGAGTGGCACCCAGTCGCTGACTGATGATGGCGCGACCGCTGTCACTGCCATAGAACCAGTAAGGCGGGAAGGCCAAGTCGACGGGTTTGTCCGCCCAGTAACTGGCGTCATTGGCAAAGTGGGTGTCATTGGGATCGGCGTCGCCAAGATGGACGACGGTGGTCGTGGCATCCAGTGTCACGCGCCAGACAATATTCTCCACATCCACACGGCCAGTGGGCCAACCACTGTGAGGAATGCGCACGGCCTCGATGTGCAAGCCGGCCATGTCCATTGTTAACGGGGCATCCCGATATTCCAGACTGACTGCGTTTACCCGGCTGAACAGGGCTTGCTGTGTGGCAGTGGCTTCCGCGCGCATGGCAACTACGGCCTGCATGGGAGCATAGAGTTGCAGCGCCGGTAATTCCGTCATCAGGCGTAGCATGTCGGTAGCAGAGAAATGATCGCCGTGAAAATGACTGACGAAGACAGCGTCGATGCCATCGAATGGCGCCTCGCCGGCGAACAGTGCCGCTTCCAGTGTCGGTGGTAACAGCAGGTACTGACCAAAGTCATTGCGAAATAGCGGATCGAAGACAATCTTGGTGTTGCCGTGCTCTACCATCAATCCTTCATTCGCCATGTAGAAGGCTTGCGCCTCATTGGCGGCGGCAGAAAAGCCCGTTGCCATCGCGCTTAACAGCAATGACAGGCTGAATAGTGTGGTGGTTCGAGTCAGGCTGAAAATCATCATGTGCCGAGGTTCCTGTCAGATTTGTTCTTGCCGCGCGTGCTGACTCACAGTTCACGCTCGTGTTGTTCTTGCGCAGGCGACTGCTTGCTGTTGAGCTGATCGTGTTTTGCTTGAACTGTATTCTCTTGCGGGCGTTTACTGGCAGCCGCTTTGGCTTTGTTTTTCTTCGCTGAATCGCTGGCCATGATCGCCAACAGGGCAACGACTACGGCGAGGACGACAGGCACCATGATGACGGCGACGATCATTGTGTGCTCCTTGCGAGCTCTCGGTTTTTGTTTTGGCGGATACGGACTGCTTCCAGTGCCGTTAATAGTCCTGTGATTGGCATCCGCATGCAAGTCGGAAGAGTTCACAGCCCTGAGTCTGCAATAATCGTTAGCAGATAAGTGCAGCGAACTGAAGCAATCAGGTTTGGCAATTGCCGTGGCAATTGGCAGGAATGGCGCGGGGATGGTACGAGTGGTGAGAGATGTGGGGGTTGTGAGGGTTGTAAGAGTTGTAAGAGTTGTAAGAGTTGTAAGAGAGCAGCGAGGGATTCCC
Source organism: uncultured Pseudohongiella sp. (assembly GCA_964592245.1). Classification (GTDB taxonomy): domain Bacteria; phylum Pseudomonadota; class Gammaproteobacteria; order Pseudomonadales; family Pseudohongiellaceae; genus UBA9145. The sequence goes on along the minus strand of CAZQFA010000020.1, from coordinate 37,676 downwards.
GCAGAGTCCTTTTTGGACTCTGCGGGATGCCGGATCAATCGATAACGACGTTGCGCACAATGGCGTAATAGTCGCTGACGGCGCGGCGGAAGCGGGCTTCCGGCACTTGTTCGTCATTGCCATGAACGCCGGTGTGTTCGCCCGGCGTGGTGATCAGCGGATTGAAACCGTAGCTGACAATGCCCAGATCACGGGTGAAGTGACTGTCGGTGAAACCGGTGCTGACCGCAGCCTGCACGCGGGAACCGGGATGCAGCTCCTGTGTCACACTTTCGATGGCCTGAAACAGCCGCGTGTTGGTCTGTGAAATCGCCGGCGTGAAGGCCATGATGGTTTCGATCTCGACACCAGTGGGGGCGATCAGTTCTTGCAGCTCGGCAATAAACTGCTCAGACGGTTTGTCAGGCAGAATGCGGCAATCCAGTTCGGCCCAGGCATCCGGTGGAATGACGTTGATCTTGTTGGAGCCGTTCATGCGCGTCATGGAGCAGGTGTCACGCAATAAGGAATTGTGCCCCGGGCGCTGTTCATGCAGGCGGGCCATGAAATCCGGGTCGGTAATGGCCTGCTCAATATTGGCGTAGAAAGGCGCCCACTCCGGACCTGCATCCAGTGCCAGGCCGGCAAAGTAATCGGCTACCGGGCCAATGACGCGTGGCGGGAACGGATTGTGCTGCAGTGTATAGAGTGCTTCGACAATGCGAGTCACCGCCGATTGCGGGCGTGGTGACGAGCCGTGTCCTGGCGTGTCGACCACATTGAGGCGCAGCCAGACGGGGACTTTTTGTGTGACTTCCACACCGAAGACAATCTCGCCTTCATCCTGACTGGTGCCACCACCTTCATTGAGCACAAAGCCTACATCGGCAAAGATTTCCGGATGGTTTTCGATCAGCCAACCGACGCCGTAGAAACCACCGGCTTCCTCGTCGGCGGTGGCCAGAAAGATGACATCGCGGTTAAGTTCCACACCGGAACGATGCAGACTGAGGAAGGTTGCCAGCTGAATCGTGCCCAGACCTTTCATGTCGCGCGCACCACGGCCAAGGATATAGCCATCACGAATGTCGCCGGACAGCGGATCGATGGTCCAGTATTCTTCGTCAGCAGGCACGACGTCAGTGTGTTGTAGCAGAATCAGGGCCGGTTCATCACCGCCTTCTATTCGCGCCCAGATGTTGCCACGTCCCGGCGCGCTCTCGGCGGTCTCGTAAGCAATACCTTCGGCATCGAAGATATCGGCGAAGAATTCCACGGCGCGGGTCTCATTACCCGGCGGGTTAACCGTGTCGATGCGAATCAGGTCTTGTAACCAGACCACGGCTTCATCTTCCAGCGACTGACCAATCTGCGCGCTGGCCGTTGCCGTAAACAGCAAGGACAGGGCGGGGACAGAAGCCAGACACAGGAGGCGCGTCAGGTGGCTTATCGGGGATTTGCTCAGTGACTTATTCAATGTCTTGCTCAATGCGTACACAGCTGACTCCAGAAAATGTCGGTTCGTGAGATGTCGATTATTGACCGTAACTGCGCGGGAACACAGCCGACGACTATTGTAAGCACATTCTGTTTGTCCTGTCCCCTTGTTCCAGCTTGCCGGTCTTGCAGGCCACGAGCTACGTGGCTTGCAGACTCCCGGACTGGACTAAATCGCCCTGCACTGGTGCGGTTGCGCTGACCTTGCACTTGTTCGTTGCCATGGCTCGCAGGAAAGAGAATGCAAATAGTTGTATCTGCAATGACACGGCTGTGGTACAGTGCGCGCGCTTTGCTGGCAGGATAGCCAGTCAGGCAAGTGCAACTTCTTTAGCATCAGGTACGCGAATTGACGGCAAGCCATTTTGCCTCAAACTTTGCGAAAAACGGCACCTGACCCTTTTTTCTATTGCCTCGACTTCAACCCTCGGCGCAACTCCGAAGACAGACTATCGATTGCACACTCGTGCATCCGGACAGTACTCGTCTGGCTAACACAAACTTCATTACATCTCCCAGCGCTGCGAACAGGTTTCGTGGTGCGGAATGATGTTGGTTGATCACGGGACTGTCATTGCCGTCCCTTCACTATATTTCACTATTTGGTAACAAGAGACTTTCATGTCATTTACAACACTCGGTTTATCCGAATCCCTGTTAAGTGCAATTGCACAATCAGGCTATCAAAATCCGACGCCAATTCAGGCGCAAGCAATCCCCGCTATTCTTTCCGGCGGTGACGTTATGGCGGCTGCCCAGACGGGCACCGGTAAAACAGCCGGCTTTGTGCTGCCCATGCTGCAGAAGCTGGGCGCCGTTGGCGATATCAAATCCGCAGCCGGTCCGGGCCGGGTACGCGCACTCATTCTCACGCCGACAAGAGAACTTGCCGCGCAGGTTCAGGAAAGCATTCTGACTTATGGCAAGAATGAGAAGCTGACATCCGCTGTCGTCTTCGGTGGCGTCAACATCAATCCGCAACTGCGTGTATTGCGCCGCGGCGTCGATGTGTTGGTGGCGACACCTGGCCGCCTGCTCGATCTCTATCAGCAGCGGGCTGTGAACTTCGATGACATCGAGATGTTCATTCTCGATGAGGCCGACCGCATGCTGGATATGGGCTTCATTCGCGATATTCGCAAGATTCTTAACCTGATCCCGGCCCAGCGTCAGAACCTGATGTTCTCGGCCACATTCAGCAAGGAAATTCGCACGCTGGCGACCTCCATCTGCCGCAACCCGGTGGAGATTGATGTCGCCCCGCGTAACTCAACTGTCGAAGCCATCGAGCAAGGGCTTTATTGGGTTGAGAAGGGCGACAAGCCGCAATTTCTGAGTCAGCTAATCGGCAGTACTACCGAGCAGGTGTTGGTGTTCTCGCGCACCAAGCACGGCGCCAACAAGTTGGTGAAGAAACTTGAAAAGGACGGTATCTCTGCGTTAGCCATTCACGGTAATCGTAGTCAGGCGCAGCGTACCCGTGCCCTGAATGAATTCAAGAATGACCAGATTCAGGTGCTGGTAGCGACTGACATCGCTGCCCGTGGCATCGACATCGATGACCTGAAGCTGGTGATCAACTTCGATCTGCCCCATGTGGCTGAGGATTATGTGCACCGTATCGGCCGCACCGGTCGCGCGGGTGCCAGCGGTCAGGCAATTTCTCTGGTGGGACGTGATGAGCGCAAGCAGTTGAAAGGCATTGAGCGGCTGATCAAGCGACAGATACCGGTACTGGCATAACGCCTGTATTGCATAAGTAGCAGGCTGATTCTATTATCAGCTTGCAATAAAAAAGGCGCGTTCTCTCAGAGAGCGCGCCTTTTTTGTTTGCAGCATTTTGTGGCCGGCGTCTAGCGATAGCGCAGCATGGCGCGATTAAGTTGCTGGACGTTGGTCACGCCGACCAGTTTCATGTCGCGTTCGATCTCGGTACGCAAATTCTGTAATGCCCGTTCTACACCTGGCTGACCAGCGGCGGCCAGGGCGTACAGGTACATGCGGCCGCCGGAACAGGCTTTGGCGCCTGCTGCCAGCGCCTTCAAAACGTGGGTGCCGCGGCGAATGCCGCCATCACAGATGATGTCGATCTTGCCGCCTACGGCGTCGGCGATTTCGGCAATCTGGTCGAATGGCGAGCGTGAACCATCAAGCTGGCGGCCGCCATGATTGGAAACCATGATAGCGTCGGCACCGATATCCACGGCCTTTTGCGCATCTGCCACACTCATCACGCCCTTCAGGCAAAAAGGGCCTCCCCACTGCGCGCGGAGCGCTTCGGCGTCAGACCAGTTCATTGACTGGTCCAGCATGCTGGCGAAGTAGTCGCCTATGGACACTGCCACGTTGGAGCCTTGCTGGACGAAATCCTTCAGCTCGGCCAGCTCAAACGGTTCGCCGAAGAAATAATCTTTGGCCCAGCCCGGATGGGCGGCAAAACTGAGCAGGCTCTTCATTGTCAGGCGTGGCGGTGAGGTAAAGCCGGTGTACAAGTCGCGCTCGCGATTACCGCCAGTGATGGTGTCTACGGTTAAGGCCAGGGCATTAAAGCCGGCTGCCTGGGCGCGCTCGACCATGGCGTCATTGAGGCCGCGATCCTTGTGAAAATAAAACTGGAACATTTTCGGTGTGCTGATCATCTCGCCGATCTCGGCCAGCGTGACAGTCCCCAATGCGGAGACACCGAACATGGTGCCGAACTTCTCGGCCGCCCGAGCCACGGCGCGCTCGCCATCGCGATGGAATAAACGCTGCAGGGCAGTGGGCGAACAAAAAATTGGCATAGCCAGTTTTTGTCCCAATACCGTCACCGACATGTCGACGCTTTCCACGCCGGCCAACACGTTAGGCACCAGATCGCAATCATCGTAGGCGCTGGTATTGCGGCGGTAGGTGATCTCGTCGTCGGCGGCGCCGTCGATGTAATGAAAGATAGGACCCGGCAGGCGCTGCCTGGCAAGCAGACGCAGGTCTTCGACGTTGTGGCAGTTCTTCAGGCGGCGAAACATGGCGTTATTCTTGTGGTTGTTTCTGTTATGGACGCAAAGGCAGCAGTCTATCCTGTCTTGGTATCAGGAACAAAAATCTGACAGTCCGCCTCCACGCCGGGGTGATGACAACTAGTGCAGGAACAGATCTGGTGGTAACTTGCCATAGAGCGTCATGTTATTGCGACTTATTGAGACGGAGAAGTCCGCGCAATTGACAAGTAAGACGGCAGCTCAGGCGATACAAGCTCATTGGATAGATGGCGGAAGACGGGAGAAAGGCTATGAGAGTTGTCAGGAATGTAGAACAGATGCTGGTGAGGGCGGGCATCGGAATTCTATTCACGTTTGCCACCGTCGGACAAAGTCTGGCGCAAACCTCGGCAGATCTGGTCAGTGCTGCCCTACAGCATACGGACCGGCCACTGGCCGACGTGGCCGACGACGCCCGGCGCATGCCGCTGGAAGTATTGGCATTTGCCGGTCTTGAAGCGGGCATGGATGTGCTCGAGCTGGAAGCCGGTGGTGGCTACTACACAGAAATTTTAAGCCGGGCTGTGGGTGCTGACGGTTCGGTGATCATGCACAACCCGCAGTCCTTTGACAGTTTTCTCGGCAATCAGCTTGAGGTACGCACGGGTGGCAATCGCCTGCCCAATGTCAGTATCAGCCGCAGCAATTTCGACGAGCTGGAGGCAGCCGATGCCTCGATTGATCTGGTGACCTGGATTTTGGGTCCGCACGAGCTCTGGTATGAGCCCGCCGAAAATGTCACGCTGGGAGACCCGGAAGAGTCATTCACCGAGATTGCGCGCGTACTCAAACCCGGCGGATTGTTTCTGGCGGTAGATCATATTGCCGCGCCGCAGTCCGGTCCGGAAGTTGGCGGCACTCTGCACCGAATTCGCGAGGACATTATTACCGGCCTGGCTGACAACGCCGGCCTCGAGGTGATTCGAACATCGAATCTGCACAAGAACCCGGATGATCCGCTGGACAATAACGTGTTTGATCCGGCGATCCAGGGTCAGACCAGCAAGTTTGTCGTGCTGTACCGCAAATAGTCTGGCTGGCAAAGCATAAGAGGATAAAAGCATCAGAGGATAAAAGGATAGAAAACATAAAAGAATAAGAGACCAAAAAGTGACAGGGTCTGACCAAAACCCTTCACGGAAACCGAATTTGTGAGCGATCACAAACCACTAAAAGTGTCCTGTTCATCGAAACTGTTGTAGTTGGTGTAGCTAAAGGAAGCTATAGATAGCTATAAAAAGTTTAAAACTGAGGGAGATAACAATGAAGAAAATAGTACTAACTCTGCTGGTCAATCTGGGCTTCGCCAGCATGGCGTTTGCCCAGTCTGCGCCAGCCCCCTGTGGCCCGGCGGGTGATCTGGGTGATGATCTGGGCGCCAATGTGGATGCTGATTCGCGTTGCTTTGAGCTGCGCATGTACACCGCCGCACCCATGGAAAATGGTGTCGGCGGCATCGACAATTTGCATCAGCGTTTCCGTGAAGAAGAAGTGGCAATCTTTGAGCGCCTTGGTGCCGAAGTGATCGCGGTCTGGCAGCGTCTTGATGACCCGAATACCCTGGTCTGGATGCTGGCTTATGAGAACCGGGCCCATCGCCAGCAGGTGTGGGAAGCTTTCGGCTCCGATCCTGCCTGGCTCGCATTGCGCGAAAAATACCCGGTACCGATCAGTGCCGAAACCTACATGATGAGCGCGACGGACTACTCGAACCTCAAGTAGCCCGCCCAATGCCCGGCCGGGCTGTCAGCGTTGTTTGAGCTTGCTAGAGCAGGGCGAACAAGGCGCGCAGTCTGGCCGCATTGGCACCGAAATCACTGCCGCCCACGCGTGAAAGCGAGCGCGCGTTGAGCACCGTCTCGTTACCTTCCCGCGTCAGCAAGATAATCACGTCATCCTTGAAGCGAAACCAGAAAGTGGTGTCGGTCGCTTCGATGCGCCCGTCTGCCAGATCGGCATCCACCAGCTCCCAGCCCAGCTCTTCAACGGCGGCCACCGTGCGTTCAAAGACGGCTTCCAATGGCTCGCTGAAGCGTTGCGGTACGATATCAGGATAGGCTTCCTGCTGCAGCCCGGCCAGACGTTCCGGCGTCATATTGCGACTGTCACCATAGATCATGCTGTTGGCGGCATCGGCACGCAGCGGTGCAATCGCCACGTAGTCAGGCGGATTGTCGGTGTTGGTGGTGATGTCATGAATCGGCGGTGCATCAGTAGTGCGATACGCGGTCGGCACGGTATAAGCCAGGCCGGCTGCCACAGTGGCCACCAAGGCATAAGTTGTCAGGTTGGTGTTGTTGCCCAGTTTCAGTTTGAAGGCGCCGATGGTGCCAGCGATGGTTGCGACCAGACCCAGTCCGGCGATCCACAGGGCGAACGGTGCGGCGCCGCGCAGCAAGGCGAAGCCGCGGCGGAAATCCCACAGTCCAGCCCAGACCCCGAGTGGAGCAATCAGGGCATACACTGCCAGACCCAATCCCAGTGTCACGGCAGCGATGGCAAGGTAGTTCAAATATTTGCCGGCGGCAGGTGTCGTGCTACTGGCGGAATTGCTGACTTCAGTCATGGGATGACTCCTCAATTATTATTGTGCGCTGTCACCAGGTTGTTGGTGCGTGATCGCTCAAGCGCGGTGACCAGCGACGAGTTTACTCAAATTGCAGTGCTGTGTATGCCGCCTCGGCGCTGAGTATTGGCGTTGGTCAGTCGTCACTACGTATATCGCCGGTGGTGAGAATGGGCGCTGCGTCCAGGTCTTCCGCATCCATCATCGTTGCGACTCGTTGCATGGCACTGGTGAGCATGTGCTGTTCCCACTGCTCGAGTCGGCGGAATTGTTTGAGGAATCCGGATTGCAGTAATTCCGGCGCATCCTGCAATAGGGTTTGGCCCTCTGGGGTGAGCGCGATATTCACTGTGCGCTTGTCGGGACCGTCCTTGCTGCGTTTGATCAGGCCATTGCCCTCCAGTCGATCTACCAGTGTTGTCACTGTAGCCTGGGAAAGCAGTATTTCCTTGGCGATGGATGACGGCGTGGGATTCTGCAGTTTGTCGACTGTCTCCAGCACCAGCAGCTGTGATGTCGTCAGTCCGACTTCCTTGTAGAGTTTCTTGGAATACAGATCGATTGCCCGGGTGATTCGGCGGACAGCCACCAGTAATTCTTCATAATCGTTCATAGCTACTCAACCGGCTGTTCTGCAAGCGCTGTCAGCCACGCCAATGCACTTTGGTTTGGCGCTGGGCAGCAGCGCAGGCGCGTCATCGCTGCCGCCCGCCATCTTATCCTATCAGCCAGCCTTGATCAGCCAGCTGGCGCGCAAAGGTAGTTCTACTCGGCAATATACTTTGATATCTAATAACTGATACCTGTAATTTGCTGGCGGAACGCCATCCGCGATGTGGAAAGAATGTTATTAACCTATTGATATATAACGCTATATCAATAAGAAATGATCTCTTTTCAGCATCCTGACGTAGAAAACTCCCAAGGAATCAGTGAGATAATACTTCGATTTCTATATAATGCACGGCTTGCGCAGTTTCTGATCGTAGCAACTCAATAATAACAACACGTGTCGTTCTGAATAGAAACACTGTTATCGCAATACCAAAGAGAACCCACTGAAAACAGGAATCCCATGTTTCATAAAAAACAACTCTCGCTGGCGATCGCTATCGCCTCTGCTGCCGCACTGCCGGCACATGCCCAGATTGAAGAGGTCGTGGTAACCGCGACCAAACGTCCTGAAAGCATGCAGGATATCCCGGTCGCCGTCTCGGCACTGGAAGAAGAATCGCTGAATCAACTCGGCATCTCCAATTTTGAAGATTACTTGCTGGAACTGCCTACCGTCACCGCCGGCGGTGGTGGTCCTGGCCAGAACACTATTTATATTCGCGGTGTTGCCTCGACGACTCCCGGCCTGACTGTGGCTGGTGTGGCCGGTCTGGCGCCCAACGTGGCGCTGTATCTGGACGAACAGCCGCTGGCACAGCCAGGGCGTAACCTCGACGTCTACGCTGCCGATCTGGCGCGTGTGGAAGTACTCTCTGGACCGCAGGGCACACTGTTCGGTGCCAGTTCGCAGGCCGGTACCGTGCGTCTGATTACCAATAAACCTGATCCGACTGGCACCAGTGCCAATGTGAAGTTCGGTTCATCTTTCACCAAGAAAGGCGAGATGAGCAACAACGTCGAGGCCATGTTGAATGTTCCGGTGACTGACAACTTCACCCTGCGTGGTGTGGTCTATGTTGATAATCAGGGCGGTTACATTGATAACGTCGCCGGCCGGCTCGATCTGACCGAAAGCGCACGTTTTCGCACTGAGGGCACCATGCGAGCCAATGGCGTACCGGTGGGATCTTCTCGTGCCGGCTTCCAATCCACTTCCGACCTGAGTGGGGTCGACTTCATTGCTGCGGATAACAGCAATCGTGTCGAAGAAGACTTCAATGACACGACATACTCGGGTGCACGTCTGACCGGACTGTGGGCGCTGAGCCCCGACTGGACACTGACGGTGGCGCATACGGCGCAAGAAATGGAGACCGATGGCGTCTTCTACGCTGACCCGACTCTGGGCGATCTGGAAATCCAGCGCTACGAAGAAGATTCTCTGGAAGATTCTTTCAACAACACAAACTGGACGCTGGATGGCCGAATTGGCAACTTGCAGGCGATCTACACTGGCGCTTTCACCGATCGTGAGGCGGAGCAGTTTGTGGACTATGCCGACTACATCTTTGTCGGTCAGTACCTGCCTTATTACATCTGTGATGGTAGTGTGACTTACCCTTCAGGTGATCCGTCAGGTACCTGTCAGGCACCTAACATGTTCGTCAATTCGAAATCCGAAACGGAAGTGAATACGCATGAGTTGCGTTTCTCAACTGACCCGGACCGTGCCATTAGTGCAACCTTTGGTGGTTTCTACAGTGACTTGTCACTGCGCGAATTGAACAGCTTTAACTACCTTGGCTCGACGATGGCGATTGCTTTCAATGGCGAAACGGGTTTCGGTCCGAACTTCTCCGCCCAGGGCGCTTCAGTTGCGGATCCGGGCCAGTGGCCGGAAGGCGTGATTTTCCGTAATGACGTAATTCGTACGGACGAACAGCAAGGACTGTTTGGTGAAGTAACCTTTGATATCAGCGATCAGTTAGCCTTCATTGCCGGTGCCCGCTGGTATGACATCGAAGTTGACATCAAGGGCAGTGCGGCTGGTTCCTTCGGTAATTTTGGCGCCAGCGAAGACAATAATGCCGGTAATAATCTGGATACTCTATTTAGCGCGCCGAATCCGGATACCGCTTCCACCGACGGCGTCATCACCAAGTTCAGTGTTAACTGGACGCCCAATGATGATCAGCTTATCTATGCCACGTTCTCGGAAGGTTTCCGCCCCGGTCTGCTTAATCGTCCGGGTGGTTCGACTAATCCGGCCGGTACATTCACCGTGCCTTATGCGATCGATACGGATGACCTGACCAACTATGAAATTGGTTTCAAAACCGATTTGCTGGATTACACGCTGCGTTTCAATGGCGCCTTGTTCTTTTCGGAAATTGAGCGCTTGCAGACAACCATCTTTGACCCGAGCATCACTAACCTGTTCTTCTCGGACAATGCGGCGGATGCCGAAGTGAAAGGCTTTGAGGGTGACTTCATCTGGGCGCCTGCCAGCGTCATGGGGCTGACTGTCACCGGTGCCTTCTCGCTGCTGGATTCCGAGATTACCCGCGTGATTACCCCGACCGATGATGTGCGTGTGGGTGACTCACTGGCCTTCGCACCGGAGCAGCAGTTTAATCTGCGTGCCCGCTACGAGTGGGCAGTCGGTTCCGGTCTGACAGCTCACGTCATGCCGTCGATCACCTACTCGGCAGAAGCCTACAGTGACATCATCACTATCAATCGCGATGTGATGGATAGCTGGGTGATGGTGGGGCTGACAGCCGGTGTGACCAACAATGAATGGTCAGCCGAATTGTTTGCCGATAACCTCACCGATGAACGAGCCGAGATTGCGCGTTCGTTCATCTATGACCGGCAGCGTGTCAACTATGCGCGTCCACTGACTGTCGGTGCGCGACTGTCTTACGATTTCTAATCAGGCAGACAGTTGTAAAATTACAGGCGTCCAATTGGGCGCCTGTTTTGGTTTAAACGCGCAGATATTTTTTGCACTGTTTTACTCATAAGGAAAACTCGCAAGCACATGTCGGAACAAGTTACACAGGAGTTGAGCGCTATTCAGGAGCGGATCCAGGCCCGTGATTTTCATGCGGCGCTTCAGCGGCTGCAGACACTACTGAATGCGGAAGCGGAAAACGTTGAGGCGTTGTACATGCAGGCAGTTTGTCAGCGTTATCTGCAGCAGCACGACAAGGCGCTGGCCACATTGGCAGACCTGAAGACAGTGCATCCGGAACATGGACGGGCGCATCAGGAAGAAGGGTATAACTATCGCGCCAGGAACGATCTGCGATCGGCGCTACGGGCCTTCGAACGGGCCTGCTACTACAATCCGGCTTTGGCGAGCAGTTTCAAGGCGCGTATTGAACTCCTGCAGAAAATGGGACAGGTGACACTTGCTAACACCGTGAAGGCACAGCTTGCTCAGCTGCAGGAACTGCCCAAACCCTTGCTCGCTGTCATCGATCTGGTCTCCCAGGGCAAACTGATCAAGGCCGAAACGCTCTGCCGCCAGTTTCTGCGCGCCAATCCGCGTCATGTCGAGGGCATGCGATTACTGGCCGATATCGGTCTGCGTCTCGGTGTACTGTCAGACGCGGAATACTTGTTGGAAAGTGCCGTCGAATTTGCGCCGGACAACGTGCGCGTGCGCATCGACTATATCCAGGCACTGCGCAAGCGGCAGAACTATGCCAAGGCGCTGGAGGAGGCTGGCAAGCTGCTGGCCACTGCTCCTGACAATCCCCAGTATCAGTCACTGTTTGCTATCGAATGCATGCAGACCGGCGATTTCGACAAAGCGCTGAAGGTGTTCAACGGCGTGCTGGAGAAGTTGCCTAACGACCCGGCGACGTTGACCTCCAAAGGCCATGTGCTGAAAACACGCGGTGATGCAGATGACGCGATCCAGGCCTATCAGCAGGCCTTGCAGGCCAATCCCATGCATGGTGAGGCCTATTACTCATTGGCGAATCTGAAAACCTATACCTTCACGAGTGCCGAGATCACTGCCATGCGCGCGTTGCTGGAAGACAGTAATCTGCCCTTTATGGATCGTGTTTATGTCAGCTTTGCGCTGGGTAAAGCGTATGAGGATGAAAAGAACTACAGCCAGTCTTTCGATTTTTATGCGCGCGGCAACGCGCTGAAAAAAGCGCAGAGTCGCTACGTTGCCGAACGCATGACCGAGGAACTGCAGGCGCAGGGAAAACTGTGTCAGCAAGAGCTGTTTGCGCGCCATGAAGGCGCCGGCTGCCCGGCACCGGACCCGATTTTCATCGTTGGCTTGCCACGAGCAGGTTCCACTTTGCTGGAACAGATTCTGTCCAGTCACAGTCAGATAGACGGGACGCTGGAACTACCAAATATTCTGTCTTTGTCGCAGCAACTGCGGCGCCAATCGATAAATGGAGAAACGCCGGGTTATCCAGCCATACTGGAGTCACTTTCCGGAGAGGAGTTGAGGCAATTTGGTGAAGAGTTCATTCGCGATACGCGCATTCATCGTCAGGGCGCCCCTTACTTCATTGACAAGATGCCCAATAATTTTCGTCACATCGGCTTGATCAAACTCATTCTGCCGAATGCAAAAATAATTGATGCTCGTCGTAATGCGATGGCTTGCTGCTTCAGTGGCTACAAGCAATTATTCGCGGAAGGTCAGGAATTCAGTTATTCACTGACTGATATTGCTGACTACTGTCGTGATTATGTTGCTCTCATGGCTCATTGGCAGCAGGTGTTGCCGGGCTTTGTACTACAGGTGAACAACGAAGAGGTGATTGACGATCTGGAGGGGCAGGTGCGGCGTATGCTGGATTTCTGTGGCTTGCCGTTCGAGTCAGCCTGTCTCAACTTCCATGAAACCAAACGCAATGTGCGTACCCCCAGTGCCGAACAAGTCAGGCGACCAGTAAGTCGTGCCGGCGTGGATCAATGGCGCAATTATGCCGAGTTTCTGCAACCGCTGCAGGCGCGACTGGGAGATCTGGCCTGAGCTTCTCACAGTGACTCTGGCATTCACTGGCTCAGGCGGCAGCGGGAAATCATCTGTGCCGCACACACACTGAACAGGACGTAGAAGTGGGTGAAAAAGCGATCCCAGGCCGGAATCAATGGAAACAACAACAGATAAACCATAAAGACTGGCAGACTCAACAGGGCCGTATCGACCAGTGTCAGTAGCCGATGCCCGTGGCGCAGCGCCGACAGGCTATCGCGCCAGGACTGTATGGGAACCACTATGGCCAACAATAAAAGAAATAGCGGCAGCACGGAGGCTATAGACGCCGTGGGAGTAAACAGCACAGCAACCGAACGACGCAGTGTGTCGCCATAGATTGCCCAGGAGAAAGGTTGCGCAAACGCTGTGATGTCTACCTGACTTTCCACCAGCGTGTGATAGAACAAGAGCCACCAGTGTTGCTCGTAAGTCGTGCCAATCAGCAGATAGATCGTGATGCTTGCCAGCAGTCCGCCGACAGCCCAGCCCAGCGGTGGTGGATCAGCTGCCTGCCGCTGCTGCCATGCCTGCCAGCTTAGAGCGAGTTGCAGCAGACCAATAAAAATAATGTTGTCTGTGCGCACGAGAATGCTGGCACTGAAAAGAATAGTCGCTAAACGCATTTGCCGCTTCTGCAGCAAGCAATAACAACCCGCCAGAATAATAAAGCTGGAAAGATTGTTGTGCACCATTGCCTGAGTCAGGTCGAGCAGACGTGCTGCATAGGTGAAGCAAATCACAATGATCAGGCAATGCAGCGGTTGCAAGCACTTGCGCATCCAGATGAAAAGTAGCGTGATGATGCCGAGAGCGGGCAGCAGTGCCAGCAAGAGAATCGCCTGCAGTGGTGGCACACCGATCAGATGCAGCGCTCGTAAACAGGCGACATACAGCGGTTTACTCAGATAGAGATTCAGCTGCGACCAGAAATGGTCACTGTTGCGATACAGATCGCCGGCGTAAGCGCCGCTGGTTAACGACTCAAAGGCATTGCGGCTGAGCTCTTGTCGCAGCAACGCGTAAGTAGCGCTGTGCAGTTGTTGCGGATCAGGAATCTCGGGCAGGAGTGTGGCGGCGACATAGGGAACAACATCCCAGAACACTACCTGACCGGCGACTACCAGCAATGCAAAGAGTGCCAGATAGATCGCCAGGGCAGAGTTTACTGCTTGGTTTGGCATGACATCATCCTGATGAGACTCGCTTGATCAAGTTCCTGATCACGAAACGGCCGCGTTATCGGCGGTGTGGGGACTGGCGAATCCGCTGCCGGCGACCAGATTCCCGCAAGCCTGCTGCTGCTTTTCGTGATGCTCATTACTGTCCCGCTCTGCGCATGGCGCGGGCATGATGAAACCGGGTTAAGCCCTAGCGTGGGAATATTTCCCACAATTTGTCACTAATATAGCGGAGTGTGCGTGGTCAAGTAAGTGGAGATGGGTGAGCGATGTGTCCACAGTCACATAAAAGGCGACCAATCGTCGCCGGTCAGCAGGTTCGCGAAACGCGCAGCAATAATGGCGACGGAACTGCGAAAATTTCGCAAACAGATCGGGTAGAGTCGAGGGCGTGGAGCCTGCCGCCCAGAGGGCAGGCGGTGGAGGCTCATCATACTTGCTGGCGAGGATTTTTCGGGGAGATTACCGGCTTACTTGCAGAGTTTTTTCTGCAGCGTCGACTGTTTGATAAATAAGAGTATTAATTGTCATCGGGCCGACACCCCCTGGTACGGGTGTATAAGCGCTGACGCGGTCAACCAGCGGTGCCAGTTCAATGTCACCAACACCGCCCGGGTGATAGCCAGCGTCGATGACCACAGCATTGTCCTTGATCCAGTCAGCCTTGATGTACTCCGGTCGTCCTACTGTGGCAACGACGATATCCGCGCGGCGGACAATTGCCGGCAAGTCCCGGGTGCGAGAATGACAGATCGTCACTGTCGCATTGGCATTGAGCAACATGGCAGCCATCGGCTTGCCAAGTATCGGACTGCGACCGATCACCACGGCTTCCTTGCCAGCAATCTCGATACTGTACGCTGCCAGCAAGCGCATAATGCCTAATGGGGTGGCGCTGCCGTAAGCCGTCACGCCCATCGCCATGCGCCCGTAGCCCGCTGTCGTCACACCATCCACATCCTTGCCAATGGCAATGGCATCGAAACAATGCCGCTCATCAATTTGCTCCGGCACGGGATGTTGCAACAAGATGCCATGCACATTCGGATCTGCATTCAGATCCATAATCCGGCTGTGCAATTCCTCAGTCGTGGTGCTTGCAGGCAATTCAATCTTCAGTGAATCCATACCTATGCGCTGACAGGCGTTGCCTTTCATGCGTACATAAGTTGCCGACGCCGGATCATCGCCCACCAGAATGGTTGCAAGAATCGGTGTCGCGCCGCCGCTGGCTTGTTTGATTGCGGTGACTCGTTCGCTGAGTTCGGCTTCGGATTTTTTGGCAAGCGCTTTGCCATCGAGAATTTGAGCAGTCATATTCCGGGCTTGTTGTTTGATTATTTAATAGTGTTGATCATAGTCAAGGAGTGCAGGTGTGAAGCATAACACTGGGTCGACAGTGGATAAATTGGTACGACGCGGCAGTGGCGAGAACCGTGATAGCGAGCTAGTGATCTGTCGCAATAAACGGAAACAGTTGGCCGTAAGCACGCGTTAACGTGGTGACAACGTCCGGCGTGAATTGCTGGGCATGCACTGTGCGAATGCCTGCCCAGACCATACCTGCCTCGGCCATAACACCATTGAGCTCGGCCGTATCTGCGGAGTTAAAGGCGACCTGATAATCCGGCAACAGTTGACCCAGATGCTGTTGCAGTGCTGTGACCTCAGCTTGAATCTCCGCAGGCAATAAAGCGTAGTAACCGGCAATTTGTTGCGATGGTGGCAATTGCTGCAATAACTCACTTCTATCGATAAGGTGGCCGGTAATCGTCAACAGTGGTGCTTCCTCTGCTGGCCAGGATGGGCGGGCAAGCGATAACAACATCACTGCCACCGATACTGAAAATGCAGTATGTAGTTGTCGACCATACTTTGTCGCGATTACTGAAGAGGGCATCTGATTCTAAACCGGTTGTCGGAAGCCTCAGTGATTAAAAAGAGGGTGATTTTCTGTTGGCAGACTAACTTGATCGATCGTGAATGAAAAGCCGTATAAGGGGCCGTGCGGCGAGGTTAAGTCGATAATATGCCGCCTGCAGCAATTGCCAGCTCAGGAGTCGCCGGCAGAGGCAGTAATCACCAAGGATTCGAAGCGATATTCGCCAGCAACCTGGCCGGGGTCAATGCGGATATGCCGGTAAAAGTCTGACTGCGGTAGTGCTGTCCATACCTGATTCAGGCCGGTACTCAGGGCGATAGTCTTTTTCTGATTTTCGACAAAGACGCCATCGGGCTCCGCAGCGAAGTAAATTTCCAGCATTGTCGGCTCGGGACTCACTACGGCCAGATGGATGCTCTGTCCCCCGGAAACGTCCAGGCTATCAACTTGTGGCAAGGCGAGAGAGAAATACGGATCGGGGCCGGTTGCTGTCAGCGCCATGCCTGTCACTGTTTGCGTCATGGCGGTGATGTTGTTGAGAGGTTCAATAGGTGCAATGCCGTCTTCTGCGATGGAAAACACTTCCATTTCGGGCTGATCAGTTAACAGATTGCTATTAATAAAACTGATTTCACTGTCTATAGCCCGGGTGCTGGTGATTGCTCGATGTTCTTCCGAGAGAAGACTGTTACCAGCAAGAAAACTGGAGTCGTGTTGAACTGCAATCAGATCGAGCACCGTCGGTGCCACATCCATAGGCGAGGCGACTCTGGTTAACGTGCCAGATTGCTCTGTATTCAGAGCGATAAAAAGTCGTTTGCGTTGATAGTCGGTCGGGAAGAGGTCGAAAGCATTATTACGCATGGCCAGGTGATCCGACAACATGACGACGACGGTGTCGGCAAAAGCCGGATGTTTTTCAAGTGACGCAATGAATTGTCCTAACAAATAATCGGTGCAATGTACGGCATGCAGAATGGAGTTATCAATCCCCGCATAGTCAGGACAGGAGGCAGACGGTTCGCCGTTTGGATGATGCGTATCTACCGTCAGCAAGGTCAGATTGAATGGCTCCCCGGAAGCGGCGAGTGCAGTGAATTCCTGCTCGGCTAATTGCAGCAAGGAATCATCAAACAGTCCCCAACCATTGATATAGTCCGGATCTGCAAGCAAGGGTGTCAGCGCATTGCGTCCGAGAACTTTGTCATAACCGTGTTGTTCGAAGAAGCGACCTTTGCCGGCAAAACTGAGTGCCGCACCACCCATAAACACTTGTTGATAGTCGGCCCTTGCCAATACATCGCCGAGGCAATCCGCTTCGCTTAGCAGTGAGGAGAACAGTGCGGTATTGCCATCCATGTTGGCTTGCTGCAATAGCGGTGTGCCACAAGCCGTGGACACCAGTCCGCCGACGGTCCACTCGCTACCGGATACCTGACGCATATTGGCCAGACTCAGACCAGTTGCCGCAAAGCGATTGAGATTGGGAGTCAGATCGGGAAATAGAGATTCATCGGTGTAAATTGAATCCAGTCCTTCCATGTAAATCATGAGCAAATTCTTGCCAGGCTCGGCGTGTTCGCCGGATACCAGTGCGGCCGGATCGAGTCCGGTACGCCGCCAGTCGATCTCATCAACAGAAGTGATCGTGTTGTAGCCCAGCATGCCCATGGAGAACGCCGAGGCTGCGCGAATATCAGGATTGAGCAGTACTGCCACGAACATCATCACCATCAGCCCGATCTTTGGTCGAGGTGCGTCCTGTTGGCTGAGCTGCAAGCCGGCTAGGAGCAAAGAGACACTCCAGAGGATATACAGGCAGGAAAGCGGCCAATAGACGCCCCAGGTTTCGGTGAGGGTGGTGAGATTGAAATGAAAAAAGAACTGCTGATTGAGACCGCTGCCTTGCAGATAAAAGCTGATGAAATTGGCAAACAGGTAGTTACCGAACATCCATAGCAGCACCAGGGTCACTATCACATTCAGCGCCGAGTTTTGTAATTGCGGCAAGACAATACAGAAGCAAGCTGCAACCAACATCGCACTCACCGCTGTAGTCAGCATGGTCAGGGACAGCGGCTGTTGGGCATACAGCGCTGCCAGCAGCAGTGGCACTGCTATCAGTGTCAGGAAAATAACTCGCCAGCTGGTGTTATGGGATTCCAGATTACTGAACATAGGGTTTGTACAACTGGTTGACGCGCAGCTTTATGCTTTAAAAAAACGTCTGCGAGATCTTCGTGAAACTAACATGAAACTGACATGTAACAGACATGTCACTATGATTGTTCGCGAAGCGGGGAACCCGACGGATTCAAATTCGCGCTAACAAGTGTTCGATGCAGTATAACGAGGAACTTGACGGGGAGTCGATGCAAATTGTGACTAATGCGTGACAAAGTTGTAATTTGAGAATTTTTTACAGAAAACACGGTAAAAACCGCGCTGTTTTCAGCCAATCAAGTCAGAAACAGTCATTGTCAAAAGTCTCTGCCTTTGCTTTCAACAATTAATGGGAGTGGCGACGGTGGCAGTGTGAGCGGACTCAGCACTGCCACGAAGCTGGTAGCTATCAGCAGGAGGGTGGGGGTTGCATCTCGCCGCTGGCGACGATGACGGCGGGGCCGCCAACACGGATCTCGTTTTCCTTGCCAGTCTGTTTGATCATTTCAATGGATAACACACTCTTGCGACGCGCACGCACACCGCGATCAATGACGAAGGCATAGGTGCCGTCTCTGACATGATCGAAGTTGGCGAGATAGCCAGTGAACGCCGGTATCGCCGCGCCAATCGGTGGATCGTCTTCATTGCCTATACCGGGTCCGACAAGGCGGCCATGGAAATTGGATGCGGATATGTCGGATTTGACCGAGAAGAGCAGAATTTCATTGGCGGCAGACACGGGAGCAACGCGCGTACTCCATTCCTTGTGATTGAACACCGCCTCTCGCACTGCCGTAAAAGAGCGCAGTGGTACAATCAGATAGGGCTGTTCACAAGACACCAGCATGGGCTGGTAGCGTCGACTGGCGATATCTGTTTCCGACAATGACAGTGCGGCTGCCAGTTCCTTGTTTGCCGGCACATAGCGATCGACTAATGTTTGCGCCTTGCGGCTGAACTGCACGAATAGCTTTTCCTTGCTGCCCGATAGAACGACTCTGGCTTCACCGCCTTGCTGCAGGAACTCGATGTGTGTGTGCGGCTGCGTCAACGCAATGAAATTCTGCGCGCCGAGTACATGGGCGGCACCGATAATACCCTGACCTGTGAACTGCCGTTCCTTCACGGGAGAAAAATGCCGCAACTGAAATCGGTTGCTGGCGCCATCCAGAGCTTGAACAAAAACTGAATCGCTGAGATTCAACTCGCGCGCAAGTAATTGCATTTGCTGGGCATTCAGTCCGGATGCGTCGGGAAAAACGGCAATCTGGGCGCCATCGAATGGCCGCTCAGTAAAAACGTCAACGATAAAATAACGGGTCATGATGATTGTTCTGATTCTCTGTTAGGGCAAAAAAATTCAGTGATCGAATTCGACAACACCTACCTGTGGCATGCGTGCCAGTCCGGTTTCTCTGGCGTGTTCTTCGAAACCTTTGTTCTTCCAGAAGAAGGCGCCGGGCATGGTGGTCGGAATGACAACCACATAAAACAGCGCGCGACTGACGAGTGCGGTAGCGAGGATGGCCAGGGCAACAATGATCACCGCTGGCGCTGCCAGCACTGACTCAGCCAGCAATGTTGTGATTGGGGCCATCGCCATGCAGGCAGTGATTGTCAGCACAATCCAGAAACCCAACAGCGTATTACGCAAGAGCCAGGTCTGACCGAACCTGGTTTGCAACACTTGCATGGATGCCGCGCCTTCGCGGCCACCTCTGGTGAGATCCCGAGTGTGATACCAGTGGCCAATGCCCTCGATGAGCAGGCCCAATGCCAGCAAGGGCAGAATCTCGGGCAAAAAAGTTGCGAGTGACAGGTCAACGTCGGTCAACAGCGCCAGCGACGGGGCGATGACGATCATCAGCACACTGCCGATGCTGAACATGGTGCCAAAGAATGACGTCAGTACTTGCCAGTGATCCCAAAACGGCCGCGCCTTGATGCGGTAAATGCGGTTCATGAAGTAAAGACCAACCACGCCAAAGACGCTTCCAGCAACGACAATCATATTGAGTGCCAGTTGCAGTGTGCTGCTGCTGAACCAGTCAAGTGGCGGCATAAACCCTGCGAATCCGTAGGCCATTGTCAACGGAACCACCGCCAGCGCAAGCATGCCGAAGAACAGGGAAATTGCCAGCGCTTCGCGACTCAGCGGTGAGTAGCGCAAGTTGTTAAAGCCGCGATAGAAACGCAAGGGCTTGCCCAGATGCTGCGTCGACAGAAACAGCACGAAAGCTTGCAATGCCGTCAGGATGACAATAAACGGAGCGCTGATACTGGATTGCGTCAGCTGCGTCAGGGCCGGCAGTTCGAACCAGGCGCCAACAAAGGCAAGAATAAAGGCGCCAACGACGGCCTGGGTAATCAGCGTAAAGATCACCAGCGGATTTTCCCGCGAGCTGAGTTTACGCAGGTTCCACTGGCGCTTGTTGGCATGACGACCATTCTTCAGATCCACCACCGGCTCGTAGGCCGAGGTGCTGTCATTACGGTGATACTTGATGGGCTGCGAGTCCGTACGCGTGAATTCGCGTGGCATGGAGCGCGTTTGCTGGAAGCGAATATTGGGTTTGGAAATCCCGGGGTCGGGAAAGCCGGGAATGGAGGTCTTGGCCTGTTCGCGCTTTTCCGGCTTCGATTCGATGACGCCGAAATCCAGCGCATTGCCGACACAGGCGGACACGCAGGCCGGCTTCAGGCCTTCCTCGAGGCGATCGACACACATATTGCATTTCTGCACATGTCCCTCAAGCGGATCCAGTTGCGGCGCGTTGTAGGGACAAACCCAGGTGCAGTAGCCGCAACCAAAGCAGGTGTCCGGGTCTTGCAAAACCGCGCCGTATTCGGCGTGTTTGGTGTAGGCATTGGTAGGGCATCCCTTCAGACACACCGGATCATCGCAATGGTTGCAGGCCATGGAAATATTCATGCGCGTGAAATTGGGATAAGTGCCCCCTTCCACGTAACCCACCGAGCGGAAACTGAGGTGCGCAGGCAGGTCATTCTTTTCGCTGCAGGCTGCTTCACAGGCGTGGCAGCCGATGCAATTGTCGGCAGTGAAATGGAAGCCGTGTTGTTTGTTGCGATTCTCGGTGTTGCCGACTTTCGGGTCGGCATTGATATACATGCTGGTGCCGGCGCCGGTAGTGCTTGAGGCAATCAGGTCGATCGGATTGCCATGCACGTTCAGGGCCTGGGCATCAACAGGTCGCAATTTGGCGTATTCGGGTTCGTCGCTACGGAGAAAAGGCATCGTCAGGACTCAGTAATAAATTCTGTAGTGAGTGCGTTGTTGGCACAGTGGTTTAATAAATTCAGTTTAAAAAGCTTCGTTATCAGAAAGTTCGACTTTCCACATTCAGTTTGGCCGCCAGCTTCTGATCAATGGATTCGATGCGGACAGCGTTTTGTTTGTACGCGGGTTGCCGACTATAAGGGTCCAGTAAGCCCAGGGTCAGGCGATTGACACAATCATGGAAGTGGAACGGCACGAACACCATGTTCGGTGGCACCCGGTGTGTGAGCTGCGCCATGACCACGGCGTCGCCGCGGCGCGAGACCAGGCGAACATACTCCGATTGCTGAATACCCAGCTCCATTGCCGCGTCAGGATTGATCTCCATATACGGCGTCGGGCTGAACTTGTTCATGTTGCCCAGCTTGCCGGTCTTGGTGCGAGTGTGGAAATGTTCGACTACGCGGCCGCTGTTCAACCAGAATGGATAGTCTTCGCAGGGCACTTCGTTGTTATCTATAAAAGGCAACGCCGCCAGTTGTGCCTTGCCATCGGCGTGATGGAACTTGCCGTCAGTGTAGAGTCTGGCGCTGCCTTTGGTTTGGGAGTCGGGGTCGCCTTCGATGCAGGGCCACTGTATGCCCTTGGCCAGTTCAATCTTGTCATGCGACATGCCGCTGATTTCCATCGGCCGTCCGCGGGACAACTCCCGCATCTCGTTGAAAATCTCGCCGGTGGTTTCGGGGAAGTTCATTTTCTGTCCCTGCTCGAAGCGCCTGGCCAGATTGCTGAAGATCCAGTGATCCGGTTTTGAATTCAGATGAGGTGGGCACACCTGGCGTACCAGATTGACGCGACGCTCGGTGTTGGTGAAACAGCCTTCTTTTTCCGCCCAGACAGCCGCCGGCAAATACATATGCGCATACTGTGTAGTCTCGACATCGCGATAACTGTCCTGCACGACGAGGAAGTCGAGCTTTTCCAGACACTTGCGAATGCGTGCGGAGTTGGGCATTGAGGTCATGGGGTTCGTCGCTACCAGCCACAAGCCTTTCACCGCACCGGTTTCGATGGCCGGGAAGATGTCAGTCATGGTCATGCCGCGCTTGGCCGGGAAGAAGCTCTCCTCAATGCCCCAGTAATCGGCGACTTGTTGCCGATGTTCGGGATTTTCCAACTGCCGGTAACCCGGCAGGCCGGAGCAACTCGACCACTCGCGCGTGCCCATGGCATTGCATTGGCCGGTAATAGACAAGCTGGTACCGCCGGGCTTGCCGATATTGCCGGTAATCAGATTCAGGTTATTAATGCCGGCGACGCCATCGGTGCCGTGGGTACTCTGGTTAATGCCCATGGTCCAGATGGCCATGGCGGAGCCAGCCTTGGCATACAGGCGAGCGACATTGCGAATAGTGTCTTCATCGATGCCACAAATGCGTGCTGCAGTGGTGGGGTCGTATTGTTCGACCACCTGCGCAAATTCACTGAAGCCACTGGTACAGCGCTGAATGTAGTCAGCATCGGCCAGCTCCTCCTTGAGGATGACATGGGCCAGTGCGTTGAGCAGCACTACGTCGGTACCTGGTGTCACTGGCAAGTGGATGTCGGCGAACTGGGCAAACATGGTGACGCGCGGGTCGACCACGATCACCGGGAATTTGCGTTTCTCCAGCGCCTCTTTCAAGCGCCAGAAAATAATCGGGTGCTGCTCCGGCAAATTGCTGCCGAATGCCAGCAAGCACTCTGTATGGTCAAAGTCATCGTAGCAGCCCGGCGGACCGTCGGAACCGAATGAGCGTTTGTAACCGGACACGGCCGAGGCCATACAGAGGGTCGTATTGCCATCGTAGTTATTGGTGCCGAGTACGCCGCGCACCAGTTTGCCGAGCGTATAAAATTCCTCGGTCATGATCTGACCCGTGGAGACTACGGCGAAGGCATCGCGGCCATGTTCTGTCTGGATCTTCTTGATGCGCTCAGCCATGGTATCCAGCGCATTGTCCCAGCTTACTGACTGATAATCTTCGAAGAAGCGATCACGGTACAGCGGCTCGCTGCCACGACCGGCAGAATCAAACAGTTCGTGTTCGAAGATGCCTTTGACGCACAGTTTGCCGCGATTGACATCTGCGCCGGCGGTACCGCGAGTGGCTACCGGTTTGCCTTCACTGTTGAGGCCGATATCCAGAGAGCAGCCGGTAGAGCAATAACCACAAGTTGTGTATTTCCACTCGGCAACTTTCTTGTCGGCGATCTTGATCGGATTGCGCTTTTTGCGACCGAATAGCATGTCTCTCTCCAGTCTCTCTATTGCGCGACGATGCCGACAGCGACACGGCCGTCGGTTATGCGTACCGGATAGGTTTCCAGCACCACCGTTTCATCTTCCAGGCAGACGCCGGTAGCAAGATTGAAATGCTGTTTGTAAATCGGTGACGCCACGACGGGCTGGCCATTGAGATCTCCTACCACGCCTCGCGACAGCACATTGGCTTCGCTGAACGGATCGTAGTTACCGAGCGCGTAGATTTGCTCGCAGTCACTGAGGCGGAATAAGGCGATCTGTTTGCCCTGCACCAGTGCGCACTGACCGATGTTCTCGATCAGGTCATCCTGGGCGCAGATTTCTATGTATTGCATGCTGGGCGAATTATTGGTTGTCACTGCTTCTGCTGCCATGTTCATGTGATTAACTCGTTTTGGTAACGGCGTCCGGGTACTTAGCCCGCCACCTTGATTTGTTTCTCTTCCGGTCGTGCCGGACGAATCTGCTGGCGCTCCTCGACAAATACGACATTGCTGTCTGTTTCATCGCTGTTGATGAAATGGCGGAAACGCTTGAGTTTCTCAGGGTCTTCGATGGTGCTCTTCCATTCGCACTGGAAGGTATCGATCACCAGTCCCATCTCCTGCTCCAACTCGGCGGCGATACCGAGGCGGTCATTGATGACGACGTCTTGCAGATATTCCAGACCGCCTTCGAGATTATTCATCCAGGTGGAGGTGCGTTGCAGGCGGTCGGCAGTGCGGATGTAGAACATCAGGAAGCGGTCGATGTAGCTCAGTAGCGTGACGTCATCCAGATCCGAAGCGAACAAATCGGCATGTCGCGGTTTCATGCCACCGTTACCGCAGACATAGAGGTTCCAGCCTTTCTCGGTGGCAATGACGCCGACATCCTTGCTCTGTGCTTCAGCGCATTCCCGCGTGCAGCCGGATACAGCCATCTTCAGTTTGTGGGGTGAGCGCAGGCCCTTGTAGCGATTCTCCAGCAGGATCGCCATGGAGACACTGTCCTGCACGCCGTAGCGACACCAGGTGCTACCGACACAGGATTTCACCGTGCGCAATGACTTGGCGTAGGCATGACCGGATTCGAAACCGGCGTCGATCAGTTCTTTCCAGATCAGCGGTAATTGATGCACCTGTGCACCGAACAGATCGACTCGCTGGGCACCGGTAATCTTGCTGTACAGTCCGTATTTTCTGGCGACTTCACCAAGAACGATGAGTTTCTCGGGTGTGATCTCGCCGGCAGGTACACGCGGCACGATGGAATAAGTGCCATCCTTCTGCATGTTGGCCAGAAAGTGATCGTTGGTGTCCTGTAGCTGGGCATGTGAATTCTTGAGAATAAATTCATTCCAGCAAGAGGCGAGAATAGAAGCGACTGCGGGCTTGCAGATATCGCAGCCACGGCCAGTGCCGTGGCGTTGAATCAATTCGGAGAACGACATGATCTTCTCGCTGCGCACCAGCATGTAAAGATCCTGTCGTGTGTAAGGGAAGTGTTCACAGATATCGGTATTGACCTCGACCCCGAGTTTTTCCAGCTCGCTGTTGAGAATCTGGCCAACGAGTACGGCGCATCCGCCGCAAGTGGTGCCGGCTCCGGTACAGCTTTTGAGATCACCCAGCGCGTGTACACCGGACTGCACTGTCTCGACCAGTTGTCCTTTACTGACATTATTACAGGAACAGATTTGCGCCGTTGCCGGCAGCGCATCGACACCCAGACCGACAGGCGCAGAATCGCCACGTTGTGGCAGGATCAGGGCATCCGGATTCTCGGGCAATTCGATTGCGTTGAGTTTGTATTGCAGCAGTGTGCCGTAATCATCGGCGTCGCCAATCAATACACAACCCAATAAATGCTTGTTGTCTTTACTGACCACCAGGCGCTTGTAGACGCCGTTGGGCTCGTCGACAAAAGAATAGGACCTGGCGCCTTCACTGGCCCCGTGGGCATCGCCAATACTGGCGACATCGACGCCCATGAGCTTCAGCTTGGTGCTCATATCGGCGCCAGTGAACTCGTTACTCTCGGCCGCCAGATGGTCGGCGACGACCGCGGCCATCTGGTATCCCGGTGCCACCAGACCGAATATCTGATTGTTCCAGAGCGCGCATTCACCAATGGCATAGATCGCTTCATCAGATGTCTGGCACTGGTTGTTGATGACGATGCCGCCACGCGGACCAATCTCGAGATCACAGTCACGCGCTAACTGGTCTTGAGGGCGGATACCGGCGGAGTAGAGAACAATATCGGTTTCCAGAAATTCGCCATCACTGAATACCAGCCGCTGCTGACAGCTTTCACCGTCGATGATTTCCTGAGTGGCGCGGGATGTATGAACGCGCACGCCAAGCTCTTCGATCTTCTGCCGCAGGACATTGCCGCCCCATTCATCAATCTGAATGGCCATGAGCCGCGGTGCGAATTCCACGACGTGAGTTTCCAGTCCCATCTGCCGCAGGGCGTTCGCTGCTTCCAGACCTAACAGACCGCCGCCGACAACGACGCCGACTTTGGCATTGTCACCAGCGGCCTGAATCGCTTCCAGGTTTTCGATAGTGCGATAGACAAAGTTATTGGCGCGGTCGTTGCCGGGGATTGGCGGTACAAAGGGATATGAGCCGGTGGCTAACACCAGTTTGTCATAGTGCACGATGCGCCCCTGGGCAGAGACGATCTTTCGGTTCTGGCGGTCAATGGCAACCGCCTTGTCACCGATGTGGACGCTGATGCCGGCGCGGTAGAAAAAGTCGTCTTCCACCAGCGACAGTTGCTCGGCGCTGGTACCGGCGAAGTATTCTGACAGGTGCACGCGATCGTAGGCCGCTCGCGGCTCTTCACAGAAAGTGACGATGTCATAGACCTTTGTCATCTCGCGCGCATGCAGCTCTTCCAGCAAGCGCTGACCGACCATGCCGTTGCCGATCACTACCAAAGTTTGTTTGTTCATAGTTGTACCACTACTGCTCGTTATTCAATTCATCTACGCAGGCAGAGGACTGCTCTGCCGGTGGAAAGTCGGCGAGGGGAGGTCGGGGAAGACTTGGGGGGTCAGGAGCAGGATTGCAGGGATCGCACCATTAAGGTGCCTTTTTGCTATAGGCGCACCAAATTACGACCACCCGGGCCGACAATGGTTTGCATCAAATCAGGGGATTCAGGCGAAGTGGAGGACTAAAAGCCAGACCAGCAAGACCGCTAAAACGGCACTTGTACCACGCCAGAATGTCAGGGGATCGCGCTCAAGCAGCGGCCGGTTATCTTTGAAAGCCAGAGCCTGATTGGGGTTGCGCAGATCGTAGAGAAATTCCGAGAGTTCATGATAGCGATTGCTCGGATCAGGATGTACGGCTTTTCTCAACATACCATCAAACCATTGAGGAATTGCGCCATTACAATCCTTGGCAGGAATGTAGCAAGTTGCTTGCCATGTTTTCGCGTTCCAGGAGGATGGCAACGGGCCGTAGGGCACTTGCCCCGTGAGCATTTCATAGGCAATGACGCCCAGTGAAAAAATATCAGCGGCATTACCCACAGTGGCGCCGGTAATGTATTCGGGAGCTGTGTAGTTTTTCGTGCCCAGCATGTCCGGGCGATAAACCGGCGAGTCGATCTCGGCAATACCGGCGACCTTGGTCGAGCCGAAATCGACGATCTTCCAGGTGCCTGTTTCGCTCACCATGATGTTTTCCGGCTTCAGATCCTGATGCAGCATTTCCTGGCGGTGGAACGCCTGCAGTCCAGCCGCAATCTGTTCGATAATAAGTCGCACTTCCTCCAGTGTCGGGCCCGGATTGTCATGCATCCATTGCCGCAATGTTTGCCCGGGCAAGTACTCGGCTATGTGATAGAGAAACCGTCGGCGTCTACTGGGTTCAAACACTTTCAGCACGTGCGGGTTGTCGAGTCGCCGACCGACCCATTCCTCAAGAGTGAAGCGTTCGATGTAGGAGACATCGTCGACATAGTTGGCGGAAGGCGTTTTGATGACTACCTCCTCATTACTGTCGGTATCGATAGCCAGATAGAGTTGCGAGCGTTTGCTGGCATACAGCTCGCGCAAGATTCGGAAACCATCGAGAATCATGTCTTCTTGCAGCTCTGGCGGAAACGGCAGTTCGGTGAGCTGCTGGAAGACTTCATCGGCTTGTTGTGACGGCAGGCTGTCGATGCGCAGAATCTGGCAACTGAGATTGTCCGGGCTGTTATTGGCAGCGGCCCGGCGTACCAGCAGCTCAGCCGCTTTATCCAGATTCTGACCACTGGCACTGAGTAACTCTTGATAGTCCCCGGCTTGCACAAAGTCATGTACGCCGTCGGTAGTCATGATCAGGTAGTCGCCCGCTTCGAGGTTATGGCGGGCATAGTCGATCTGCAGCTGAATATCGGAGCCCATGGCGCGACTCAGGTAATTCTTGTTCGCGCTGGTCCAGATGCGATGATCGACAGTGAGCTGTTCCAGCGATTCTCCGCGCAGGCGATAGATGCGACTGTCGCCGACATGAAAGATATGCGCCGTGGTGGATTTGCAAATGACTGCGCTGAGAGTGCTGATCGGATTTTGCCGGTCGCCCGCCCCCAGGCCCTGACGATAGAGCCAACTGTTGAGTGCATTGAGGATTTGCTGCGCCGATTTCTTCACGCTCCAGCTTTCCGGTGTGCTGAAATAATCCGACAAGAAGCCGGACACACAGGCGATTGCGGCATCACCGCCGCGCTCGCTGGAGCTGACGCCGTCAGCAATAGCGGCAGCCATGCCTTTGGTTGTCAGAAAGGCACCCTGTGGCGCGCGAAAGCCCAGGTGATCCTGATTTGCGGCTTTGGCGCCACGGTCGGTAAAACTGCCGCAACTGATTGCCAGGGAGCTGATTGATAGAGCGCTACTGTGCATGCTGGCGTATGTTTGCAAAGTTAGACGATTGCTGAAGGGCGAGGCCTAGCTCACTTCGATCACTTCTACTGTACCATCAGGCAGCACCTCAACCATGCCTTTTTCCGGCTCATCGAGGAAGAACACCGCCAACAGTGTCGCCACTGACGACAGGGCAATCACAGTGAAGAAGACCCTGGGTGTGGTGACGGAGAGCACCGCCAGAAAGGTGATCGCACCAACGTTACCGTAGGCACCGACCATGCCGGCAATCTGTCCGGTCAAGCGACGCTGAATCAGTGGCACCATGGCGAAGACTGCACCTTCGCCGGCCTGCACGAAGAAGGAACAACCCATGGTGACCAGCACTGCCAGCGGGATGGCCCAACTGGAATCGATGATGCTCATGCAGAAGTAGCCTACTGACAAACCGGCCAGTGTAATCAGCAGTGAGCGACGGCGACCGAATTTGTCGCTGAACCAGCCACCGGTGGGGCGCGAAACGAGGTTCATGAAGGCGAAGCCGGAAGCCAGCATGCCGGCCAACACCGGTGAGACGTCAAAGGTGTCGAGAAAGAAAAGCGGGAGCATCGACACTACCGCGAGTTCGGAGCCGAAGGTAACCAGGTAGGCCAGATCAAGGATTGCCACCTGCTTGAATTTGTACTGGTGAATCTGTGGTGTTTTCTCAGTGAAGACATGCTTGTTGGCGCTGAACAGGTGGTAGCTTTGATACAGGTAGATGGCAACCAGAGCGATGTAGATGAACAGCGAGATGCTGGCGCTCAACACGCCGAGATTGCCAAGGCGCCAGGTCAACAGCGCCAGTGCACCGACCAGTGGCAGGTTCATCAGCATGCAGAACCAGAAGTCACGCACACTGCTGACTTCCAGACCGCCGCGTTTGTTGGGTTTGAAATAGGTGGAACCTTCCGGTGTGTCATCGACATTGAAAAAATAGACAACAGAGTACAGCAGTATCAACACGCCGGTGGTGGCCACAGCCAGGCGCCAGCCATTGTCGCCACCGTATATCAGGGCCAGTGTTGGCAAAGTCATCGCGGCGGCGGCAGAGCCGAAGTTACCCCAGCCGCCGTAAATGCCTTCGGCCAGACCAACCTGTTTGGCCGGAAACCATTCGCTGATGATGCGGATACCGATGACGAAACCGGCGCCGACAAAACCGAGCAGGAAGCGCAGCAGCAGCAATTGTTCAAAACTGTTAGCCATGGCGAAGGCGAAACAGAACAGGCTGGAGGCAAACAGCAGTGAGGAATACACCAGTCGCGGTCCGAAATGATCCACCAGCATACCGATGAGAATGCGTGCCGGAATCGTCAGGGCTACATTGATCATCAGAATGGCGCTGACTTCCGCGGCACTCAGGCCAAGTGATTCGCGAATAGTCGCCATCAGTGGCGCGTGGTTGAACCAGACTACGAAGGTAAGAAAAAAGGCAAACCAGGTAAGATGCAGCACGCGCATCTTGCCGGTGAATGAAAATAAATTAAGCACAGAACTGGGCCGCTGCATGATGCAGTGCTCTCCTTTGAGTAAAGTATAGGGTAAATGGATAGGGTAAATGGGTAGAGGGATTTATTATTGTTTGCACCGTGCTTGTCGCCATTAACGAACACGGGCGTTCGAGTGAGCCTCGAACAAGGGGTGACTTCCGGATCCACGAACTAGCAGAAGCACGATCAGCACAGCAGCGACGCCGAGGTCTGGCTGCAAGGAAGTTAACGCACTGGCTTAATGCAAATCCTCTGCCAATATTGCTCAGCAAGTGTGCATGCCAGCCAACTGATTGAAATTTAGACGTTTAATGCCCAAGTTGGCGGCGACTCCAAGTCTTGGAGGTTGGGTGCAAAACGGGCATTATGACGAAAAAGGTCGATGTTGGTGCGCGACGTTTTTGCCTTGCACCAAGTTTGGATACATTCCTGAGTGCTCGCGGCACCATCACTGCTAGCCTTTCTTCTGGCTCATCCGTGGGTGATGTACCGGTATCCCGGGCGCTTCTGATAGTTTATGCACGGGTAGACGGCAATGCCCGCCGCCAGTAATCACAGCCTGCGGAATCTGACATGACAGAATTTTCATTACACCCACAGCTGGCACAGGATTGTGCCTTTATTGTCGATCTTGAACTCAGCCGGTTGTTGTTAATGAATAGCAGCGATTTCCCCTGGTGCATTCTGGTACCCCGACGGGCAGACGTGACCGAGATCTATGAGTTGAGCGAGGCGGAGCAGATCTGCTTGCTGCAAGAGTCGGCGCAGCTCTGCCGGGCAATGCAGGCAGTTTTCTTCACCGGTAAAATGAACGTGGCCGCGCTGGGCAACGTGGTGCCGCAGTTACACGTGCATCATGTGCTGCGTAGTCCACAGGACAAGGCCTGGCCGAAGCCCGTGTGGGGATTCGGCCCGGCGGTGCTATACGGTGAAGAAGTCCTGGCCAGGCAGATAGCCGCCTTGCGCCAGCAACTACAATAAGTCTGTGCAAGGGCCATCCCGTAACGCTGTCAGTTTTGCGAAGTTTGCCCGCACGGTGCGTGCGGCGGCTGCTTTGCTGGCGTTCCACCAACGCCAATCCATCGCCTGACTGCCAGCTGGCGCGTTCACCGGTGACCATTCCTGCAGCAGTCCATCCGCCAGCTGGCATTGTGCAGCCGTCGGCAGGGTGTCGAGTTGCTCTAACAAAGTTGGTACAGCATCGGGACCCAGACGCAGCAGGTATTGTGTGTCCAGTTCATTGTTCGTGACGGCAGATCGCTCGATATTGATCGCACTGACGCTAGCAGCCGGGTTCGACAGCGCAAACAGGAAAGCCAGCAGCACGGCGCTCAGTGCCAGCCCGGCCGGAAAATCCCGATTGCGGCCGCGTAGCAACGTAGTCGCGAACAAGCCGAGGCAGAGGGCAATCCAGGCCATCGCCCAGAGCGCGGTCAGACGATCCAGCGTCAAACCGAACTGGTCTACATACAGCAGCATGCGCTGACAGGCGGATAACAACATCACCCCGACGCAAGCGATCATAGCGCTGGCCAGTGGGCGAAAAAGGCGCTGGTTGGTCGTCGCATGTGCAACCGCCACCAGTAGTGCCAGCGTTAATCCTGCCACTGCCAGCATCTCGAAAAAGCCCCGTCGTGCATAGTCGGCCAGCGTCAGCCCGGCAGTGGCTTCGATTGTGCTCTGGCCACCAAACAGGTACCCCACTTGCAATGCGACAAAGCAAAGAAACAACAACAGTACCAGACCAAGCAGCGTCGCCGTGTCTGCGCTACCAAGGTTGATTATGCGTGGCGAAGGGCGCTCTACCAGAAAATGCTTTTCACTCACCCCGGCCAACAAACCCGTAGCGACCCAGCCAAACAGTAATGTGATCAGTAAATGATCCAGCGATTGCGGAGAGAATACGCCGAGCGCGCGCTCAAGTTGCCGGCTGAAAACAAGATCCGCCGAAGCGAACAAGGCAGAGAAGATCGCCAGCACAGGCGCTGCCAGAAGCAAGCCACGGCAGACAGCACGAAAGCGGGGATCAAGCATTCCGGCGCCGAAGTCCACCTTGGCCAGCACGCGAAAGGGTGCGAGCAGACACTGACCGGGCAGGCGCACGAATGTGTGCAAGCCGTCTTGCAATGTGATGTCGCGCAGTCCGCGCGAGTTTTTCTGCATGATCACCATCACTGCGGTGGTGATCAATACCAGAAGCATGGCCAGAATCACCGGCGGACTGGTGCGCCAGATGAGTACCATAGCGGCAAAGATAGCGGCCAGACACCAGGCGCTGACTTCGTGTCTGTCTGCTGCCTGCGTCCGCTTGACTGCCCAGATTGCTGCGCTGCTGCACAACCCGACCCAGAGCATGAAGCCCGGTCCGAGCGGCCCGTTGGCAAACCAGAGTCGGTCGGTGGCGAGCCCCAGCAGTAATCCGGCGAACAGTACTTTGTTCGGCATCTGCAGTGGCTTGATATCCTTGCCGGCTTTGATGGTGGTGATCATAACGAGTCTCCGTATTGGTCATTCATGGCGTATCAGTTGACGCCCGGTCAGCTATCGAAATCTGTATACGATTAAAAAGTACTTTGTATTGCAAAGTATGCGGGCAAATTTTTTTCAGGTTTGCTTCATGGCTTTGATCAAGGACTCCATGTGCGTGATGTAACCTTTCAGCGCTTTTTTGCCTGTAGTGGTCAGTGCATATTCGGTGCGCGGCATCCGGCCATCGAACTGCTTCTTGCAACTAATGTAGCGAGCATCTTCCAGCTTGCGGGCATGGGAGCTCAGGTTGCCGTCGGATACCTGTAACACCGACTTCAGGTCATTGAAGGTGAGTTTTTTGTTGGCAGCCAGCGCGCTGACAATAGCGAGTCTTGTGCGTTCATGGATCAGCCCGTCGAAATCTGACGTCATGTCCTTGTTGGAGGCGATTGCTGTCAAGGTTGTCCTTTTTTCCCCGCTGAGTTGCTTTGCCGTTTTAGCCGCCATAATGTCTCCAGATGAAAAAGCCAAAGCCGATGTGCAGCAGGCCGAAACCGACACCCAGAAATAGATCGCCGGAGAGATCAGTCAGCAAGACCAAGCTGCCCAGCAACAGGAAAATACCGCCCATGACTGGTATTGCCGCAACCGAATAGGCGCCGGCAGTCATCACTGCGGCGCCGTACAGGCTGAGCCAGATACCGGGCAGGGTGGCAACCTGATCGCGCAAAAAGAAATTCAGCGTCAGCACGCCACCGACGGCCATAGCGGGGAAGAATGCCAACAGTAACTTTTTGCCGTTGCTGGACAGCAGGGATGTACCCTGCTTTCTGGCCTTCAATGCCGTCAGTGTGAGCAGTAGCGTGGCGGCGAACAGCAATTCCAGCATCCAGACGACAAGCCAGCCGCTATTGCTGGCTTGTTGACTGGCGAGCCAGGCGGCGCCCAGGGCAGAGACACCGGCCAGCATGTATCCCAGACCGGATACACCGGTAAACTCGGTGGCACTTTCCATCGAGGCGCGGATGAAACGCAGATTGTCTTCCGCGCGGGAATGCAGAGAGGTCGCTGCCGATGGCGCAGAGCCAACCTCTGCTGCCGCAGATCTTGAAGTCGGTGTGTGTGGCGGGTTCATGGCCGTAAAGAGTGGCTCTGAGATGAAGCGTTGTCAAGTACTTTGCATTGCAAAGCTAGTTGCGACCAGAATTACCTTCTTGCGCCGGACTGTACAGCTTGAATAAGTCGTTATAAGCTCGATGCGATCACTGCGACCTGCCTGCAAAGAAAGGCTGGCGATAATAACAACAAGGGGGAACTATGCGGACACTATCAATGCGGTGGCTGACCGGACTGCCACTACTTTTACTCAGTGCTTTAAGCAACGCCGACAACATGCTCGATGTGGTGTGTGAATCACCGCCGCCGGTCCACTGTCAGGCAGGTGACTGTGCAACAAAAACGGGTGTACGCGGTAACGTTACTGATCCACTTACCGGGCGCGACTATTTTGTCGACTATCCCTGCGATCTGAAGCCCGGGGAAGATGTTGTCTTTATTCTCAATATTCACGGCGCCGGTTCAATTGCCAATTGGCAACGCCATTATTTTCCGGCGATGGACCTGAAAGAAAAATACCGACTTGTGGTGGCCACATCGACAGCAGAAGGTTCACGCAGTATGGGTGGCAGCGGCCCCGGCGTAAGGGTATGGGATCCGGAAGTCGATGACGCGCACTTGCACAACATTACCACTCAGGTGATCGCTGCATTTGGCCAGGAAAACATCAGGGCCTTCTGGCTTGCCGGGCATAGTCAGGGTGGTGCCACCTCACACCGTCTGGTGTGCACGGATTTCTACCGCGACAAGGTCGACGGTTTGCTCAGTCTGTCCGGCGGCCGCATCGGTACAGCAGCGCTGGTAGAACGGTTTGGTCCGCCACTGGCTGATGGCTCACCGCCTCCCGCGCGTCCCCGTCCGGCAGGTAGTGGCGAATTGCCACAGTGTGACTTTTCCCATATCTACACGACCGGCGAATACGAAATTCAATCATTGCCAGAGTCCTCACCCTGGGCGGAGAAATATGGTTGTTCTGCGCGCACTCATGAGCAGGTAGTCGATACGCAGGCTGGCTGGGTGCAGGATAGTGGTCGCATGGGTTATCCAGTCTGGGGCATGGCGGCCCGTCCCGGAACTGCTGATGTCTTCGAGTACGGTAATTGCGATGACGGTCGCGTTGTCGCCGACGTCGTGCGACTGGACAAGGGTCATACCGAAGGGTTGGAACCACTGGTGACCGAACGGATTGTGCAGTTGATGACAGCTGTGGGTCCTGGAAAGCTTTCAAGCGCGGAATAAAAATGACAAGAAGGAGGGCATTTGCAGTGCTCTCCTTCTTGTCACTGTTGGCGAATGACTCTTTAGTAGTGAGTCAGCCGAATAGTACGTAGCCTCGCATCTGCCGGACTATTTCCCTGCTTGTCTGGCAACTTACTTTTTAAAGAATTCACGAGCTGCTGGTCTACTGCTTGGTCAGCGTGGCGCCAGTCTCAGTGCCGATTAACACTGACATGGTATTGCCGTCCGGAATCAAGCGTACGACGCCGGTAGAACTGGACAAGCCGCAACTGCCGTTTTCATTGACCAGAAATACCGGCATGAAAACGCCAGTAGCCGAGGTATAACGGAAAGTACCCGATTCGACTCCGCCCTCGGGACACTCAGCTTCGTCGACACCGGCGGCTTGAGTCATTTCCCAGGTGGCATCCGCATTGAACGTAAACGATGTGCCTGTCTCACCATCAACACCCCAGGTGCCAACGATGGCATCGGTCGTATTACCGTTCAGCGCTTCTGTTGGACTGACATCCACCAGGGATGATTCTTCAATTTTCATGGTCAATGCCACTGCATCAGCAACACTGAGTTCCAGATAGTAGACGCTGCCGTTGAAGACCAGAGCCGGAATTTTCAGCAGTCCGGTTTCACTGTTGAAGATAGTCAGGGCCGGAGAAATCTGCGCCTGTGCCATCGCAAAAGGCAGGCTGAGGAGCAGGGTCAGAAAGATACGTGTGCAAATTTTCATTAGTTATCCTCTTGCTGGTTGTCATATGCATGGTGCAGAGATTGCTCTATGCAATGGGTATTTCTCCACGATTAGTACAAAGCCATCAGCTGACACTATTCGGCACTCCAGAAGAAAAGCGTGTTAATGCACCTGAACCGTGTGGAATGAAAGGTTAACGAGTAACACGGGTAGATAAATCACCTATATAGGTGACATTGCCGACGGACAGAGCAGTAACTTTTCTCGTTACCTGTGCGTTATGTCATTGAGTGCAGCGAAAGCAATAAAACGCTGGGGCTTGACTTCTGTGTTCTTGGTGTCACACTACAGATATGACACCATTTAAAATCAAGCTTGACCCCGGCCAATCGATCTTCGATCAGGT
>CAZQFA010000020.1:0-1811 GCA_964592245.1 uncultured Pseudohongiella sp. | reverse complement strand
CTCGACGAAGTTCTTGCGTCAGTCGAGTCACATTGGCAAAGCCTGAATACCTTGAAGGTCGTCTCCGGTGATCATAAAGACTGAACAACTCTGCAAACGATTTGGCGGTGTGCACATTCTGCGGGATGTCAATCTGCAGGTGCCCGAGGGTGCGGCCTTTGCTCTGGTCGGTACCAACGGTGCCGGCAAGACAACAACCATGCGCACCCTGGTCAACATTCTGCAGCCGAGCAGTGGTCGCGCGGAGATTCTTGGCTGTGACAGTCGTGCCCTGCGGGCCCGGGATATGTTGCACATTGGCTATGTGTCGGAGAATCAGGTGCTGCCGGAGCGCCTGACCATTGGTCAGTATTTTGAGTATCTGCGCGCACTCTATCCCACCTGGGATCGTGGTCTCGAGCAGTTGCTACGCCGGCGCATGGATTTGCCAGCCAATCGTGGGTTGAGCAAGTTGTCGCATGGCATGCGCATGAAGACGGTGCTGGTAGCTGGTATCGCCTTCCGGCCGAAAGTTCTGCTACTCGATGAACCACTGAGTGGCATGGATACACTCACGCGTGATGAAGTCATCGAAGGGCTGCTGGAGCAGGCACAGGAAACGACGATTCTGATCTCTTCCCATGAGCTGGCCGAGATTGAGCACTTTACCAGTCACATTGCGTTTATGGATAAGGGGCAACTGTCCTTTCAGGAATCTATCGAGTCCTTGCATGGACGTTTCCGGCAGGTATTTGTCACTTTGTCGGCGCGCAAAGACATGCCTGCAGATTTACCTGAACAATGGATTGCGCCAGAAATAGCCGGGCATGTTCTGAAATTTACCGATTCCGGTTTTAGTAGCAATGAATCCCTGTATCAGCAGTTGAGCCACTATTTTGGCGCAGTGCAGTTCGACGCCGAAGCCATCAGTCTGCGGGAAATAAGCAAAGTGCTTATTCGTGAAGCGCGACAACAACAAATGGGAGTCGCTGCATGAACTTCAGTGCCCGCGCCATTCTGGCGATCATCAAGAAAGATATTATCAGCATGTTGCCACTACTGCTGTTGGCCCTTGTCGTATTTTTTATCCAACCTGTCATTGCCAACCTGAATGTTGAAGAGTTGGGTATTGATTCGGAATTCATGGTCGCCATGCAGGCCAATTTTTACTGGGTTGCGTTTTTCCTCAGCCTCACCATTATGATTGTAGTGTTGCAACACGATCCGGCAGCCAGTCTGCATCATGACTGGCTAACACGGCCGATCTCACGTCTGAATTGGCTGCTGGCGAAGCTGTTGTTTCTGTGTCTGACCATTGTTCTACCAGTGATCACTGCACGTTATGTCATTAATCTCAGTGAAGGCCTGGAGCATTCGGTAGCGCTTGGCTATGCATTGGGGATTGCTTCATTCGAAGCCGCCATTCTGGTGCCGTTGTTCTTCATGATTGCCTTGCTGACGCCCAATATTAAAAAAAGTATTTTTACACTGTTTCTGGTGTTCATCGTTTTTCTTTTGCCCGGCTGGAGTGTGACGCGCCCGCTACTTAATTTGCTTGGCATCGAACTGGGTAGCGAATTGAATGGCATGATGTGGGTGCAAACCATGCCGGTGGTAGCAGCGGGCATCGCTGGTACTCTGGGGATCTACTACTTTCTTTACATCAGACGGCAATCTCGCTGGGCTTACGGTTCATTTTGGGCTGCTGTCGCGGTGATGTTTTTCTCTGTGTATCCGCCCACTACGATCTATCATTGGGACCGCGCCATCGCCCTGCATCAGGCCATGATTAATGATGACGATTCCTCACTCGAAGCGGCAATCGAGTTGGT
>CAZQFA010000019.1:6967-52146 GCA_964592245.1 uncultured Pseudohongiella sp. | reverse complement strand
ACCAAGGTTGGCGTCTGTTTCCGGGACATTGCCCAGGAAGTCGATGACCAGCCACACCAGATCACCACGAGACATGCCTGCGTTCAGCTCGGCAACCGCGATATCTACCGCAGCTGTCATGGTTTCTGCAGAGACTTCGCTACCCAGCACAGCTGTGAGGTAGTTGGTGGCGAATTCTGTGTTGGTCAGAAAGTTAGGGTAAGTAGCCTTGAATACTGAGGACTCTGACAGGGTAATTGTCAGGTCGCGCAGGCTCAGGCCGGCTTCTACTGCAGTAGTCAGTTCAGCCAGGACACTCGCGCCGGGGGCAGCACCGAACATGCCGACCACAACTTCGATGATGCCCGTTCGGGTTTCAGTCGTTATTGCCATTGTCTTTGTAACTCCTTGAGATCGATTTCAAATAGTGTGTTTTCGATTTTGGCCACTCTTTCCATGTCGCGTACGCGTAGTGAACCTGTCATCGTCGCACCAAGCATAACCAAGCCGTTCCCCACCCCTTGTGACTGTAATCACATGAAGGGGAATTGCCTGAATTAGCAAATTACATCCAGCTTGGGAAAGAATGCTCAGTAACCGCAAGCAGATATCGGCTGAATATTACAGTTTCTGAATTCCAGCCGCAACTTTTCATAGCTCTTTTTGCATTGAAGTTGCGATTGTAAGTAGCTCTTTTTTCAGATTTTTCTGCATTTGGGAAATTGCGTAAAAGTTGCAAGGGCATTTCCCGTGGGAATTTGTCGCAGCAAATCAAAAACGGAAGCTGACACCAACTTCCAAAGTGCTGTCGCTACTGTCGAATAATTCGATATTGCTGTCTTGTATCTGGTGAAAGGCATTGATGACGAAATCAACATTTTTGTCAAATAAAACAACAGGTTGGCGGTATTGTAATAAGGCATAACCGCGCGCAATCTGACGCGCAGCGCCATCTGCCAGCAGGGGGCTGTAGCCGCGCTTGTCATCAAGCTCGGTATGATTGAGTAATGCTCTCAGGGTATGCACCCCCTTGCTGGCCACAATTTCGCTGGAGATCTGCCAGCCAGTTCGGTCGCCGCCCGGTCTGGCGGCCCGTAATGCCTGGCTATTCAGAATCCCGCCACTGAGATTGATGCGCAAGGTATTGATCGCCGGCCAGGAAAGTGCGCTGACTGTGCAGTTCATTCCACCAGAGAGGCGCGTGTCAAAGGCATTAAGGCGGGTTTGCTTGTGGAAGAGCTGGTGCTGAACCGTGGCATCGGCAAACGGCCTGCACTGGCCAATAGCAGGTGTGTTTATCCTGCCCCGGGTTTCACTGGCTGTGTAGAGAGCTGTGCCGCCAAAGAATAAATTGCGAATACTGGCGTCGATTTGCCATGCATAACGGCGGTGCGGGCGCACAAAACTGTAGCGGCCATCCAGTTGAATGAGGTCAGATGCGTTGTCTTCACTTACTCGACCCCGGACCTCGAAAGCCACATGTTGCTGATTGAGCGGGGCCAGCCAACTGGTTCTGTTTCCGAGCCTGAGATTGAGATAGGGCCCGCTTTGCGGCCGGAATTCATCACCTAGCGGCAATAGAACGGATTCACCCGACAATGTCAGCGTTATCAGGTCAGGATCCGGGGCGCCATTGAGATTGTTGTCATAGCCGATCATGGCATCGGCGTGAAAGCTCGAGTTTCTGGTGAGGCTGCGCCAGCGCTCTGCCCGCGCCGTAATCACCGGCCTGATTTCTTCTGGCAAGTCCTCACGCGCAAGCACCTGATCATTGAGCTGCAGGGCGTTGAAAAGCTGGCCCTCCTCAAAGAGTGCCTGGGCGTAGTCAATTTGCGCGGCGCCATTCTGTGGATCCAGCAGCAATGCGCGCTCAAGAGATTCAAACGCTTCTGCCAGTAATCCGTTATTGAGTTGGGCCCCTCCCAACAATGCAAAGTATTCGGACGAATCCAGACATACCGGAAGCAAGGGACCGAGGTCATCAATCACTTCGCCCCACTCTAGTGACTGATCGTAATACTGCGCCAGTTCCGGGCACTGTTGGGCGCTCACATGCAGCGGTAACGCCAATAGCAGCAACAAGGCAATGCATGGCAATTTCATTGCACGCAAGGACCGCTGGCAGACTTGAAAAAGAGTAAGTAACTGTGAGGGGGTAAAACCATGGCGGCGATTATCGTTAATCGCTATATGCCGTGCAAACTAAAGAAGCTGTGCGCTTCAATTCAGCCCAAGCACCGCATCCTGCTAACCAGTAAATAATTGGCGAGCGGGACTACTCGCGCCCCCCGGTGAGAATTCGCAATGCAGGTTTTGCAGACTGCCCATCGAAAGGTGATGAGACAGGCAATAGACCCGCAGGCAATGCGTACAACGTGTGCGGTGTAATGAGCCCGTTGACCAAAAAGCTGCCTTGCGACTGCAAGCGTTTGTCATGCAGCTTGCGAGCAATGCTGGAACCGACGAGAACCGGCTGGGCAATTTCCGCAGTAAACTCCTGAATGCGAATAGCCAGAGTCACTGTGTCGCCCAAAAGTGTATGGCTGCGCCGGTGCGCCGGTCCAATTGTGCCTACCAGCACCGGCCCCTGTTCAATGCCAATACCCAGATCCAATGGCTGCAAACCATTAGGAGCGAAATCCGGCAGCAAGTCTTCATGGAAGGCTTTGTACAAATCTATTGCAGCCGACAAGGATGAATTCGCGGCGAGACCATCATCCTTGTCCCAAACAGCCAAAATGCCGTCGCCCTTGAATTCGTGCAGGCGACCGCCGTGCTTTTCGACAATTTGCGTAGCCCTGGTAAAGAAAAAATGCAGCATCGCGGCGGATTCCTCCGCGGGCCTGGATGCAGTGAAAGCAGAGAAGTTGCGCAAATCTGCACAAAGTACTGTCGCTTCGGACCAACGTGCTGCCACATTGGAGTTCGGTAACGAATAAGCGATTTCCTTGGCCAGGTTGCCGGGCAAGTAGCTGCTTAAATTTGTGAATACTCGTACTCGTTGGCGCCGGACGCGAGACAATTCAAGCAACAGCAAATTGGCGGCGGCCAAAACGCTGAATACGGCTGGTGTAATCCAGCCTAGCCATACATTGACAGTGGCCAGCAGTTGTATGTGTAACAGCAGGGCAGAGAGAGGCAACACAATACCGGCCAAGGCCAGATTGATATCTGACCAACGGCCTTCACGATTGGCCAGAAGCAACAATACTGCAGCCGCAATGAGACTCAGTAGTAAGG
Source organism: uncultured Pseudohongiella sp. (assembly GCA_964592245.1). Lineage (GTDB taxonomy): Bacteria > Pseudomonadota > Gammaproteobacteria > Pseudomonadales > Pseudohongiellaceae > UBA9145. The sequence goes on along the minus strand of CAZQFA010000019.1, from coordinate 48,927 downwards.
CTATTGCTGGTGCAATTGCAGGCGTATAGGGAATCGCCACATCGAGAAGACTGGCCAACATCCGCGCTTGCAGCTCCACGCCCGGCGCTGCGCCATCGAAGGGGGTAGGGACTATGTCACTCATCCCGAAGGCTGTGGCACCAAGTAACACCCATGCATTATCGAAAAGGGAGCGGTCATAATCGCCATTGAGAACATCAACCGCTGATACTGCTCTGAAAGCCGACGGGTGGCGCGCATAGGAAATACGAAGATGCCCTTCTGCGTCCAGTGGTATGGACAGACCCGGGTAGGCTTCCAGGGTCAGCCTCTGTGCCGGGCCAAAAAACGACGGCGAAGGAGTCAAATTAGCGCGCCAGGAATTGGCATCAATGGCTTGCAACAACGCTGCTATTGCCAGTGCCGGGTAGGATTCGCCTTCTATACAGACCAGCGCCGGGGATTTCCGTATTGCCCCGTCACGATCAATAATTGGTGTGATGTGGCCTTTGGCAATATCGGCAAACACTGCGTTGGACGCCAGATAACTGCTGGTTGCAGGAATTTGTGCCTCTCCTGACGCAGGGGCACAAGCTAATTGCTGCAACGGGTGGGACAGGAAGCCGACCTGAATTTCCTGGTCAGCATCTAATACCGGAATCTGCGCCAACACTGCACCATTGGTGGCCTGCAGCGCAGAGTGAAGCTCTGTATCGCCTTGTCTGAGCTCACTGTAGACAATGTCATGAATTTGCAATTGCGCACCCGCGCCATCAATAGCCCGGGCCAATTCAGCCATGGTCTCTCGGGGCCACGGCCATGGCCCGACTTCAGCAAGGCTTGCCTCATCGATTGCCACGATAGTGATGCGTTGTTCAGTTTCGTAGCTGGGCGACAGTGTCCAGCCCAGATCACCAAGTCGTTCTTCCACCTGTCTGAACTGACTACCCAATATGACAAACAACAACAATGAAATAATCGCTGCCGCCGCAATCACGGCAACACGACTCTTAAGAGGAGAGAGATCCAGAAGGAAGGCTAGCGGGCTTGTAGCACGCGAAAAGAAGCTGGACTGCGTGCTCATCTTTATTGGGCGCTCCAAAGTGTGAGACCCGAGATTCCGCCTTCTTCGAGTTGCTTTTCAAAGAAATAACCGGCTTCTTGCCCGTCCAGAGAAACAGTGCCTGCAACTCGCTGCGATTCATCGCGCACGTTGAAAAACCCACCGTCAAAAACACTGCCCTGAGCCTGAAAATTAACCAGACCCGTCAGGCTATGCTGCAAATCGAGAGACGTCGCAAATTGGTTCTGATCAAAATCTATATTCAGGCTGCCATTGCCAACTTGCATAGCAACGATGCCTGACTCTGACTGGTAAAACGCCTGAGCACTGTTGAGATTGAAACCAACTACGCCCAAACCGGCGTCGACAGGCCGATCTGGCAAATCCGGGCGCAATAACACATATTGGCTGTTGCCAACCCCGATCTGTCGCCCCTCACGAATACTGGCAACTGGCAGAGTAATACGCTCCAGAGCGCCGGCCCCGTCAGCCCAACGACCCCAGACAAGTTGGCGGTCCGTCAGCTCTTGCTCTGTCATGGCTACTGTCGGTGTCAAATCGGCCACTGCGGATTGCCCGCCTGTCGATACGCCATCAGAAGATATAGATGCAGCAGCGGCTGTAACCTGCGTTGAGGTGACGCCTTCGAGATAAACTTCATTACTTGTAGACTGGTTCTGTCCGGCCTCATCACTTTCCCGGACATTATTCAGCGCCACCATGACTTCATCACGGATAACGCCCGGATCCCGCTCATGTGGCGCTGGCAATAATCTTGGAGTGCTTGAATTTCCATCAAATTCAAGCAATTGTAGTGATGTTCCTGTGAGCTCAACGGCATTTTCGGCGCACGGACCGAAGGCTTCCGCTGTGCAATCATTCGAGAATGGCGCCATTACTATCGCGCCCTCATTGACCAGCGCCCGCACAGAGGTCTCGGACGCACTCACCACAAAGTCAGTGCCACGCACACCAATAGCCGCTATCGGCGTATTGAGACGGAAACGCTGACGGGCTGAATGCGCAGCATCCCCTGAAATTGAGCGTGTGATACCTTCCTGCAAGCTGAATTTGACTGAAGATTCTTCCGGCCGCTCTTTGACGTAGTGATAGTTTGTGATTTCCAGCCGACTGTCTGGCCGAACGCTCACTAAGGCCTTATCGATAAAATGAATATGAACGTGTCCGTTCAGGTCGGTAACAATGCGATCATGGACACGGATTTCAGTGCCCACGGTTACCGGGATCTTTGCACTGTCGCCAGTTTCCAGTCGTGCCTTGCCCAATAACAGGCTGACCTTGCCGACTACCGCACCACGCTCAGACTGCTGGTTCTCTGCTGCCTGGGCTTGCGCAAAGACACAGAGCCACAGCATTGCCGAGGAAAGCAATAACTGCAGGGGCCGTTTAAACCTTTTCCTGATTGTGTCGAGAAACTGAACTAACATGCTGGTTTGGCCTTGATTGTGCGTCAGGCTATCAAGAATGCGACGGAGCCTGCGCGAAATGAGGGCACACCTCACCCACTATTAAGTCAGCAAGGTATCGCAGAAAAAGACTAAAGCAAGTGATGACAATCACATGAGATGTAAATATTGGCTTTTGTTTATTGGATTCAGACACTTATAATCCGAATTATCATTCTAACAAGGCCCGAATGTCAGCAGGGAAGTGTCACGATTTGGCCATCTCAATCGCTTCTCCCGATGAAACCTAGTTGAGCACGGGGCAAAATAGACAGCCATGATTGTCACCCCCTCGCTGCTGAAGACGTTCCCATTACTCAAGAACCTCTCCGAGAGCGAACTTGATAGCCTGGCGGCGCAATCAAAAGCGAGCAAGCACTCCCGGCGTGGCGTAGTTTTGGCGGCCGGAACCAGAGCGCCTACCTTGTGTTTCCTCTTTGAAGGCCGACTTCAAGCTGTCGATTTTACGATAGATGGACGCGAAGTGGGGCTTTACTTCGTCGAACCTGGTGACTTCTGTGGCGAATTGACGCTATTTGATGAAGGGGAGCAACAAGAACACATAATTTCCCTGACTTCGGCATTGGTGGTTAATGTACCAAGGGAGGCGATTCAGAAATCGATCCTCTCGAATGCTGCTTTGATGCCAATTATCGGCAATAAGCTGGCACAAAGAATCAGGCAGTTGTCAGCCCAACGCTCAATGCTTGGTTTACCGAATATTTCCCAGCGGGTCTGCTGTCAGCTGTGGATGTTGGTTCCGGCAGACGACAAGAAAAGAATGCGGGATAGTGAAATTCGAAATCCGCCGACACATATGGAAATTGCGATCATGCTGAATATTTCCAGAGAATCTGTCACGCGGGTATTTCAAGCGTTACAAAGCAGAAATATCGTGCAGCGAAACGGACCCAACAGTTTGCTTGTACCCAGTATGGAAACCTTGAAGTCGCTTGCCGAAGGCCACGAGTCGCTTTAAAAGGCACAGCGAATTGATCGGCACTTAATTATCAATTCAGACCAGTTAATGCCAATGTTTGATTGAATTTCGTGATTTGGCCCCAAGATTGGGTGGACGGCTTTAATTGGCGCTCAACGCAATCTCTGGCGATATCAATGACTGGCTATTTTTGCCAGCCAGCCAAACGCGTTCAATTTTTTGAGTACTGGCCAAACCGACCAGGAACATAGTTTAAATGGATAACAAGACTACCTACCCCGAGCTGGCTGCTGCACTTAAAGATGTAAAGCAGTACTTCCTTTACGCCGGCCTGTTCAGCGCCGCCATTAACCTGCTCATGCTGGTACCGGTTCTATACATGCTGCAAGTGTACGATCGCGTCGTATCGAGCGGAAGCCTGTCCACCCTGACGATGTTGACACTGCTTATGATTTTTCTGCTCATGGCGCTCGGTGGTTTCGAATGGGTGAGATCATTGATTTTGGTAAGCGCGAGCAACCGAATTGAAACATCCCTAAGGTCAAGAGTGTCAGATGCAACTTTTAAAAGGTCATTGCTAACCGGTGGATTAGTGTCCAATTCTCAACCATTGTCAGACCTTTCACAGCTAAGACAATTCCTCACTGGCAATGGCCTGTTTGCATTCTTTGATGCGCCGTGGGTTCCAATTTATATCGGCGTGATGTTCCTCTTTCACCCCTGGTTTGGTGTTGCTGCAATAATTGCAGTTATTGTCATGCTGTCACTAACGTTCGCTAACGAAAAGGTAACGAACAAGAAGTTGAAGGACGCAAATGCCAAATCCAGTGCTCTATCCAATCAAATTACTGGCACCTTGAGAAATTCGGAGGTCATAGCCGCAATGGGTATGACCAGAACTATTCGTGATCGTCAGGAGTCGCAGTCTAATGATGTCTTGAGCCTGCAAACAGAAGCGAGTCGTAAATCGAGTGTACTGACAAGTATTTCAAAAACATTTCGAATGATCATGCAATCATTGCTGCTTGGGCTTGGCGCATTCCTTGCGCTCCGACAGGAAATTTCTCCGGGTATGATGATCGCCGGCTCTTTACTATTGGGCCGGGCATTGGCACCTATTGATTTGTTGGTAGGTTCCTGGCGTGGCTTTACAGTGGCGCGCGCTCAATACGAAAGACTCGGCGAGTTACTGAAAGCGGTTCCAGCCAGCAAAGACTCAATGCGATTGCCGGCCCCCAAAGGTGATCTCTCTGCGCAACAAGTAGTTGTAGTTCCGCCGGGGTCAAAGACACCCGTTGTGCGAGGAGTCAGTTTCGACCTTCCTGCCGGCACCGCATTGGGAATCGTAGGACCCAGTGCGTCCGGTAAGTCCTCACTGGCAAGGGCATTGCTTGGTATATGGCCAACTTCAAATGGTTCTGTAAGGCTCGATGGCGCAGAAATCGCCTCTTGGGACAGAGACGAACTGGGACCTTACGTAGGGTACTTGCCTCAGGATATTGAATTGTTTGATGGCTCGATCTCGGAGAACATCAGCCGTTTCGCAGAAATTGACCCTGAGAAAATTGTTGCCGCGGCAAAATTGGCGGGCGTTCACGATCTGATATTACACCTCCCTCAAGGTTACGACACAGTGATCGGTGGTGCCGGTGGCGTTCTCTCAGGTGGTCAGCGTCAAAGGATAGGATTGGCTCGCGCAGTTTACGGAAGCCCGCGTCTTATTGTGCTCGATGAGCCCAACTCCAATCTGGACGACCAGGGGGAGAAAGAATTGGTAGAGGCGATCCATCGCATCAAGGATCAAGGCTCTACTGTTATCGTAATTAGCCACCGAACTCTCATATTGCACAGCATGGATAACTTGCTGGTCATGAAAGACGGGTTACCTGTTAATTACGGCAGTAAAGATCAAGTATTGTCTAATCTATTGCCAAGCAAATCGGCGCCGCAATCTGCTACTGGCTAAAAACTATGGAAAACTTACCAGTCAAAGTAAAAAACAATTCACCCTCCCAGTCGAGTAGCGGTGTTATCACCAGTATGGAAGCGCCCAAGCGCATAGGTCTAACCATACTATTTCTCGTTTTTGGCGTTTTCGGTATTTGGTCTGCGACGGCACCCCTTAATAGCGCTGCAGTTGCGACAGGGACGGTTAACGTAAGGTCGTACAGTCAGGTGGTACAGCATCTTGAGGGTGGCATCATTAGTGACATATTGGCCGGTGAAGGCGAATATGTAGAAGCTGGCGAGACGATTCTCGTTCTTGACGATACTCAACCCTTGGCACAGCTTGAAATTGTTAACAGTCAATACGTTGCTCTCAAAGCGCGAGAGGCACGACTGCTCTCAGAAAGAGACGGGGATGCGGAAATGCGGACCCCCGCGGATCTGGATACAACAGCGTCTCAAGTTCAAGAGGAACTGCAGGCACAGCGCGAGATTTTTACAGCGAGAAGAAACTCGCGATTGGGCGAGATTGAAGTGCTGGAGCAACGTATTCAACAATTGAATTCACGACTCGATGGCTTGCGCGGATTAAAACAGAGCAATAGCGTTCTCGCACAGTCATTTGATGAGGAGCTGTCGGATATTCGCGAACTCTTGAGTCAAGGATTCTCAGACAAAAATCGTCTACGCCAGATTGAAAGAAGTAAAGCCCAACTCGACGGAGAAGTAGCAGAGCTTACGGCCACTATTGCTTCAACTGAGATGCAAATTGGCGAAGCACGTCTGCAGATAATTCAGATTGATCGCGAGTTTATCAATGAAGTCGTCAATACACTGGGTGAAACCCAAACCAATCTGAAGGATCTCACAGAGCGCAGAAACGCATTACAAGACGTTGTCTCTAGGACCGTAGTGCGCGCCCCGGCTTCCGGTATTGTCAACGGTATGCAGTTTCATACAGTTGGCGGAGTAATAGGACCTGGAACAGAGATTGCTCGAATCATTCCGCAATCAGCGGAGCTAATTATCGAGGCGCGCGTCTCACCTGTCGATATCGACCGGGTTGCAGCTGGCCAAATCGCTACGGTAAGGTTTGCTGCATTCGGCAGTTCTGTGCCAACAATTGAAGGCGAAGTATTGTCTATCTCAGCAGATGCTTTCACGGATCAGAATACCGGCATGTCCTACTATCGAGCTCGTGTTGAAGTTACTGCTGACGGCACTGAGTCGTTGGGAGACCTGGCGCTTATTCCAGGTATGCCTGCGGAAGTGTTTATCAATACCGGCGCACGGACTTTTCTTCAGTACCTGTTTAAACCCTTCTCAAATGCAATTGCACGAAGTTTCAATGAAGACTAATTGGTTTTCGACTACTAAATTCAGCAAGCCAGTTGGTTGGATACTTGCTTGCGTGATTACAGCACCCGTATTGGCAGCAGAATTGCCTACGCTGAATGCCGGGAATTCAGCCGAATCCGACCGTTCCAATGAGCTGGTTGGGTCCTCTCTGGAAGATTTTTTCACTGCAGCGCTGGAGTTCAGCCCGCAACTCCGTATCGCTGAAGAGAATTTGAATATTAGTTCAGCCAGAAAGAAAATGGTGACCGGCCAGCTCCTGCCGCAAGTATCAGCTCAGGGAAGTGCATCTGATAACAGGCAAGTCGCTCAAGGTTTTGCTCGTGATTTTGATGGCCAGCGGTTATCCGTGCAACTGACTCAGGTCTTGTTCAATTGGCGCGCTTTTTCTGCCCGCAAGCGTGCATTGCTGATAGAAGACCAGTCAGAAGCGCAGTATTACTATGCATTGGCCAATATTCTGACGATTGTTGCAGATAATTATTTTAACGTGCTTCAAGCTCAGGATGCGTTGAGCTCTATCGCGTCTGAATTGGAAGCAGTTCAGAATCAACTCGAGCAGATTCAAAGCATGTACGACCGCCAATTGGCCCAGATTACAGATCTCTACCAAGCTCAGGCAAGTCTGGCTGCTGTTCAGGCGGAGCAACTCCGGCTGCAAAGTGAATTGGACCTTGCCGAGGAAGCACTCCGCTCTGTGACCGGCATGTCAGTAGGAGAACTGCACCTGCTATCCGCTGAAGCAGACATTCCCGATATCGAAGAAGATATTGATTATTGGGCTCAACAAGCCCGCATCAATAATCAGCAAATTCTAGCTGGCGAATTTGCAGTTGAAGCAGCGGAAGAGCAGATATCAGAACGTCGTGGAGCGTACATGCCAGAGGTATCCTTTGTGGCGCAACGGCAAGATTCCAATCTCGGCTTTGATAATGCGCCCCAGGCGCAAACAGATACCACGTACTATGGCTTGAGTGTCTCCATTCCAATCTATGCCGGTGGCTCCAATCGCGCACGCGTTCGTGAAGCAACAAGCCAGTTCAATATCGCCGAGAACGAACTGCGACAGGTTCGACTGGATACAAACCAGCGCGTTCGCTCTGCCTATCTGCAAGTACAATCATCTGCCGGACGCACTGATGCGGCCAGAGTGCTAGCCGAATCAACAGCTCTCTCTGCAGAAGCCATGCAACAAGGATTTGATTTGGGTGTTGTTACCAGTGTCGATGTGCTGAATGCCTTGCGCGACCAGTTCCGCGCAGAGAGAGACCTGCAGCAAGCGCGTTACGACCACATCCGCTATCTGTTGTTTTTGAAAAGAGAAGCTGGAGTTCTCGAACCTGCCGATTTGCTGGAAGTTAATAACTTGCTTAGTGAACCCACCGAGTAACTGGCACTAGCACTGTGTCCCGTATTAATCGCTTTTCCACTGTCTATATCGACTCCGAAGACCGCATCCGTCTGACCGGCGAATCAGAGGAGGGCAATGTGCTGGGTTGCATGCTGACCCTGCGCCTACTGCGACGGCTGATCCCACATCTGGTGAAAATTCTGGCACCTGAAGATGATCAGGCGCCTGTGAGCACAGCCCTGTCGACCGCTGCTGGCGACACCACGCAAAAACGCTCTGCCTCGAACGAACTCAGTCAGGGAATTGCCCAATTACGCGCCCAGGCCGGTATAAAACCCGAAACCCCTGTAACGCTCCCGGCAGAGGACACTGCCTGGTTGGCCCATGCAGTCGACATCGCTGCCAACGAACAGCAAGTAATCCTGACCTTTCGTGACAGTGGCGAGTTACAGATTCAATTGCAGCTGAACGCTGTGCAGCTACGGCAATGGCTGGGAATACTTTTCCACCTGTGGGCGAAGGCAGAATGGCCCACCGAGGTGTGGCCTGAATGGATAGAGACCGAGGCACTGGCTTCGCCCGAGAAGGGCAGTGTGGTGCACTAGCACTTACGTGCGAGTGATACTCTGAATTGTCATTCAGCTGCTGCTTTACAGCAGACGGGCAATTTATTGAGTAACTTATTGAGAGTAATTTATTGAAAGTAGCGCCGCAGGATCTGCTGGTAGGCCTGCGCTAAAGTCATGCCCAGCTCTTCGGCACTGAATTCGTAGAATCCTTCCGCGTAGGTCACCTCGGCCGGCAGCGTGAATGTCCGACCCTTGTTCAATGCCACCACCAGTTCCGGGTAGCTGTTCTGGCTATTCTGGCTGACATACAGCTGCATCACGGCTTGCTTGTCGGCAATCACTGTCGAAATATCCACAAAGCGATTCACCGGATTCTGCACGCTGATCTCGTAGGCAAAGCCTTTCGGCACCGGATTGCCAGCAGATGTACGGCATTGTTGTAACGCCGCCCATACCAATTCCGCCGTCATGCGGTGGTCCGGATGTAATTCCATGGCACCGGGGAAGAAGACGCTGGCCGGGGCAAGCTCGCTAATCACTGCCTTCACTTTGTCGATGAGCGCTGCTGAGGGTGATAAGCCGCGATCCGGCTCATGCCAGATTGCCAGAGAAGCAAGGCCAAGCATTTCTGCGGCCTGTTCAACTTCAGCTTGCCGCACGGAGACCAGGTCGTCCATATCGCCGCCCAGGGCGCCGTCTGTGAGCACGATAACGTGCGTGGCAATGCCGGCCGCTTGGGCGCGCAGCAAACTGCCGCCCATGCCGAACGTTTCATCATCGGCATGTGGTGCAAACACCAGCCAGGGACCGCCGGGTAACTCGCCGGGGGCGAAAGCGATCAGTTCGTGTTCCTGACTGGGCATGGGCAGATCTTCACTTACCGGTTGATTGTTCGGGAAGCGGCAAATTATACGGACTCAAGGGGCTTATTTTTAGCTTTTTTACGGCAATTCATGATTAAATTCGCACCCTGACAGTCGGCAATAATCTGCAGGATTTTGACCAGTGCCATGACATAGTGGACAGGGTAATTGCTCAAGGCAGGCACAGATGCAACGGTCGACAGGGAACACTTCGGGACGGGTAATGCTTTTTACACTGCTACAACATTGGGCGCTATCGCCGTTTACTCATTTTCGGCTGTTCAAGAATTTCACTCGTCAGGATTTCTACGCGCAATTCACCGCTTCGGTAGGGGGCATGCTCTGGCTGTTCCTGACGCCGATCACCCACATCGTCATATATTCTTTTGTCTTTGCGTATATTTTTCAGGTGCGGCCGCCGGAAGGGTTTGGCGAGACTCGCTTCGTTATTTTCATGATGATCGGTTACCTGCCCTGGTTTGCCTTTGCTGATTCCATCAGCAAGGCACCGGGACTGCTTCTGGAAAAGGCTCCGCTGATCACAAAAGTCATGTTCCCGGTACAACTCATTCCTGTGGTAGGTACAGTGGTGCCTTATATCACCCATTCTATTGGTCTGGGTGTGTTGTTACTTTATCTGGCGTTTCAGGGTTATTTCACCTGGCTATGGCTGTGGCTGCCACTCGTGCTGCTTCTGCAGTTTCTTTTTACCATGGGACTGGTATCGATTCTCTCGGCACTGTGTGTTTTCTTGCGCGATCTGCAGCAGATCGTCGCCCTCATGGTCATGGTCTGGTTCTTCCTGACACCGATCATTTATCCCATCTCGCTGGTGGCCGATCCAACGATACAGGATCTGTTCCTGCTCAACCCCATGCACAGCTTTGTCAATTTCTACCGTGAGCTGATCTTGCTGGGCAATTTCTCGATGCTGAATTTTCAGATCATCGTTCCGGTGTCCATTATCAGTTATCTCGTCGGCGGCTTGTGGTTCATGAAGATCAAGCAAGCCTTCGGTGACGTACTCTAGTCAGAACAACAGACGCGCCTTATATGTCTCGAATCTCAGTCAGCAACCTGCACAAGGAATTCAAAATATACGACCGGCCCCAGGACCGGTTGTATGAGTTGCTGACGCGTCGTCCGCGCCACAAAATTTATCATGTGCTCAGTGATATCTCTTTTGCAGTCCCTGAAGGCCAGAGCATTGGCATCATCGGCGACAACGGTGCCGGCAAATCAACGTTATTGAAAATGCTGGTGGGAACTCTGCAGCCGACCTCTGGCTCGATCGAAATGAACGGTCAGGTAGCCGCCTTGCTGGAATTGGGCGCCGGCTTCCATCCCGAGTTTACCGGTCGCAAGAACATCTATCTGAATGCCTCGTTGCTCGGCGTCCCGGATGAGAATATTCAGGCGCTGGAACAGGACATCATCGAGTTTTCCGAGCTGGGTCAATTCATCGACCGTCCCGTTAAAACCTATTCCTCTGGCATGTACGTCCGTCTGGCCTTCTCCATTGCCACCATGGTGAAGCCGGATATTCTCGTCATCGACGAAGCCCTGTCCGTTGGTGATATGGCTTTCCAGAAGAAGTGTGTGGAACGCATGAACGAGTTTCGCGCCCAGCGTAAAACCATGGCGTTCTGCAGTCACTCCATGTTCCATGTGCAGGAGCTATGTGATATCGCCATCTGGCTCGATCAGGGCAAGATTCGCGAGATCGGTGACAGTGACAAAGTCGTTGGCCACTACGAGCACTTTTGCAACAGCAAGAAGGTCTATCACAGCATCCGCGAAGATATGCCCGCTGATGCCGGCGAGGAAGAGAGAAAACAGGCCAAACCAGCCCAGGTGCAAGACTGTCGTATCAACAAACTCAGTGTCCGCTCAATGGACGGTGAAGACCTGACGAGCATAGCGCCATTACAGGATATTCATCTGGCCATGGAGGTGGAAGTACTTGCTGACGACATCGAAGGCAATTTCGGCTTTGCCTTCATGAAATCATCGGAGGAACCCATTTCTTCTTTTCTGACCACTAACGTTGAAGGTGTGGAAAAAGGCCCTTTCCACAAGGGCGATACCTTCACTGTTTCACTGATCGTGCGCAACATCGCCATGCGTGTCGGCGATTTTTACGTGCTCGGTGGTCTCGCCGACAAGAGCGGCCTGCTCTGGTACGAAACCAAATGGAGCAAGCAGTTACACATTGAGGCCAACAAGGGCGTGGGTCCGCTGATCATGCCATCCGAATGGTCGGTCGTGCGCGAGCAAGACTAGGCACAGCAAGCGGCGCTGCCGAGCCACGCCTGCACAAGCATTAATCGAAGTAACTGCTGTCCAGCTCTACGCGCGGTGGCGCGGTATCCGGCAAATACCCGTAAGGGTCAACCTTGAACACCTGCGGCAGTTCGCGATAGTTACGCACATCGACTATTTCCATGTAGGCCTGGGTCACCGGATCCGGGTTGTCGCTCTCGGCCAGATCGGCTGCCGCTTCTCCGTCCTGCTGCGATCCGGCGAGTTCTTCAGGATCGACTTTCGGATACACGAAGATGGTATGCGTCGTCGAATATTGATTGCCCAACCAGGTGCCTAACTCCACGAGATTCTCATAGGGAATCAGTTCATTGATCTCGATACGGTTGTTGATATCTTCCACTTCGCGGTAGGCGAGGATGCGCTCGATTATCTCGTCGGTCATTCCTGGCAAGAGTTGCAGGGCTTCCCGCGTGGCAAGATTGAGATTGATTGATCGTTCGTTGCCGTAAACGGTGAACGCTGCTTCCAGATTGACGTCACCAAAAATTTCATCGAATCCCTTGATCAATAAAATCTCGTCCACCGAATCCAGCTCGGGATTGTTGCGCGGTGAGTAGGGCGGATCCAGTGACTGATAGTAGTCGCGTTCCGCGCCATTAATTCCGGGCAGGTCATTGAGGTCAGTCCAGTCGGTCCAGGCATCGAGTAATTCTTCCACATGGTCAGGATCTGCTTCAAAGCGGCCGCCCAGCTGTACTTCGATGAGTTGGCGCAGATTGGCTCGGGCAATGCGATTGAGATTGATTTTGCCAGCATGGTTGTAAACGCGCACGACGATATCGTCCGCCTGCGGATACTGTAATTGCAGAGGCCGTCCGTTGAAGCGGAAATTTGAATTACGAATCTCGCCCTCTTCGGTCACGTCCATCACCTCGCCGATGGGTCGCGCCATTAACTCCATCATCAGTTCCGCTTCTGCTTTATTCAATGCTGCCATCAGATCGGCGAAATTGACGGCTGCTTCCTGATTGTGCACCACCGTCTGTGCAGACAAGCGCACCTTGCTGGCCATCGCTGTGACCAACACAGTGAGCAATGCAGCCGTCCACAAGACGATGATGATGACTGTACCACGCTGGAATAATGGCAAGCGCATTCTAAAGCCCCAGTTGCGACAGTTCATTGGCGCGAATCTGGCGATGAGCAGGAGTCCGAACACGGGTGAGTATCTCGACAAAGTCATCGTCGCCATCAAACGATTCGAATCTGGCATAAATTGCCAGTGGCAGACTCAGCGCGTCATCTCCACGCCAGTCATCACGCCAGACAAAATTGTCATTAAAATTTTCGTACAGGTAGGCGAATTGCACATCGTAGTTCGGCAAGATGAGGCGTGGCTGCTGATCTGCCAGCCGCTCCTCGGGATTGTCGCTGAATGCCGGCACCATGCGCAGCTCGATGCCTTCTTCACTGGCAGCTATCTCCCAGGCCGTGAGGCCAGGTGTGCGCTGCGGCGACACGGTGGTGACAAACTGCAGCCTGTCATCTTCTCCCTGAAAAAAGATCTCCCGTGATAACAAATCGCGATTGGTGTAGCTGTGCGGGAACGCGCCCTGAAAGGCGCGGTCTATTTGCAGCAGCGCCAGTGCGGTATCAAGTTCGTTATCCAGCACATTGGAATTACGATTCCAGTCTCCAGCGACAATGTAAACGCCGGTACTTAGCAGACCCAGCAACAATGCCGTCAGCGACAGCGCGAGTATGACCTCGACCAGTGTGAAGCCAGCCACCGCCGATTGTCTGCGCGCGTGGCACATCACAGTATGTCCACCTCATAACGTATCCAGCGCACACCATCGATAACGTCGCCGGTGATCCGGTTGTGAATCTCGTATCGCTGCAGCCCAAGTGGTGTGGCCTGGGTTTTTCGCTCCGGTCGCTCGAGTACATCGCCGACCTCGATGGTGAAAGTGTCTTTGTCGAGAATTTCTTCGACGCTTCCCAGTTCGTTTTGCAACAAGGCAAAATTGGTCGCCGCCCGAACCTGTCGCGCCCGCTCGAGATTGTCTTCGGCACGCCAACTCAGTTGTTTGCTGCCAGCAACAAGCGTAAACAGACTGCCCAGCACGAAACCGGTAATCGCCAGCGAGACGATGACTTCCAATAAAGTGAAGCCTTGATTATTGCGTTTAATCATCGTCTTCCTCGATACTGACACGGCCGGTGAACGGATCCACCGCGATTGCAACCTCACGATCGCCCTGTGCAAACAGTAGCTGGCCGCCGGTGCTGCCGCCCTCGGGGTAGAAGACGATTTCCAGTTTTTCCTCAATCGCCACTTCCTGGTCAGTGCTATCGACATAACTCAACTCGGTATCCTCGCTTTGCCAACGGCCAACACTGGTACGCGCGGCCAGAGGCAAACTGTCTTCACTTTCATGGCGAGGATAGAAAGTGGCGCTGCTGGGCAGACCTCGAACCACCGCCGTGCGGCGCGCATGATTGAGCAGTGTGTGAGCCTGACGCAACTCTACATTCAGGCTGCGCGAGTCGAGACTGCTGACGTTGGGGATGACGATCATACTGGCAGCGCCAATCAGTGCCAGTACCAGAATAATTTCCAGCAGAGTGAAACCAGCCGCTGCAGACAGTGTGCGACCAGTGCTATGTGGAACCTTGTTAGCGAACGATGTCGGCGTCATCGCCGTCGCCGCCTTGCTCCCCATCCGGGCCATAGGACATCAGGGAGAACTCGCGCCCATCGGATTCATACACGTATTCGTTCTGCCACGGGTCCAGTGGCACGTCGCCACGCAGATAGGGGCCGTTCCATGAGGCCCGTCGCGAATCGTCTTCGACCAGGCCTTCCAGCGTCTCCGGATAGCGCTGGACATCGAGGTAGTAGGCATCCAGCGCTGTCTCCAGTGCCGACATTTGCGCCCTGGCCGCATCACGCTGCGCGCCCGCTTGCTGGCGGAATAAATTGGGTGCCACCATCACGGCCAGCATGCCAATGATCGCCATGACTACGAGAATTTCAATCAGGGTGAAACCGCGCTGTATCCGGCCTGCCCGGTTCAGCGTACTCATGTGCGTCATCCCTTTACTGTTCATCTCTGGCTTATACATTCATTACGCTCCTGTTCATTGCTGATGGCAGCACGACTGACGACGGCTGTGCATCCCTGTGCTGTGTCCTTGTGTCCTGTGCCCTGTGTCCTGTGTCTATTGCCGACTCGTTCATTCAATGCCGTTTTCGCTAAATAATTCTGATGCCAATTCAAAGCGATCAAGAATGGCCGAATATTGTAACGTGTTCTGCTCATTGAGATTGATGATCTCCGGCCGCAGAACGATAAACAGCTCACGCCTCTCCTGATTGCGCTGCTGGTAGGAAAACAGATTGCCGACAACGGGCACGCGGTTCAAGCCCGGAATGCCCGTATTGAGCTGTTCACTGTCATTCTGAATCAGGCCGCCGAGCACAACGTTTTCACCGTTACGCACCACCACGCTGGTGCTGATTTCCTGATTGTTGAAAGTCGGGTTCTGGCGTACCCCGCCGGCACTGGAGTCTACTGAAGACAAGACCTGACGAATCACCAGATTAACCACACCATCGCTATTAATCTGCGGTGTGATGTACAGCTCGATACCGGTATCACGGTACTGAATATTGGTAGTCGAAACACCGCCAGAGCCGATACTGGAGCCAGCTTCAATGGGTACCTGCGAGCCGATCTGAATTTCGCCTTCCTGATTGTTGCTAACAGTCAGTGAAGGTCGGGCCAGCAGGCGCACATCATTGTTGGAAGCAATCGCTTCCAGTGTCGCCTCGACCCGGGCAGCACCATCGAGAAATCCCTTGGTAAACATCAAGCCGCCGAGACCGCCATCCGGCAAGAACGCTGTACTGGTGGTGGTGGAGATCGGATTCAGGTTGGCATTGGCGGCCACCCGGCTCCAGTCAACACCAAACCGGGTATCGTTGTTCAGGGTAATCTGGGCGATCACCGCGTTCACCATCACCTGTAGCGGTACCTGATCCAGCTGCGAGATGGTTGTCAGCAGTTGCCGATAATCCCGGGCAGTACCGCGAATCAGCAAACTGTTGGTGGATTCATCGGCGACAATGCGGACTCGCAAGTTGGCCGATACCGCATTGTCTGACGATTGCTGCTGCGCTTGCGTCTCGTTCTGAGTGACCAGAATCGGCTGACCGTCTTCACCCTCTATTGAAGTGAAGCGCGTAGGGTTAGCGGCGGTTTCCTGATTGGTCTGCGGTGGCAGTTCGTCATCATCATCCTCATCAAAGACTTGCGACAAGGTGTCTGCCAGTTCCAGCGCTGCCAGATTCTTCACTCGATACATGAAGAGTTGCTCCACCTGCTCCTGCCGATCGGCATCGAGGATGCGCACCCAGCGACCGATCTCATCGAAGCCGCGGGTCGCGGGAGCCGTCACCAGAATGGCGTTGATACGCTCAATGCCGCGCACCTGAAACGCCGGGTTCGGGCCTTCGATCATGACCAGAATCTCTGCCAACTCGTCAGCTACTTCCACGGCGTTGGCATTGCTGAGCTGATACAGTCGAATACCCTGCGAACTAAACGGATCGGCATCGACCAGCTGCAGCAGTTCATTGACGCGCTGCAATTGCGCTTCACTGCCGGTGATCAGTACCAGATTGCGACTGCCCATGGGTGTGATACGGCCTTCGGGCGCCAGTAACGGCTCGATGATCTGGATGGCCGTCTCCGGCGATACATAGGTCAGCGGCGTGGCCTGCATAATGCGCGCCGCCGTGCCGTCACCCAGTTGGTCTGGCGTGGTAATTTCCAACGGCAGGTTATTGGTGGTCTGCCGGGCCGTGTAGACATTGCCGTTCTGTTCGATCAAGACGCCAGCATTGCGGGTGAGCAGGCGAATCAGCGGCCAGATGTCGGCGCGACTCAAAGGTCGATTGGCCGATGTGCGGATACTGATCTGGTTGTTGATTGATGGATCAATGATCATGGTGATGTCCAGCGCATCCGCCAGCTCTTCCAGCACCAGACGCAAGTCTGCCTGCTCGTAATTCAGCTCGACGATATCTTCGCCCTGGGGATTCACTGCCTGCGGTCCGTTCTCGCGATAGCCGTCGAACGCCAGTGGCTCGCCGTCGCGGTTGATCTCGTTAATCAGTGCTTGTTGTTCTTCGCTGCGGCCATTTTCAATTACCGGGATGGCGGTGTTCTGTGCAGACGAGCTGGCTGCAGTAGCGGCACTGCTCGGCGCTGACGATTGTGCCGATTGCGTCGAGGATTGCGCATCCAGTGCGGCGCAGGAAGGCAACAGGAGAGCGATGGCGACATAAAGTGCCAGCTTGCCCTTTTTAATGGGCGGCACGAGACCTAATTCAGGAATCGCTGCCGGCCCACTTGCCGAACACATTGCCTGCTCGAATCTGTTTGTCTTGGCTGTTGTCTGTGCTGACACCTTCACTACAGTTCTCCAGTTTTCTAGAATTCCACGGCATTCATGCTGAATACCGCAGAAAGCATGGTAATCGTGATACCACCAACGGCGATGGCAAGAAATATGATCAGGGCAGGCTGCAATGCCGCCACCAGTGCGGACATCTGATTGCGTACCGTGTTGTCGAATGTCACCGCAGTCTTCAGCAGAATCGGTGAAGTTCGTCCTGACTCTTCACCCACTGTGATCAGCTGATGCAGCAGAGTCGGAAATTGATGCGTCTTTTCCAGTGACAACCCGAGCCCGGCGCCACCACGTACGTCCTCTTCCACTTGCCGCAAGTGTTGCGTCAGGACTGTGTTGTTAACGACTTCACGGGCCACGCGTAAGGCACGGATAAGCGGAATACCGGCACCCAGCAAAGCGCCAAGCGTGCGCGCGAACACGGCGCAATCCTGATACAACAACAGGGTGCCCATCAATGGCAGCGACAGCAGGAAGCCGTCTTTTTGCAGTTTGGTTTTTGGGTCACGGTCCAGCCACTTCCAGCCGATCACCGCGGCAATGGCCAGCAACACGAAAACGAAACCGTAGTGCTGGATAAAATTGCTCAGGCCCAGAAGAAACTGTGCCGATGCCGGGACTTCCGTGCCGGCATCTTCAAACATGACGGCAAATTGTGGCACCACGAACACCAACAGCAGCACCACAGAAATGATTCCGGTGACCAGCAATACAGCCGGATAGATCATCGCCGAAATAACCGCCTGGCGCGTACGGGCACTGGTTTCGAGAAATTCCGCCAGATCCGGTAGCAGGTCATGCAGGATACCGCCTTCTTCACCGGCGCGGACGATGTTGATGTACATCTTGGAGAAGACCTTCGGGTGACTCTCCATTGCCTCCGCCAGAGACTTGCCTTCTTTCACATCGCGTAGCAGATTCAGTACCAGCTCGCGCATACCGGCAGATTCGGTAATGCCGTCGAGCAAACGCAGCGCCTTGTCGATGGGCACGCGGGCTTCAACCAGTGTGCAGAGGCCGTTGGTGAAATCGAGCACGTCATTGTGCGAGATTTTCTTTTTATTACCGCGCTCATTCGCCGATTTGCTGAGCTGTATTTTCACCGGCGTCAGGTTCTTGCCCTGCAGAATACGCACAGCTTCGCGCTCGGACTCGGCGTTGACCTGTCCGTTTAACACATTACCTGCTGCATCGAAGGCCTGATACTTAAAGTGCAATGAACTCATAAGGCGCGTGTCACCCTGACTACTTCTTCCGGTGTCGTCAGGCCGGCTTTCAGTTTTTCGATGGCATCCTGGCGCAAGGTCTTCATGCCCGCCTTGATCGCTTCTTCGCGGATGACGTTGGCATCGGCGCCCGTGGCGATGTGATGGCGAATCGCATCGCTCAAGAGCAGCAGTTCATACAAGCCGACGCGACCCCGGTAACCGGTGCTGCCACAAGTCTCGCAACCCTTGCCGCGCTGAATACTCGGACACTCTTCAGTGGTGATGCCCAGTACTTCTGCTTCATCGCTACTCAGCTCTACCGTCTCGGCACAGTCGGTGCAGACCCGGCGCACTAGCCGCTGCGCCTGGATCGCCAACAGGCTGGAGCTGATGAGATAACTTTCCACCCCCATGTCCTGCAAACGGGTAACGGCACCGGCGGCGTCGTTGGTATGCAGAGTGGAGAACACAAGGTGGCCGGTGAGTGCTGACTCAATGGCGATCTCTGCTGTCTCATGGTCACGAATTTCCCCGACCATCAGCACATCCGGATCCTGACGCACAATGGAGCGCAGGCCAGCGGCAAAGCTCAGACCAATACTGGCATTGGCCTGAATCTGGGTAATGCCATCAAGCTGGTATTCCACCGGGTCTTCCACAGTGATGATTTTTTGTTTCTCCGTGCTGATTTTTTCCAGCGTCGCGTACAGCGTCGTCGTCTTGCCGCTACCGGTGGGTCCGGTGATGAGGATCATGCCGTGGGGTTGAGTGATGACACTCTGGTAATCGCGCAGCACCTTCGCTGGCATGCCCAGTTGTTGCAAGTCTACCGACATGTCACTGCGATCGAGGATACGCAAGACCACCGACTCACCGTGTACACCCGGCAGCGTTGAGACACGCATGTCCAGTCGCTTGCTGCCAACCTGATAATCAATACGGCCATCTTGTGGCAAACGCTTCTCGCCGATATCGAGCTTGGCCATCAGTTTCAGGCGTGATGCCACGGCAGTGTGAATCTTCACCGGCAAGCGCTCGATGCGCGTCATGATGCCATCCACCCGGCAACGCACATCCAGATGCTGTTCGTTAGGTTCAAAGTGAATGTCACTGGCATTCAAATCCAGTGCCCGCGCGAACAGGTGGTTAACCAGCCGGATAATCGGCGCCTCTGACGCCAGATCAATCAGCTCTTCATCGTCTTCGAATCCGGAGACAAAAATCTCTTCATCACTGCTGTCGATCTGTGGTGACAACTCGGCACGCCAGTGTTTCATCAGGCGACGCACTTCGTCTTCGCTGCGTAGATCAAAGGTGACTTCGGTACCAACAATAAAACGAATACGCGCGCGTAACTCGATCGCCGGCAGCTGACTGCAGATCAGCCGCCCGGTGTCCACATAGTCATTGGCCGGGGCGATGCCTTGCGGCTCCAGCAGCTGCGAGAACACCGGCATGGTCATCGCCGCAAAGGGCAGATCCTGTTCTGTCGGATTGTGATCGGGCATCGTCATGTCGTTTTAGTTGGCGCTCGAGTTGTTAACCAGACCATCACTGCGCGCAAATCCTACAACGGTAATGGAACCGGTGAATTGCTGGCGGCTGCGGTCCAGACTGAAATCCTTGACGTGCAAGCGCGGTGTCGATGTTTCCAGTGCGCGCAGCAGGGTGATGGTGTTGTTGGCGTCGTTGGTACGAAACGCCATTTCCTGACTGACGAGAATCCAGTCCCGCGTTTGTTGTCGCTGCGCCAGTCGCGTCGAACTGATATCAATGTCGGCGTCTCTGGCGTACTGCGTCAGGTCACGTTGAATGGCTGCTTCAATGAGCGGAATCGTACCACCACTGTAAATTTGTTCGTTAAGTTCTGCACGCCGCGCTTCCACCTCGGCACGACGCGCTTGCCAGCGCTCCGAGTCTTCGATGAATCGAGATTCGCGAGACAGATCAAGCAACACGGAATCGATGTTGTTCTCGCGTTGCTGATAAAAACCCTGCACCGCGGGAAGCACAAAACTCAGCAGAAAAATAGCCGCCGTTATGCCCGCAAGTATCAATATATTGCGTTCGCGGCTCGTCAGTTGTATGTCCAGTCCTTTGATCATCGCTGCTTACTGCTCCGGAAAATAGCGCATCTGATAGCCTTCGAAATTGACCGGATTGAGTCGCAGATCAATGAAGTACCGCGAGTTGTTGGTGGCGCGGGCAAACACCACTTCAGTAAACAACGGGTCTTGCTCCAGACGCTGCAGAATGGCCTGCGGGTCTGCACTCGTGCCTTCGATACTGATCAAGCCTTCGGCCAGTTCCAGCGATGTGAGTTGTTCGGGAGCCAGCACTTCCTGTAAAGCAAAGAGCGCCTCACGCACATTTTGTTGCGGGTAATCGATGACCGGTCCCCACTCATTTTCAAAACTGGCCACCACCGCCTGATCTGCTCTTGCCTCGGCAGACATCTCACGATTGTCAGCCAGTTGTGCGGCGGCACGGCGAAACTCGAATGATTGCCAGGCAAAGGGCAATATCGCCAATACCACCAGCGCGGCAGCGACGATGCCGGCCGCTTTCAGGCGACGACCCTGTGCCACCTGTTGCATGGTGTGTAACGCAGCCTGTGGAAAGAAGTGATAAGCCGCATTGGCATCGGTCGTAATGTGCTCACGAAAGCTGTCTACATTGTCGAGTGTAATGCGTCTGGCTGCCGGGCGGCTTTTAACTTCTTGCTGCCATTGCTCGGCAAAGGCAGGATTTTCGAGATCCCTGTTGGGTGCGTGTAGCCACTGCTGCAGAACGTGTCTGGTCACGACAACGCTGGTCTGATTGACGCTGTCGGTATCTTGCAAACGGGTTTCGTCGGCAGTCAGTGCTGCGCCCATTGGTCGTGGCTGCACAGCAGCCAGAAATATGTCCTGGGCGGCGAAGGCAGCAAACAATTGCTGCATTCGTTCCTGTGCAATCCACAAGGCGATGTGGTCTTCACCGAGATTGGCGGACTCCGGATTGATGCTCATCGCCAGTGGCATGTCGAGGGCAGGGAGCAGGGCATCCTGTTGCAGGGCCAGTGCGGCAGTAAGTGTGTCTCTGGTGACGCCGGGCAAGTGGCGCGTCGTTGCCACGAATTCCACCGGTGGCAACAGCAACAGGACATTGGCTTGCCGGGGATCGCTGAGTAACTCGCTGGCTGCAGCAGCAATCGCATCGGCATTGGTGACACCGCGGGTATTGACGGCTTCAGCGCTGAGCGCCAGACGCGTGCCGGATTGCAGATGCAGCAAGTCGCCCTCGAAAACCAGAAGCGTGGTATTTACCAGCCCCAACAGTTCCCGCTGCGCATTGTTACCGAGGTATTTGCGCAGGGCAGCCGGCGTGGCTGCCCGAAGTTTTTCCTGCCATTGCGTCATGGGTGGAGTAATTCCGTGACTCACACCAAGCCTGAGTGAAAAAGTCAGCCGCCAAGCGCGCAACCGAATTCGTCAGCGCAGGCTAAGCGCTTGAATAATTTATTGATTATGGCTGTTAAGACTGTCAGTCGAGGCAAATAGTTTGCTTTGGCCGGGAGAAAGAATGTGCCTGAGTGCACAAACTTGCCGGCGCTATTTCAGGCTCGCACGGTAGTGGCCGGAAAACACAAGATACGGGATCTGGGCACTGAACAATGTACAGGTCTTGGGTGTGTTGCAGAGCAGGATGAAGAGTGTGAAGCAGGCTTTTGCAGGCGCTGGAGTAAGCAGACAGCAAAGCGTGTTACGTGCAAGTCAGGTTGTGAGGGCGATAGGGGAAGTGGGAAAGAGGGGGGAGGGAGAGAAGGAAAGAGGGTGTGCTTGAAAGAGAGCTTATCCCCGCCCGGGAAGCCGCTGGGGCTTCCCGGGCAGGAACTGTGTTTCTTACTTGGTTACTTACTTGATTACCTACTTGGTTTTTTACTCGCCAGAGGCGCTGAGTGTTGCGCGCTCTTTCTCAACCAGAAACTTCACTACGTCCAGCATGTCCTGCTGGGTGGGTACTGACGCGTCTGTCATGACCAGGTATTTACCGTTGACGATCATGTTGGGCGTGCTGCGAATCTGGTAAGCCTGCATGCGGCTCTTGGCCTGATTGACCTTGGTGCGCACAGTGAAAGAATTGAATGCGGCTTCGAAGTCTTCCTGACTGATACCGTGTTCGGCAAACAGGGCGCCGATCTGGCGCTCATTCTGCAGGCGATTGCCTTCCAGATTGATGGCATTGAAGATGGGCTCGTGTAATACGTCCAGCGCATCCAGTGCCTCGGCCGCGTAGTAGACCTGGGCATGTACTTCCATCAGTGCATTCCACATGGCCGGGAACAGGGCGAAATCCACGTAGTCCGGCGCATTCTCTTTGTAGTCATTGATCAGCGGCTCGAAGCGGAAACAGTGCGAGCAGCCGTACCAGAACACTTCCAGCACTTCGACTTTGGACGCATCCCGAGTATTCACCGGGTTGTTGAGCACAGTATAGTGGGTACCGGCTACATACTTCTCAATCTGGGCATAGCTGGACATTGCCAGTGGCATCAGAGCCAGGACGACCAGCAGTTGTAGAGATCTCTTAATCATTGTGCGACTCCGTCACAGGGGGTTTCAGCAATGTTGAAAAAATTATCACAGCCGCAAGGGCCTTGCTATTACCGAGGTACGGCAATAGACCGGTTAGCCGCATATTTGTTTCGCTAGGCCTAGTTCAGCCCGGAAACGTAGCTGGCCAGTGCTTCCAGCTCGGCATCAGTCAATCGCTCTACCGTCGTTTGCATCATACTACTGGCATCATTATTACGCGCACCTGAACGAAACGCGCGCAGTTGTGCCAGCGTGTATTCTTCGTGCTGTCCGGACAGCGACGGGAAGCCGGCAGGCGCATTGCCATTACCAGCCGGGCCGTGACAGGCGCTACAGGCAGCGATGCCCAGAGACTCGACACCGGCGCGGTACAGAGATTCGCCAAGCTCGACCTGCGCGGGATCGGCCCCACCCAGAGTGACTTCCTGCGACGCATACCAGGCTGCGATATCAGCAATATCCTGGTCTGACAGGCTGGCAACCATGGCTGTCATGGTCGGGTTCTGACGGGCGCCTGATTTGTAGTCTTGCAATTGCTTGATCAGGTAATTGGCATTCTGACCGGCCAATTTCGGGTTCATCGGAATCTGGCTATTGCCATCCTGACTGTGGCAAGTCGCGCAAAGTGCTGATTTTGCCTGTCCTGCAGCCGCATCGCCTTGTGCCATCACCAGTTGTGGCAGAACCACGCCAATCACAGCGGATGCGAAAAAAGTCACTAATTTGTTCATTGCTATTCCTGGGATTACTTCTGAAAGTCTGCGTTTACCTTGCCAACCTGCCATTTCGCAGCCCAATTGCCGGTTGGATTCTCCATTCGGCCAGGCCGGGTGGCTCGATTGCGGTCGCGGATTATAGCCTAATTGCTGGGGCGACTCTATGAAAATGGCATAAAACCAGCGGCGAAACCAGCACGTCGACCGCCTTGAACATGCGGCGACACGGCAATATTGGCATGCAAATGAGCAGTTCCTGCTACGCGCTGCGACGCGTAGAATAGGCCGCCATGCATTTCAACCAGACAGCCTTCACTATTAGCGCCGACCGCCTGGCGAATTGTCCCGATGACAGCATCGCCGAAGTCGCTTTTGCCGGCCGCTCCAACGCGGGCAAATCCAGCGCCATCAACTGCATTACCGGTCAGACCCGGCTGGCGCGTATCAGTAAAACACCCGGGCGCACACAGCTGATCAATTTCTTCGGCGTGGAGCCCGGTCGTTATCTGGTGGATCTGCCGGGTTACGGTTTCGCCAAGGTGCCTTTGGAAGTCAAAAACAAATGGCAGCACGAGCTGGAAAAATACCTGCGCGAACGGCGGCCATTGGCCGGATTGATTCTGCTGTCGGATATCCGCCACCCTCTGAAAGACTTCGACCGCATGATGATTGACTGGGCGGTGCAGTCACAATTGCCTCTGCACTTGCTTCTGACCAAGGCGGATAAACTCAAACGCGGCGCCGCCAGCAATGCCTTGTTGGCGGTAAGGAAGGAGCTGCAGGATTTGCCGGATGTCACCGTGCAATTATTTTCGGCCCTGCAGCCACTGGGTGTCGATCAGGTGCGCCAGCAATTGACGCACTGGTTAAGCGATGAGGAATTGAGTGACGATCTGGATGAGAGCCTGAATGGCATGGATAGCTTGGATGAAAGTCCTGCAGATGACGAAACCCTCGACTCCAGCATCGAGAACAGCGCCAACTAGACTTCGACGCCAGCGCTAGTGCGCCTGATCCCAGTTATCGCCCACACCCACATCCACTACCAGCGGCACATCCAGAGACGCCGCAGAAATCATGC
The DNA here is from genome assembly GCA_964592245.1 of uncultured Pseudohongiella sp. Taxonomy (GTDB): domain Bacteria; phylum Pseudomonadota; class Gammaproteobacteria; order Pseudomonadales; family Pseudohongiellaceae; genus UBA9145. The sequence continues at coordinate 24,065 of CAZQFA010000019.1, read as the reverse complement.
GGAAACGCACACCCTGCGCCAACAGCTCGACATCATCCTCGGCCACTTCGAATACCAACTCATCGTGCACCTGTAGCACCATGCGCGCTTGCAGGTCAGTCTGGCACAACCAATGGTGCACATCGATCATCGCCTGCTTGATGATATCGGCGGCAGTGCCCTGCATGGGCGCGTTGATCGCGGTGCGCTGGGCGGCACGGCGCAGCATGCCATTGCCGGCATGAATATCGGGTAAATAGAGTCGGCGCCCGAACAGGGTTTCCACGTAGCCTTTCTCGTCTGCCAGCGCCTGGGTCTCGTCCATGAACTTGCGCACACCCGGGTACTTCTCAAAGTAGCGATCCACATACTCTTGCGCTTCGCCGCGGCTGACACCAATCTGGTTGGCCAGACCGAATGCCGACATGCCGTAAATCAGGCCGAAGTTAATTGCCTTGGCACTGCGTCGCTGGTCAGCACTGACGTCTGCCAATGGGATGTTGAACACATCGGCGGCTGTCGCCTTGTGCACGTCTTCGTCACTGGTAAACGCTTTCAGCAAACCCGGGTCCTGGGACAAATGCGCCATGATGCGCAACTCTACCTGGGAATAGTCGGCCGCCAGCAACTTGTTGCCTGGCTCCGGTACAAACGCCGTGCGCACGCGCCGGCCTGCTTCAGTGCGGATCGGAATGTTCTGCAGATTGGGTTCGGTCGATGACAAGCGCCCGGTGGCTGCCACCGCCTGTTGGAAAGTGGAATGGATACGGCCGGTTTTCTCGTTCAGCTCCAGCGGTAGTTTATCGGTGTAAGTCGATTTGAGTTTGCTCAACGAGCGGTGCTCAAGAATCAAATGTGGCAACTCGTATTCCTGTGCCAATTCCTGCAGTACAGGTTCGGCAGTGGACGGCTGGCCAGTCTTGGTCTTCTTGGTTACCGGTATTTCCATCTTCTCGTAAAGAATAGCCTGTAACTGCTTGGGCGAGCCGAGATTGAATTCTTCACCGGCAAGTGCAAACACATCCGCCTGCAATTTCTCGATTTGCTTGCCGATCTCCTTGCTCTGTTTCGCCAGTATTTTCTCATCCAGCTTGATGCCATTACGCTCGACTGTTTGCAGCGCTTCCACCAGCGGCATTTCATAATATTGATACAAACCCAGCAGGTGTCCCTCTTTAGCCAGGGTCTGCTCAAGGTGCAGACCTAAACGCAGAATGATATCCGCCTTCTCGGCAGCACAGTCGGCGTATTCTGCGATTGGCACCTGCGCCAGCGTGCGTTTTTTGCGCCCTTTACCCAGCAGCGCTTCACCGTCTTTAGGTGCGAAATCTAAGTAGTAGCGGGAGATATCAGCGAGCTGGTGTTTGATTGCCACCGAGTTAAGAACATAGGACGCCAACAAGACATCGCTCTTGAGTGGTTGCAGATCGATGCCCGCGTTGGCCAACAGGTGGCGCTCACGTTTCAGGTCGTAACCCACCTTGGTGATCTCGCCATTCTCCAGTAGCGGTTGCAATGCTGAAAACACGTCGTCGGCTGCCAGCTGTTCTCCTTCTTCATGCAGCAAGGGAATGTAACTGGCCTTCCCGGGTTCACTGCTGACAGCGATACCGATCACTGCGGCGCTCATGTAGTGTCCACCGTCTGTTTCCATACTCAGACTGAAGCGGGTGCTGTCACCGAGTTGTTTGACCAGCGCCTGCAAGTCATCTGCAGTGGTGATGGTCTGGTAGCTGATCTCGTCCGGTTGCAGGATTGCTCGCTCTTCCTCAGCACTGACCTCGGCAACATTATTCGCAGCATTGGCGGCCAGCGCAGCAGCAGAGGGGCCATCGATGCCCTGTTCTTCCAGCTCTTTGATCCAGGTCTTGAATTCCAGTTCGGTAAACAGGTCATAGAGTGTCTGTTGGGCGTCTTCGGCCTTCACCAGATCCTTGATTTCGAAGTCCAGCGCGACGTTATCCTTGATGGTCGCCAACTCGTGAGACAGACGCAGCTGGTCCAGATTGTCGCGCAAGCGTTCACCGATCTTGCCGCCAATCGATTCGGCGTTCTCGATGATGCCTTCCATAGAACCATATTCCAGCAACCACTTTACTGCTGTCTTCGGGCCGACGCCGGGCACGCCGGGGATGTTGTCTGCCTTGTCGCCCATAAGTGCCAGGTAGTCCACTATGAGTTCCGGACCAAGGCCGAACTTCTTCTCGACTCCGGGGATATCCAACACCTCGTTGGTCATGGTGTTAACCAAGGTGATGTTTTCGGTAACCAGTTGCGCCAGATCCTTGTCGCCGGTTGAGACCAGCGTTTTCATACCATGCTGCTCGGCCTGCCGCGCCAGCGTACCGATCACATCATCGGCTTCAACGCCGTCGATAACCAGCAGGGGCAGACCCATGGCTTTGACGATGTCATGAATGGGGGCAATCTGGCTGCGCAATTCATCGGGCATTGGCGGACGGTGCGCTTTGTATTCGTCATAGATATCGCTGCGGAAGGTCTTGCCCTTGGCGTCGAAAACGATGGCGACATTGCTGTCACTGTGCGCCTTGAGCAGCGCGCGAATCATGTTGATAACGCCTTTGACTGCGCCGGTGGGCTGCCCGCGACTGTTTACCAGTGGCGGCAGTGCATGAAAGGCCCGGAATAAATAAGAGGAGCCATCAACGAGTACGAGATCCTTGGGTTTTGCCACGGTAGTTCCTTAATTAATTGCTGATAGCAGGCGACAGACAGTCAGTGAAGGCAGTGGCAACACTTTCCAACAGAGCAATATAGGCGCCGGCTGAAATCGTGATGTCGTAGCCAAGCGGGTCGATAGTCACAACCTGCAGCGAACGCCGTTCACGCAGCAGGGTGTCGACCAGAGCTTGTCGCGCGTCCGGCTCCAGCAGCAGACAGGTCGGCTGCAAGCTGTCCAGCTGTGCTCGCTTGGCAAGTATGGCGCGCATGCCCGGTTCGACTTCCGGGTTATCTACCAGAGCCAGTGCATGACTGAGCCCATAATGGGCTTCAAAATACTGATACGCATCATGATAGACAACATAGTTGGGACTGCTGATCTGTCTCAGCGCGGCAGCAATACCAGTGTTGGCATCGTCCAGGGCGGATTGAAAGCGTTGCAAATTGTCGGCGAAGACTGACGCTTGTTGCGGGTACGACGCTGACAATTGCTGCGCCAGCGCCTGGGCAATGACATCGGCATTGTCGGGACTCAGCCAAAAATGCGGGTCCGTTTCGCCACTTTCCAGTTCCCGTATTTGCAGATCATCCAGTTGCAATACCCGCAGCACCGGGCGGTCTGCTTCCAGGCCAGCCATGAAATCTGCCAGTTCAACTTCCAGTGCCGGACCGATCCAGATCACCAGATCGCTGTCCGCCACCCGCAACCGGTCGCTGGGTGTCAGCGTAAAATGATGCGGAGAATCCTGCGCATCCATGATAGATTGCGCCTGCCCGTCGGCACCCAGAATTGCCTGGGCGATAAAAGCCAGCGGCCGTATGGTGCTGATGACAGACACTGACGCCTGTGTGGAAGTGCTGCCGATAAAGAGAAATAGCGCCAGTGCCAGTCTGATAAATGGTGCGGCTGTCGAAGTGCTGTTGAGGTTTGACATCACTCCTATGATATACCATTGTCAGCGCTGCTCTAAGCGCCTGGCACCCAACACAAGCAGATTACCGTGAACGACTCCACTACCGTTGCAAGCCCGCTAATCGCTGCCAAAGGTATTAGTAAATCCTTCGGCGAGCGGACGATTTTGCATGGCGTCAATGTCGATATCACACCGGGCAGGGTAGTGACGCTGATCGGCCCGAATGGAGCCGGCAAGACTACCCTCGTGCGTATTCTCCTCGGACTCATTACTGCCGACAGTGGTCGCATTGAGCGTCGCCCGGATTTACGGGTTGGCTACATGCCGCAGCGACTTAATCTGCAGCCAACCTTGCCGCTGACTGTGCGGCGTTTCCTGCAGCTCAGCAAACCAGCCAGCAATGCTGATATCGAAGCAACGCTTGCCCGGCTCGCCATCGAGCGATTGGCCTCACAACAGCTAATCGCCATCTCCGGTGGCGAGTTACAACGGGTATTGTTGGCCAAGGCGCTACTGCAGAACCCGCAACTGCTAATCCTCGATGAACCGGCGCAAGGCGTCGATCTGGCCGGTCAGGCCGAACTCTATCAACTCATTGGCAACATTCGTTCGGAGCAGGGTTGTGGCGTGCTGATGATCTCCCACGACCTGCAGTTGGTTATGTCAGCAACTGACGAAGTCATTTGTCTCAATCATCATATTTGCTGTCATGGCGAGCCGGAACAAGTCAGTAATGACCCGGCTTTTATTGAGCTGTTCGGGCCCAATATTTCCAAGGGTCTGGCCGTTTATACCCATGATCACAATCACGAACACGATCTGGCAGGGCATGTGAAGCCCCATTCCCATTCATGAGCGCTTTCGGTCAACTACTTACTGCTGATTTCTTTATTTATGCGCTGGTCGCCGGGCTGGCACTCGCCAGTGTCTCGGGGCCACTAGGCTCTTTTATTGTATGGCGCCGCATGTCTTATTTTGGCGATACACTGGCTCATGGTGCCTTGTTGGGTATTGCCGTTGGTTTGATCACCAACAGTAACCCGCAGTTCAGCATTATCGTCAGCAGCCTCATACTGGCCGTATTACTGACCTTTCTTGATCGTCGACCCACGCTTTCAACCGATACTGTACTGGGCATCCTGGCACATAGTGCGTTAGCACTTGGCGTCGTGGTGCTGGCACTGACGGGCTCGCAGCGAGTTAATCTTGACGCCTATTTATTCGGTGAATTATTGACGATTTCCGGATCAGATCTGGTTTGGGTACTGGTCGTTGCCGCGGTTGTTGCAGCACTGCTTTTGCGGTTCTGGAATGACCTGTTGGCAGTGACAATTCACGCTGAACTGGCGGAAATTGAAGGGTTTAAAGTACGCCAGCTGAATTTGCTACTGGTCATTCTATTAGCCATGACCATTGCCGTATCGATGAAACTGGTCGGTGTTTTATTGATCACCGCACTTCTCATTATTCCGCCAGCAACGGCCCGACGTCTCGCCAGCAGTCCGGAGGTCATGGCCTTGCTGGCCAGTGCTATCGGCATCGTATCGGTGGTGGTTGGATTGCTGTTAGCCTTCTTCTACGACACACCAGTCGGTCCGACTATCGTCGTAATGACCACTGTGCTGTTTATGGTGTCGTACTGCTTGCCGCAGTCAGAGAGCAGGAGCTAACGCGCCAGCAACATGCGGTAGGCTTCGAGCAGATTTTGATCGAGGTGTGGCAATCGCATTACAGCGTAGAGCTCCCCGGCAGGATTGATCACTGAAATATGGCCGCTGTGATTAAAAGTGCCTTGTGGTACTTCTTGATCTGATGCCATAGTTTCCATCACGTGGCCGGCATGGCTGTCATCTGACGATGACTGTTCTTCCGCGCCGTCGGAAACAACCACATACAATTGCTTCGCCAGATTCTCCACCTCGCTCAATTCGCCGGTTAATCCCGTAAATTCAGGGTTGTACTGGGTGACATAGTTGCCCAGTTGCGCCGGGGTATCGCGCTGTGGATCGACAGTGACCATGATGACTTGTGGCAGTGGCAGGGCGGAATCTTGCTGCAGCCTTGTGTAGAACTGGTCCAGCTCCATCATCGATAACGGGCAGACATCCGGGCAATGAGTGAAGCCAAAGAATACCAGTGACCACTGTCCCTGTAGCTCTGCTGGCGTAAATTCCTCACCCGTTTGGGTTTGCAAGCTGAATGGCTGGATCTGTTGTGCCGCCGGGAAAATGCTGGTGCCAAGCTCACGTAGTGCCAGCTGCTCATCCCGCTCGGCGCGTATCAGAAACAGAAAGAGGACGGTTGCCCCAAGCAGGATATCGACGGTGATAAACACCGCCCATTTGATTTTACTGCGACGAGTCAGCGGCACGGTGAGCGCTTCAGAACAGGTAGTGGTCGACTACCAATGCCACAAACAGCAGTGCCAGATAAAGAATCGAATACTTGAAGGTATCCATGGCGGTAGTCGGGCCGGGTCGCACCATCAACACAGTTGACCAGTACATGAAGCCGGCACCCAGTGCCAGAGCCGATACCAGATACAACCAGCCGCTCATGCCGGTGAAGAAGGGCAGTACACTCACAGCCACCAGCATGATGGTGTAAACAATGATGTGTACCTTGGTGACGTGCTCGCCATGGGTGACCGGCAGCATGGGCACGCCCGATTTGGCGTACTCATCCTTACGATGAATCGCCAGTGCCCAGAAATGCGGTGGGGTCCAGGCGAAGATAATCAACACCAGTATCAAGGCGCCCGGCTCAATGGTTCCGGTTACGGCGGCCCAGCCGAGTAACGGCGGCATGGCACCGGAAAGCCCGCCAATAACAATGTTCTGCGGGGTCGCGTGCTTCAGATAGCCGGTATAGATAAATGCATAACCGATGAAGGACGCCAGAGTCAGCCAGGCGCTCAGCGGATTGACCAGCAGCAGCAGAATTGCCATGCCCAACACACCGATGGCGATAGCAAAGATGGCTGCAGCACGCGGCTCAACGCGACCCTGAGCGACAGGGCGGTTGTGGGTTCGCTTCATGATGATGTCGATCTTGCGATCAATCAGATGATTAACGACCGCACCCGAGCTGGCCACCAGGGCGATGCCCAGATTACCCAGAATCAGTACATCCATGGGTACCATGCCCGGCACTGCCAGGAACATACCCACCAAAGAAGTGAGGATCATCAGCATGACGACGCGCGGTTTGCACATCTCGTAGAAATCGCGCCAGCTGGCCGCCTGATTGGTAGTAATGTCAGTCACAGATGTAATTAGTCAGTAATCAGAATTTCTTGGAATGGTTACAGGCCGATTTTAAATTTCTGGCGTACTTTAGGCGACCTGAATCGCTCATCGGGAGCGGCGGCATTCAACCACGTTTGCCATTGAATCTCAAGAAAATCGGGCTTGATATAAGCAACATTCTTTCAGTTTTTCTAACCGAATGATTGAGAAACAAAAGAGTCATAATCGAGAGTGACAGTTTCCTGTCAAAAATGCTTGATTTAGCACAAGTTTAAGCATTTTTACGCGGCCGATTAACTTGCGATAAAAGGCGTTTTTCTATAGCATTCCGATGCGCGTGAGGTGTGCGTAAAGCCTTAATTCTGGCGGATAAAACCACGTTGTGGTAGCGAGGGTCGAGGCACATCGATACCCCATCCAAACTAGAATAATTATTAGGGAATTCACTTAGGGATCTACGGTTCTGCGAGCGGCGGAAGTGACTTGCTGCCATCCGGCATTTTTGTCATTTCAATCAGCGCAGACTGTATCCACAGGTGAGAAGTTGAACATAACAGTTCTTGCTGCTTGGCTAGTGTATTCCACCTGCTGAGCCCATCGAGACAGGTTAAGAAATTTAGAAGGAATACTGGTTTATGGCTTTAGCGGTCGTTATCTTTCTACTAGTCATTGGCTCCATCATTTTCCATTTCGCCAGCCCTTGGTGGTTTACCGAAATTGCAACTGATTGGGGTTCAATCGATTTTACTATCAACGTGACATTCTGGGTCACAGGTTTCGTCTTCATCGCCGTTAACCTGTTCCTGGCCTACTGTGTGTGGAAGTTCCGCCAGAAGGAAGGTCACAAAGCGGTTTACGAGCCGGAAAACCACAAGCTGGAAATCGGCTTGTCGGCCATTACCACAGTCGGTGTTATTGCCATGTTGGCACCCGGTCTGTTCGTATGGGCCAGCTTCGTGAATGTGCCTGACGATGCCGCGCAAATCGAAGTACTCGGTTCGCAGTGGCAGTGGCAGTTCCGCTACCCGGGCGCAGACGGTCAACTTGGTACCGCTGACGTCCAACTGGTTACTGAAGACAACCCCTTCGGTGTGAACCCGGAAGATCCCCGCGGTCAGGACGACGTTGTCGTCAATGATCCGGAACTGCATCTGCCAATGGGTCAGCCAGTACAAGCTCTGTTACGTTCCCACGATGTATTGCACAACTTCACTGTTCCGCAATTCCGCGTGAAAATGGACCTCGTTCCCGGTCTGGTTTCCTATCTCTGGTTTGATCCTGTTCGCGAAGGTCGCTTCGACGTCATGTGTGAAGAACTCTGCGGTATCGGTCACTTCGTTATGCGCGGTGCCGTGGTTATTGAACCGCAAGCAGAATTCGATGCCTGGCTAGCCCAGCAACCTACATTCGCTGATACACAAAGCATTCCTGCGGCCAACGTCGCTGCCGGTCAGGCCGCTTACACCGCGTGTGCGACTTGCCACGGCCAACAAGGCGAAGGCAATCAGGCTCTGAACGCGCCGAAACTGGCCGGTCTGCAGCCCTGGTACATCGCTCGTCAAATTCAGCACTTCAAAGACGGTGCACGTGGTGGCGAAGGTGACACTTACGGTTCGCAAATGGCGGCGTTCGCCAACATGCTGGCCGACGATGCTGCCGTTCGCAACGTAGCCGCCTATATCGATACATTGCCTGATACACCCGCGCAATCGACAGTATCCGGTGATATCGATAACGGTTTCGATATCTACGACCGAAACTGTGCGGCCTGTCACCTCGATACAGCTGAAGGCACCTGGTACACAGACGCGCCAAAACTGGCCGGAATGAGCGACTGGTATTTTGTCCGCCAGATCAGCAATTTCCGTGCGGGTATTCGTGGCCTGCATCCTACGGATGACTATGGTGAGCAAATGGTCTCCATGGCTACCGCAATGTCCGGTGTGGAAGAGATTCAAGACGTCGCCGCTTACATCAATCAGCTGGCACGTTAATCAGTTCTGAATTTGGTTTTTGAGTTTACGCAGTAGCGACTGCGCTACAGATTTTAAGAGTTAGGAGGTTTTAATGGCTTACGTCCCATTAGCTGACCAAGATAAAGAGATGGAGATGCACCATCCGCATAGCTGGGTCGAAAAATATGTTTGGAGCCAGGATCACAAGGTCATTGCAGTTCAGTACGGCGGCATAGCTGTCTTCACTGGTGTAGTGGGTCTGTTGTTGTCTGTACTGTTCCGTCTGCAACTGGGTTTCCCGGATTCTGTGGACTTTATCGATCCGAATTTCTATTACCAGGCCGTTACCATGCACGGCATGATCATGGTTGTGTATTTCCTCACAGCCCTGTTCCTGGGTGGTTTTGGTAATTACATGATTCCACTGATGTGTGGTGCGCGGGACATGGTATTCCCGTTCATGAACATGCTTTCGGTGTGGACGTTCCTGCTGTCAGTGATCATTCTGATGGCCAGTTTCTTTGTCGGCGGCGGACCTACCGGTGCTGGCTGGACGCTGTATCCACCGCAAACGGCGATGGAAGGTACTCCGGGTCATGACATGGGCATCATCCTGATGCTGATTTCTCTGGCCGTGTTTATCGTTGCGACTACCATGGGTGGCCTGAACTACGCCGTTACTGTACTGCAGTATCGCTGCCGCGGTCTGACCATGATGCGTCTGCCGCTGACAGTCTGGGGCATCTTTGTTGCTACAGTACTGGCACTGTTTGCCTTCCCGGCACTGCTGGTTGCCGCCATCATGATGTTGTTCGACACCCTGTTGGGCACGAGCTTCTTCATGCCGGCAGTTATCGAAGCCGGTGCACCGCTTGATCATAACGGCGGTAGCCCGCTGTTGTTCCAGCACTTGTTCTGGTTCTTCGGTCACCCGGAAGTGTACATCGTGGCACTGCCAGCCTTCGGTCTGGTGTCCGACGTACTGTCGACGCACGCGCGCAAGAACATCTTCGGTTACCGCATGATGGTCTGGGCAATTATTGCCATCGGTGGTTTGAGCTTCATCGTTTGGGCTCACCACATGTACGTTTCGGGTATGCACCCGTACTTCGGCTTCTTCTTTGCCACAACGACTTTGATCATTGCGGTGCCGACGGCTCTGAAGGTTTACAACTGGGTACTGACATTGTGGGAAGGCGATATCCGCCTGAACGCTCCGATGTACTTCGCCATCGGCTTTATCTTCACCTTTATCCACGGCGGTCTGACCGGACTGTTCCTGGGTAACGTGGTAATCGATTTGCCGCTGTCTGACACCTACTTCGTGATTGCCCACTTCCACATGGTAATGGGTGTGTCGCCGATTCTGGTTCTGTTCGCAGCCATCTACCACTGGTTCCCGTTGATGTCTGGCAAGATGTTCAACGAAACGCTGGCCAAGTGGCACTTCTGGCTGACGTTCCTGGGCGCCTATGCGATCTACCTGCCCATGCACTACATCGGCTTCCTGGGTGTACCACGTCGCTACTACGTACTGGGTGAAACAGACTTTATTCCAGCCTCTGCACAAGACCTCAACGCGTCAATCACAGTCGCGGCGATCATTGTTGCACTGGCGCAGCTGCTGTTCTTCATCAACATCTTCATTTCCCTGCGCAACGGCAAGCCTTCCGAAAAGAACCCCTGGGGTTCTGCTTCACTGGAATGGCAAACACCAGACCTGCCGCCGGCACATGGCAACTGGGGTGACGAACTGCCAACGGTATATCGCTGGGCTTATGACTACAGCGTACCGGGTGCACACGAAGACTTTATTCCGCAGAACACGCCGGAAAGTGTCGAGCCTACAGTGGACGAAGAACACTTCGACCCTGATCACGACGCTTCCAAGGCAGATGTATGAGCCTGTTTAAAAGCATCACGGTAAAGCCGTGGGAACGTAAGGGAATCATTGGAGGCCTCCGACCAGAGGGGGCCTTCGATACCTCACCTGAGAAGGTGGGTCTCAGTTACTTCCTGGTCATTGCCAGTGTGATCTTTTCTCTGTTCATGGTCAGCTACGTCATTCGTATGGAGCTGCCTGACTGGCAACCGCTGTCGGAGCCGGGTCAACTCTGGCTGAACACCTTGCTGCTGATCCTAAGCAGTGTGCTGTTTCAGTGGACTCGCAACATCGTCAGCAGCAACAAGCAGCCACGTAATCTGATGTCCGCCTTCTTTGGCGCCGGATTGTTTGCGTTTCTGTTCATTGCTGGCCAGTTAATGACCTGGAATAGTTTGCAGGCGGAAGGTTTCTACCTGACTTCCAATCCTGCCAATGCTTTCTACTATCTGTTAACCGGATTACACGCAGTCCACCTGTTGGGCGGCTTATGGGTATGGAGCAAGACTGCCATCCGTTTGCTGTCTGGCGCTGAAGCAAAAGATGTCCGCAGCAGTGTCGAACTTTGCACACTCTACTGGCATTTCCTGCTTATCGTCTGGTTAGTACTGTTTGCCTTTCTGGCCAACACATAAACTTTATTTATTTGATTAGAACAACGCGTAAGCGCAATTTAGTAACGGGAAAATTAGGATGAGTGAAGCAGCCGTAGCAGCAAATAGCCCAGCCTCCGGTATGGACGGGCTGGTCGACGACTGGAGCGCCGACAAGCAGGCGTATCATGTGCCTTGGGGTAAGGCCATGATGTGGATATTCCTGGTCAGTGATACCTTTATCTTTTCATGCTTTCTGGTTGGCTACCTGAATGTCAGGATGACAACCACCGAGCCCTGGCCGGTCCAGAGTGAAATCTTCGCCCTGTCATTCGGTGGCGACCCGATCCCTCTGATTCTGATCGCCATCATGACCTTCGTACTCATTACGAGTTCGGGCACCATGGCCATGGCGGTGAATTACGGGTATCGCAAGGACAAAGCCAAGACATTCTGGCTGATCTGTGCCACTGCCGTGTTTGGTGCCATGTTCGTTGGCATGCAGGCATTCGAGTGGTCAAAATTGATTCTCGACGAGGGTGTTCGTCCCTGGGGTAACCCCTTTGGCGCGCCGCAGTTCGGGTCAATTTTCTTTATGGTGACGGGCTTCCACGGTCTGCACGTAACCTGTGGTGTTATCTATCTGATGTGGGTGGCATTCCGGGTTAAGCGAGGTTACTACGACAATAAAGGTTTCGAGATTGTCGAGATCGCCGGGTTGTACTGGCACTTTGTTGACCTCGTTTGGGTATTCATTTTCGCGTTTTTCTACTTATTGTAAGAGGGGACAACAATGTCATCAGAAGCAGGACAACAACATCCTCTGGGGATTTACTACAAGGTCTGGATTCTACTGTTCGTAGTCAGTTTCTTTTCCTACATGGTCGATTATCTGGAAATTCAGGGCGCGATGCGCTGGACTCTGGTACTACTCTTTATGATCGTAAAAGCCGGCTTTATTGTCGCCATTTTCATGCACGCCGTTTGGGAGCGCATGGCATTGGTTATGACTATTCTCGGCCCACCTGTAGTGCTTTTACTTTTGATCGGCTTTATGGCGGTTGAAGGTAACCACACTGAAGAGGCGCGCTTCAACTATATGGGTCATGACCGCAACGCGGTTGCCCTGACACCATCGGATTTGCATGGTGGTGAGCATGGTGAAGAACATGCCGAAGAGGAAGCTCACTAAAACAGAGCTTGCTAACAGAAGCGAAAGCAAAAAGGGCTGTCATTGACAGCCCTTTTTTTATGTTCGTGATATCTGGGAAATCTGGGAAAACTGAAAAGGATGGGAAGCCTGGAGAGACCAGGGAAGCTGGAAAGTCTGGAAAGTCGAAAACAGCTAGCGCTTTCTCAACGCTGCGATCACCGGTGCCGTTGCTGGTCGAACGCCGCGCCAGAGACTGAATGACTCCGCCGCCTGCTCAACCAGCATGCCCAACCCATCCAGAGCGCAGCCAGCACCGACTTGTTTGGCCCAGACAATAAAGGCGGTGTCCGTATCGCTGTACATCATGTCATAACAGCAGCTTGTGCTACTCACTATGGAGGTGGGTAGCGGGGGTACCTGTCCGGACAAACTCAGGCTGGTGGCGTTGATGATCAGATCAAACGTCTGCCCTTCAAGTTCGGCGAATTCTGCTACTTGCAATTCGGCCACAGCACTCAAATCCTGCTGGATTGCTCGCACCTTATCGAGAGTCCGGTTCACCAGTGTAATCTGCGCCGGATTCGCATTGATCAGCGCTGGCAGGGCGCCTCGTGCTGCACCGCCAGCGCCGACGACGAGTACTTTTTTGCCGCTGATATCGATGTCATGGTTGGCAGTAATATCGGTGACAATGCCTCGACCATCCGTGTTGTCACCATGCAGTTGGCCGGATGCATTTAACAGCAATGTATTCACTGCCTGGGCCAACTGTCCTTGCGGGGAAAAACTGGAGCAGAGTCGGAATGCTGCTTCTTTATGGGGGACTGTAACATTCAAGCCCCCTCCGCCCGAGGCAAAGAAGGCATCGATGAAGCCGGCGAGAGCATCGGGACGCACCTGAATCGCTTCATACTGGACATCTTCGCCGGTTTGTTCGGCAAAGAGCTGATGAATGCGTGGTGATTTGCTGTGAGCAACCGGATCGCCGATTACGGCATAGCGCGTCATGATGCTGTTCCCGAAGTGAATTCACAGTGCGGCGCATAGTGTGAATCACGCGCCGCGTAGTGGAGGGTACCTAATCAGCCCCGGATGTGGAAACCCAATCCTGCGGCTTGAGGAAATAGTCTGTCAGTTTGCTTTCTTCGCTACCGGGTTCCGGTTGCCAGTCATACCACCAGCGCACGACAGGCGGTAGTGACATAAGAATCGATTCGATGCGGCCAACGCCTGACTGCAAGCCAAACAAAGTGCCGCGGTCAAACACCAGATTGAATTCGGCATAACGTCCACGACGATATTCCTGAAATTCCTTTTGCTTTTCGGAGTAGGGCGAGTCTTTACGCTTTTCAACAATCGGGACGTAAGCGGCCAGATAGCTGTTGGCCATCGCTTGCACAAAAGAAAAACAATCAGCGAATCCCGGTTCATTGAAATCATCAAAGAACAAACCACCGATACCGCGAGTTTCCTGACGGTGTTTCAGATAAAAATAGTCATCACACTGCTGCTTGAACAGGGGATAATACTTTTCTCCAAACGGATCGCATGCCGCTTTCGCTGTTTGGTGCCAATGTACACAATCTTCTTCATTGCCATAGTAGGGCGTCAAATCATAACCACCGCCGAACCACCAGACAGGTTCTTCTCCCTCTTTTTCCGCAACGAACATTCTAAAATTGGCATGTGAAGTCGGCACAAAAGGATTCTCTGGATGTATCACCAGCGACACGCCCATGGCCTGATACGCGCGCCCGGCCAGTTCCGGTCGAGCTGCGGTCGCCGAAGCAGGCATAGCCTTGCCGAACACATGAGAGAAATTGACACCGCCTTTTTCAAACACGGCGCCATCGGCGATGACTCGGGTAATTCCCGAGCCGCCTTCTTCCCGATCCCAGCTGTCGGTTCTAAAACTTGCCTTGCCGTCGGCTTTTGCCAGCCCGGCGCAGATTGATTCTTGCAGATCGAGAAGGAATTGTTTTACTGCCTGAATATCTTGTTGGTTCATACATCTGACCGCTTGCAACTTGTTCGTTGATGACTTGGATTAACCACCTTGTGTTACCTGATAATAGCACCTGTCATCAGGTCCCTTATTTGCGATGGGTCAGTTTCTTGGCCGATTTCTCCACTTACCACATAGTCGACAGCCGTACCAAAGCGCGTACGCACGTCATGTTCTGAACGCAGTTCCGGCTCTCCGGCTTCATTGGCGGAGGTGGAAACGATCGGGCCGCCAAATGCCTTGCACAGTGCATGGACCAACGGATGCGCAGACACCCGAATAGCCACGGATTGATGCTGGCCACGTATCCATTCAGGGTAGTGAGAATCAGGGTCGGGTATAATCCAGGTTACCGGGCCAGGCCAGGTAGCGTCGAGTTGCTGTCGCTGCTCTGCCGTCAGTGGGTCCAAAAGCTGCGCAACCTGCTGCTGTGTCGCAGCAACGAGCAAAACACCTTTACTGCGTTCTCGTTGTTTGATGGCGAGGATCTTGTTCACCGCCTGCTCATTGAAAGGATCACAGCCGAAGCCCCAAACAGCTTCGGTTGGATAAGCGATGACATGGCCATGCTGCAGATGCTCTGCGGCCTCGGCGATAACATTACTGGACACCGTCAGGTTATATCCCTGTAACTTGGTGAATGCTTGCCTGCCAAGGCAACAGTAAATCTGGTCATTACAGTGAGTTCCTGCGCCGGTTTAAAAGAAAACGGGAAACTACCTTACCCATCAGGCCTTGGCAAGTTGGCCAGCCAATTTCAGTCCGGACTCTGGACCGGGCAATAGCGGCCTCCCGTTTGCCAGATCAGACCCGCCAGTTCCAGCTCCTGCAAACTGCTGCCAAGTGTGGGCCAGTCTGTTTGCATCCGCGCTTGCAATTCATCTGGCAAACAGGGTTGTCCCTGCATGGCCGCCAGCACCGCTTCTGCCAGAGGTGTCAGCTCGTGGCTGGCAATCAGGGTTTGCTCCGTCGTATCTGTCTTGCCGTTGGCGAGAAGGCTTACTTCGCTGACCGGAAGTTCTTCTGTTATATGCTCAAAGCGATCAACCAGTTTTACGCCCTGACGGATCAATTCATGGCAGCCGACGGATTGTGGCGCACCCACCGGTCCGGGCAAGGCGAAGACCTCCCGGTTTTGCTCCATTGCCAAACGGGCGCTGATTAACGACCCCGACTTCGCCGTGGCTTCGACGATCAGCACACCCAGGCTCAGACCGGTGACGATGCGATTGCGCTGTGGGAAGTTGCCCGGATAGGCCGGGGTACCTAACGGGAATTCACTGAGCAATACTCCCTGCTGTTGTATCGATCGCGCCAGCTCGCTATTTCGCTGCGGATAGACCTGATCGATGGCAGAGCCCAGGACGGCGACTGTCGCCTGTTCCGCATCCAGCGCACCGCTGTGAGCATGGGTATCGATGCCCAGCGCCAATCCACTCACTACAAGCAATCCTGCCTGTGCCGCACAGCGGGCAAAGTAGCGCGCATGTCGAGCTCCGGCGGGAGAACAACGTCTCGAGCCAACGATAGCGAGAGCGGGACGCTGCAAACAGGCGCTATTTCCTTTGGCAAACAACAGGGGCGGCGGCGAGGCGATCTCGCGCAAGCGCTTGGGGTAACCCGGGCACTCATAACTCAGGAGTGACTGCGATGGCTGCCTTGACCAGTCCAACGTTCGCTGCACATCCGATTGCAACTGCGCGCCTTGCTGCAGGGAAGTCTTAAGCCATTCGCCATGCTGTGGAGAATCATTGATCGCTTGCAAGCTGCCGTAGTGCGCCAACAGTTGGCTGAAAGTGGCTGTGACCGAAGGCCCTTGCAGGCACAACTGCAAGTATTGCAGAAGCGCATCGATTGCGGTGGTTGTCTCGAGGTTGTTCATGGTTGCGCCTCTGTTATCGCTGGTTGGGCGCATTGCAATGTCGCTATCGTTCCGCCTGACTGACAGCTTGTTGTCTTAACCCAGGCATTCGCCGGACCGAGTCATTTGTGAGTGCCAGAGTTGGCGGGCAAGTATCGGGATTACCGGCGGCGGCAGTGGGCGCTCCCTGAGGAGTGGAGCGCCAGTCACTCGATCAGGGGTTGGTTACCCGGTAGTTTAGTGCGATCGGTTGCGGGCTGCTAAGAATGACTGCATAGCTGAAACCACTGAAGACCTTATAGACAAGCAAGGTGCCCATCTCGTCTCCTGGCAGGGGTACGCGACCTTCTTCGCGAGCGAAGATAGATCGCATGCGCTGGCCAAAGGTCATGCGCTCACGCTCGACATCATCGACAATTACGGAGCTTTCGCTGCGAACGACCAGAACATGACCGACTTCCAGGTTCTCTTCGCTGCCCAGATTGATGACGATTGTATCGAGCTGTGAGGCCATCGCTTCACCGTTAAGCATCGAAATCACGCGGCCTTCGATTTCCTGATCGGGCTCTTTCGGGTAGATGGTAGCGCCAATACTCGATTGCTCCCGCACTAGTAAGCGGTCACCAACGCGAATTTCCTTGCTGCTGTTGTTGATCAGCAGGCGGCGGATATCTTCTTCGTGATCGCTGACAACGCTAGCAAAACCAAGGTATTCCACTTCCAGTCCGAGCACTACTTTGCCGGACTCATCGAAGTATTCGCGGCTTGGGCGATAGACTTCGAACGACGTGGTGCCTGCAGGCCAGGTGCCGCGGGCATAGATTTC
>CAZQFA010000019.1:3424-6867 GCA_964592245.1 uncultured Pseudohongiella sp. | reverse complement strand
GATAGACTTCGAACGACGTGGTGCCTGCAGGCCAGGTGCCGCGGGCATAGATTTCATCGCCGGTCGCAATGGCCAGATTCTCGCCGATGTTCTGCACAATATAAGGAGCGGCATCATAAAGCTCCTGGGTCACTATGCGATTCTGAGTGAAGCTGTTTTCGATAGACTCAAGCGGTATGGCTGGTATAGCGCTAGTGAGTGGTTGCTCACGCATGGTTGGCGAGAGTCTCTCTGTGTTACGCGAGCCGCGCTTGACCATGACCCGCGGCGAGCCGCCGACGAAATTGACCGTCAGAATGTCGCCCGGGAAGATCAGCTCAGGATCATCCAGGTAGGGGTCAGGGCGCCAGATTTCCTGCCAGCGATCCGGGTTCACCATGAACTGGCTGGCTATGTCCCACAAACTGTCGCCTTCCTGCACAGTGTAGCTGGCCGGATAATCGGCACGCAGCAGGCTGCTGTTTTGCGCCCAGACACTTGAAAGTGGCACAAAGCAAACTATATAGAGAAGCAAGCGTGGTAAAACGCGAGATAACAGCGTGGTGGGCAACGCTGACTGGGAAGTGCGCGGGTTCTGCATGAAATAATTTCCGCCCTTTTTGGCAGCGATATCTTAGCAATACGGTATAATTATCACTAGAAGCAGTTCACACTCTGCTGCTCCTGATGAAATTCCATTTTTCGTCTCGGACTCCTGTCTGAGCCAAAGCGGACCTGAAGCGACATGGCCAAACTGAACATCCTCGAATTTCCTGATCCCCGGCTGCGCACGAAAGCAGAGCCGGTGAGCATATTCGATGACAAGCTGGCAACGCTGATCGACGACATGTTCGAAACCATGTACGAAGCTCAGGGTATCGGCCTGGCCGCCACGCAAGTGAACGTGCACAAACGATTGCTGGTATTAGATGTATCGGAAAATCGCGATAGTCCTCAAGTGTTTATTAACCCGGAGTTCGAAATAATCGAAGACGAGCTCAGCGAGTACGATGAAGGCTGTCTGTCTGTACCCGGGTTTTACGAAACGGTTTCCCGACCGCGTCGCATCAAAATCACGGCGCTGGATCGCAACGGCGAGACATTCGAGATTGAAGCGGAGGGTATTCTCGCCACCTGTATTCAGCACGAGATTGATCACCTCGATGGCAAACTGTTTGTTGACTATATCAGTACGCTGAAACGGCAGCGGATCCGCAGCAAGCTGGAAAAAGAACACAAAAAGTCGGCCTAGCCGTATGCCCTCCTATCGCCTTTGTTTTGCCGGAACACCGGCCTTCGCTGCTGGCCACCTGCAGGCGCTCATCGATTCCAGGCATGATGTCTGCGCGGTTTTCACCCAGCCTGATCGGCCTACCGGCCGCGGCAAAAAGTTGCTGCCAAGTCCGGTCAAGCAATTGGCATTGGACAACGCCATTGCCGTCCACCAACCGGCAAGCCTGAAAACACCCGAAGCCGAACAACTGCTGCGAGATCTTAACGCGGATTTTCTCATCGTCGTTGCCTACGGCCTGATTTTACCGGCAGCAATTCTGGCTATTCCCAAAAACGGTTGCATCAATGTCCATGCGTCTCTGTTGCCGCGTTGGCGTGGCGCAGCGCCGATCGAGCGGGCCCTGTTGGCGGGCGATGTCGAGACCGGCATTACCCTGATGCAAATGGATGCTGGCCTTGATACCGGTCCGATGTTGTTGCGCGAGGCGACGCCGATCAATGAGACTGACACGCGCGAAGACCTGGAAGCGCGACTGATGGCAATCGGTGCCGACTTGCTGCTGCAGCTGCTGAATGACTACGAGTCCCTGAGTCAGCGCGCGCAGCAGCAGGATGACGCGCAAAGTACCTACGCCGCCAAGCTGGACAAGTCTGAATCACAGATTGACTGGACCAACAGCGCTGCCAGTATTCAGCGCTTGATTCGCGCCACCGTCGGGCGCAATCCCGCCTGGAGCGAGTTTGCAGGCGATCGTCTACGACTGCTCGATGCCAATGTGTTGTCAGAGCTTTCTCAACGCGGCTCAGCAGCAGCACCAGGTACTATTATTGATACTGGTCGCGACCACTTCACCGTGGCCTGCGGCAGCGGCGCTCTGCAGGTGACTGCCGTGCAACTGCCCGGGAAAAATGCCATGGAAGTACGCGATGTCACCAACTCACGGCCTGAGTTGTTCGCCTGCGGCAAGCAGCTGCTCGGCGTCAATGCTGTGGCTTCATGAGCAAGCCAGCCGCACGCGCGCAAGCGGCAATCATCCTCGCCACTCTGTTTGAAAGTAAAGGCTCACTAACTACACAGCTCTCGAAAATAAAAAGCCGAGACGACTACCCACTGATCCAGGAATTATGCTTTGGCACCTGTCGCTGGTACTTTCAACTGTCGGCACTGCTCGATCTGCTGCTCAGCAAACCACTGAAAAAGAAGGACCGCGATCTGCAGATGCTGCTTCTGGCGGGTCTTTATCAACTGCGGGAAATGCACTTGCCAGACTACGCGGTGATCAACGAATCAGTCGGCGCGGTCAAGGATCTGAAAAAGCCCTGGGCCAAAGGGCTGACAAACGCCGTGTTACGTAACGCGCTGCGCAGGTCCGAGGAGCTCACCACACATCTGGCTGGCAGCTCCCCGGCTGCACAAACCGCGCACCCATCCTGGCTCGCTGAGGTGATCGCCGCAGACTGGCCCAACCAGAGTGCGGCGCTATTGCAAAATAATAACGCCAGACCGCCGATGACTCTACGCGTTAACCTGTCCCGACTTTCTCGGGATGAGTATCTACACAAGCTGTCGGCACTCAATATCAGCGCCCATGCAGGGCAGTGGGCCAGCAGTAGCGTCTATCTCGATAAGCCCTGTGCGGTGCAGGACTTGCCGGGTTTTGCAGAAGGCGAAGTCAGTGTGCAGGATGAAGCGTCGCAATTGGTTCCCGCCGTATTGCAGCTCGAAGCGGGGCAGCGGGTACTGGATGCCTGCGCCGCGCCAGGCGGTAAAACCTGCCATCTGCTTGAAAGTGAGCCTTCACTAACAGAAGTGATTTCGGTGGAGCTGGAAGCCCACCGACTGGCTCGTATCGAGGAAAATCTGCAACGTTTGGGTCTGCAAGCCAGCACCCGTTGCGCCGACATCAACGACCTGGCTGCCTGGTGGGACGGCAAGCCGTTCGACCGCATTTTGCTCGACGCACCCTGTTCGGCCACAGGTGTGATCCGTCGTCATCCGGATATCAAGCTGCTGCGACAACCGCAAGAGATTGCCGAGCTAGCCGCCTTGCAAGCGCAAATACTGGAAAACCTGTGGTCCTGCCTTAAACCCGGCGGGCTGTTACTGTATACCACTTGCTCGATTCTGCGCCGCGAGAATGAAGCCAACATCTCTGCCTTCGTGAATAAGCAGGGGGACGCTAAATATGAGCGCATCACGGCCGATTGGGGAGTAGAATGTATGCTTGGAA
>CAZQFA010000019.1:0-3324 GCA_964592245.1 uncultured Pseudohongiella sp. | reverse complement strand
GACGCTAAATATGAGCGCATCACGGCCGATTGGGGAGTAGAATGTATGCTTGGAAAACAACTGCTTACCGGCCAGCAAGATGGAACGGACGGCTTTTATTTTGCCCTGCTACGTAAACAGTGATTTCAGCAATACCCAGGGAAACACGCAGTCATGAAGATCATTATCCTCGGCGTCAACCAGGTAGGTAGTACGCTCGCGGAAACCCTCGCTAATGAAGCCAACGACATCACCGTTGTTGATAGCGACATAGAAAAGCTCAGAGAACTGCGCGACCGGATCGATCTGGGCATCGTTGATGGTCAGGCCTGTCATCCCGATGTGCTCGAGCGCGCCGGTGGCAACGACGCCGACATGATCATTGCTGTCACCGAGAGTGACGAGGTCAATATGGTGGCCTGCCGCGTCGCCTATTCCCTGTTTCAGACCCCCAAGAAAATCTGCCGAATCCGCTCCTCATCGTATCTGGTTAGCGACAAATTATTTGGTCAGCACGGCATCGCTGTCGATGTAGTTATCAGTCCGGAGAAAATTGTTTCCGAATACATCGCCCGCCTGATTGACCTGCCCGGCTCCCTGCAAGTGCTCGACTTTGCCGATGGCCGCGTGCAACTGGTGGCAGTAAAAGCATTCTACGGCGGCCCACTGGTCGGCCAGGAAATTCGTTTGCTACGACAACACATGCCGTCGGTGGAGACCCGGGTTGCCGCCATCTTTCGCAAAGACCGGCCGATTATTCCGGAAGGCTCGACTGTCATTGAAGCGGATGATGAAGTGTTTTTTGTCGCCGCCCAGAAAGACATTCGCGCCTGTATGGGCGAACTGCGGCGGATGGATCGCCCCTACAAGCGCATCATGATTGCCGGCGGTGGCAACATCGGTTCACGTCTGGCCATGGATCTGGAACAGCGTTATCAGGTGAAGATCATCGAACACAATCCAGAGCGTTGTGCCGTGCTGTCGGAAACACTCAACAAAGCGATTGTCCTCAATGGTGAGGCGTCGCAGCGCGACTTGCTGCTGGATGAAAACATCGAAGAAACCGATGTCTTCCTGGCGCTAACCAATGACGACGAAGCCAACATCATGTCCTCCTTGCTGGCGAAACGGCTTGGTGCCAAAAAAGTCATGGCGCTGATTAACAATCCGGCTTATGTCGATCTGGTACAGGGCGGAGAAATTGATATCGCCATCTCTCCACAACAGGCGACCATCGGTACCTTGTTGGCGCATGTTCGACGCGGCGACGTGGTCAATGTTCACAGTCTGCGCCGCGGTGCTGCCGAAGCGATGGAAGCCATTGCCCATGGCGATGAACACACCTCCAAGGTGGTTGGCAAAGCAATCGAGGATATCGATTTGCCGGACGGTACAACAATCGGCGCAATCGTTCGTAATGATGAAGTCCTGATTGCCCACGACGACACCGTTGTCCAGACTGACGACCATGTCATTCTTTTCCTGGTAGACCGCAAGACCATTCCCGAAGTGGAACGCCTGTTCCAGGTCGGCTTCAGTTTCTTCTAGCCATTCGATGCATGCCTCCATAACAATCAAGATTCTGGGCCTGTTGCTGATGTTTTTCAGCGTGCTGGCCAACCTGCCGCCGATCATCGTGTCGCTGATCTATAACGACGGTATGGTTGTGCCATTCGCCAACGCCATGCTCGCACTGTTTGTACTCGGCTTCATCATGTGGGCCAGCACTGCACGCACGCGAAAGGACCTCAGCACTCGCGACGGCTTCCTGGTGGTTACGCTGTTCTGGGCAGTACTGGGTACCGCGGGGTGTCTGCCTTTTTTACTGTCCGATCAAGTTAACCTGTCCTTCACCGACGCGGTGTTTGAATCGCTATCTGGCCTCACTACCACTGGCGCGACGGTTATCTCCGGATTGGAAACACTGCCCAAGTCAGTGCTGTTCTATCGCCAGCAATTACAGTGGTTGGGGGGCATGGGAATTATTGTGTTAGCCGTGGCACTTTTACCCATGCTCGGAATCGGTGGTATGCAGCTGTATCGGGCGGAAAGCCCGGGGCCGGTCAAGGACAATAAACTCGTGCCACGTCTGGCAGAGACGGCCAAGGCACTGTGGTATATCTATCTGTCGTTGACGGTTGCCTGTGCACTGGCCTACTGGATCTTCGGCATGGACCTGTTTGACGCCATCAGTCACAGTTTCACGACAGTAGCCATTGGTGGTTTTTCTACCTATGACGCCAGTCTGGGCTACTTCAACAGTCCCGCTATCGAGATGATTGCCATCATCTTTATGTTTATTGCCGGTGTGAATTTTGCCCTGCATTTTACCGCCTGGCGGCAACGCTCTTTGAGCAGTTATTTTGGCGACCCGGAATTTCGTTTCTACGCCTTCATCCTGTTGTCCGTCTCGGTCGTGACGGTCACAGTACTGGTGTATTCCGAGGTCTACACCAATATCTCTGACGCCCTGATCAAAGGCGTTTTTCAGGTAGTCTCCGTCGCTACGACCACCGGTTTCACCACCGCTGATTTCAATTCCTGGCCGCTGTTTTTACCGTATGTCTTGCTCTACGCCGCCATCATCGGTGCCTGTGCCGGCTCGACGGGCGGTGGCATGAAGGTCGTGCGCATCTTGCTGATTTTCAAACAGGGCTTGCGGGAAGTGCAGCGACTCATACATCCCAAGGCCATCATTCCGGTGAAGCTGGGCAAGGAAGTGATCTCTGACCGGGTTATCGAATCGGTGTGGGGTTTCTTCGCGGTGTACGTGATGGCCTTCATGGCCATGTTGCTGGCGCTGCTGGCGACCGGGCTGGATATCATCACGGCGTTCAGTGCCGTGGGTGCCTGTATCAATAATCTTGGTCCGGGTCTTGAGAACGTTGCCCAGACCTACGGCGCCTTGCCCGCCACTGCCAAGTGGATTCTCTGTCTGGCGATGTTGCTTGGCCGACTCGAAGTCTTTACGTTGCTGGTGCTGTTTACGCCGATGTTCTGGCGCCGCTAGGCCACTTCCGACTCAATAGAATTCCTGATTGTCAGGGCGACGACGAAAGCGCTTGTACTCCCACTGGTACTGCGGTGGCGCCAGTGCGACCACTTCTTCGACACTGCGATTGAGTGCCAGCAAGGAAGCCGCCATATCTGTATCGTAAATAGCCGCATCAACACGGCGGAATATCGCCTTGAATCCGCGGCTGCCCGGCAAGCGCAGCCCAAAACCACAAAAGACCTGCGCACCAGTCCGCGCTGCCAGCTTGCTCACCAGCGTCATGGTATAAGCCGGCTCATTAAAGAAGGGCGCAAACTCGCCACTGCCATCGGCCGGAACCTGATCGGGCA
>CAZQFA010000018.1:35781-54079 GCA_964592245.1 uncultured Pseudohongiella sp. | reverse complement strand
TGCGGTACATGATGTCCAGCTTCTTGCCGCTGGCACCGGCCACATACAGATTCAGTGACTGCGCCTGATCGATCCATTTCTGGCGACGACTGGCGGCATCCACCAACCAGCGTGGCTCGACTTCAAAGGCGGTGGCGTAAACGTCTTTGATCTCCTGCGGTACGCGGTCGATCTTCTGTACGCTGCCTTCGTAGTATTTCAGGTCGTTGACCATGACGCCGTCCCAGAGGTTCAGCGCTTTCAGGTCACGCACCAGATAGGGATTCACCACCGTGAATTCACCGGACAGGTTCGATTTCACGTACAGGTTCTGATAAGTCGGCTCGATAGACTGCGACACACCGCTGATGTTGGCGATGGTTGCCGTCGGGGCGATGGCCAGTACATTGGAGTTACGCATGCCATGAGCCTGAATGCGCTGGCGCAGGCTGTCCCAATCCAGACGTTGGTCCATATTGACGTCGAGGTAGTCGGCGCCGCGAATCTCCTGCAGCTTGCGCAGGGAATCGATAGGCATGATGCCCTGATCCCACAATGAGCCGCTGTATGACTCGTAACGGCCACGCTCTTCTGCCAGTTGCGAGGAAGCCTCGATGGCGTGATAGCTGATGATCTCCATGGACAGGTCAGCAAACTCCACTGCCTTGTCAGAGGCGTAGGAGATACGCTGTTTGTACAGTGCATCCTGAAAGCCCATGATGCCCATGCCGATCGGGCGGTGCTTCAGGTTGGAGTTCTTCGCTGTATCAACAGAGTAGTAGTTGATGTCGATGACGTTATCCAGCATGCGCACAGCCGTCTGGATAGTCTTCTTCAGCTTCGCCTGATCCAGTCCGTTTTCATCCACATGGTTTACCAGGTTGACTGAACCCAGGTTACACACGGCGATCTCGTCCTTGCTGGTATTGAGAGTGATCTCGGTACACAGGTTGGAAGAGTGGATGGTGCCCACGTGCTGCTGCGGCGAGCGCACATTACAGCTGTCCTTGAAGGTGATCCAGGGATGACCGGTTTCGAATAGCATGGAGATCATCTTGCGCCACAGCGTGGTCGCCTTGATGGTCTTGGTGGGCTTGATCATGCCTGCTCTGGCCTGCTCTTCGTACTTCACGTAAGCCTCTTCGAAGGCCTTGCCGTGCAGATCGTGCAGGTCAGGTACTGTGTTCGGTGAGAACAGGGTCCACTCTTCGTCATTAAAGACGCGCTTCATGAACAGGTCTGGAATCCAGTTGGCGGTGTTCATGTCGTGGGCGCGGCGACGGTCGTCACCGGTGTTCTTGCGCAGCTCAAGGAATTCCTCGATGTCCAGATGCCAGGTTTCCAAATAGGAACACACGGCACCTTTACGCTTGCCGCCCTGATTGACGGCGACGGCGGTGTCATTGACGACCTTCAGGAAGGGCACGATACCCTGTGACTTGCCGTTGGTGCCGGTGATGTGGGCGCCCAGTGCGCGCACCGGTGTCCAGTCATTGCCGAGTCCGCCGGCCCACTTGGACAGCATGGCGTTGTCGCGAATCGCCGAGTAGATGCCAAACAGATCGTCCGGTACGGTCGTCAGGAAGCAGGAAGACAACTGCGGACGCAGGGTGCCGGAGTTGAACAGCTGCGGTGTGGAGACCATGTAATCGAAGCTGGAGATCAGGTTATAGAACTCGATGGCACGCTCTTCGCGATTCTCTTCGTTGGATGCCAGACCCATGGCCACGCGCATGAAGAAAACCTGCGGCAGTTCGAAGCGGGTATTTTCACTGTGAATGAAGTAGCGATCGTACAGTGTTTGCAGACCCAGATAGGTGAACTGTTGATCGCGCTCGGCCTTGAGCGCTTCGCCAAGCACACCAAGATCGTATTCAAGCAGGTGCGGGGAGAGCAGACCGAGTTCTACCCCTTTTTCAATGTACGGCTTTAATGTGGCTGCATAGCGATAATGCATTTCCGACTGCGTAGCAGCATCGGTAATGCCAAGAAAGCTCAGCGCCTCGGAGCGCAGCGTGTCCATCAACAGACGGGCGGTCACATAAGAATAGTTAGGGTCTTTCTCCACCATGGTGCGTGCGGTCATCACCAGTGAGGTGCGCACGTCTTCCATTTTGACGCCGGGATACAGGTTTTTCAGTGTCTCGGAGTAGATGGTCTCGGCGGACACGTCTTCCAGGCCTTCACAGGCTTCATTAATAACGGTACGCAGACGCTCGGTATCCAGCGGGCCTTGTTGACCATCGTCCAGAGTGACCAGAATCTCTGGCTGGTTCGATTTGGCTGCTACCTGCTTTTGTTCGCGCAGCCGAGCATGTTCGGCACGATAGATGACGTAGCTGCGGGCAATCTTGTGCTCGCCGGTACGCATCAGCGCCAGTTCGACCTGGTCCTGAATGTCTTCGATGTGAATGGTGCCGCCGGATGGCATGCGGCGACGGAAGATCTCGGAGATCTGGCGCGCCAACTGTGCTACCGATTCATGAATGCGGGAAGAGGCCGCGGCGTTACCACCTTCAACGGCCAGATAGGCCTTGGTGATAGCGACTGAAATTTTTGATTCGTCATAGGAAACGACGGCGCCGTTGCGTTTGATGACTCTGAGTTGACCGGGAGCGGTGGCGCTGACTGATGAGCTGTCTTCCCCTCTGGCGGTGCTGGTACGTGGAGAGTCTCCGGTAGGTTGTAGATCGGTCTGCATTGTTGACTCCAATGTTATATGACCCAGCTGCGTGTGCTGGTACTGCTATTTTTTTAGTTGCCCGTGTCTTGCTGGTTGTTCGTTTGTTGCCTTGCCTGCCTGGTGTTTGTCTGCCAGACGTTGCTGTTTTCGTTCTTGCTGTCTATCTATTCGCCCTATTCGTTCTATTCGCTTGCTGCTAGCTCGTTCTCACTTGTGCAATTACCGCAAAGCCTGGATGTGTAAATGACCGCTTCGACAATCCAATCAATCCTGAGTGCAGGAGCAGAAAAGCTGCTGCACGAAATTGGCTTGTTGACTGGTTTTCACCCTTGCCTTGGTTGTTGCCTTGGCTCGTTTATCTTCTCAGTTGTTTTTGTTGTCTTTACCGACTTGTAGGTCTCTTGTTGGTCTCGTGTAGGACCTAAGACGCGCCAAGTCGATTCGAGCTCTCCTGCCGCTTCAGTTGGGCAACCTGATTCGGCAATGCAGCTTCCCGCTGTTTCCTGGATCAATGTCCGGGGTTTCCTTTGGGTCCCTGCTGGTCAGCGATCCTGCCAACCGATTTGCAGTTTTTTCTGCCTTTCTCTGCAGCGGGAGCGAATGCTGTCGCTGCGAGGGGACTACTGCTTGTGATGATGACTGGCGCTGGTGGTGGAACTGGAGGCTGGGATATCAGCGTGGCGTTCCATCCGAAGTCTTCAAGCGCGCAATACCATGTGCCGGATATTGCGTGCAGCCTTCGGGCAGCGTGTCGGTCATATACTATATATTGTGTTTTCGTCGCCGGACTTTAGGATTTTTTTGCAGCGGAGGTGAAAAAAATTTGAACCCCGGCTAAAAACCCGAAAAAAGACTTCCCCAAGCCTCTTTTTAGCAAGCGCCTATCGATTTTACAGACCGCAACAGTTGCACTAACTGCTCGAAATCTCTCCGGTTTCTGGCCGTGCAGCGACCGGATCAGGCGATGATTATTACTCAGCGAATACAATATATAGACAAGCTATAAATCCACAACACAAGATAATGCGCTATGTAGGTGATTGCAAGAGATTTTTCTGTGCGTAGGGTGTGGGCAAAATGTGTATAAACTGCCGTACCCTGAGGATAAAATCCGGCGTGTGAAAAATGCCCGGACAGGACCACTTGAAAGGCCTAAATTACAGAATTTTTACCACTGCGTAAAGACTGGCACAGGGAATTTTCCGGGAAATCGGCAAACACTATATATTGTGTTTGCCGTTTGCGCAGGGGGAGGGCAAAAAGGGCCGAAATATCAGCCTTCTAGCAAATACTCCAAAAGTGCTTTCTGCGAATGCATGCGGTTTTCCGCTTCTTCCCAGACCACAGAGTCAGGCTGATCGATGACGTCGGCGGCGACTTCCTCGCCACGGTGGGCAGGCAGGCAATGCATGAACAGGGCGCCACTGTTGGCGAGACTCATCATTTCCATGGTCACCTGATAGTCGACAAAGCTGTGCATGCGATCCGCTTGCTCGGCTTCCTGACCCATGGACGCCCAGACGTCGGTGACCACCAGATCGACATCGCGGGCCGCCTGCATGGGATCAGACATCACTTGCACGCGGTCGCTGTTACTGGCAACCAGATCGGCATTGGGCATGAAGCCGGGGGGGCAGGCGATCATCAATTCGAAATCGAACACCCGTGCCGCGTTGATATAGGAATGGCACATGTTATTGCCGTCGCCAATCCAGGCCACTCGCTTGCCGGAGATGTCACCGCGATGCTCGAGATAGGTCTGCATGTCCGCCAGTAACTGGCAGGGATGGAAATCATCGCTGAGGGCATTGATCACCGGTACTTGCGAGTATTCGGCAAAGCGTTGCAGCTTGCTGTGCTCAAAGGTACGGATGGCAACAATGTCCACCATCCGGGACAGCACACGCGCCATGTCCTCAATCGGCTCGCCACGACCCAGCTGGCTGTCGCCAGTTGTCAGGAAGATAGAGTAGCCGTCCATTTGTGCCATGCCGACTTCAAACGCCACCCGCGTTCGGGTCGACGATTTTTCAAAGATCAGGCCCAGCGTCTTGCGCTGTTGCGAGGTCGCCAGCGATGGCGTTTTTTTCAATTCGCTGGCGCGGCGGACAATGCCTTGCACATCAGAAGCGGGCAAATCCAGCAAGGTCAGGAAATGTTTTTGGCTCATGGCAATAGCGTTCCGTGCAATAGGGTTGAATCGGCGGGCCGGCATGAACCGGGGTCGCACCGAGTGCCTGTACGTCAGGTAACAGGCGAACAACAGGCTAACGATTAATAAAAGGCTGTGCGCTGCGGTGACTGAAATGCAGCGCTCCGAAAACAAAATGGGTAGCTCGCGCTACCCATTTGCAACCATTTTAGCCCGTTCTCATGAGGGGGGCAATTGTCTTACGGTCTGCGCTGGATTAGGCTAGCCGGCATCGATCTAGCGGGGAGTCCTCTGTGAACGCCATTGAGCTGAAGTTGTTTGCCAGCCGTGTCAGTGCCATTTGCGACGAGATGGGACTGGTGCTACAGCGGGCCGCCTTTTCTCCCAACATCAAGGATCGGCTCGATTTCTCCTGCGCCTTGTTCGGGCCGAGTGGTGAGCTGTTCGCCCAGGCGGCGCATATTCCCGTCCATCTGGGCAGTATGGCTTATGCCATGGGGGCGTTGGTACGTGATCACGACTGGCGCCCCGGCGACATGCTGGTGGTCAATGACCCCTATCTGGGGGGGACCCACTTGCCGGACGTCACGGTGATTGCGCCGGTCTTTGTCGGCGAGCAGTTGGCCGGCTTTGTAGCGAACCGCGCACACCACGCCAACATCGGCTGTACCACACCCGGTTCCATGCCTGTTTCAAGCAGGCTGGAAGAAGAGGGCGAGATCATCCCGCCCAGCTGGCTCCTGCGTGGTGGCAAGCTGCAATCAGGATTGCCGGATTTGCCCGGGCTGCGAGGCGATGAACTAAGTGGAGATTTTGCCGCCCAGGCCGGGGCCAATCAGGTGGGTTGTACGCGCTTGCAGGCGCTGATCGCCAGCATGGGGCTGGATGCTTATCGCCGTGGCATGGAGGAGTTGAACGATTACGCCGACCGTCTGGCAGCCAGTGTGCTGGGTGAGCTGCGACCTGGCGATTACCAGTTCGCTGATTATCTGGATGATGACGGGCAGGGGCAGACCCACATCCCGCTGCGTCTGAATTTGCATATCTCGCCGCAGGAAGTGGTACTGGATCTGCAAGATTGCGCGCCAATGGTGCCGGGTAACCTCAATTGCCCGGAATCGGTGGCGGCCGCGGCGGCCTATTACTGCTTTCGCTGTTTGCTGCCAGCCGAGGCGCCCGCCTGTGCCGGGCTGTTCCGGCGCATTCGCCTGCTAACCACTCCAGGCACCGTAGTGAATGCGCAGCGTCCGGCGGCGGTAGCAGCCGGCAATGTCGAAACCTCGACGCGGTTGGTGGATCTGGTGTTCGGCGCTCTGGCGCAAGCGCTGCCGCAGGCGATCCCGGCTGCCAGTCAGGGCAGCATGAACAATGTCGCCATGGGCAGTCATCCCGGGGATCAGGGCAGCAGTTGGGACTACTATGAAACACTGGCCGGCGGTTTGGGCGGCGGAGCCATCTGGCCCGGCCTG
Organism: uncultured Pseudohongiella sp.; assembly: GCA_964592245.1. GTDB lineage: Bacteria > Pseudomonadota > Gammaproteobacteria > Pseudomonadales > Pseudohongiellaceae > UBA9145. The sequence goes on along the minus strand of CAZQFA010000018.1, from coordinate 47,796 downwards.
CATGCCGTGCACAGCCATATGACCAATACACTCAACACCCCGATCGAATCGCTGGAGATGCATTATCCGCTGCGCATCCGTCGCTACAGTCGCCGTCGCGGCAGTGGCGGAGCCGGCCAGCATGCTGGTGGTGATGGCATCGAGCGTGAATATGAATTTCTGGCAGCGGCAGATTTGACGCTGCTGACCGAGCGTCGACTGACCGCGCCCTGGGGCCTGCAGGGCGGTGCCGACGGCGCCAGTGGTCGCAATACCCTGAACGGCGAGCCACTGCCGGGTAAGTGCAATCGGCAGGTACAGCCCGGCGACCGCCTGATCGTCGCTACCCCGGGCGGCGGCGGCTGGGGGCAGCCCTGAACAGGTTGCTGCCGTTGGCTGGCAATGACAATCACGGGGACGGCAGTGTAAAATGGCGAATAGTTTGACTCGTTGCGACTGGCTCTATGCCCCGCGGGTCACTGCAATTCAATTACTGAGGCCACACCATGAGCATTGAAGAAACCATCAAAGAGCAAATCGGTTCCAACAGCATTTTGCTGTACATGAAGGGTAATCCGGAGCAACCACAGTGTGGTTTCTCCGCCCAGGCAACCCAGATGCTGATGGCCTGTGGCAAGCGCTTTGCTTTTGTCGACGTGCTTAGCAATCCGGAAATTCGTTCGAATTTACCGAAAGTATCCAACTGGCCAACATTCCCGCAGCTGTTCATCGACGGCGAACTGGTTGGCGGTTGTGACATCATTACCGAGATGTATGAAAGCGGTGAACTGCAGCCGATGATTGACAAGGCTGGCGGCGAAGCGGCTTAAAGCAGGCGGTGTGAAGGCGCCTTCCCTGCGCAGCGGAAGGCGTCAGCTGGCACTCTTAGCCAGCTATTGCAGTGTCAGTGGTCAAGTTGCATTCGATCACGATGGTCTTCGAACAATCTCTTGCCCTCGGCGACCACCTCCAGCCAGCTAGCGGCTTACCGGCCAGCCTCCCAGATCTTTCCAGCGATTGACAATCTTGCAGAAGAGTTCAGCCGTTTTCTCGGCGTCGTAACGTGCCGAGTGAGCCTCGTTTTCATCAAAACTGATGCCGGCCGCGCCACAGGCTCGTGACAGCACTGTCTGGCCATAAGCCAGACCGCTGAGGGTGGCCGTGTCGAAGCCGGAGAAGGGGTGAAAGGGATTGCGCTTCAGGTTGTGGCGTTCGCTGGCAGCGTTGATGAATCCCAGATCGAAATGGGCGTTGTGACCAACGAGAATGGCGCGCTTGCAACCGTTGTGTTTTACGGCATCACGCACTTGTTTGAACATGGCGGTAAAGACATCTTTTTCCGGGCGGGCAATGCGCAGGGGATGGTAGGGGTCGATGCCGGTAAACTTCAGCGCGGCTTCTTCGATGTTGGCACCCTCAAAAGGAATGATGCGCTGAAAGAAGGATTGCTCGATACCCAGATAACCATCGTCATCCATCTCCAGAATCACCGCGCCAACTTCAAGTACTGCATCGGTCCTGGCATTGAAGCCACCGGTTTCCACGTCGACTACCACAGGCAGGAAAGTGCGGAAGCGGTCAGCAAGCAAGCCGTTGTTCTCGACTTTCTCTTCTTCGTAATCGGTCATGTTCAGGGGTTCCGGGGTGTAGCAGCGAGTTGCCAGGCTATGGTTTCGCCGGCGCAGATAGGGACAACGACTTCGTCATTGAAGGGGAATGAATCTGGCATCGTCCATGCACGCTTGTGCAGCGTGATGGTGTCGGTATTGCGAGGCAATTTATAGAAATCAGCGCCATTGAAGCTGGCAAAACTTTCCAGTTTGTCCAGGGCATTCTGGCGCGCAAACACCTCAGCGTAGAGTTCGATGGCAGCGGGGGCCGAGTAGATGCCGGCGCAACCGCAACTGGTCTCTTTACCGCTGCGGACATGCGGCGCAGAGTCAGTGCCCAAAAAGAATTTGCTATTGCCACTGGTGGCGGCGTCGATGAGGGCCTGCTGATGAATGTCCCGCTTCAGAATAGGCAGGCAATAAAAGTGAGGCCTGACGCCCCCTGCCAGCAAATGATTGCGATTGTACAACAGGTGATGCACGGTGATTGTCGCCGCCACATTGTCGCCCTGTGCCTTGACGAACGCGACAGCCTCTTGTGTGGTGATGTGTTCGAGCACGACACGCAGTTTGGGGAAACGCTGCACCAGTGGCGCCAGTACCTTGTCGATAAACACCGGTTCGCGATCGAAAATGTCGACGCCGGAGTCGGTCACCTCACCATGAATCAGCAGTGGCAAACCACAAGCCTCCATGGCTTCCAGCGCGGGATAGACTTTCTCGATAGCTGTCACACCACTGTCGGAATTGGTGGTGGCTCCGGCCGGGTAGTACTTGATGGCTTGTACGGACGCATCTGCTGCCGCCAGTTCCACTTCGGTCGGCGCCAGGCTGTCAGTCAGGTACAGGGTCATCAGGGGATCGAATTCACAGTCGGCAGGCACCGCGTCAAGGATGCGCTGACGATAGGCCTGCGCGTCGGACACCCGGGTAACTGGTGGTTTCAGATTAGGCATGATGATGGCGCGGCCGAATTGGGCGGCGCTGTGCGGAACGGTGGTTTGCAAGGCGGCACCATCCCGAAGATGGAGGTGCCAGTCGTCCGGTCGGGTCAGGCTAAGGGTGTCGCTACTCATATCCGCGGCTTGTTGCGTGGGCTTGATTGCAGGGTAACTGCGTGAAAGTTGCGCCATTGTAGCCGAATCGGCTCGTCAGCTGAATGCAGAAATCAGCGGATAATCCGGCGGGAGGGTAATTTACGGCAAACGCTGTCCTGTGGCAGTGATAATGCTAGAATACGCGTCCTTTTTTGCCGCGGCGTTATATCCGGACTGTCCTATCTATACCCGTAATAACCGGACTGTCCTGTCTGGCTGGCATACAGGGTCAGGCCATTGACGTCTCGCAACCGCCTGAGGCGGGCAGAGTGAGTGAAATTTACAGGTCGGGCAAGTCTTGCACTTGGCGACCAATCAGACGATTAACCAAGCGATTATTTGGAGTGCAGGCATGGCAGGGATCAACAAGGTAGTGCTGGCTTATTCTGGCGGACTGGATACTTCGGTCATCGCCAAGTGGTTGCAGCAGACCTATGACTGTGAGGTGGTGACGTTTACCGCGGATATCGGGCAGGGCGAAGAAGTCGAGCCTGCACGCGCCAAAGCCGAAGCCATGGGCATCAAGGAAATCTATATCGAGGATCTGCAAGAAGATTTCGTCCGCGATTACGTGTATCCAATGTTTCGTGCCAATGCGTTGTATGAGGGTGAATACCTGCTGGGCACGTCAATTGCTCGCCCGCTGATCGCCAAGCGCCTGGTAGAAATCGCCGCGGAGACTGGTGCAGATGCCATTGCTCACGGCGCCACTGGAAAAGGCAATGATCAGGTGCGCTTCGAATTGGGCGCCTATGCGCTGAGCCCGGGGATCAAGGTCATTGCCCCCTGGCGGGAGTGGGACCTGAATTCCCGCGACAAGTTACTGGCCTACTGTGACGAGCATGGCATTTCCGTGGAGAAAAAGCGCGGCACGAAATCGCCTTACTCCATGGACGCTAACCTGCTGCACATCTCCTACGAAGGCGACATTCTGGAAGACCCTGCTGCGGCTCCCGAAGAAGACATGTGGCTGTGGTCGGTCTCTCCGGAAGAAGCACCGGATCAGGCTACAGTGATCGAGCTGGAGTACAAGGCGGGCGATATTGTCGCCGTCGATGGACAGGCGATGTCACCGGCTACAGTACTGGCCCATTTGAATAAAGTGGCTGGTGCCAACGGTATTGGTCGGGTCGATATTGTTGAGAACCGTTTTGTCGGTATGAAGTCCCGTGGTTGTTATGAAACACCCGGCGGTACATTGATGCTGAAAGCCCACCGTGCCATCGAATCCATTACCATGGATCGCGAGCTGGCGCATCTGAAAGACGATCTGATGCCACGCTATGCGTCGCTGGTCTATAACGGCTACTGGTGGTCACCAGAGCGTCTTGCATTGCAGGCGCTGATCGATAATTCACAGCAATACGTCAACGGTAAAGTGCGGCTGAAATTGTATAAGGGCAATGTCATGGTCATTGGTCGGGAATCGGCAGACAGCCTGTTCGACGAAAACATTGCCACCTTTGAAGACGATGCCGGTGCCTATGATCAGGCCGATGCCGGTGGCTTCATCAAGCTTAACGCACTGCGCCTGCGTATCGCCGCCTTGAAGGGTCGCAAGCAGCAGTAAGCTATAAGCCAAGTATCCCGCGTTACTTTCCTGCTGCCGGTGCATTCTTGCAACCGGCAGTGGGGAAGAGCGTTAATCTATCGATCCCGCTTCACTCTCAATCTTACCTGCCCTCAATTTCTTGCCTGTTCCCCTCAGTACTCGGTTTTCTGCTTGTACTCGCACAAGTCGTAAATCGTACAGGCACCACAGCGTGGCTTGCGCGCCAGGCAGACGTAGCGGCCGTGCAGTATCAACCAGTGGTGGGCATCCAGCAGGAACTCTTCCGGTACCAGTCGCAATAACCGCTTTTCCACTTCCAGCACGTTCTTGCCCGGGGCAATACCGGTGCGATTGGAGACGCGGAAGATATGCGTGTCCACTGCCATGGCGATTTGCCGAAAGGCGGTATTCAGCACGACATTGGCAGTTTTGCGACCGACGCCGGGTAAGGCTTCCAGTTGCTCGCGTGTTTGTGGAATTTCAGAATCGTATTCCTCCACCAGAATGCGGCAAGTCTTGATAACGTTTTCCGCTTTGGTGTTAAACAGGCCGATAGTCTTGATGTGTTCCTTGACGCCGGCAACACCCAGCGCCAACATGGCCGTCGGCGTGGGCGCCAGTTTGAACAGTGTTTTGGTGGCCTTGTTGACGCTCACATCTGTGGCCTGTGCAGAGAGCATAACTGCAATCAACAACTCAAAGCTGTTGTTGAATTCCAGTTCCGTAGTCGGGTTCGGATTGGCGTCGCGCAGGCGGGTGAAAATTTCGGTGCGTTTGATCTTGTTCACGTGTCTCTCTCATCTCTCGCATCCTCGCTGATGCTGTCATCGCTGCTGACGGCTTGTCGATGCAGGCGGCCGGTAACGCGTGCCCGCTTTATGGTTGGTGTGCTGTTGATGTTGCTGGCGGAAGTAAAAAAGCGCAGTTGAATACTGTTGCGCACGGCGATGAGCAAGCCCAGCAAGATCAACACCATGGGCAGTAAATTGTCAGCACCGTATTGCGTCTCAGCTTCAGCATCGGCAGTGAGCACGGCTGCTTCCTGCACGGGCAGGCCAGGTAACAGTATCTGCCAGTCGGTGAAAAGCGCACCGACAAATACCCATTCACGCAAGCCGCCAAACAGGACGCAGGCGATAAGGTAACCCGTGCCGTAGCGCCAGGCGCGTAAAAGAGAAGCAACGGGGGAATCCGTTCTGGTAAAGCTTTCAAGGTTGGCAAAGACAACAAGGTTGCCCGCCAGCAACAGAATATAAAGCTGCAACGTCGAATGCACAGCCGGGAAGTACAGCAGCGTGAGCGCATCAATGGCCGTGGCCAGCATTGCTGTGACCAGCGCAAAGGCCGTGAAACGCCAGAGACGGTCGGGCAGGTTCAGCAGATTGAGGATCGGGGCGAGAGTGAGCAACATGAGCAAAGCCAGCACTCCCAGCGCCAGTCCGCTCGCTATGCTGTGACTCACCGCCAGTAGTGGCGACAGGCCAAACAAATGCACCAGCGCCGGATTCTGACGCCACAGTGAACCTGCCACTTCTGCCCGGCTCTGTAGCTCACTCATGTTCGTCACTCATGTTCGTCACTCATGTCCATCACCCATAGGCAGCGTGTGATCATGGCGCGCCAGCAGTCGGCGTTTGGCTTGCAATACTGCGTAGTCCAGTAACGGTGCGGCCAGGTTGAGCAGAATGATGACGGCGGCGAGGCCACCGGCATCACCGTTTGCCTGACGGCTAAAGAACACACCACAACCCAGCAAGATACCGGCCAATAGTTTACCCCGTGCCGTTACCGGCGACGTCGCCATCTCTGTCGCTACCCAGAACAGCAATAACAGCAAAGGCGAGTACAAAAACTGCTGGCTGAACAATGACCAGGGTATGCCGCGCAGGTTGGTACTGAGCAGGCACAGCAAGGCCATCGTGGTCAGGGTGGCGAGTGGCAGGTGCCAGCTAATGACTCGCTTGTGCAGGGCCAGTAAAGCGCCGACCAGGAAGCCGGCGCTGATCAGGATAGTCGGCCAACTGGCATTGCCTGCTGAACCGATAGAAGATGCAGCTTGCGACATGCTCTCGGGCAAGCCGGCAATTGGCGGTGCCCATTTGTGGCTGAGTACTGTGAAATCCAGTGCCAGGTCGGTAGACGGTGCTGGCCAGGCATGCAGACTGGCGGCGAAGAAAAGCGTCAGCAACAGATAAGCGACCATGGCCGGGTGAAAAGGGTATTGACCGACGCCGCCGAATAACTGCTTGCCAAGCAGAATCATAAACAGGCCGCCGGCAATCGGCAGCATGAATGACACTTGCGGCGGCAGCAGTAACCCCAGGACAATTGCCATGATGAGCATATTGCCATCCGCTGCCGGCGTGTCGATTGCAAGGCCGCCGATCTGTGCCGGTGGCGGATTCACTGCATGCAGCAGCCAGTCGATGCCAATCGCTGTGCCAATGCACAAGAGAATATTCACCGCCATACCGGGCCCGTAGAACCAAATACTTGGCAGCGCGCCAGGTAGCAAGGCAATAAGGCGCCAGTTGACATACATTGCTGCGCGAGCGCCATTATGCAGGAATGGCGGTCTGGATAGCGGCCTCTTGCCGCTGGCGGGAGTTCCTGCAGTCATGAGCTAATTGCCTTCCCTGGTATTACTGTCGGCAGACTTGCTGGCGGCGTCTCGACGCGCCTTGACGCGAGCAACCGCGGCGGCAATGTCACTTTTCGCCCGGGTTCTGGAAAAGGCTTCTTCTTTTTGCTGTTCGGACGCGAGTTTGCGTAGTCTCTGGGCCTCCAGTTGTCGGGCGCGTTCGTTCTCCTCTCGCTGCTGGTGGGCGTTGAAGCGTTGCTGCCAATACTGACTGCGCGCAGAGTCGTCGGCGCGCTGCTGCAAGGTTTCCTTACCGGCGCGAAAAGTTTCCAGCAAAGGCAGTTGGCTCGGACACACATAGGAGCAGGCGCCGCATTCGATGCAGTCGGGTAATCCTTGAGCACTCAGCTGCCACCAATCGCGACTCTGGACACTGCGTAGTAACTGATTCGGGAGCAACGGCCGCGGACAGACAGCCACGCATTCACCACACTGGATACAGGGTTGGGGAGCGCGAGTTGGCGTCAGTTCGTCTTCCCCACAGGCGATGACGCCGATGCTGCGCTGTTGCACGGGTTCGTCCAGCGACTGCAACGGGAATCCATGCATCGCACTCTGGGCGATCACAGTCTTGCTGCCTTTGTCACCGCACAGAGCAAGTAAATGGCTGAGGGGAGTGCCGAACGGGGCAAAGAAATTCTTCGGTGTTAACAAACCTTCACCGGTCAGCGTGAGGACACGGCTGACGCAGGGGACGCCGTTTGTGACGGCATTATCGGCGGCAAAGGCCGTGTGCGCGCTCAGCATCAGCATGCCCGCCGCGATGGGTGAGGGTGCGGAAGACGGTACCGTGCTGATCAGGCTGGCAATCAGAGTGCCATGCTCGGCAGCCGGGAAACGCGCCGGCACGGAGACCAACTCCAGTGCACTGCCACTGAGAACTCCCTCAATGGCGGCCAGGCAGTCATGATGGGCGCTGCTAACGGCGATGACACAACGCGCGGCGCCGGTGGCCAACTGTAAAATGCAGGCGCCGCGAACGACTTGTTCGGCATACTCGCGGGTCAGCGCTGCGGCGGTTGTCATGTAGGGGTCGTCATCGACTGCATTGATGAGCAAGCACTCTACCGGCTCGGCATTGGCCAGGTCGATGAGCTGCGCCAGAGCGATTGGCTGGCGGGGATCGTAGGCGTTATCGACGATACCGGCACGGCTGACTTCCTTGATGAGCGCATCTCGTGTCAGCTCGCGATAATCATGGCCGCTGACCACAGCAGATTCACCTTGCGGATCCGGTTCGAAAAGCAGGCAGGTCAGCTGTTGCGTGGATTCCGGCGCCACGGTGACTGCTATGTCGCGCACGGCAATCACGCGGCCGGAAGTCGGGGCATAGACCGCAGCCACACCGTGGTCAGTACCCCTCGCCAACAAGGCATACTGCGTCACAGTCTCACCCGGATTAACCACCGGAGTCGCCGCGGCAGTATTGGCTGCTTGCAGGGGAATGCACAGTTGCGGCGGTAGTGGTGTCGGCATCACACGCGAGCGCAATGACATGGCCTGCCGGGACGGCAGACGCACGCCTCCCGTGCGCATTTTGGCGCGCAGTGTTTTGGCAAGAGGCTGTTGTCCGCGCGTCATTGTCCGCCACCTTCCGCCAGCAATCGAGGCTGCAGTATTTCTTCAGGAAGGCGCCAGGTCGACCGTGTTGTTGCCGGTACCTCGATCATATCGATGCAATCCACAGGACAGGGCTCGACGCATAAATCGCAGCCGGTACATTCGGACGCGATGACGGTGTGCATGACTTTGCCGGCACCGAGAATGGCGTCCACCGGGCAGGCGCGTATGCATTTTGTGCAGCCGATGCATTCGGCCTCACGAATAACCGCCACTCGTTCGACTTCGTGGCTGCCGTGCGCGGCATCAAGCGGGCGCGGACAATCATGCAACAGTGTGGCGAGCGCATTGATGGTCTCCGGGCCGCCTGGTGGGCAATGATTGATGGCTTCGCCCCGGGCGATAGCCTGCGCATAAGGCAGACAACCGGGATGGCCGCACTTGCCACACTGGGTTTGCGGCAACAGCGCATTGATTTGCTGGGTCAGGTTGTCCCGGGCGGCGATCTGTTTCTGTTGCTGGCTCACGCGCATCAGGTGGCGGGCAAGGGCGAACATGACTATCGCCAGTGCTGGCCAGAGAATGAGTTGAATGATCAGGTTGGTCGACATCATCAGAAAGCCCGTTAGTTGCCGCCAATACGCAACAGGGCCATGGCAGTGATGCCGGCGCTGATCAGATAGATCGGCGCGCCTCGAAATGGCGCGGGTATTGCTGTGCTGTCCAGTCGCTCACGCAATGCTGCAAACAGCAACATGAGCACGGCTACGCCAAGCGCACTGCCCAGTGCATAGGCGATGACATCCCACGGTGCGGTGATTGCGGTGGTTTCAGTTCTGCCTTGTTCGGCGATGAGCCAGGACAGTCCCAGTACGCCACTGTTGCTGCCTATGAAATACAGCGTTACGCCGTGGCGCTTGCTGCTCAGCGGGAAGTGTTTGACAAGTAGCAGAGCAATCAGCGCCGTCAGGCCGGCACTCACCACGGCAAAGACAATCAGCCGCAGGGAAGTTAATTCCAGAGTTTGCAGGACATAGTAATCGAGATGGAAATTCAGAAGTGCAGAAAGAAACAGAACAACAAAGCTCAGCAAACTCAATTCAACGGCTGCCTGCAAGCGCTGGGTAAAGATGAAGAGCATCGACACACCCACGCATTGCACAAGCAGCAGATTGTTGTGCAGCGCGGTAGTGGCAACGATGGCGAAAAAGTTCTCGAGCAAGATGACGTTCCAATCCGATCGGGCGGGCGATGCTATCGTCTTCGCGACCCATTAAGTCCATTTATTACGCTTGCTGACAGGGTCGGAAGCGGAGGGTATGGTAGCACGCTGACAACGCCGGCAAGAACCGCCAGAGGCTCACTCGGGAACCACGTGCGAATTGTTTTACCAGTGCCTGGGCCTCGCGTGACTCGCTATTCGGGAAACAAACCCTGAGAGTAAGCGGATGGTACGCGATAGCGTTCGAGGATTTCCTGTTGCGAAGCCATGGCATCGGCGTGGTTGATCACCATCTGATAGCCGTTGTCGTTCTCCAACACGACATTGGCCGCACTGTTGTCCCTTAGCGTTTCGGCAAACTGCTGGAAGTCACGAATCGGCTGGCCGTTGATGGTGTCGACAATCCAGTTGCGCCAGTCGTGGTAACCCAGATTGACGTCGGCGGCCAGCACTTGCAGGGCCACGACTAATTGCCGGCGGTCTGGCGAGCTCCATTCATTGCGTGCCTGCAACAGGCTCACCGGAGCAGTACGACTCCAGTCGCTGCCCCAGCGCTTGATCAGGTTCATATTCAATGGCACAAACAAGACGCCGCCATAAATATAGTATTCGGGAATCTGATCATACTGTTCGCTGGCTACCAGACTGTAGCTGGACAGGGCTTGCTGCGCCGGCAGATCTGCTCGTTGTTCTTTACCGGCACGCGAAAAGGTCACAGCGACGGAATCGCCGATATGATGCATGTCGATGGCATGTTTGAAATCAGTGAGCACATCGTCGCTGAGCTCGATAGTACCGTCGTCGGCAATGGCGAAGTCATCGATGGCCAGAATGACATCGTTCTCCTGCAGCAGGCCCTCGGCCGGTGAATCTTCAAATACCTTGATGACCAGCACCCCGTTTTGATGCGGGTCCAGTCCATAGGCTGCTTTGGCGGCCGGGCTGTCGAGATTCTGCGTGCGGAAACCGAGATCGGGGAAGCCACCCAATTGGCCGTCCTCGCTGTCAGTGAGCACATGTTGAATGATGCTTGGTGGGACGAAGTAACCGAGATTTTCGGCACGGCCACCGGCGTTCGCCTGCATCACCACACCGACAATTTGTTCATCGACAATTACCGGACCACCGCTGTTACCCGGGTTGATGGCGGCATCGATCTGGCCGGCCAGCAGGAAACTGCCCGCATGGGCATACACTTGTTGTTCGACGCGAGAAAGGATGCCCTTGGTAATACTGAGCGACTTGCCACCGATTGGATAACCGTACACCGAGACTTCCTGCAGTGGCGCTGGCAGGTCACCGATAGGCAGCGACTCGAGATCACTGAAGAAGCCGGCTTCATCGACAGTGATGAGTGCCAGGTCTGCTTCATGGGAGACGAACAGCACCCGGGCCAGATAACGGCGTGGGTCATTGTGTTTTTGTGCCTGCACATAGCTGGCATTGGCGACAACATGCGCGTTGGTCAGGATGCGATTGCCAGAGATGACGGCGCCGGAGCCGCTGCTCTGGCGCGGCGTCAGCAGGCGCCACGGCGTGAAATAGTCAGGCTCGGCCTGGGTGGTGTAGATCTTGATGACCGAATCCTGAATGGCGCGAATCTCGGCGGTTTGTGCCAACGCATTGCGGCTTGTAAGCGTGGCGACAAGCAGCAGGCACAACAGTGCAGCCCAGTATAGCCAGCGGGAAACGGGAGGGTGCAGGGTAGCAACCCGGACTGTGGCTGGTGCGGCGCGTGAAATGGTGGATTCTGTCAGACTCGGCATGAATACTCCTGAAGCTGTGCAGTGTACGGCCGCAAGCTTATAACGATATTCCGAGGCAAACCAGTTAGCTCGTCGCAACTGCCGTAGCAACTCTCTAATGGGTGCGGGCTTTAGCGGGCGCGGAGGGCGGTCGCAGGATTGGCTGAGATCAGGTAATGCGCATGCCGGGTTCGGCGCCACTATCCGGTTGCAGCAACCAGAGTTCCTTGCCACCGGGGCCGGCGGCGAGAATCATGCCTTCGGAAGTGCCAAACTTCATCTTGCGTGGCTGCAGATTGGCCACCAGTACGGTCAGCCGGCCGACCAGCTCTTCCGGTTGGTAGGCTGATTTGATGCCGGACAGGACCGTACGGGTCATGGCATTGCCAGCCTTGTCCTTGCCGATATCGAGGTTGATGCGCAGCAGCTTGTCAGCACCTTCAACCTGTTCCGCAGCGATGATGCGGGCAACCCGCAGATCCACCTTGATGAAATCGTCAAAACCGATTTCCGGCTCCAGACCGGTTTCGGCTGTTGCTGAGTCGGCCGACTCGGCTGCCGCGGCAGGCTGCTGTTCGGCATAGGCTTTCTGTGTGGTTTCAATCATGG
>CAZQFA010000018.1:28619-35681 GCA_964592245.1 uncultured Pseudohongiella sp. | reverse complement strand
GCCAGTTCACCGCTGAAGCCTTTACTGATGAAGCCGGCACAGCGACTGGCGATATTGACTACCTTGCCAACCAGGTCGGAATTCACACGCTGCACAAAATCCTCGAGATTCAGATCGAGATCATCAATGCCGGACGACAATTTCGCCGCCAGGTAGTAGCGCAAGTATTCAGGATCCAGTTGCTCAAGATAAGTGCGGGCGTTAACGAAAGTACCGCGCGACTTGGACATCTTGGTGCCGTCCACGGTCAGGAAGCCATGCACATACACGGCAGTGGGCGTGCGGTAACCGGCACTGGTCAGCATCGCCGGCCAGAACAGGGTATGGAAGTTGATGATGTCCTTGCCAATGAAGTGATAGACCTCGGCAGTGCTGTCACTGGCCCAGTAGTCGTCGAACTGATAATCCGTGCGGCCGCAAAGATTCTGCAGGCTGGCCATGTAGCCAATGGGGGCGTCCAGCCAGACATAAAAATATTTGCCCGGGGCATCGGGAATTTCGAAGCCAAAGTAGGGGGCATCGCGGGAGATGTCCCATTCCTGCAGTTCTTCATCCAGCCATTCGCTCAGTTTGTTGGCCACCTGATCCTGCAAGGTGCCGCTGCGCGTCCACTTTTGCAGCATGTCGCGGAATTCCGGCAGGCGGAAAAAGAAGTGCTCGGATTCCTTCTCAATGGGTGTTGCGCCGGAGATGACCGAGCGCGGCTCGATCAATTCCGCCGGGCTATAGGTGGAACCACAGGCCTCGCAATTATCACCATACTGGCCAGGTGTTTTGCATTTCGGGCAGGTGCCGGTGATGTAGCGGTCGGCCAGGAACAGCTGTTTTTCCGGATCGAACAACTGCTTGATCGAACGCCTGGCAATATGGCCATTACTGTCCAATGCCTTGTAGATGCTGCTGGAGAGGGCGCGATTTTCTTCCGAATGGGTGGAGTAGTAATTGTCGAAGTCAATATGAAAATCAACAAAGTCCTGTTGATGCTGTTGCTTTACCTCATCAATCAGTTGCTCCGGGGTAATGCCACGCTTCTCGGCGCTGAGCATGATGGCGGTGCCGTGGGCGTCGTCAGCACAGACGTATAGGCAATCGTGGCCGCGCATTTTCTGCAGACGTACCCAGATATCGGTCTGGATGGTCTCCATCAAATGTCCCAGATGGATGGCGCCATTGGCATAGGGCAGGGCGCTGGTGACTAGGATCTTGCGTTGTTCCACGGTGCTTTCCTGATTGCGTCTAACGGGCGAAACCGAGTTCGCATTACTTAATTTCTTACTTGCTGATTGGCTGTTGTCGCGCTTCCGGCAGCAAGCTTGCTGCCGCTGCTGTTTTACATTTCAACCATCTCGAAGTCTTCTTTGCCGACTCCGCACTCCGGACACATCCAGTCATCGGGGATGTCTTCCCAGCGTGTACCGGGGGAGATACCGTCTTCAGGCAGACCGAGTTCTTCATCATAAATAAACCCGCATACCAGACATTGCCACTTTTTCACCTGCCGCTCCTTTAAAGCTACTTCTACTGCATGACGAACGCGGTCGCCTGAGGCATGCCGAAATCGGTCATGCTGATCATTGCTGTGCCGCGTACTTGAAGGCAACCACTCCCGAGATTGAGGGTGGGAGTGGATTGCGCGAATGGCTGCGCATCATACTGCATGATGGCAGCAAATTCAGCCTCTTTTGCCGACGAAGTCGCCGTCAGCGCGCCAAAATAAGGGGTGAATCAACAGATGATAAACATTATCATGCGCCTTTCCTCAACCAATTCTCAATGGCAGGCAGGGCAGCAAGTAGCATGACAATCAAATCGGATCGCTGGATCAGAAAAATGGCAGAAACCGAAGGCATGATCGATCCGTTTGAACCCGGTCAGGTGCGCACCGTCAACGGTGAGAAAGTGATCTCCTACGGCACATCGAGTTACGGCTACGATGTGCGCTGCGCCAGTGAATTCAAGATCTTCACCAACGTGCACACCACCAACGTAGTGGACCCGAAAAATTTCGACGAGGGCAGCTTCGTTTCGATTGATGAGCCCGTCTGTGTCATTCCACCGAATTCATTCGCCCTGGCCCGCACAGTAGAGTACTTTCGCATTCCCAAAGATGTGCTCACTGTCTGCCTTGGCAAGTCCACTTACGCCCGTTGTGGCATCATCGTCAATGTCACTCCGCTGGAGCCGGAATGGGAAGGGCATGTGACGCTGGAATTCTCCAACACCACGCCGTTACCTGCCAAGATTTACGCCCACGAGGGAGTGGCGCAGATGCTGTTCTATCAGTCGGATGAACAGTGTGAGGTGACCTACAAACAGCGCGGCGGCAAATACATGGGCCAAACCGGCGTAACGCCGCCGAAAGCCTGATCCACTCGCCGCGCACCGACTAAAAAAGCGCACCGCATCTGCACTGCCCGCTGTGAGTCAATAGCCTCCCGGGCCCGTGGACTGACCGGGAGGCCTTTTGCTGCTTGTTGGTCTGATTAGTGGCGAACCAGCAATTGTTTATACGCACCACAGCTTGCTGCCAATCAAAGCGGCTCCGCGGACTTTTTTGCTGCCAGCTTGCTTGGGCAATCCTGCCATGACAAATATCCCGGTTCCGGTTTCAGGCGCCGCTGCCTCATCGTCGCTCTAAATTCTTCTTGTCGGATATTCCTTCGACGCATTGCCTTTACCATTCGCTCGAAGAATCGCCTGTTTACATGGAGCGCTGCGTTCACCACTGGCAGTCACGAAAGCGCACCGCAATGCTTCGTCATTATGTGACCTGCACTACTGCTCAGCGCCGGTATGCGATGACCTGGTGTGGTAAATCAGCGGAGTCTTCAGCGCCAAAATTTTAGCGTTCGCCAGTGCGGTAAACGCAAAAGCGCCAAATTTCTGGCGCTTTTGTGGCTATTACGGCTGCACATGTTAATGAGGTAAAAGGGGTGGTGTCTCTACAAAGCCCGCATAGCGCGGCAGCGAAGATTTGAGTGCAATTGTTTCGCTGTTTGGAACAGAACTTGCACTTCAACAAGGTAGGCAAAAACTTGATGACTAGTTTGTCACTCAGGCTTTTGCATAAAAGCGGTGGTGAGTGGTATCGCGATAAATGAAAACAAAACAGGATTGATGTTTTCACAGTGATCACCATCCAGCCAAGCAGGTAATCGACTGCTTGCAAAGTAAGTTTAGTTTTTTACAGCACAACGCATGTTGCGAAAAACGACAGGAATTTATAACAACAAACAGCGGACGAGAAATTAAAGACGCTACCGGGGACAACGAGTGATAGCGCCAGAGTGCAGTAAGCGAATGACCATCGCCAGGGGAATGGTATTGTTGCCATTTTCAACATCGCGATGCGCTTTGCTACCCGCCGAAAATAGTGTCCATCTTTCTTCTTCCCTTCATTCAAGCCCAACACCTTTTCAATTGAGTGGTCAGTCTGGCATTACTATTGGCGCGCGTCGCCGGGTAGAGGCACTGATCGTTTCCTGCTGTTTGAGAGATTATTGACGGGATATTTAGAGACATGATTTCAGCGACCGGTGTATCCGCGATCGACAATGCTGACCAGGAACTGAGCGATGCTGACCTCTGCGAAGTCGTAGACCGTTATGCTCCCCTGGTGAAGCGCATAGCGCACCATTTGTTACTGCGCATGCCGGCCAGTGTGCAAATTGATGACCTGATTCAGTCGGGCATGATTGGTTTGCTGGAGGCCGCGCGCAAATACGACGTATCCAAAGGTGCCAGCTTTGAAACTTATGCCGGTATTCGCATTCGCGGCTCAATGCTGGACGAAGTACGCAAGGGTGATTGGGCGCCACGTTCGGTGCACCGCAAGTCACGCAAAGTAGCCGAGGCCATCAAGGCGATTGAGGCGCGCACGGGGCAGGATGCCAAGGACAAGGAAATCGCTCGCGAGCTGGATATCGACCTCAACAGCTATTACGCCATCTTGCAGGATGCCAGCGGTAGCCGCCTGTTCAGCTTCGATGACATCATGGAAGGTGATGATTCGGCCATCGAACTGGCGGCCGGAGAATTGCCGGGCCCATGTGATGGCCTGCAGCGCGATACCTTCAAGGCGCATCTGGCGACAGCGATCAATTCCTTGCCAGAACGCGAGCGGTTGGTACTGGCGTTGTATTACGACGAAGAACTCAATCTGAAAGAGATCGGTGAAGTGATTGGTGTCAGTGAGTCTCGGGTCAGCCAGATTCATTCACAGGCCGCCATGCGTTTGCGCGCTCGTCTGTCAGACTGGAACTAGCACCACGGCGATAGTCGGTGACCTTTCGTATCAGCTGTGACCTTCACTGTTTGGTTCGCTGCCGATGTCCGTATTTGAGTTTGTCAAAATGCCCGCGAAAGTTTCAGCAGCGCCTGTAACTTGCCGGGTTTCCTGCCGCAGAGAGCAATAGCGCGCGCCACGGCGTTTTAACGCTATAATCCGCCCTCATTCAATGCGACACAGGTGCGATCTGCCACCTTTATCATGACCAATACCGCGCAAGTCACATATCAGCAATCCGCTAGTGAGTTACTGCAGGCACGCGACTTGTTTTGCGAGCGCGATGATCGCGTGTTGTTTGCACAGCTGAATTTTACCGTCCATGCCGGACAGGTTGTCCAGGTCCGCGGCAGCAATGGCAGCGGCAAGACAACATTGTTGCGTATGGTGTGTGGCTTGAATGATCGCTATGAGGGGGAATTGCGCTGGCGCGGCCAACCGGTTCAGGATGTGGCTGATTCGTTTTATGCCGAATTGCTGTTCATCGGCCATCGCGTTGGTGTCAGCAAGGCGCTCACGCCCCTGGAGAATCTGCGTTGGACCTGCGCGCTGAATAGTGCCGTCAGCGACGAGCAATTAATGGCGGCGCTGGCCGAGGTTGGCTTGCGCGGTTTTGAAGAATCCCAGTGCTTCACTCTGTCGGCCGGACAGCAGCAGCGGGTGGCGCTGGCGCGACTGTTGTTGAGTCCGGCGCAATTGTGGATTCTGGACGAGCCCTTCACGACGCTGGATGTGCACGGTGTAGCGCAGTTGGAAAAGATGCTGCAACAACATGCCAGTGCCGGCGGGGCCGTCATGGTAACAACTCACCATCCATTGCAGGTCGAGAATCTGGAGGTGCTTGACCTTGGCTAATCCGAGCGCCAAGCGCGAACGCAGCACGACGACTGCGGCATTCTGGGCCACGCTCAAGCGCGAACTCATCCTTGCCTATAAAAGGAAGCATGATGTGGTCAATCCCTTCATGTTTTTCCTGATTGTCGCCACTCTGTTTCCTATCGGTATTTCGCCAGAGCCCGATCGCCTGAGCGAGATCGCTGCCGGCGCGTTGTGGATTGCTGCCCTGCTGGCGTCATTGCTGGCCATGGATAATCTCTATCGTGCTGACTTCGAAGACGGCTCACTGGAGCAGATGTTGCTGTCTCCGCAGCCGCTTTACTTCATGGTGCTGGCGAAAAATATCGGTCACTGGCTGGTCAGCGGTTTGCCGGTTGTATTGGTATCGCCGTTGATCGCCTACATGCTGAACCTGCCGGCAGGCTCCTATCTCACCTTGTTTCTGACCTTGCTTATGGGCACCCCGGTATTAAGTCTGCTGGGTTCTATTGGTGTGGCGCTGACGGTGGGGCTGGGCAGCCGCGGTTTGATATTGGCGGTGATCACGTTGCCCATGAGTGTGCCGGTTTTGATCGCCGGAACCATGGCTGTGGTGGAAACGCAAAATGGTGCTTCCCTGGCCGGTTATCTGGCCATCATGGGGGCCTTGTTGCTGGCCACTCTGACTCTGGCGCCGCTGGCGTCGGCTGCCGCACTGCGCATCAGCGTCAGTTGAGTTTGGCGGCAGCCGCCGGCAAGTCCAATTTAAGGATTACCGCGTAATTACAATGAGTTACAATAAGTAACAGGGGTCAAAATCGACGCCATGTTATAGTGCAAAATACGTCTTTAACTAACTGATTTTTGTTGAATTATGTGGACCTGGTTCCATCAATTAGGCTCTCCCAAGTGGTTTTATGAGCTGACTGGCCGCTGGCTTCCCTGGTTGGTGGCAGCCATGTCCTTGCTATTGCTCGTCGGCATCGTCTGGGCGCTGCTGTTTGTGCCGCCGGATTACCAGCAGGGCAATACCATTCGCATCATGTATATCCATGTGCCGTTTGCCAGTATTTCTCTGGCGTTTTTCCCCTTGATGGCAGTGGCCGGGACTGTCACGCTGGTATGGAAAATGAAGCTGGCTGACATGGTGGCGAAGACAGCTGCGCCACTTGGTGCCTGGTTCACGGCGTTGGCCCTGGCGTCCGGCTCTATCTGGGGCAGCGACATCTGGGGCACCTGGTGGATCTGGGATGGCCGCCTGACGTCCATGCTGTTGCAGTTGTTTTTACTCATCGGCGTTATCTCATTGCGCTCTGCGCTGGAAGACACCGATGCCGCGGCGAAAGCCTGTGCCGTGCTGTCCATTGTCGGTTGTATTAACGTATTTGTGATCAAATATTCAGTGGATTGGTGGAACACGCTGCATCAACCGGCGAGCCCGATTTCCACCTCCGGCGATGCGGCCAACGGCCCGGAGATCTGGGTGCCACTGGTAATCATGATCTTTGCGATCTACCTGTTTTTTGCCGTCGCACTGATACTGGCCACCCGCAATGAAATCTTGCAGCGCGAGCGACGCGCGCAGTGGGTTCAGGATCTGGTGCGCGCAGCATAGTATTGGAAGACAGAGTTGGGTGACAGCGAATGTTTGAAGTGCAGTTTTCAAGTTTGAGCGAGTTCCTGAGCATGGGGAACTATGCCTTTAATGTCTGGTCAGTGTACGCACTGTTCACACTGTTTTTTGCCATCAATATTGTTTATCCGCTCATGCGTAAGAAACAGATAGTGAAAGAATTAAAGCGACGCGTGCTATTGGGAGGGCAGAACAAAGTAGTTGAACCGGCTCCCGGGCAGGCAGTGGATCCGGAGTAGCCATTGTCGCTGACCGCTCAGTCGCGATGGGAGGAAGGTCGCTAGAACTCGCGCAGCGAATAAACAATCGCTGCAAGCAGGTCACAAGC
>CAZQFA010000018.1:4538-28519 GCA_964592245.1 uncultured Pseudohongiella sp. | reverse complement strand
AGGTTAGATTTACAAGATAGATTTACAGCACAAACAAGTGGTCGCCTCATGGCGGCAGCAGCGTGTACAGAGACTGGCAGGAAAAGCAGACGGACACGCACGAAGCAATGCCCAATATGGCCTGATTCAGAGGCCCAGTCTGGAGAGTACCGATGAAGTCACAACGTCAAAAGCGCCTTGGGATAATCTTGTTTATCGCGGTCGGCCTCAGCGTCGCGGTCGGACTGACTCTGTTCGCCTTAAGCCAGAACATTGACCTGTTCTATACCCCGACCCAGGTGGCGCAAGGTGAAGTAAACCCCGGCCAGCGTATTCGCATCGGTGGCATGGTGAAAGAAGGGTCGGTGAACTCGGCGCAAGACAGTTTGCGCGTGCAATTCGCTGCCACTGACTATGTCCACGATGTGCCTATTCATTATGAGGGCATTCTGCCGGATCTGTTCCGCGAAGGGCAGGGTGTCGTGGTGGAAGGCAGTATCGACAATGCTGGCGTGTTCCAGGCCTCACGCGTGTTGGCCAAGCACGACGAGAACTACATGTCACCGGAAGTCAAAGCAGCGCTGGACGCTGCCGGCGCTTCTGCTGGCAATCACCCCATGCAACCGGAGACATAAATGCTACCTGAAGTAGGCTCCTTTGCGCTCATCATTGCCCTGTGTCTCAGCGTCTTGCTGGGTACCTTGCCGATCGCCGGCGCGCAAACCAATAATGCCTTGTGGATGAATCTGGCGCGGCCATTGTCTGCCGGCGTATTCGTGTTTCTCGCTGTCGCACTGGTCATTCTGGCCTACGCTTTTATGACCGACGATTTCTCGGTGCAGTTTGTTGCCCAGCACTCCAACACGATGCTGCCGTCACGCTACAAGTTCACGGCAGTGTGGGGCGGCCACGAAGGCTCTTTCCTGGTGTGGACTTTCATGTTGGCGGGCTGGATGCTGACGGTCGGTATTTTCAGCAAGAGTATGCCGGTTGATTTTGTTGCCCGGGTACTCGGTGTACTTGGGCTTCTGTGCACTGCCTACATTCTGTTCATGCTGGCCACTTCCAATCCCTTTGACCGGGTTGTGCCATTGCCGCCGGCAGACGGCGCGGACCTCAATTCCGCGCTGCAGGACATCGGCTTCATCGTCCATCCGCCCACTCTCTATATGGGCTATGTTGGCTTCTCCGTGGTCTTCGCTTTTGCCATTGCCGCCTTGCTGAGCGGCCGCCTCGATGCTGCCTGGGCGCGCTGGTCACGCCCGTGGGCGAATGTGGCCTGGGCTATTCTTACCATCGGTATCGCGCTGGGTAGCTGGTGGGCCTACTATGAATTGGGCTGGGGTGGCTGGTGGGCCTGGGACCCGGTCGAGAACCCGCCATTGATTACCTGGTTGTTCGGTACGGCGCTGATTCATTCACTGGCCGTCACAGAAAAACGCGGCGTCTTCAAAAGCTGGACAGTGATGCTGGCCATTCTGGCCTTCGCCGCCAGTCTGTTAGGAACCTTTATCACCCGCTCCGGATTGCTTACTTCAGTCCACGCCTTCGCCAGTGATCCGGATCGTGGCTTCTTTATTCTCGGCATACTGGGCCTGGCCATTGGCGGCTCGCTGTTGTTGTTTGCCTTCCGGGCGCCGCTGATGAAAGCTGACTTCGGTTTCAGTATGGTCTCTCGGGAGATCTTCCTGTTGGTGAACAATGTCATTCTGGTGGTGGCGGCGGCGTCGGTTTTTCTTGGCACGTTGTTTCCCATGGTCTACCAGGCGCTGACTGATGACCTGATCTCCATCGGCCCGCCTTATTTCAATGCCATCTTTGTGCCGTTAATGATTTTGTTGGTGGTGTTCCTCGGCATTGGTCCGCTTTGTCGCTGGAAACGCACGTCGACTGACTACCTGATTAAACAATTGGGCAAAGTGGCACTGGCCAGCGTCGCGCTTGGTGTTGTCATTCCTGTAGTGGTTTTGCTTGGCTTCTCCATCGCCGCCACATTGACCATGATTCTTGCTGCCTGGATTGTTTTGACCATGGGCAAGGATGTGAAGAACAAGATTGCCAACAAGCCCACTGTCAGCGCCGGGCTGCGTGCATTGCCGATGAGCTACTACGGCATGCAACTGGCACATTTCGGTATCGCCGTGTTACTGGTTGGCGCATCGCTCACCAGCTTCTTCAGTGTTGAACGCAGCGTCTTGCTCAATGACGGCGATTCCACGGAACTGGGACGTTATGAGTTTACCCTGCTCGGTAGCCGGGCTGTCAGTGGCCCCAATTACGTCGGCCAGGAGACAGATATTCTGGTGCGGCTCGATGGTGAAGAACTGGAAACACTGCAGCCGCAACGACGGGTCTATCTGGCCAGTGGCACGCCTTCTACCGAGATGGCGATTGATCCCGGATTCCTGCGTGACCTGTTTATTACTCTGGGCGAAGAGAAGGAGAGTGGTGCCTGGTCAATGACCATCTACATCAAGCCCTTTATACGTTGGGTATGGCTGGGCGCCATCCTGATGGCGCTGGGCAGTACGATCGCGGCAGCTGATAAACGCTACCGCCGTCTGCGCAAGCGCGCTGACGACAAGATCGCGGCTGACAACAAGCGCAGTACCAACATGCAGCCAGCAGTTAACTAGTGGGAGGAGAATGATGCAGAAACTTAAATTCTATATTCCCTTGCTTGCCTTTTTTGCCCTGGCTGCTGTGCTCTGGCGTGGGCTTTATCTGGACCCGGCTGAGCTGCCGTCGATGCTCATCGACAAACCGATGCCGGCCTTTGAACTGACGACAGTCGAGGGCGAGACCATTAGCAATGCCGATCTGCCCGATGAGATGTTCCTGCTCAATGTCTGGGGCAGTTATTGCCTGCCTTGTCTGGTTGAGCATCCGACCTTCATGCGTCTGGCAGAGGAGGGTGAGATTCCTGTGGTGGGTGTGAACTATCGGGACCGCAAGGATCTGGCCCTGAATTGGCTGGATGACAACGGTAACCCGTTCCAGTTCAGTATTCTCGATGAATCAGGCCGTTTCGGCATTGATCTGGGTGTCTACGGTGCTCCGGAGACTTATCTGGTGGATAGCGACGGTGTCATTCGCTATCGCCATGTCAGCGTGCTTGACGAGACCGTCTGGCAAGAAGAATTCGAGCCTGCCATTGCGCAATTACGCGCGGAGACGAATTAAACACCATGAATGGATTGTCATTGCGGTGTGTGCTGGAACATAGAGCAGCTCTAATGCTGGCTCTTACCGTGTGTGCATTGTTATGGGTGCAACCGACGCAAGCACAGGTAGACACGTTTGAGTTCGATACCCCCGAACAGCAACAACGCTTCCGCCAGTTGTCCAACGAATTGCGTTGCCCCATGTGCCAGAACACCAGTCTGAGTGGCTCTACCGGTGGTGTTGCCGAAGATTTGCGCCGTGAAGTACACCGCATGATCATGGCAGGCATGAGCGATGAAGAAATCGAACAGTTCATGTTTGAGCGCTACGGAGATTTCATCTTCTATCGACCGCGGCTTCGGGCAGAGACAATATTACTCTGGTTCGGTCCTCTCATCTTCCTGATTATCGGCGGCCTGGTCGCCTACTCAATTTCGCGCCGGGCGAAGTCAGCTGACAACGCCGATTCACATCTCGACGCCTCCCAACAACAACGCTTGCAAGAGCTTCTCGATAAGCGATCCTGAATCAGGATTCGTGACTGGTATTACATTTGTTCTGGATAATCACAACTGCCCTGGTTTTTGTCGCGCTGCTGTTTATTTTTGTGCCCTTGTGGCGGCGCCGCAATGTCGATTCATTTACTGAAGAAGAGCTGCGCAAGGCCGCGAATATCGCCTTGTTTCATGAGCGCAGTAACGAGCTGGAAGCCGAATACGCCGCCGGTGCCCTTGAGCAGTCACAGTTCGACTCTTTAATGGCAGAGCTGCAGCAGAAATTGCTGCGCGATGTCAGCGATGATGAAATTGCCGCGACCCGCAATAAAGAGAAAAAAAGCAAGCAGGCAAGTGTCAGTGGAAAGTCCGGCTCACGCCTGAATTTCGCGGTACCGGCAGTGCTTGCCTTGCTGATTCCACTGGCTTCTTATTTTCTCTATCAGCAATGGGGTTATCTGGAAGACGTCCGCTACATGGAGTTGTTCGAGCGCACTGTGAACAACAGGGACAATGCACAGGAAGCCACCGCACTCATCGTCGCTTTGGGTGAAGCGGTGCAGGCCAATGAAGACTTGCCTTGGGGCTGGTATTTCCTCGGCGAGAATTTTGCCAATATCGGTATGTTCAACGAGGCGCAAATCGCCTATGAGCGCGCGGCCAGCTTGCTCGAGCCCAACGGTGAGAAAGCGATGGTACTGGGGCGGGTGGCGATGTCACGTTACATCAACGCCGAATTCGCCATGACGGCTGCCGTCGAACAGGCTATCGAAGAAGCGCGCGACATTAATCCCAATGAAACCTCTGTCCTGCAATTGCTGGCGGCCGATGCTGAACAGAAGCAGGATTATGAGGCAGCCATTCGTTACTGGCGTCTGCTGATTCAGAACAACCCCAATTCCCCACAGGCTGACACGCTGCGCAGCAATATTGCGGCGGCACAGCAAGCGCTTGCCGAGGCGAATGGTGAAGTGACGCCAGGCCCCACAGTGCGAGTCAGGCTTGCCCTGGCTGACGGGCTGGAGATTGATCCGGCATTGCGCGTCTATGTGGCAGCGCGCAATGCCGAGCGCGAAGGCATGCCGCCACTGGCGGTTGCAACGCTGACAGTGGGCCAATTGCCGGCCGTTGTCGAGTTGGACAATTCTTCAGCCGTAGGCCCTTTCAATCTGGCCTCAGCTGATACGGTTAACGTGTCGGCGCTGGTATCGCAAGCCGGGGATGCCAATCCCAGTCCGGGTGATTGGCGCGTGATTTCGGACAACTTCGCCCACAATGGCCAGACGGCCGAGATCGAACTGACCATCAGCGAACAGGTGCAGTAGGCCTGCTAACCCTGTTACTGATTCTACCCTCTGACTGATCTGGTACGCCGCATGTATTGGAGCGAATTTTTAACGATAGCGGTGGCGCATCTGCTGGCGGTTGCTTCTCCCGGACCGGATTTTATTGTCGTTACCAAACAATCTGTGACAGCTGGCACACGCCCGGCATTGTGGACGAGCTTCGGTATCGGCAGTGGTATTTTACTGCATGTGACCTATTGTCTGTTGGGGGTGGCCCTGTTGTTGGCGCAATCTCCGGAATTGTTCCGCTCGATGCGCTATCTGGCGGCGCTGTATCTGGCTTACCTCGGTATGCAATCACTGCGGGGGGCGATTAACCGCAGCGGTGTCACCCAGCAGCAAGGCGTCTCCACAGCCGTGAGCCCCTGGCGAGCCTTTGTACTGGGTTTTCTGACCAACGGCTTGAATCCGAAAGCCACACTGTTCTTTCTGGCCCTGTTTACGGCGGTGATAGACAGTCAGACGCCGGTGTTGGTGCAAGCGGGCTATGGCGCTTATATGGCCATTGCTACCTTTGCCTGGTTCGCCAGCCTGTCAATGCTATTGGCCCGCACACAGGTGCGTGATTTCTTGCTGCGTGCTGGCGGGTGGCTGGAGGGCAGTATGGGCGTGGTGTTGCTCTTGCTTGCCGTGCAGATAGTGCTGAGCACATGAGACGGCTGCCATGCACTATGCTTCGAGACAATTAAATCCTGTGTATCCAAAGGCTTATGTGCGTTATAGTTTGTTCTGGAGAGTAACATGAATAAGTCAATTAACCCGGCCCCGGCGCCAGGACAATTTCCAGACAAGCTGATCGATCGGTTTGGTCGTCAGGTGGACTATATCCGTTTGTCGGTCACCGACCGTTGCGACTTCCGTTGTGTCTATTGCATGACGGAGGACATGACGTTCCTGCCACGCAAGCAAATACTCTCGCTCGAAGAACTTTATCAGGTCGGCAAGGCCTTCACCGAGCTGGGCGTGAAAAAGATTCGTCTGACCGGTGGCGAACCCATGGTGCGCAGCGATGTCATGACCCTGATCGAGCAATTGGGCGCGTTACCCGGTTTGCAGGAATTATTGCTTACTACCAATGGTGCGCAATTGGGTAAATTTGCCGAGCCATTGAAGCGGGCAGGCGTCAATCGCGTCAATATCAGTATCGACTCTCTGGATGCAGAACGCTTTCATCGCATTTCCCGCGTCGGCAAACTCGACAAGGTGCTTGCCGGTATCGATGCGGCGCGCGCTGCCGGTTTCGATCGCATTCGTCTGAATTCAGTCATCATGAAGGGCTATAACGAAGACGAAGTCATCCCTCTGACTGAGTACGCTTTGCAGCGCGATATCGACATCGCCTTCATTGAAGAAATGCCATTGGGTGAAGCTTCGGATCATGATCGCCAGGACACCACCTGCAGTAATGACTGGGTCAAGCAGGTCATTGCCGACAAGTTCGAGCTGCTTGAGAGTGCCGAACGCACCGCAGGCCCATCACGCTATGTGCAGGTGGTCGGACACAATAGCCGCATTGGTTTCATCTCGCCAGTCAGTCACAACTTCTGCGCCGACTGCAATCGTGTGCGTGTGACTGTCGAAGGGCGATTGCTTTTATGTTTGGGGAACGAGCATTCCATTGATCTGCGGGCTATCCTCAGAGATCCGGACAAGACCGATGCCGATCTGAAGCAGGCGATTGTCGACTCCATGGATATCAAACCCGAACGGCATTACTTCTACGACAAGGATCACGCCCAGCCGGTGCGCCTGATGAACATGACCGGAGGCTAGTCATGACCGCCGCTACTTCACTCTCTATCGCGGTCGTCACCGTATCTGATACCCGTACTGCCGAGACCGACAAATCCGGGGACGTGCTGGTTGACAGCTTGCAGGCGGCTGGCCACCAGTTGCATTCGCGCTGTATTGTCAAAGATGATGTCTATCAATTGCGTGCAGTGGTCTCCACTCTCATCGCCGACCCTGATGTGCACGCGATTCTGACTACCGGTGGTACCGGTTTCACCCATCGCGACAATACGCAGCAGGCATTGCAGCGATTGTTTGATGTGGACATTGACGGCTTTGGCGAGCTTTTCCGGCAACTGTCTTACGCCGAGATTGGTACTTCAACGATCCAGTCTCGCGCCTTCGCCGGCATGGCGAACGGCACGATTGTTTTTTGTCTGCCTGGTTCACCGGGTGCCTGCAGGACGGGCTGGGACAAGATTATTTGCGAGCAACTTGAAAGCGCTCATCGTCCCTGTAATTTCGTCGACAAACTGCGCCTTTCCTGACGCTGTTCCTTGCGACACATCCAGACCTCACGCACTCTGATTCTTTATTCTCATTATCTTCAGCGCCGCAGTTGATTGCCTGCGCTACTTTCCTGTGGCTGGTAAAACCGCATTAGCGAGCATGGGGCGCTGTGGTTTAAAACGCAGAAACTGTAATTCTGGCAGGGCGCTTATCGTGGTTGCGGCTGATCTAAAAAGCACCGCAACAGCTTGACGGAAAGTTCACAGAATGTTGGTGGAAAGTTGGTGGAAAGTTGGCGAGAGATTGATGCGGGATAGATAAGAAATAGATAAGCCGGCGGTGGCTATATTACTGCAGACACTAATGAGCGCTCACAAGAAGATTGCCAGAGCGTTGCCCGAGTTGAGTGTTGCTTGTCGGATGGTCGGATGGTCGGATGACAGTGCAGGGAATGATGGAGCGTTGCGGCGGCAGATAAAGAAACACCAGCGCAATCCGGTGGGGACTGACGCTGGTGTCAGGTCGTGCGTTCTACGGAAGGACTCGGCATGGTGCCTCCTTCTAATGTATGTGATTAGACGGCGATGTAGATAATCGATGCAGGCACAGCAAGAGCGGCAAGAACCATCACCACGCTAACTACAGTTGCTTCTACAATCGGCCGCGCTTTGATAAGTGCGTTTGTCATTTGTTTCTCCTTAAACGTTGAATAATTTGCGTTACCTGTTGTGCTCTTCACAACATGGTGCGCATAGTAACACATAACGTCCGGAATGGTAACGTTTTTGAGTAGAAAGCACTTTGTTGGCGCATAAAGTAACAATCTGTTGTCATTTCTCCCTGCGCACAAGGTAAAAACTTATCAATTCAGCCACTTATGGGACTCTCAATTGCCCAGCGGCGGCAAATCAACCGGCAATAGCGTGGTATTTAGCCGCCAAACTGGTAGGGAAACCCGATAATTTCACAGTAACACCGGGCGCGTAAGCCGATTCTGAGTGTTACCGTTTGTAACTGCTATGGCAGTGAAGTCCAAATACTGTATCCTTGCGCAGCGTTATCAGGGGCAGGCGGCAGTGAGCGCTGCCCGGTTACAAGCTCCAAAGCCGCTTATGACCGGCAGCGACGCGAGACAACGCCCACATGCAGCTGAGCTTGTCGTCTACACCAGTGCATCCGGGCTTTTTTTCGCATCTGCTCTATCTGCCAGCTTCAGGGTGTCTTAGAGTATTGGCATTAGAGTACGGTCATAGTGTGACTGTTTCCGGAGCCGCCGGATTGGCTCCAGTGCAGTAAAATTTCCACCGTGAGTGATATGGCAGACAAACCCGATATTGATTCCCCATTACGCGATCGCGTGATCGCATTGCCCGAGAGTCGGCAGTTGGACGTGCTGGCTGCATTATTTGAGCGGCGCCAGGCAAAGGTACGACGAGTACCGCTGGTGAGTATTCGCGATGCCGCCGATCAGGCTGCCGTGATTCGCTGGCTGCAAGACTTCATCAAGCATCCCCCTGACTATCTGGTGCTGTTAACGGGAGAGGGATTGCGCCGTCTCTACAGTGTCGCCGAGCGACTGGCGATGCAGGATCTGTTCGTGCAAGCGTTGACTAAAGTCACTACAGTCTGTCGCGGGCCCAAGCCGGGGCGGGCACTTAATGAGTCGGGTTTGAAACCGGACATTGTCGCAGTGAGTCCTACTACGCCCGGTGTCATCGCCACCCTGTCCGAGATGGATCTGGCCGGCAAGCGTCTGGCAGTGCAATTGTATGGTGAAGATCCCAATCTGCCTTTGATGGATTATTTGCGCAGTCTGACATTGCAGGAGCTGACAGTGGTAGCGCCTTACCGCTATGCCGATGACAGTGATACCCAGGCTGTGATCGCGCTTATTCAGGCAATGGCGGCCGGCGACCTGGATATGATCGCCTTCACCAGCAAGCCGCAGATCAAGCGCCTGGTACAAGTGGCGACAGAGTATGCGCTGACTGACTCATTGCAGTCAGGACTTCAGAGTACGCTGGTGGCTGCTGTGGGGCCGGTTGTCGCCGATGAATTGACAATGCACGGTTTCCCGGTGCATGTGATGCCGCGCGATGCCTTTTTCATGAAGCCGCTGGTGCGCTCGGCGGAAATCGCCTTCGCCGAGGCCGATGCTTCCTAGTTCTCTGTGCCTGCAGCCGCTAGAATAGCCAGCCTATTCAGCAACCAATAACTGACAGGCTTGTTCACACATGCGCATCATGACATTTAATTGCAACGGTATTCGTGCCGCTGCTCGCAAGGGATTCTTCGATTGGCTCGCCACACGACAGGACATCGACATCGTCTGTCTGCAAGAGACCAAAGCGCAAATCGACCAGCTGTCCGATCCGGTTTTTCATCCCGAAGAATATGAATGTCATTACTTCGATGCCGAGAAGAAAGGTTACTCGGGAACGGCCATTTTTTGCCGGCAAAAGCCCGATAAAATTTCTCGCGGTTTGCAGTTCCCCGTCGCCGATACTGAAGGGCGCTATATACAGGCAGACTACCCCGGGCTCAGCATCGCCTCGCTCTACTTGCCATCAGGTTCTTCCGGCGAGGACAAACAGGCGCGCAAGATGGAGTTTCTCGCCTTTTATATCGAGCATATGCGCAGTTTGCGGCGCAAGCGCCGGGAATTCATCATTTGTGCTGACTGGAACATCTGTCACAAGCCCATCGACCTGAAGAACTGGAAGGCCAATCAGAAAAACTCGGGCTTTCTGCCAGAAGAGCGCGCCTGGCTGGACGAGCTCTACGATAATGTCGGTTATGCTGATGCTTTCCGTCTGGTTAACGAAGAAGAGGATCAATATTCCTGGTGGTCAAACCGGGGACAAGCACGCGCCAAGAACGTGGGCTGGCGTCTGGACTATCATGTCATCACTCCCGGTTTGAAAGACAAGGTGAAGCATGCTGAAATCTATACTGAAGAAAATTTTTCTGATCACGCGCCAGTGATCATAGAGTACGCTCTGGACTAGCAGTTGACGCCGGCAATGTCGGTAAGCTGCTTTACCTGATCCAAGCGCTCTAATTTGAAACACAGTAAAGTTGACTAAAGTGATAACCATGCATGCAATCATGACAAGAAATTACTGTTCTGCATTCGTCAGCACTCTTGCCAGTGCGTTGGCTGATAAATTCTGTCGCAAGATTTTACAGCTCGTCATTCTGCTGCCGTTGGCATTAACAGCCATGAGCGTATCGGCTCAGAATCTGGTGGCTATCATCGATACCTCAAAAGGTGAGATACGTGCCGAACTCAATCCGCAGGCAGCACCCACTACCGTGGCCAATTTTGCCAATCTCGCCAATCGCGGTTTCTATGACGGCCTGACATTTCATCGCTATGAACGTAATTTCATGATTCAGGGAGGAGATCCGCTGGGTGACGGCCGCGGCGGTCCGGGTTATCAATTCCGCGGTGAAGTTATTCTCAAGCACAATCGACCGGGAATTTTGTCCATGGCGAATTCCGGACCGGGGACTGACGGTAGTCAGTTCTTTATCACCCATCTTGCCACGCCACATCTGGATGGATTGCATTCGGTGTTTGGGCGCGTGACAGCAGGCATGCCGGTGGTCAATCAGCTGCGCCGCCGGGATGTGATTAACAGTATTCGGGTGGAGGGTGACCTGAGCGCGGTCTACGAGCGCAAGGCCGAGCAGTTAGCGCAATGGAACGAGGTGCTCGACAGTCAGTTTGAATTGCAGCCCGCCGCCGAGTAGGCAAGGGAACGAATTAAGCAGACAGCGCTGCAGCAGACTTCTGCTGGGCAGTATGCTTACTGCCGAACAAGCGCAGCTGGCTCAGAACACTTTCTTGAAGGGTTTGACCACCACGTTGGCGTAGACGCCGGCGGCGACATAAGGGTCGGCGTCGGCCCATTCCTGTGCCGCAGCCAGTGATTCGAATTCGGCAACAACCAGACTGCCAGTGAATCCGGCATCACCCGGATCATTGCTGTCGATAGCGGGGTGTGGCCCGGCCAGTAGCAGTCGCCCGGCATCAGACAATTCAGTCAGGCGCTGCAGATGAGCAGGGCGAACCGACAGTCGTTTCGGCAGGCTGTCAGCCACGTCTTCACTGATGATGGCGTAATACATGCTGTCTCCTTGTGTTTTGTCTCGGGTTCACTCAGGCGCAAATCCTCTCAGGCGTACACCTGCGCCGGCGACAATTTGCCGCTACACCGACTCGTTGTTGGAGCTGTGCTGTTCCTCTGCCTCTGTCTCTGCCTCGGTGTCAATGTACTTGGCCAGCAAGGGCATTTGGCCAATCACAAACAGCAAGGTAATGATCAGGTTGCCGAACACCTTGAACTGAATCCACAGCGCTTCACTGAGCAGGAAAGCCACTGCCAGATTGATGCAACCCAGCACGATGAAATAGATTACCCAGAGTGTGTTCAGGCGGATCCACAATTCCCTGGGTGCATCGACTGCGTGTCCCATCATGTGTTCAATCGCCGGCTTGTCGCCAATAAATCGCGACGCAACAAACAAGGTGGCGAAGATCCAGTTGACGATGGGGGCTTTCCATTTCAGGAAGGCGACGTCGCGGAACAAAATTGTCGGGATGCAAAACAGGACAACGGCAACGAGGGTGATCCACTGGAACTTGTCGAGACGGCGCTGGGCCAGAAACAGGGAACCGTAGGTCAGGATGCTGGCCACCAGCAGAAATTCCGCAGCGCTGAAAATACCGCCAAGCTGGTACTGCATACCAGCCACTTCAATCATGCGTTCGTCGAGACTCCAGACAATGAAGAACACGAGCAGGGGAATGTAATCGATAAATTGTTTCATGATCTGTCTTGCCGGCGTGGTTGCTGGTTGTTGCTCGCCTGAGTGTTTCTCCCGGGAATCCCGCCGTCAGCTGAAACTTGAGGAAATCCGGGGTGTTAAGCGAATGAGGCTGGCATGTTAAAGCATTTGTAAATAGGTGTCTGCTTTTACCGCCCGATGTAATACACTCTCGGTCCTTTTATAGCTATAGCGCATTGTTGATTTTGCGCACCCGTCACAGCCGTTTGTCATGAGTGAATTTGTACAGGTACATCCCGATAATCCACAGGGACGGATCATTCGTCAGGCAGTCAATGTCCTGATGGATGGCGGGGTGATTGTCTATCCGACCGACTCCACCTACGCGCTGGGCTGTCATATCGGTGACAAGAATGCGCTGGACCGCATCCGCCGCATCCGCCAGCTCGACGATGACCACAATTTCACGCTGGTGTGCAGTGATCTGTCCTCATTGAGCACATACGCGGTCGTCCATAACAGTGCCTACCGTATTCTCAAAGCCTACACCCCCGGAGCCTATACCTTCATTTTGAAAGCATCGGCGGAAGTGCCGCGGCGCCTGAAACACCCGAAGCGCAAGACCATTGGCCTGCGGGTGCCAGACCATGCCATCACCCAGGCACTGCTGCAGATGCATGGCGAGCCAATCATGAGCACCAGCCTGATTCTTCCCGGTGAAGAAGACCAGTTGCTGGATGCCTATGAGATGCGCATGAAGCTGGGTAATGTGGTCGACCTGATTATTGATGGCGGCCCTTGCGGGCTGGAGCCTACCACCATGATTGATCTGGTGGAGGGAGTGCCGAAAGTAATGCGAATAGGCAAGGGGAATCCTGAACCTTTCCAGTAATCCCCTGTATAATTGCCAGCTTTGACCGGCTGGCCGCTAGCCGGCCGCTAATCAACACTGACTACACAAGTTTATTGTCAAAAAGAGCGAAGGGAGACACAGTTGAGTTCTGCAGTATCACAGCGCCGCGTATTGTCGGGAATGCGCCCGACAGGCCGTTTACATCTGGGCCATCTTCACGGTGTGCTGAAAAACTGGATCAAGCTGCAACACGAATATGAGTGTTTCTTCTTCGTGGCCGACTGGCATGCCCTGACCACACATTACGGGGATGTCGAAATCTTCGAAAACCATGTGCTGGATATGGTCATTGACTGGCTGGCCGTGGGGGTTAATCCGGGCTCGGCATCGCTCTTTGTGCAGTCGAAAGTGCCAGAACATGCCGAGTTGCATTTGTTGCTGTCCATGACTACGCCATTGGGCTGGCTGGAGCGGGTGCCCAGTTACAAGGATCAGCAGGAAAAGCTGAAAGAGCGGGAACTGGATACTTATGGCTTCCTCGGCTATCCCTTGCTACAGGCGGCCGACATACTGATTTATCGCGCCGGATTCGTGCCCGTGGGTGCGGACCAGGTTGCGCACGTGGAATTGACCCGGGAAGTGGCACGGCGCTTCAATCACGTTTATGGTCGCGAACCTCGCTTCGAAGAAAACGCCGAGGCAGCAATCAAGAAAATGGGCAAGAAGACCGCGCGTCTGTATTCGCAACTGCGGACTGCCTATCAGGAACAGGGCGACCATGAAGCCTTGAGCAAGGCACAGGCCTTGCTGGCCGAACAGCAGAACATCTCTTTGGGTGACCGCGAGCGCCTGTTTGGCTATCTGGAAGGCGGCGGCAAGATGATTCTCGCCGAGCCGCAGTCGTTATTGACCCCGGCGTCGAAGATGCCCGGTCTCGACGGCCAGAAGATGTCCAAATCCTACAACAACACGATCTCCCTGCGTGAGCCGCTGGAAGATGTGCAGAAGAAGATCAGTACCATGCCTACCGATCCGGCCCGAGTGCGTCTGACGGACCCCGGTGACCCGGCCAAATGCCCGGTATGGCAATTGCACCAGACCTATTCCACCGCGGAGACCCAGAAATGGGTGCAAGAGGGCTGCAAGAGCGCCGGAATCGGCTGTCTGGAGTGCAAGAAACCGGTAATTGAATCAGTTATCGCCGAGCTGGAGCCGATCCAGAAAGAAGCCGAGCAGTACGAGAAAGATCCGACTATCGTCAAGTCGATCCTCGCTGACGGCTGCGAATCCGCCAGAGAGACCGCCAAGGAAACCATGGCCGAGGTGCGCTCTGCCATGGGACTGGGTAGCTGGTAGGGCGACCACAACGTTGGTCAAACGGACGCTATTTCAGTTAAAATCGATGCTTAAACCATTCTGCTGCAGATTGATAATTTGACTGTTACCGCCATCGAAGAAGAGACCGAGCACCCTGAAGATAACGGGCACGAGCCCGACGCCGGTAACGACTCCCCGCAGCAGGAACTCCCTTTCGCCATTGTCGCCGGTGAGGCAGTCACTGAGCTGCCCCGGGATCTCTATATCCCGCCGGATGCGCTGGAGATTTTCCTCGAAGCCTTCGAGGGGCCGCTGGATTTTCTGCTCTATCTGATCAAGCGCCAGAATATCGACATCCTCGATATCAATGTGGCGGACATTACCGACCAGTACATGGCCTATGTGGACCTGATGCATGCCAACCAGTTCGAACTGGCAGCGGAGTATCTGGTCATGGCGGCGACACTGGCCGAGATCAAGTCGCGCATCCTGTTGCCGCGCCAGGAAGAAGAGGAAGTCGAAGAAGACGATCCGCGCATGCAGCTGATTCGCCGCCTGCAGGAATACGAACGCTTCAAGAAAGCGGCGGAAGATATTGATGAGATACCGCGGCTGGATCGGGATGTCTATCTGGCGGCGGCAGCGTTGCCGGTTATCGAGCGTATTGCGCCGGATCCCGAGGTGGAGCTGGATGAAGTGCTACGTGCACTGGCCAAGGTGTTGAAGCGCGCTGATATGTTCGAACATCACCATATCTCCCGAGAGACCTTGTCGACGCGTGAAAAAATGTCAGAAATCCTTGTGCGTATCTCGCAGCACAAGTTTGTACCGCTGGTGAGTTTACTGGTGAAAGAAGAAGGCCGTCTGGGCGTGGTAGTGACGTTCCTGGCGGTGATGGAATTGTTGAAAGATTCGTTGATTGAAATTGTGCAATCCGAACCCTTTGGCCCTATTCATGTGAAATCGAGAACGTGATTGCTGCTTGTGAAGTGCTGTTATGAGTGATGTGGATAACAAGGTCAAGATGATCGTCGAGGGACTGCTGCTGGCAGCAGGGCGCCCCCTGAGTCTTGAGAATATCAGTCAGGTGTTCAGTGAAGATGAAAGGCCTGACAAGAAAGAACTGAAAACGGTAATGGAGGCCATTGCCGAAGATTGTGACGATCGCGGCTTCGACCTGATCGAAGTGTCATCCGGCTATCGCTTCCAGGTAAAGCAGGAACTCAGTGAGTGGGTCGCCAAGCTGTGGGAAGAAAAGCCGCCGCGTTACACACGGGCGTTGCTGGAAACGCTGGCACTCATTGCCTATCGTCAACCAATCACCCGCGGTGATATCGAAGAGATCCGCGGCGTGGGTGTAAGCGCCAATATCATCCGCACCTTGCTCGACCGTGAATGGGTGCGGGTCGTGGGTCATCGCGATGTCCCCGGACGCCCGGCCATGTTTGCGACAACCAAACAGTTTCTCGATTACTTCAATCTGAAGAACCTCGATGAATTACCGCCGCTGGCAGAAGTCAAAGAGCTGGACAAGATGGATCCGTCCTCGCTGGCTGCCAACGACGATCTGGCGGCTAACCAGCGTGTCATCGATCTGCCTGAAGAAGCCACTGATGAGGCCAGCTACGAGCCTACCGAAGAAGAAAAAGCCGAGATGCTCGCTGAAGAAGAAGCGATTGAGTTATCCAAGAAACCACTGGACGAGATTCTCAATTTGCCGAAAGACGAGCCTGAGCCAGACTATGATTTCGACGACGAAGAATTCACCGGTGACGAGGCGGCTGAGGAGAGCGATAGCGACAGTGGCAGTGACGACGACAATGGCGATATCGACGTTGAGTCCCTGGCTACAGCAGCAGGTGCATTCACTGAATCCGGTGACGAGCCCGCCGAGCCTGAAGAGGGCGGAGAAGATGAAGACGGCAATGAGTCGGCGGAGCAGGAATCAGCGCTGGCAGAAGTCATTCCAATTCATCCGCAAGGGAGTGACGACAGTGCCACCGCACCTGATTATACCAACGAGATGGATGAAGACGAAGTATTCGATGACATCAACCCGGGCATGGGGCCTGAGGATGATGACAGCGCCGATGACGGCATGAGCGATACGGATTTTATCACTGAAGACGATGACGAGTTGGCACAAGACTTCGGCGATGAAGACGATGACTCCGACGACCGCCACTGAGTCTGCACTGTTCTTTTTCACCCCCGTCGTCTGTTGCGCTGGCTGCCGATCGGTAATTCTGTCCGTAAAGCCAGCGCATTTCTGATGCGCCAACCCCGCGCTACTGCAAGTGTGCAAACCCTATGAGTGAAAAACTGCAAAAAGTATTGGCCCGAGCCGGCTTCGGTTCACGACGCGAAGTCGAGAGCTGGATTGCCGCCGGCCGCATCAAGGTCAATGGCAAGATCGCACAGATTGGCGAGCGCGTCTCCGACAGTGACATGATCCTGGTCGATGGCAAGAAGCTGGCGCCGCAGAACAAAATCAAGGAAGAACGCCGGGTACTCCTTTACAACAAGCCCGAAGACGAGATTTGCACACGCGACGATCCACAAGGCCGGCCAACGGTATTTACCAAGCTGCCACCGATCAAGCATGGTCGCTGGGTCTCGATCGGCCGCCTCGACATCAACACTACCGGCCTGTTGCTGTTTACGACCGATGGCGAGCTGGCCAACAAACTGACACATCCCAGTTCACAGATTGATCGCGAATACGCGGTCCGCGTGATGGGGGAGGTGACCCCGGAAATGGTGCAGAACATGCACAAGGGCGTCATGATAGACGGCCATCTTTGCCGTTTTACGGATATTCAGTACTACGCTGGCGAAGGATTGAACCAGTGGTACCACGTCGTCCTGATGGAAGGGCGCAACCGAGAGGTGCGCAAAATCTGGGAGTCGCAGGGCGTCAAAGTCAGCCGCCTGAAAAGAGTGCGCTTTGGCCCGATCTTTATTCCCAGCACGGTCAAGCGTGGTTCCTATCAGGAACTGAGCAGCAGGGAAGTCGACAAACTGGCGAAGCTGGTCGGCCTCTAACGGGGCTGTTCGTCCGCTCCCATCGCCTTCTGTTTCTGTCGCTGCCGTTGTCAGGCGCTCTGACCTGACTATTCCGCACCCTTTACAGCGCTAGCTGTAGTCTTCCGGATTAAAGTCTCTGGCATTGAGTGCCTGACCGTGCAGATTATTGCTTTCTGCGGCAAATAAATAATAGAACACGGGCAGCAGGGCTTCCGGCTGCGGTTGCGATTCCGGCGCTTCTGCCGGGTAGGCCGCACGGCGCATGGCAGTACGGGTGCCTCCCGGGTTAAGACTGTTGACGCGAATATTGGTAGTTTGCGTCACCTCATCAGCGAGCGTCTGCATCAGGCCTTCCAGAGCAAACTTGCTCACCGCATAGCCGCCCCAATAGGCGCGTCCCTGACGCCCAACACTGGAAGAAATGAACAATACTCGGGCGTCTTTGGATTGTGCCAGGGCTGGCAGTAGTGCTTTGGTCAGGTAAAACGGCGCATTGACGTTGACCTCCATCAGCTTGGCCCAGTCCTGATCCGGATAGAACTCGATCGGCGTACGTGCGCCCAGCAGGGCAGCGTTGTGTATCAGACCATCCAGTTGCTCATAGTGCTGTGCCAGAGAATTGGCCAGGGTCTGGTAGTCCTCGCTGCTGGCAGTGGCAAAATCCAGTGGATGAATCATCACCTTGCCTGGATTGATGTCGTCAACGGCATCATAAACGGCTTCCAGTTTTTCCTGATCCCGGCCGAGCAGAATGAGGTCGGCGCCGTGGGCGGCAAAGCCCAGAGCGACTGCCTTGCCGATGCCATCGCTGGCCCCGGTAATGAGTATGGTTTTGTTGGTCAGGAATTTTTCAGTAGGGGTATAGTCAAACATAGGTCAGGCAAACTTCAACAGGTTAAGTAATTCGGTGAGGTGTTCGGGTTGTTGCAAAATGAAATCGGCATACCATTCCTCGACTTTGCAATCAGCGCCGATGTAGCCGTAAGCAGCAGCGATGGCAATGACGTCGGCTGATTTGGCAGCCTGCATGTCGCGTTGATGATCGCCGATATAAACCGTACGTTCCAGGTTGCAGCCCACTTGCTGGCAAGCGAGAAAGATCGGTTCCGGGTGCGGCTTTCTGAATTCCACATGCTCCGGGCAAACAAGCGCACGGCAACGCTGCAACAAGTCCAGTTTCTCCAGTAGCAGCCGCGTGTACTTGTCTGGCTTGTTGGTAACAATTCCCCAGGGGATATTGCGACTTTCGCACTCGAGCAGGAAGTCACCCATGCCGGAGTACAATGCTGCTTCGGTGTTAGCCAGCTG
Organism: uncultured Pseudohongiella sp.; assembly: GCA_964592245.1. Taxonomy (GTDB): domain Bacteria; phylum Pseudomonadota; class Gammaproteobacteria; order Pseudomonadales; family Pseudohongiellaceae; genus UBA9145. Next base: position 9,995 of record CAZQFA010000018.1, on the reverse strand, counting down.
ATCTTCGTACAGATCCAGCAAGCGCAGTCGCAGCGGCTCGAACGAATCGTCACCTTCCTTGACACCAAAGCCAAGCTCCACGAGGGCGCGGGCGCCATCAGAAACTGTCTGATAGATGCTGGTATCGCTGGGTGCAGGCACATTTTGCTCAGCGCACAGGCGCGCCATGACCTTGATAAAGTCGGGCGCCGTGTCAATCAGCGTGCCATCGAGATCGAAGAGCACGCATTCTATGGAGGTTGTCAGCGCCATGGTCAGTTGGCCGGACGGGAATAAAGCGCGAGGTAATTCACATCGAGGCTTTTTTCCAGAAAGTAGCGTTTGCTTAGCGGATTGTAGCCCATGCCGATTTGCTTGATGAGGTCGAGACCGCTTGAGCGCGCCCAGGCAGCCAGTTCAGAGGGCTTGATAAAACGGGCATAGTCATGGGTACCGCGAGGCAATAATTTCAAAATGTATTCAGCGCCGAGAATGGCAAACACATAGGATTTCGGGTTGCGATTGATTGTCGAAAAAACCACCGTGCCGCCGGGCTTGACGAGGTCATAACAGGCTTGCACCACCGATCCCGGATCTGGCACATGCTCCAGCATCTCCAGGCAAGTGACGACGTCAAACGTGGCTGGCGCCTCGGCGGCCAGCGCCTCGGCAGAGACCTTGCGGTAATCGATATTCAAGCCGCTTTCCAGCTGATGCAGCTTGGCCACTGACAGGGAGGCATCGGCCAGATCAATGGCAGTAACCCTGGCACCATGATGGGCCATGGCTTCGGCCAGTATGCCGCCACCGCATCCCACATCGAGCACTGTCTTCTCGGCAAGATTGACAGTTTGACTGATGAAGTTCAGCCGTAGCGGATTGATCTCATGCAGTGGTCTGAATTCGCTGTTAGGGTCCCACCAGCGGGCAGCCAGTGCTTCAAACTTGCGAATTTCCAGTTCGTCGACATTGTCCATTGTGATCTCAGGCTCCTGCGATTGTCTTTAGCCAGTGTGCGGCTTGCTGCCGGATAGCGGCGAGATCCAGCGTCTGCAACTCGCCGTGCTGATACAGTAAACGTCCGCCGCACCAGACATGGGTCACTTGCGATGGCCGGGCAGCATAGACCAGATGTGAGAGCGGGTTATGAATAGGCCAGGTATTCAGTGCATCCAGATCAACAGCGGTGATGTCGGCGTATTTGTCCACTTCGAGGCTGCCGATCAGGCTGTCCATGCCCATGGCGCGGGCGCCATTGATGGTGGCCATTGCCAGGGCTTGCTGGGCAGGCAGAGCGCTGGCGTCGCCGGCAACCGCTTTCGCCAGCATGGCGGCGGTTTGCATCTCGCCGAACATGTCCAGATCGTTGTTGCTGGCACCGCCGTCGGTGCCCAGTGCCAGGTTGACGCCATGGGCAGTGATCTTGGCTGTCTCACAGAAGCCGCTGGCCAGCTTCAAATTGGACTCCGGGCAATGCACGACGCTGGCGCCGCGTTCCGCCAGCAGGTCCATCTCAGCGCTCAGAAGCTGGGTCGCATGGATGCAGATCAGCCGCGGCGAAATCAGGCCAATATCCTGCAGGCGCTGAAGCGGCCGGCGACCATCGCTGCTCACCGCATCAGCCACTTCCTGCGCTGTTTCGTGCACATGCATGTGAATCGGCACATCCAGCTCATCAGCCAGCATGGCGATTTTTTGCAGCGGGGCATCCGACACGGTGTAGGGGGCATGTGGCCCGAATGCGGTGTACACCACCTCGCTGGTGCGGAAATCATCGTGCAGCTGTGTCGCCTTGCGAATGTATTCATCCGCATCCTGGGCCCAGGCAGTGGGGAAATCCAGTACCGGACTGGCCAGTTGCACACGCATTTGTGCTTGCTGAGCGACCTTGGCGACTTCATCAGGAAAGAAATACATATCGGCGAAGGTGGTGGTGCCTGAGGCAATCATCTCGGCCATGGCCAGCGTGCTGCCTTGCTGCACAAACTGCCGGTCCACGAAGCGCCCTTCGAGCGGCCAGATGCGTTCTTCCAGCCATTCCTTCAGCGGAATATCGTCAGCGACTCCGCGCAATAATGCCATCGGTGAGTGTCCGTGGGCATTGACCAGTCCGGGGATCACCACGTGTTTGTCCAGTGTGTGTTCGCTATCGGCAGCAAATCGGGCATTGGCCTCGGCAGTGGGACACAGGGCCACAATTTTCTTGTTGTGAATGGCCAGGCTGTGGTGTTGCAAAACTTCACCGGCGGGCACCACCGGGATGACCCAGCGAGCATGAATCAGGGTATCAATGGATTGCTTGTCTGAAGGGTTCAAAGCAGCCTCTTTCACGTCAGTTTCGGGCGCTTGCGGCCCGGCTTGGAAAGGGCGCGATTATACCCGTATTGGAAATAAAGTGCGCCCCCGGCGAGGCATTTATGCAGATTCTCGAACTTGTTGAAAATACACGCTTTTTTTGCCTGCCAAAATGCCGCTGCGGGTGTCATTTGCGCAATTTACTGTGCTATAATTTGACCCTTGTGACAGGGGGTAATTGGGGTGCTATCAAGACACTTCAAATTACTCCGATAAAGACTGCAGGACAGTCAATTCAGAAGCAATGGGAAGCCGAAATTCATCGCCCTACAAATACCAACAAACACAGCGAATCGAGTTCGCTCTCTACCCGCCGTATCCCCAGGAATAAGCTAGTTTATGTCTGAATTTGCCAAGCAGGTTCTGCCTGTTGCATTAGAAGGTGAAATGCGTGAGTCGTATCTGGCTTACGCCATGAGTGTCATTGTCGGTCGGGCGCTGCCCGATGTCCGGGACGGCCTCAAGCCAGTGCATCGACGTGTGCTGTTCGCCATGAATGTCTTGTCGAACGACTACAACAAGCCATACAAGAAGTCGGCGCGTGTCGTCGGGGATGTGATCGGTAAATACCACCCGCACGGTGATTCGGCAGTCTACGATACGATTGTGCGCATGGCTCAGAGTTTCTCTCTGCGCTATCCGCTGGTGGACGGTCAGGGCAACTTCGGTTCAATCGACGGTGATGCAGCCGCCGCCATGCGTTACACCGAAATTCGCATGGCCAAGATTGCCCACGACTTGCTTGCCGATCTGGACAAGGAAACAGTCGATTTCTCGGATAACTACGACGGCACGGAACAAATTCCCGATGTCCTGCCCACGCAGGTACCCAATCTGCTGGTCAACGGCTCTTCCGGTATCGCCGTCGGCATGGCCACCAATATTCCGCCGCATAACCTGAATGAAGTCATCCACGGGGCGATCGCCTTGCTGGATAACCCGGATATCGATGTCGACGAATTGATGGAACATATCCAGGGGCCTGATTTCCCGACCGCTGGCATCATCAATGGCAAGGCCGGTATCGTTCAGGCTTACAAGACAGGTCGTGGCCGTATCTATGTGCGGGCCCGGGCCGACGTCATCGAAGATGAGAAGACCGGCCGGCAATCCATCATCGTCACAGAGATCCCTTACCAGCTGAACAAGGCACGGCTGATCGAGAAGATCGCCGAGCTGGTGAAGGAAAAGAAACTCGAAGGCATTTCCGAATTACGTGATGAGTCCGATAAAGACGGCCTGCGCATCGTTATCGAGTTGCGCAAAGGTGAAATGGGTGATGTGGTACTGAATAACCTGTATGCGCAAACTGCCATGCAGTCGGTATTCGGCATTAACATGGTGGCGCTGGTCGATGGCCAGCCGAAGCTCCTTACCCTGAAAGAGATTCTTGAAGCGTTCATCCGCCACCGCCGTGAGGTTGTGTCACGTCGCACCATGTACCTGTTGCGCAAAGCGCGTGAACGCGGCCATGTACTGGAAGGTCTGGCGGTAGCGCTGGCCAATATCGATGCAGTCATCGAATTGATCAAGACATCGCCCAGTGCGGCAGAAGCCAAAGAAAAGCTGTTATCCCGCTCCTGGCAATCGGAAAGCGTGCTGAAAATGCTGGGTGAAGTCGGTGCCGATTCCTGTCGTCCTGATGGTCTGGAAGAAAAATACGGTTTGCATGACAAGGATTACTTCCTGTCGCCAGAACAAGCGCAGGCGATTCTTGATTTGCGTTTGCATCGCCTCACCGGCATGGAAACAGAGAAGCTGATCAACGACTACAAGGAGTTGCTGAAGCAGATTGCCGACTATCTCGATATTCTCGAAAACAAAGAGCGTCTGTTGAGCGTCGTGCGCGATGAGATGCAGGCAGTGCTTGATGAGTATGGCGATGAGCGCCGTACAGAAATCGTTGGCTCACAACTCGATCTGACGATGGAAGACCTGATCACGGAAGAGGATCGGGTGGTGACTATCTCGCAAACCGGCTACGCCAAGACGCAGCCCTTGTCCGATTACGCGGCACAGCGCCGGGGCGGTATGGGTAAGGCGGCAGCCAGTGTGAAAGACGAAGACGTTGTTGAGCACCTGTTGGTGGCCAGTACCCACGACACGCTGCTGTGTTTTACCAGTGTGGGCAAGGTGTTCTGGCTGAAAGTGTTCATGATTCCGGTGGCTTCGCGGACTTCACGTGGTAAACCCATTGTGAATATCCTGCCGTTGGAAGAAGGTGAGCGTATCACCAGCATGCTGCCGGTGAACGAGTATTCCGACGATCATTTTGTCTTCATGGCCACGGCGAACGGCACAGTGAAGAAAACCGCACTGAATAATTTCGCCCGTCAGCGCAGTGTTGGCTTGCGCGCTATTGAACTGGATGAGGGTGACCGCCTGGTCGGTACCGCCATCACCGACGGCAAGCAGGACGTGATGCTGGTGAGCAGCAGTGGCAAGACCATCCGCTTCAATGAAACAGATGTGCGCCCCATGGGCCGGACGGCTCGCGGTGTGCGCGGGATCAAGTTGGCAGCAGACGCACACATGATCTCGTTAATCATTCCCGATGCCGACAAGCACATCCTGACAGTGAGTGAGAATGGTTACGGCAAGCGCACCGAAAGCGTCGACTTCCCGGTATACGGGCGCGGCGGGCAAGGCGTCATTGGCATGCAAACCAGTGATCGCAACGGCGCGGTAGTCGGTGCGGTACAGGTGTACGACAATGACGAAATCATTCTCATCTCCAACAAGGGCACATTGGTACGTACCCGCGTCGATGAAGTGTCCGTGCAAGGTCGTAATACGCAAGGTGTTCGTCTGATTCGTCTTAAAGAAGGCGAGAAGCTGGTCGGGCTGGAGCGCGTGGATGAACCTGCCGATGCCGACATTGAGCAGGCTGAAGCCGACAACGATGCGGGCAGTGACGCCGAGTAAGCGTCTGGCACCCGCGGGCGTGCTTTCCACACTCTGATTTATCCACAAGGGCATGACAGTGTCAGATTTGATGACGGTGGCTTATCTTGGGCCACCTGGCACATATTCGCAGGCGGCTGTGTTGGCACATTTTGGCCAGACAGTGGAACAGCTCCCTGTGGCCAATATCGATGAAGCATTTGCCGCGGTGCAGAATGG
>CAZQFA010000018.1:0-4438 GCA_964592245.1 uncultured Pseudohongiella sp. | reverse complement strand
CAAGCGCAATTGCGTGAGGCAGTCAGTAATGCACAGGCGGCGCAACAGGCACGTGACAACAAGCATACCGCTGCGGTCGCCGGTCAATTGGCGGCGCAGACTTATGACTTGCAGATTGTGGCGCGTGGTATTCAGGATCAGGCCCATAACAAAACGCGTTTTATTGTCTTGGGAAGCGGGCAGCAGCCGGCAACCGGCAAGGACAAGACCTCGGTTCTGGTCTATACGGCGAACAAGCCGGGCGCCCTGTTTTATGTGCTGCAGCCATTCGAGCAATTACAGATCAGCCTGACCAAGATTGATTCCCGTCCGGCCAAGAAAGCAGCCTGGGAATACGTGTTTTTCATCGATTTTGAAGGGCACCGGGACGACGAGATTGTGCAAGAACTCTTTCGCCGCCTTGATGCCTGTACCGAAGAGGTGAAAGTCCTCGGTTCCTATCCTTCTTGTAATGAGCCAGCCTGATATGACGCACGGCGATGCAATTAACCGCGTTCTGATTGTCGGTCTGGGACTGATCGGTGGCAGTATTGCCCGCGCCCTGCGCCACAGCGGAGCAGAAGTGCAACTACTGGCCTGCGATCAAGATGCTGAGGCATTGCAGGAAGCGCTGGATTGCGGCGTGATTGATGCTTCAGGTCCTTTATCGGAAATGGTGCCACAGGCAGATATTGTCATCCTGGCGCTACCCGCATTGACTCTGGCCAGTGTGATTGCCGAACTGGCGCCATTGGTGCAGGATTCCGCGGTAATCACTGATGTGGGAAGCGTCAAGTCGCACATCCTGAAGGCAGTCAACGAGCAGACGCCGGAGTTTATACGACAGTTTGTGCCCGGCCATCCTATCGCCGGCTCCGAGCGCAGTGGTTTTGGCGCCGCTATCGATGATTTGTTTGTTGGCCGCAAAGTTATACTCACGCCGCAAAGTCAGACCAGTGCCCAGGCAATTGCCAAGGTCAATAATCTCTGGCGCAGTCTTGGGGCCGAAGTATTGGGCATGTCGGTGGCACGGCATGATGCCGTATTGGCGGCGACCAGCCACTTGCCGCATCTGCTGGCCTTCGCTGTCGTCGATACGCTGCTTGCCCATGACCAGAGTGAGGATATCTTTCGTTATGCGGCCGGGGGCTTCGCCGATTTCAGCCGCTTGGCATCGAGTGATCCGGACATGTGGTCAGATATTTTTGTCGCCAACGCACAGGCAACGGAGTCCATGCTGGATGCCTATATCGACAATCTGCAGTCTCTGAAGAGGCTGCTGCAAACGCAAGACCGCGCAGCAATGCGCCAACTTTTCAGTAAAGCCAAATCCGCGCGCGATGATTTTATTGCCCGCCATTTTTCACAGACCAAGCAAGCAACCATGTCAGAGAGTCAACGCAGTTTTACCAGCCAGCCAGTGGCAGCACTGAAAGGAACCATTCGTGTTCCCGGCGACAAGTCCATTTCCCATCGTTCGGTGATATTCGGTGCGCTGGCCAGTGGCACAACAGAAATCAGTGGCTTCCTGCAAGGTGAAGATGCCCTCAATACCGTCGCCGCGTTTCGCGAGATGGGCGTCACCATCGTTGGCCCTGAAGATGGCAAAATGACCATCTATGGTGTCGGCATGCATGGTCTGCAGGCGCCGCGCAAACCGCTTTACATGGGCAATTCGGGGACCGCCATGCGTCTGTTGGCCGGTTTGTTGTCGGCGCAGTCGTTCAGCAGCGAATTGACTGGCGACGAATCACTGAGCCGGCGCCCCATGGCGCGTGTTGCTGATCCATTGCACAGTATGGGAGCGCTGATCGATACCGCTGAAAACGGCACGCCACCGCTGCTGATCACCGGGCAACAACTGCGCGGCATTCATTACGACATGCCGATCGCCAGTGCCCAGGTGAAATCCTGTCTGTTACTGGCAGGCTTGTTCGCCGAAGGCGTCACCTCAGTGACTGAACCGGCGCCTTCGCGTGACCACACGGAGCGCATGCTCACCGGTTTCGGCTGCGATGTGGTCACAGACAAAGAGACGGCGACTGTCTCAGTCAGTGGCGGGCAAGCACTAAAGGCCAGTGCTATCGACGTTCCGGCCGACATTTCATCGGCAGCATTCTTTCTGGTTGCTGCCAGTATTTGCCCGGGTTCGGATGTGACGCTGCAACATGTCGGCATTAACCCGACCCGCATCGGTGTGATCACCATATTGCAGCAGATGGGTGCTGACCTGCAGATACTCGATGAGCGCACTGTAGGAGGGGAGCCGGTCGCGGATATTCGCGTACGCGGTAGCCAGTTGCACGGTATTGAAATTCCTGCTGAACAAATCCCCCTGGCCATCGACGAATTCCCGGTCCTGTTTGTTGCTGCTGCCTGCGCTGAGGGCGATACGCTGTTGCGTGGTGCCGAGGAGTTACGGGTCAAGGAAAGTGATCGTATCGAAGCCATGGCCACCGGGCTGCGGACGCTGGGTGTGGATCTGGAAACCTTCACGGACGGTATTCGCATTACTGGCGGTGAGATTGGCGGCGGCGAAGTCGACAGTTTCACCGACCACCGTATTGCCATGGCCTTTGCTGTGGCTGGCTTGCGCGCGTCTGGTCCTGTCACTATCCGTGACTGCGCCAACGTCGATACTTCGTTCCCGGGCTTCGTTGAGCTGGCGAATCAGGTCGGCATGCACGTCTCTATACAGGATTTCTGAGCCGTGATTGACGCTGCACAACTTGCTCCGGTTATTGCCATTGACGGACCTTCCGGCTCCGGCAAGGGGGCGGTGAGTGCCGAGATAGCCGGAAAGTTGGGTTTCGCCTTGCTCGACAGTGGCGCCCTGTACCGTGTATTGGGGGTAGCAGTGGACCGGGCAGGGATCGATTTGCAGGACCATGCGGCAGTGGCCAATCTGGCACTGGAGATGGAGATAGAATTTGGCCGCAATGGCCCGGATTCGGTCAGTCTGAACGGCGAAGACGTCTCCATCGCCATCCGCAATGACCGCGGTAGCGAGATGGCATCGCTGGTCGGCGCCATCCCGGCTGCCAGAGAGGCCCTGTATGAGCGCCAGCTGGCATTCCGCCAACCCCCGGGATTAGTGGCCGATGGCCGTGATATGGGAACCGTGGTTTTCCCGGATGCGGTCGTTAAAATCTTCCTCACGGCCACTGTTGAGGCACGTGCGCAAAGGCGATATAAGCAGTTGATTGGTAAGGGTATTGATGCTATTCTGCCCGACCTTTTGCGAGACCTAAACGAGCGGGATGCACGCGACAGTCAACGGACTGTCTCTCCACTCAAACCCGCTGAGGACGCCTTCTTGCTCGATACCACCGACATGACCCTCGAAGCGGTCATCGCCCGGGTTATGGATTTGGTGCGAACGCGTCTCCCGCAGGTCACCTCGTAACACGTCTCAAGTGAAAGGTTAGCGTCGGGGCCTGAGTCCAATCTCCAGCTCGAGCAGAGCACCGGCAAACGTGAATAGCCCCGTGGTAGCTGGATCACGGCAGTTGCAGTAGGCTAAAAATCACTTAAATAGTGTGCTGTAACTAATTAATTTTACTGGAATATTTAATGAGTGAGAATTTCGCAGATCTATTTGAACAAAGTCTGAATGAAATAGACATGACCCCGGGCGCCATCGTTATCGGCACCGTGATTGACATCGATTCGGACTGGGTCACCGTTCACGCCGGCCTGAAGTCAGAAGGCGTAATCCCCCGCAATCAATTCCTCGACGAGCAAGGCAACTTGTCTCTCGAAGTCGGCGATGAAGTGAAAGTCGCACTGGAAACCGTAGAAGACGGTTTCGGCGAAACACGTTTGTCCCGCGAAAAAGCAAAACGAGCAGAATCCTGGATGGAACTGGAAGCTGCTTACGAGAAGAACGACATCGTCACCGGTATCATCAACGGCAAAGTCAAAGGTGGCTTTACGGTTGACCTGAACAACATCCGTGCGTTCCTGCCAGGCTCTCTGGTCGATGTGCGCCCGGTTCGTGACACGCTGCACCTGGAAGGTCAGCAACTGGAATTCAAACTGATCAAGCTGGATCGCAAGCGCAACAACGTCGTGGTATCACGTCGTGCGGTGCTGGAGTCTGTGAGCAGCGAAGAGCGCGATGCACTGCTGGAGAAACTCCAGGAAGGTATGAGCGTCAAGGGTATCGTCAAGAACCTGACCGACTACGGCGCATTCGTGGATCTGGGTGGTGTCGACGGCCTGTTGCACATCACTGACATGTCCTGGAAGCGCATCAAGCATCCAAGCGAAATCGTCAACGTTGGTGACGAGATCGAAGTGAAAGTATTGAAGTACGACCGCGAGCGCAATCGCGTTTCTCTGGGTCTGAAGCAACTGGGTGAAGATCCGTGGGTCAACATCAAGTCTCGCTACCCGGAAAACACGCGCGTCAAGGCGACTGTGACCAACCTGACAGACTATGGTTGTTTCGCTGAGC
>CAZQFA010000017.1:21900-54116 GCA_964592245.1 uncultured Pseudohongiella sp. | reverse complement strand
ATACCGTCGATATTGGCGACTACGTAGTCGCCATCGGCAACCCCTTTGGTATCGGCCAGACCGTGACTTCGGGCATTGTCAGCGCGCTTGGCCGAGCGGGTCTTAACAACGAGAACTACGAGGATTTTATTCAGACCGATGCCGCTATCAATATGGGTAACAGCGGTGGTGCGCTGGTCGATCTGGAAGGCAATCTGGTAGGTATCAATACCGCCATCATCAGCGGATCCGGCGGCAGTAACGGTGTCGGCTTTGCGGTGCCGGTGGACATGGTGAATGCGGTCGTCGGGCATCTGGAGCGCGATGGCGAAGTCCGCCGTGGCCTGCTGGGCGTCACTATTGCCGATGTCACGCCTGATGTGACGGCAGCTCTGGAGCTCGATATCGACGAGGGCGCGCTGGTCACCAGCATCATGCCTGGCAGCGCCGCCGAAAATGCCGGTATCGAAGTCTCCGACATCATCGTCGAGCTTGATGGCGAAACAGTCGCCAGCAGCCGCGAGTTACGCAACATGGTGGGTCTGATGCGCCGTGGCGAGGAAGTGGACTTGCGCCTGTACCGTAATGGCGAAGAGATGACACTCTCGGCGGTGATCGGTGGACCGGAGGGGCAGGTTGCCGATGGTGAGAACCGCCCGGCCCAGAGTTCGGCCTTCCGCGGCGCCCAACTGCGAGACCTTGGCGCGGCTGATGCAGCTGTTGCCGAAGAGGGCGTCATGGTCGTGGATGTGCAGGCAAGAAGTCGCGCCGCTGCCGCCGGCTTGCGTCCCGGTGATGTCATCGTCGAAGTCAATCGCCGTGTCGTCACCGACCTGGCGGAATTCAATGCCGCTGTGGAGGGCGCCGAACGCCTGACCGCCATCTCGGTACTCCGGGAAGGTCGCAGTCTGCTGCTCTTTGTGCCCTGATCTGATGGGAGTGGTGGCTGTCGCGAGCTGCGGCAGCCACTGCAACATCAACTTTCTAGCGTAAAACTTTCAATTAAGATGTGCCCCCCCTTGGCCGACTTAATACTCGTTAAGTCGGTTTTTTTTTGGCGCCACAAAAACAGGAGCGGGACTTCCACTGCCGAACTCATCATGCTAGTTTCTGCAGGCTTCAGGCGGTCTTCACAATAACGTACTCTGAATAGACTGAACTCAGTTGTTTTCCAGCCGATTCCACATCACTACCCGCAACAGTCAGCAGCGAATTCGTCGCGGTTTGTTCGCGCTTGTCACTACCTGTGTGCTCACTGTCGTACACGGATCGGCGGCCAGTGGCGACGACGACATTGACTATTTCAGCTATGATTTTGCGCCGTTCCTGAGCTGGCTACAGGCCGTTACCAACGACCAGAAGATTCCGGGTGTCGCCGTAGCGATTGTCACGCGTGACGGTATTGTCCACCTCGATACCTGGGGCGTGAAGAACTCCAATGAATTGAATCCGGTGGCAGTCGATTCAGTTTTTCGTCTTGCTTCCATGTCCAAGACCTTTGCCGGCACTGCTGCGACCCTGATTGTGGATCAGCATTTGCAGTCATGGGATACACCGCTGGCGGATCTGTTCCCGAATTTGCAAATCGGGCCACTGCGCAATTCCCAGGCAATCACCCTGCGGCATGTGGCCAGTCATTCAACCGGTCTGATGCCACACTCTTATTCCAACATGCTCGATGCCGGTGTGAGCTACGACAAGATCAAGGCACAGTTCGCGAAGATTCCGCGAGTCTGTGATCCCGGTGAATGCTACGGCTATCAGAATGTGGTGTTTTCACTGATTGCCGATGTGGTGGAAGAAGCCACGGGTGAAAGTTACGAGAGGTTTATCGAACACTCCCTGTTCGAGCCATTGGGTATGACCAATGCCAGCGTCGGACTGGAGGCCTATCAAAACAATAACAGTGCCACATCGCCGCATCGCAAAGTGCGCAATGGCTGGCAGCCGACCTCAACCAATCCTGCGTATTACACTACCGCACCGGCAGCAGGGATTAATGCCAGTGTGTACGACATGACCCTGTGGCTGCGAGCCAATCTTGGTGCTTTCCCTGAAGTGTTGCCAGAAAATACCCTGTTCCAGATTCAACAGCCGGTCGTGGAGACACCTTACGGCAATTACTTCAATCGCTGGCAGGGGCTGGAAAAAGCCTACTACGGCATCGGTTGGCGTGTATTTGACTATAAAGGCGTGCGCGCTATTCACCACGGCGGTGGTGTCCGCGGCTATCGCTCGGAGATGGTATTCGTGCCGGAAGCCAATATCGGTATGGTAGTGCTACTCAATGCCGAGTCCAACGTGGCCAATGATTTTGTGCCCGCCTTCCTCGATAATCTGACTTATTCAGATCAATAAAGCTCTCCGACTGCAAGGAGCCACCTATGCATTCAGTAATTGACTTGCTGAAGTCTCATCGTAGTATCCGCAAATTTACCGACCAGCCCATTGCCCCTGAACTCTTTGCCGACTTGATTGCAGCGGGGCAGGCGGCAGCCACCTCAAGCTTTTTACAGGGCTGCACAGTGATTCGTGTGACCGATAAAGACAAGCGGGCGCAAATTGCCGAGCTGGCTGGCAATCAGCGCTATGTGGAAACTGCAGCCGAGTTTCTGGTGTTCTGTGCAGATCTGAAACGACCGGGTAATTATTGCCGTGAATACGGCAAGCCCTTCGAGGGGGATTTTACCGAGCATTTCATTATCGCCACAGTCGATGTAGCGCTGATGGCGCAGTCACTGGTCACTGCTGCCGAGTCGGTAGGGCTGGGAATCTGCTACATCGGCGGTATTCGCAATAATCCGGCGCCAGTGACCGAGTTATTGCAATTACCGCGCGGCGTCTATCCGGTCTTTGGCTTGTGTCTGGGTTATCCGGATCAGGACCCGGAGTTGAAACCACGGCTGCCTGCATCGGTTATCGTGAAAGAAAATGTCTATAACGAAGAAGGGGATGCGGAAACGATTGCCAGCTACGACGAACAAGTGCGTGAATATTACCGTACCCGTACTGGCGGCGGGCATGGTATCAGTTGGTCCGAACAGGTATCGACGTTGCTGTCAGAAAAAGCACGTCCGCACATGCGCGATTTTCTGGCGGCGCAAGGCTTTACCTTCAAGTAATAGTGCTTCGCAACTCGCAGTTGTTGCCGGCAACTCTGTTTTTGGACAAAGGGTTTATTAAAAGCGTCTATTAAAAAGGTCTATTAAAAGGGTCCGTTAAGAGGGTCCGTTAAAAGGGTCTATTAATGGGTGTGACTTGATTGAATAGCCGATGGCTCGTTAGCCGCGGCAAAAAGCCCTAGCCAAAATACACCATACACTGGCGTGACAATGCGCAGAGCTCGCCATCTTCGCTGTAAATACGGCCTGACTGCTGTGAATAGCCATCGGCAGCCGCCTCCATGACAAAGTCCAGATAAAACCAGTCGCTAGTGATCGTCGCCGGGGGTTTGACGAATTCGAGTGCCCAGGTCAGGGAACTCGCCGGAACTGGCGGCGTGTCAAACCACGACAGCACCACGGGCGGTGGTACGTCGGCGATGGCCACAAGCTTTTCCACGGGGAACCCGGCAGGATCCTGGCGATGACGCACCCAGATATTGATGTCTCGCGCCTGCTTGCCGGAGAAGGGCATGCCGTCACTCACCCAGCAGCCATCAAACTTGCCCAGAAATGCCGGCAAGCGCTTGCTGTGTTCGGCAAAACTCAAGCCGTTCTCGCGGCCGGGGAGTTTTGCTTTTACTGCTGAGGCCGTGACGGCACCGGGGCGGCTGTGGCCAAAGATTCCCATGGCCTGCAGACAGAGTTTGTCGTCACTGTACACACCAGCCTGTGCCTGGGTGACATTCTTGCCTTGCCGTTGAATCGTTGCCTGCACCGAGACCTTGCCCGGAGGAATTGGTCCGATGAAAGACACCAGCAGAGAGCGCATGGGTGATTCTTCAGCCAATAAATTGCGCATGCCACACACCGCCAGAGCAGCCGATATACCGCCAAACGCAGAGCGTCCCTGCGACCAGTCTTCTGTCATTGTTGTGCTGTTGTCAGCCGCCTGCTGCAATTGTTGCAGCATGTGCGCCATGCCTGGCTCGGTCATGAAGTCATCCTTTGATGGTTTTCGAAAACTGGCAGCGATACGCTGCTATTTTCAGTTGCTGATTCCTGTATTTATACCGATAAACCGGCATTGCGGCTGACGGATTTTTGTGTCGCAAGGCTATTGAAAGATCGCCAGGGAAAAATGAGTTGGTGAATTTGTTGCCTGTGCATTCCATGCTAAGCTTGTCGTAATAATAACAGCTAATGTAACACCCTGAGGTTACTGCAGTGAATGTCTTCCGGCCCACCACATTGATCCTTCTGGCAAGCAGTCTGCTGCTGCCCGCTATCGGCATGGCCCAACATGCCGGTCATCAGATGGCGGTTTCCCAGGATGCCATGGGTATTCTCTCGCGTACCAACACTTTGCCAGCCAATGACGCTATTCTTGTGGAACCGCCACAGGAATTACAGCTGCATTTTCCCAGCAATGTGCGTCTGGTCAAATTGACACTGCACACGGCGCAACGGGACTGGGTCGATATCGATTTTCGTTACAACCCGTCACCGGATCAGGAATTCGTCTGGCAGTTACCTGCCTTGCAAAATGCAACTTACTATACCGCAGATTGGGCCATACTGGCAGCCAATGATGAGTTGGTGCGTGGCAGTTTCAGTTTCGCTTTTGGTAACGGGGCGCAGCTGCCATCCGTAATCAAGGCAGCCGAAGCCCAGCGCTTGCAAGAAAGGTCCGGGCTGGAGCCGGGAGTCCGGGAGGTCGCGCCACCGCGCACGCGCATCATTCTTGATCAGGAACCGCGACGATACGATCCGCCTTTCGTCATTGATCTGGAAGAAGACGCGCAATAACACGCTCGATGCTGGAGCAGGGCAGCGCGCTTCAGCTGCCATGAATCCTACTCATCTATCTTCCTGCGCCTTTCTACCTTTCTATCTTTCTACCTTCCACCTTCCACGCCTCTTGTAATTGTCCGCTGCAGCAAGGCGCTGATCACAAATACTACTCACTGACGTGAACCGTGACGTAGGCGTCATGGTACAGGCCGCCGTCGTCTGCGCGTCCCCAGAGAATATAGGTGCCCGGTTTGTCGAATGTGGCGGTGACTTCAACGACGCCATCTTCCGGTATCTCCGGTGGCAGCCACAGTGGGCCCCAGGGCGAGTTCGCCGACGTCCGCGTATCTTCCCAGGGTTTCGGCAGCGGTGGGTCAATAGTCACCTCACCGTCACCACGGTAAATGTTCCAGGACAGGAACAGGCCATTCACCTTGCCGACGGTGACTCGGGAAGGCGGATTAAGCATACGTCGCTGCAGATCCTCTGCGGCAATCGTTGGCTCACGATCCGGCTTGGGGAGGCCGTCGTCGATGATGCGAGTGCGCAGGGTTACAGGCTCGCCGACACGAGTGCGGCGTACCGGGTCTCCCTCTACAGTGACCACCGGCGGCGTGTTGGCCCGGGATTCGGGACTGCTGGTGCCGGCGCCGAGAGAGCCCGTCTCCGAGGCTATGACCATGTTGTCTACCAGATAGTCCTGGCGCAGCGATGCATAGGCCTTGCGTTCTACCCCGTTGACGTTGAGCGTCCACACCAGTTCCCTGTCACCCCAGTCCGCAGGCACAGTCACTTCAAAATTGAAGCGGTTACGGCGCGGCAGGAATTTTGTGGGCTGGCCACGGTCACGGTCACCGGGGGAAAAGTAATTATTGTCGCCGACCGGCACATAAGGTTGCTCTTCCCAGTTCTCGTTCATATAACCGAACATGAAAGAAAAAGTCCCGTCGGGGTTTTCGCGCCAACCTTCATAGGCGGGTTCAACGTGCTGACCTTGACGATAGGTTTGCGCCACGCTCAGGTGGCTAGTCCACAGTAAAGACAGCAGGAAAGTCGCGGGAATAATGCGGCGGGCAACCGCTCTGACTACGCTTGGCATTGTTGAGTAACTCCAGTTGTTTTTGCTTTTGAGTTGTCGCCGGCGGCGACTGACAACGCCTGAACATTAGCATTTTTGGCGTCAACTGTGCACACAATGCACAGCCGATCAGCGGCCGGCTGCGCCGGTTTTAACCGTCAGGCAGACTGACTGGCTTACTGATTTTGAAAGTTGTCAGAACGAACAGTGCGCTCACGGACGATCAGGCATCTCGCGCATGAGTTTCCAGAGATTACTGGACGCGAACAGGGCAATGATCAGCACGATCAAGGCGAACATAAACCATTGAACCGCATAGAATAAATTCTGATTCACGTTGATATTCACCGCCGGCCAGTGGCGCACCAGTGTGCCGGCCTGATCGGCGGTGAGGCGGACTTCGAAGGGAAAGATCGGTTCACCCAGAATTTGTGAAACTACATCGAATTCCAGTGTGCGCATGCGCAATGGCCAGGACGACGGGTCGACTTCACTGCTGAAAACCCGGGCATTTTCCGGGCGCACATGGATCTGTCCGGTCACTTCAACCGGCCCGTCGACCGGATTCAGGTAAGGCGGTGTATCGGGGGGCAGAATGCCGGTGGTCCAGCCCCGGCTCACCAGCACCAGCTCGTCATTACTGGCCAGGCGGAACGGGGTAATGACGCCATAACCGATCTGGCTGTCGAAGAACTCGCCGGGGATCAGAATAGTCTTGTCGTTGAGGTATTCACCCTTAAGAGACACATGCAGGTTTTGCAGTTGCGGATTGAGGCGATTGAGCTGTCCGTCGGGGATCGATTCCAGTGCCGGGGCGTTGTCTTGCAGGCGCGCATTGAGCGCTTCCTGTTCCGCTACTTTCTCGGCAGCGCGGTCCAGTTGCCAGACACCGAGGCGGCCCAATCCCAGCACGGCAAAGCATACACACACCAGAACCAGCCAATTAATGCGTACTTGCAGTTTACCGAGATGAATTTCGCGACGAATTCCCATGATTTCACTTGTCAGTTGCGTTGGCGGGCTGCAGACTAATCCAGAGTGTCCCCAGAATCAATCCGCGTCCCGAATTGGCTATGCTAGACTGCCGTTCGGCACTGCTGTTCAAAACAATAATAACGGAGATGCTCGCTATGCTGCTTCCCTCGCTTCAGTCCACCCTCGTTCGAATTCGCTCCTGTGTGACCACTCTCGGTCTGCTCAGCATCCTGGCATGGCCCGGTGCTGCGTCACAGGCGGCAGAAGGAGACGATATTCCCAGATTGGCCAACGGAGACCCGGATTTTAACGGACTCTGGCAGGCATTGGGTAATTTCCACTGGAATATCGAACCGCAGGCTGCGGACTTTCCGCCCATGCCGGAATTAGGGGCATTTGGCGCCGCCCGCGCCAGCACCGGTATTGTCGTCGGTGGCGAGATTCCCTATACGGCTGAAGCGCGCGCCAAACAGCAGGCCAACCGCGCTGACTGGCTGGCTCTGGACCCCGTGGTGAAGTGTTATATGCCTGGCATCCCGCGCGCCAACTACATGCCGTTTCCGTTCCAGATTGTGCAATCACCCGAGCACATGATATTTGCTTACGAGTTCGCCAGTGCCAGCCGCATCGTCTATATGGATCGGCCGGACTTTCAGGCACCGGTCTACTCCTGGATGGGCCATTCTCTGGGCCGACTGGAAGGCGATAGTCTGGTCATCGAAGTGACCGACCAGATGCCTGATACCTGGTTCGACCATGCCGGCAATCATCATACCGAGTCCCTGCGCGTCACCGAGCGCTATACCCATGTCAGCGAAAACGTGCTGATGTACGAAGCGACGCTGGAAGATGGCAATACCTACACGCGTCCCTGGACCGTCCGCTTCCCGCTCTACCGCCGTCTGGACGACAATGCCCAATTGCTGGAATTCAAATGCGTGGAGTTCACTGAAGAGTTACTTTACGGCGAATTCGTCAAGCAGCCGGAAAACGAATAACCGGTCCAATGCCAGCGCGGCCTGCCGATGGGCCAATGGGCTAATAGGCCAAGAGGCCAAGAGGCCAATAGGCTAATAGGCCAATAGGCTAATAGGCCAATAGAGAGTACAGGCCGCGCTTGTGTGGCAGCAAATGCAGGTCGCTCAGCTTGTGAATAATGTGCTATAACCCGTTGTAAATTCTCACTAAGCTGGGTCCGAAGTCGCGCGCCATTGCAGTCTGACAACGCAGTCAGGTCGTGTTGGTTGCGCGCTTGCGGATGTGTCCTCTCGAGCTGGTGCGCGAGTGGGCTGCAGTAGAAGGTCTTAATGGACGTATTCAACGATCTTTCCAACATCACCTGGGCATTGATAGCGGCGATGCTTCTGCTGAGTCTGTATTTCCACGGGCCGAGTTACTCCCAGCAGACAGTCAGGACAGCGCCGTCAATCCTGACCAGCTTCGGCATATTCGGCACCTTCCTGGGTATCGCCTTCGGGCTCATGCAGTTTGACAGTGCCGACATCGAAGCCAGTGTGCCGGCCATGATCGATGGACTGGGTGTTGCGGTCTGGTCGTCGATTGTCGGCATTCTCGGTGCTCTCAGTCTGCGCCTGCGCTACACCCTCAGCAGTATTCGACAGGCAAAAAATACATCAGCCGAGCCGACCACCGTCGCTGATCTCAAGACGGCGATCGAAGCTCTCAATGACAATCTGCTGCAGATGCGCGAAGAGAGCCGTCAGGATTCAGCGAGCCTGCTGGAGGCCAATCAGGCTTACCGGGATCAAATGGTCAACGCCAATACGGATGCGCTCACTACAGCCATCAGCACGGTCATGCGCGACTTTAACAGCCGCATCGAAGTGCAATACGGTGAGAACTTCAAGGAATTCAACGAATCTCTGGGCCGCTTGCTGGTCTGGCAGCAAAATTATTCCGAACAACTGGGGGAAATGCTGAAGGCGCAACAAGCCAGCATCGAAGTCATGCGTCAGGCGTCTGACTCCTATGAGCAAATGATCGCCCATTCCCGCGAGTTCAATCAGGTGGCATCGTCACTGGGCGATTTGCTCAAAGGACTGGAGCAGCAGACGCGCAATCTCGATGGCTATCTCTCTGGTCTGTCCGGTCTGGTCGGTCAGGCTTCAGAAGGCTTGC
This sequence comes from uncultured Pseudohongiella sp., assembly GCA_964592245.1. GTDB lineage: Bacteria > Pseudomonadota > Gammaproteobacteria > Pseudomonadales > Pseudohongiellaceae > UBA9145. The sequence continues at coordinate 45,050 of CAZQFA010000017.1, read as the reverse complement.
CGGCACTGAGTGACTACATCACCGACCTGACAGTGAAACTGCGCGAGAGTATTGAGCATAACAACAGTTCTCTGACTTCGGTGCTGACTCAGGCGGCCCGGGATATCACGCAAACGGTAGAGCAGGTGAACAAAGAACTGGCGGATTCGGTGCGCCAGGCACACAGTGGCCTGGCTGACCATGTAGAGGCGATGACCAACAAGACTGATGCGCACATGAAGATGCTGGATGAGTCCATGGAAAAGGAACTGACCCAGGCCCTGCAGACTTTCGGGTACCAGCTCACGGCGTTGTCCGAGAAATTCGTCAATGACTATATGCCGCTGACAGATCGTCTGCGTGAAGTGCTGACTATTGCCGAACAACAGAATGCCAAAGCGGCGCGCGTCGCCAACTAACTCAATGCCGGAACCCAATCATCATGCTGGGCACTGAAGTCGAACACGATACCGAGGAACACTGGATTGCTGTCAGTGACCTAATGAGCGGCCTGATGATGCTGTTCCTGCTGATTGCCATCATGTATCTGGTGATTGTCGAGCGCAAAAACGAAGAGATCGAGCGGGTAGTCGTGCTCTATGAAGACTTGCGCGAAGAGCTGTATCAGGATTTGCTCGCCGAGTTTGGCGCTGACCTGCCGCGCTGGGGTGCGCAACTGGACGAAGACCTGCGGCTGCGCTTCACCGATACTGATGTGCTGTTCGAAGAAGGTGAGTCCAGTCTGCGACCACAGTTTGCCGAGATACTCAGCGACTTTTTTCCGCGTTACCTGAACATCCTGACTTCGGAGCAATATCGCAACGACATCCTGGAAGTAAGAATTGAAGGGCATACCTCCAGTTCCTGGTCACAGGCCAGCAGTGATGACGACGCCTATATGCGTAATATGGCACTGTCGCAGGAACGCACGCGCTCAGCGCTGGGCTATCTTATTGACCTGGCAGACGTGAGTCACGAAAAGGACTGGTTGCGACAGCATCTGACGGCCAATGGTCTGTCGTCGTCACAACTGATAACCCAAAGTGACGGCGCTGAAGACGCTGACCGTTCACGGCGCGTCGAATTCGTTGTGGTCACCGATGCAGAAACACGCCTGTCCACCATTCTGCAGGAAATACGCTGATGGAGTTGCCTGACTTCATCGAGTTCGCGCCGTTCAATACACTGCGCGACAATATGGGCACCAACGAGCTGGGCTATTTCGAACTGTTCGATCCGGCCAAGCATCTGACCGGTGAGGAACGCTCGGCTCTGGCTAATGGCGGTGTCCTGAAAACGCTGACTGACATCACGGTGTTGCCGGACAAGACACTGGCGATCAAGAACTCCCGCGTCTTGCTCTATATTCCTGATGAGAACTGGTTCCGTCATCGCCGCGAATATCCCACCTATCATGTCGCCCGTTGTTCACTGCTCGACGAACTGGCCAATGAAACGCCTGCCCAGGAATACCTGGTCACGACGCGGTTGGCGGAGGATTATGAGCTTCTCAAATACCGTGATGGCGGTGATTATTCGCTGGTGTCACACGGCTTTCTGGTGTGCAAACACTGTCTGCACAAACTGCGCTACAAGGATTTCGATGAGTTCCGTAACCGCAAGCGTGGTTACAGCCAGAAGGTTTTGAACGAATTCAAACTCGGTGAATTTTATCGTCTCTACAAGCAGTACCCGTTGAGCTTCGGTAGCCGTCACGAATGAGTTGATGCTGACCGCTCACTGCTCAGGCAAACTGGTAGGTGTCTCCGCGTTCTGCGTGTCTTCCCCGGGTGTCACAAACAGCATCGTCGTCGGTTCGTTGATCATGGCCGTATGCCACGTATTGCAGGGTACGACAACAAACGCGCCCGGTGTGTCCAGCAGGGTGGAATGGATACCGTCGGCTGTTTGCAGCTGCAATTCAGCTTTACCGCTCAGCAGGATCACCAACTCATCACCATGGGGATGGATTTCCCAGACACCCCAGTTCTCGCTGAACTGATGCGCCGACACCAGTGTGTGCTCGGTGAAGCCTTCATAACGTGAATCCAGAGTGGCATAGAATTCCGGTCCCATGTCGGGTTGTTCCATGAGCATGTCCGGCTTCAGGACAACAAATTGATCGAAGATCGTCGGCATAGTGCTGTCCTTGTCTTAATGAATGCGTTATCAGCGTCGTGGCAACAGGGCGGGTGTCACACCTTCAACGCCTACCAGTGCCAAAATGGTCAGGAATGCCGTTTGCGGGCCGACCCAGGAATTACCCGGTGCGAACCATTCCTCAGGGGAGTGGGCACCGCCACCTTCGCCGCCACCAGCAATCGTTATAGCCGGAATACCCAGCGACATCGGCACGTTTGAGTCGGTGCTGGACGTACCCAGCTCCTGCAATTCAACACCGACTTTATCGAACGCCAGAGCGGCAACCTGAACGATAGGGCTGTCCGCCGGGGTTCTGCCAACTGGCCGGTCACCTATCAATTTGAATTCAACACTCACCTCGCCGTTCTGCCAGCGCGCGTTTTCTTCCGCTACCGCTGCCAATGCCGCGGCCTTGGCACGCTCTTCGAGTTTGGCCAGTTCTGCCGCGTCATTGGAGCGCATATCGAGAGCAAAAACGGCATCGGCGGCGATGGAGTTCACCGAAGTGCCGCCGGCGACTGTGCCGACGGTGAATGTGGTCTTGGGCTCGGCGGGTGTCTGCAGCTCGCCGATCTTGGCGATAGCGCGGCCCATGGCATGAATGGCGCTGACCATACCGAAAGCACCAAAGGAGTGACCACCTGGGCCGCTGAAAATGAATTCAAAACGCCGGCTGCCGGTGCCGCCAGTGGTGATGCGGCTCAGGCGCACGCCATCGATGGAGATGAAACCATCGATCTCGGGGAAGTCACGGAACAGCGCCTTGACGCCGCGCAAGTCGCCACGTCCTTCCTCGCCGACATTGCCGGAAAAGATAATATCGCCCACAGTGTTGATCCCGCTTTCATTGATGGCATCAATGACCGACAACAAGGCGGCCAGTCCACGCGTGTCATCACCAATGCCGGGTGCGTAGTAGCGTCCACCGCGCAGCTCCACCGTGGTATCCACACCTTCCGGAAAGACGGTATCAAGATGTGCAGCGACCAACAGGGTAGGGCCCTCGCCTGTGCCGCGACGAATGGCGACCGTATTGCCTTCACTGTCGATGTAGGCATCTTCCAGTCCGCGCAAGCGCAACTGCTCGAGGTAGTGATTGGCGCGTTCAGTTTCCATGAACGGCGGCGCTGGAATTTCGGTTATGCGGAATTGTTCGCGAATCGTTTCCGGCTCGCGTGCCTGAATGTTTTCCAGGGCGGCGGCTATGCGGGCATCTGTGCTGAGGGTGGTGAAGTGCTGGCGCACCGAGTCATCAATGGCGACCAGATTTTGGCTCAGTGCCACAGAGTCGGGAGACTGAGCCTGACTTGTGGTGGTCAGTGCCAGTGGCGCTGTCACCAGTAACAATGCCAACAGCCGAACAGGTAACGTCAATCGCAAAGCAGGTGCTGGCTTTCCTTTACGTGTGCAGTCACTTTGCAGTGACTGCAATTGTGTTGCTGTTGGCGCGATTGCGCGCAGTGTCGCCTGGCGAGTGATAACACGTGTTGCTGCAAAAAAGTTCACCCTGATCCTCTTTAATTAACAGTTTCAATTAACAATTTCGAATAACGATTTCAATTAGCGATGACTGTGCTGTCGTGATGCTGTTAGGCCAGTTCTACCAGGCGCATGCGCAAGCCGCGCCCGCCCTTGGCCAGTCTCCGCCGCTCCCGCATGCGTGCATGCAGTAGCGAGCGTTTGCTGGCGATCCAGTCTTCCCGGCCAACGTGGGTGTCCTGACCCAGTTCGCGCAAGCGAGCTTCCTCGGTGCGGCGAAAATGACAAAACTCCTGATAAGAGCTGATCTCATGGGCCAGCTTTTGGCAGACAATATCGGCATACAGGGCGTCGTCAAAATATCCGATACCGAGGACACTATCGGGAATGACATCATTCGGTTCGACGAAATAATAAAGCACACTGTGAATAGTGCTGCGTTCTTCCTCTGTCAGTTTCCATTCCTCATCCTGAACCATATCCAGCAGTACTTGCAGGGCCAACAAGCGTACAGCGATAAACTCAGGCAAGTGCAAGGTTCGGGCCTTGTCGATCAGTTCGGCTGCCGCCGCTTCGATTTCGGCTGGAGGAATGTTCGCGTCCAGTAATTTTGCACCTTTATCGATGCTCTCCTGAAAGCGTTGCAAGTCTTCGTCGCTCAAGGTAATTGTTATATTTATAGGCATGGCGAAAGCTCTTATTTGCTGTTGTTTGATGATCGCAATCAAAGCCTGCGGAAAGCGGTTATCAGGCGAGTAGTGTGCACTGCTCAGTGCATTAGTTCAACGTCCTGAACAGGGCTGGTGAGCGTGATTACGGGCAGAAATGGTGCATTTTGCCTGATTTTCCACTGAAGCTTTTCGTGGGTTAGTCGTTGTCTCTGCCTGGTCATGGTCGCTGGCATTTGAATGCATTATGCTTTGCCTGGCCAGTTAACCATGTTACTGAAAGAGGCCTTGTTCTCCCATGTCATACTCTCGTCGTAAGCTGCTCAAGACCATGGCCACTTTCGCCGCCATGCCAGCCGCCACACCACTGCTTGCACAAACTGAATCAGCAGCACTGAGCATTCCCCAATCGACACCGGCGTCGCTGGCAGCAGACGAAGACTTCTGGCAAGGCGTTGCCAATTATTACGAGCGCACGGCAGGGGTCGTTAATCTCGAACATGGCTATTGGGGCAAAATGTCCCGGCCAGTACAAGATGCCTATTTGCAAGCTACTCGCATGGTCAATGCGCAGAATTCCTTTTATGCCCGCAAGCAATACGGCGCCGATATGCAACGCAGTGTAGCGCGTGTCGCCGCGGCACTGGGTGCCGAGCCTGATGAGATTGTGCTGACGCGCAATGCCACAGAATCTATTCACAATTTGCTGCGCCAGTATCAAGGGTTGCAAGCCGGTGACGGCATTCTCTGGTCAGACATCGATTATCCCAGTTTCAAGACAACTGTGCGTTGGCTTGCACAAGAGCGGCAATTGCAGGGAGTTGAAGTGGTCTTGCCAGCACGCGCAACTCAGACCGATATTCTCGCTCTTTATACACAGGCCATGGAGGCCAACCCGGCACTGAAACTGATGCTGTTAACCCATGTCAGCAACCAGCACGGCCTGACTATTCCGGTGGCAGAGCTCGCCGCCGAGGCTCGCGAGCGCGGTATTGATGTGATTTGTGACAGTGCGCAGTCCTGGGGTTTGCTTGACTACAAAGTCACTGATTTGAATGTCGACTGGGCCGGCTTCAATCTGCACAAATGGATTGGCTCACCAGTGGGGGTGGGAGCGCTGTATATGCGTCGTGGTTCATTGGCGAAAATTGCGCCGTATCCCGGAGAGCAAGATCCCGAGAACAGTCGTTCCGCGACTCGAGTACACACGGCAACATCCAACTTTGCTGCCATGCTGACGGTCCCCAATGCCGTAGATTTTCATAGCATGATTGGTGGCGCCAATAAGGAAGCACGTCTGCGTTATCTGCGTAATCTGTGGACGGCTCCGGCTTCAGAGATGCCGCATATCGAGGTTCTGGGTGGCGCCGATGAGGCTGCCTGGAGTGGTATGGCAGCATTCAGACTGCGAGGCGAAAACAGTGCGGCGCAAGTCAACAACTTGCAGCAGCGGCTGGAACAGGAGTTTGGAATTTTCACTGTGGCACGATACGGTCTCGCCAGCGGTGCCTGTATCCGCATTACGCCGCAGGTATTTACCAGCGCTGACGAAGTCCAGCAGCTGGTCACTGCGCTGGCACAATTAGCCTGATGCGGACGACCTTTAGCTTGGCTTATTGCTGCGCCAGGGCGCCAGGGCGCGATCAGCAATTGACAGCAGCGTCGAGATAACCAGTAACTGCGCGACCCAATGAGTGGCGCCCAGCAGGAATTGACTCCAGCCCGTCAGCGCAGCAGGTGCGGCACCGGCAATCAGCGCCAGCGGCAGAAAATAGAAAATGCCATTCCAGCGCCCCAGAAAACTCATCTTTAACGATTTTTGCCGGTGCAGATAATAGGAATCCAGCACATATTGCGCAAAGGCGATGACAATCAGTACGGGCAAAATTTTCGGACTCAGACCAAGCCAACCAGCCGTCGCCAGCCCGCTGGTAACGAAGAAAAAGTCAGTTGTGTGATCAAACAGCATGCCGCCACTGGAAGCTTCATTGCGCGCCCGCGCGACGATACCGTCGAAGTAGTCTGTAGCGATGGCTATTAGCAGCAGGGGCAATAACCAGTTGCCGGCACTGCCCGCAGTGTCACCACGCCAGAAAAGCATGCTCACGCAGAACGGTACGATGATCAGGATTCGTACCGACGTCAGCAGGTTGGCCAATTTCACGGTTGCGAACTACCGCCGCACTCAGGCGAAGAGATCGCGTTGCGCGCGGCGCCAGAACACCAGGCCAATCAGGGCGTTAAACAGGATAAAGAAGTTGTGCTGGACAAAACCGAATGCTGCCATGGCGCCTTCATTTTCCGGAAACAACACCACCCAGATAGTAATCGCCGCGGCACGCATGGGTGTTGGCACGGCGGCGGCAAAGAAGATGACTGGCAAGTATGGCAGCAGGGTCAGTAGTGAAGTCTCGACGCCAAACAGGTTGAGTGCGGTGGTGTAAACCACAATCGCAGCCAGCAAGGCCGGCGAGCGCAGCAGGAAAAACAACAGGTAATGGATGGGGCGTGCCTGACGGAAGGAATCAAGCAGTCGGCGCTGACGGAACGTGTTGTTGGGTAATATTTTACCGTTGAAATAAAGAATCCACAGGACCAGAAAGACGGCTGCCGAAGCGCTGATATAGGGCAGTATCTGGAAGGCAGGTGGCAACTCGCCTGCAGCGAAGACAAAACCGATAGTCGCCCACACCAACAAATAGAATATCTCGCAGAACATAATAAACAGCATGACCGAGCCAACTTCCCAGCCGGGAATCTTGTCGCGCTTGTTTAAATAGTACGCCATGGCACCTTTGCCAATCTGCTCATTGAAGATAGAGATAATGTAGGCGCTGGCGCGAATGGGCAGGATGTTCTTGTACTTGATCGGCGCCAGGAACCAGTTCAGGGCGCGGGTGACCACCAGTGTGTCGATGAGGAAATAGAACAGGGAATACCCGATCATCAATAACAGCCAGGGCACCCACTCCACAGAAGCGAACACCTCGCCCATGTATTCGGGCAGGCTCTGGCCGGCACGCGCCGCGGCGCCATTGAGCCGATAGTACAAATAGGCAAAACAAAGCGCGGTGATAATCAGAAAAATGATGCGACCGAGGGGGCTGCGTTTCCTGGTGGCGGCCGCTGGTGTCTCGGTGCCTTCAGGAATTGGCGCTGCTGTTTCGGATTCGCTCTGTTCAGTCTCGGTTGATTGGCTCATATCAGCTGTTGGCTCTTATTATTTTGTGAATAGTTTCATCCATTGGCGTCAGTGTGATACCGAGGGCGGCATCGGCGTTGTCAGCACTTTCTTCGTTGGTGGTGATGACATCGATCACCGTCGGCGAAATACCGCCACCTTTCAAAATACTGTTAACGGCAGCACCAATCTTGGCCAGCCAGATCGGCACGCTGCCAATACTCACTTCACGTCCCAATGCCTTGGCGAAGCGTTTGATCAGGTCACCATACTCGATTGCTTCCGGGCCTGCCAATTCATAAGTGCTGCTGCCGCTGACTTCACGCTGGCAAAGATTGAGCAGAGCCCGGCTGAGGTCATCAATATCCAGCGGGTGCATCTTGTAATGTCCGCCGCCCAAAACCTTGGCTTCATCCTGTTTGGCGGCACCCAGCAAAGAAGCTGCTCCAGCGGTGTTGGGCCCCAGCAAAAGCGGAGTGCGCACAATACTGACATTCAGGCCGGAATCGCTGGCCAGCTTTTCCGCCGCGCCCTTGGAGCGATAATAGGCGTTGCCGGAGCTGGCGCTGGCGCCAATGACACTAATGAAAATAAAGTGGCTCACGCCGCAAACTTTGGCGGCCTCAATAACGGCAGCAGTGGCTGCCACATTGGCAGTGGCGTAGTTGCTGTGTTTGTTCTCGATCAGTATGCCTGCCAGATGAATGACGACGTTGGCACCGGTCATGGCCTGTTGCAAAGTCTCGGCGTTGCCATAATCAATGACTGTCGGTGCAATCTGGTTATGTGGAGGCAGGTCATTAAAGGCTTTCTCTGCCCGTACTCCAGCGACGATGTCAGTAATGGCCGGGTCGGTGACGAGATGGTTTAGCAGGTTGATGCCGACGCTGCTATTGGCGCCTGTAATCACAATTTTCATAGGTGGTTGACTGTCCTTGTAGCTATGCCCGATACCGGAGTCGAGTTCCGGTAAGCGGAAGAGCAGGGTTCGGGGTAAAAGATCCTTTACGATGAGAAAGGCAATTAACGATTGCCCGCCTGGTATTTATTTTTCTATTAGCCTGCTTGTTATTGTATGTCGGCCAGAGGCAGCAGTTTCTTGCTGCGCTGCTGCTTGCCAGCCGGTGTTTGTTCGCAGGGCGTGAGCTCCTGCGCTGCCAATGCGGCCCTGTATTGTTCTTCCGGGGCATCCCCATAGCGGGTATTACGCATGCGTGGCTGGCGACCGCTGGCGCGTATCGCGGCCTCGATCGCTGCGACAGGCCATTCCTGACCGTGCTCGGCACCTGCAGCCCGGGTAATGCTTTCGTTCATCAGGGTGCCGCCGAGGTCGTTGGCACCGGCGCTTAGGCAGGCCATTGCCCCGGCGTGTCCCATCTTCACCCAGGACACCTGAATATTGTCGATGGCACCGTGCAGGACGATGCGCGATACGGCATGCATCAGTACCGCCTCGCGGAAGCTGGGGCCGCGTCGCGAGCGGCCACGCAGGAACATGGGAGCTTCCATGTGGACATAGGGCAGAGGCACAAACTCGGTGAAGCCACCGGTGCGGCGCTGCAAATCGCGGACATGCAACAGGTGTTGCGCCCAGTGCTCAGCGGCATCGACATGTCCGAACATGATGGTCGCCGTCGTATTGAAGCCAACCTTGTGCGCGGCTTCCATGACCTGCAGCCACTGACTGGTGTTGAGTTTGTCGGCGCAGATGATGGCGCGCACGTCATCATGCAAGATCTCGGCGGCGGTACCCGGCAGGGTATCGAGGCCCACAGCCTTGAGCCGGCTCAGGAACTCTTCCAGACCTATGCCCAGCGTCTCGGCGCCTTGCCAGACTTCCAACGGCGAGAAGGCATGCACGTGCATTTGCGGGACAGCCTGTTTGACGGTGCTGACGATATCGAGATAGGTCTGTCCGCTGTAATCCGGATGGATGCCCCCTTGCATACAGACCTCGGTAGCTCCGCGCGCCCAGGCTTCCTGACAGCGCCGGGCGATCTCGTCCGCACTCAGGTCATAGGGTTTGCCACGCAAGTTTTCGTGTTGCTTGCCCTTGGAAAAAGCGCAAAAGCGGCAATTGAAATAACAAACATTGGTGTAATTAATGTTGCGATTGACGACATAGGACACGGTGCCGCCATTGACAGCAGCACGCAGCGCATCGGCCTGTTGGCACACATAAGTGAAGTCATTGCCGCGCGCCTTGAACAACAGCGCCACGTCGTCCACATTGACAGAAGTGCCCTGTTTGCATTGCTCAATGATTGTCATGATTCGCGGATTTGGCGCAGCATTGATTGCATGGGCGTTGATCAGGTTCTTGTCGAGATCGGGCAGGACCTTATGCGAGCCGGACAGCCACTGGTCGCGGCGGGCAAAGCCGCAACTGTCGAGATGGCGCATCAATGTGGCCTGTACCGCCGGTGCGATCCAGCGCTGTGCGTCGCGGGCATAGGCGGGATAAACGGTGAGCCGTTGTTCGAGAAATTTTCCGGCCTGGGCGGTGTCGTGTGCCAGCGCATCGAGATGTGGCCAGGGTGCTTCCGGGTTGACGTGGTCCGGTGTCAGCGGCGAAACGCCACCCCAGTCATTGATACCGGCGTCCAGTAATTGTGCCAGCACGCCCGGACTGAGGTTCGGCGGTGCCTGAATATTCATTTCGCCGCCAAAAATGAGTCGGGCAACGGCCAGAGTCCACAGTAATTCCTCAAGATCCGGCTCCGGTGCCTGCGCCATCTTGGTGTTGGGCTTGGCACGGAAATTCTGAATGATCACTTCCTGAATGTGGCCGTACTCTTCGTGCAGGCGACGAATCGCCAGCAGGGATTCGATACGCTCGCGCCGGGTTTCACCGATACCAATCAATATGCCGGTCGTGAACGGCACGTTGGCCTGACCTGCCAGTGCCATTGTCTGCAAGCGGGTAGCGGGGTCTTTGTCGGGCGAGCCATAGTGTGGCATGCCTTTTTCACACAGGCGCTGCGCTGCAGATTCCAGCATGATGCCCATGGAAGCACTGACTTCTCGTAATTGTGCGATTTCTTCGGCAGTCATGTTGCCGGCGTTAATGTGTGGCAACAGGCCGGTTTCCTCGAGCACTCGGCGGGCGACAGCCGTGACGTACTCCAATGTTGTGTTGTAGCCCATTGCTGTGAGCGCTTCGCGCGCCGCACGGTAACGTAGCTCCGGCTTCTCTCCCAGCGTAAACAATGCCTCCTGACATCCCATCGCCGCACCTTGGCGGCACAACTCGAGGACTTCATCCACGGGCATGAAGACTTGTTCCAGTTTGCGTGGCGTTTGCGCAAAGGTGCAGTAGTGGCACACATCGCGGCACAGCTGCGTCAGTGGAATAAAGACCTTGCGGGAATAGGTAACGACATTGCCATGCACGCTGTCGCGCAGCACTCTGGCCCGGGCGGTGAGCCCGTCGACATCGTGGCGCTCGGCCAGGGCCAGCGCCGCGGCGTCGTCCAGTTGCCCGGCAGGGCGGGTCGGTAGCGGTTCAGCGACCTGATGTAGTGTGCGCGTCGTCATTATTGCTTTTTTGGCTGATGCACAAGTTGAAGGCCTAAGCGTACCAGTGAATCAGGGAAAAAGAGAGGGGCAGTTGGTCCGGCAACCGCCCGCTGACAGGCGTCAGTCGCATGCCGCTTGCTTGTTCGCCTGCATGCGGAACAGTCGGTAACGGATGCGCTGCGCCGGCGTGTGTGATGTGGCCTGCTGACGCACTCTAGAGAAAGTGGAAGGTAAAATCGTTATCTGCTGGTCGGGCTGCTGCCAATGCGGTGTGGAGCTCATCGCGCTTGGGTTTTAGCCAGCTATCGCGATTGGCACGGGGATCTTCGCCAGCTGCGACGAGGGCTGCTTCCTGTTGCTGGCGAAATTCACAGAATTCATTGTAGGCATGAATCTCGGCTTCCAGCTCGCGGGTGACAATTTCCACGAACAGGGCGTCGTCAAGATAGCCAATGCCGGGAATGTGGTCAGGTATCAGGTCGGTTGGGTTGGCGAAATAGGCCAGCGCACCAATGATGCGGACACGGTCGGCATCGGTCATGCCCCATTCGTTATCCTGCATCATGTCGAGCAGAATCTTTAATTCCAGCAAGCGTTCGGCGATGAAGTCAGGCAGCTCCGCATTGACGGCCATTTCCACCAGTTTGCGCGTGGCGGCTTCTATTTCCGACTGACTTTGTGGTTGACCAACGGTAGCACTGGCGGCCAGCGCCTGTGACTTGAAGCGTTCCAGATCGCGATCGCTGAGCGTGAAGGTAATATCCAGTGGCATGGGCAGTATCCAGTGGCGCAGCGACCCTGACGCTGCGAATAAATTATTGCCACGAATATACCGCATTCGCTGGCAAGATACACAGCGCAGGGCTGTTGCCGGAGAAGGTCGCAGGACATTGGTAGTCGCAGCGCCGCCGCGATGCCTAGTTGATACTGACCTTGCCGAGCAGCCAGTTGACCTGCTCATCGCTTTGCGCGACACGCATTTTACGTAACTGATAGTTGAACTGTGGCGTTTCCAGTCGCAGGCGCTCCAGTAACTTGCGATCAAAAAGCAACAACTCGCAGCCGTTTGCGCTCGTCACCGTGCCGGTGCGGTCTTTGGCCAGCGGTCGCCAGCCATAATCCTGTCCGCGTTGCATGGCAGCGCCGTCCAATGTGGCCTGACCCGAGGCGAGCAAACACCAGGTGTCTATGGTCAATTCATAACTGTCACCGGCGGCCAGGGTCAGTGGCTCACCGATACGGCACAGTTTTTCGTTTACGGTAGAGCTGAGCGCATCAAATTGCGGCTGACTGGCGATTCGTGGGCGCATGGCCCAGCGCATCAGCAGCTGGTCCTGGAAGCCCTCGCGCTCAATAAAGGATTTAAAAGTTTCCTCGGCAAACACACAAAGAGTTACCGGAGTCTGGGCGACGACGCTGGCATTGCGGGTGCCGGCGCCGGTAATAATGGCCATCTCGCCGACCACATCTCCAGCTTGCAGGCGTGCCTGCCGTTGCAGTTGCTCGCCATCATGGCGCACGACATCACAATAGCCAGTGAGTATCAGGTAAACATAGCCCTGAGTATTGGCATTCTGTACGAGTATCACATCGTCTGCGTTGTAGCGTCGAATTTCCTCTTCGGCCAGTAAACTGCGCATCCAGCGATTCGGGAAAGGACGGCCCAGCCATTCGGTCAGGTAGTGATTGATCTGCGAGGTGTAGAGGGAGTTATCACCCTCGAGAATCGTATAACGCTTGCCACTGGTGGCGAGCGAGAAGGTGGTATTGAACTGGGTTTCCAGTTTGTCCACGTGCACGAATACGACGCGGTCAGCGCTGGAGTTGATGGCATCGGCCGGGTCGCCATGAATGGCGCCAAGACCACCGTCGGCCACCAACAACGAGAAGCGATCACTGTACAGCCTTTCCAGATTGCTGGTGGTGCTGTGCCGGACGATGCCGCGCGCTGTCATGTCACGCACTGTGGTCATGGTGTGATTATCACCCACGATGCAGATATCGCGTTTGATCCCCTTGTAGACCGTCGAGAATGTCGCACCGATGGTGGGGATGCTGTGTACGGTCACATGCGGATCGATGGTCAGGCCAAAATAATTCAGCGGTTTGCCGGGGATTACCTCGATCAGGCGGAAATGCTCGGCCACCACGCCAGTGCTCCAGCCGATACTCAGGGCGATTTTCTCCATGGCCATGTTGAAAATCTCGCGGCTGGTAATGAGCTCGACGCGATGCGGCATCAGCAACAGGGGTACCAGGGCTGCATGATCATCGTGCAGGTGCGTCAAAAAGATCGCCCCGATCTGATTCTTTGAAATGCCCCGGGCAAAGAGATGCTGATCCAGATAAGGGATGCAGTCGATTAGCAAGTATTCGCCGTTGTAGCACAGAGCGAGACCGGTGCAAGGCTCATCCGGCGTGAAGCCGGAGGCGCCACCGAGTACTTCAATACCCATTTTTACCAGGCCGCCGGGCACGTAGTCGGGCTGCATGGAGTACGGCGGATTGATAACCGCATCTTCATTTAGATCAATATTAGTGCTGCTCGCCGGTCCGGTGACGGTGAACAGATCCGTGCCGGTGTGGTGGATCTCCTGATTACCGATCCAGGCTTTGCCGTCGACAAAGGGCACGATATTGAAGAATTCTTCCACCGTGATGACCTTGTTCTGTTTGTCTTTTAATGCCAATTCGATGGCAGTAGCCAGCCATTCATCTTTCAAGTCATCGGCGGTGCGCCAGGCGTCCAATTCGTCACGGGTAGGGCCGAGCAGGGTAATACGGAGCAGGCGCAGGGCCTGACTGATATCGACTTCTTCGCCAACCAGATTCAGCTTGCGTCCTTCAGCGAAACCCTTGGCGACAAAGAGGAAGAAATACAAAGGAAATTCGATGCTGTTGGTCTGGGCGCCCCCCTTTTCCTTGATATCGGGTAATACCAGCGTGTCAAAGCTGGAGATGCCATGCAGCAACAGCCCTTTGAGCACTTCCGGAGGTTGGCCAAACAAAATTGTGCCGTCGCTGTGTTCAATCAGGCGCGCGCCGGAGCAAGGGTGGATCAGGGAGTGCTCTCCTGCCTGGGCACGGGCAGAGAACTTGGGGTACTGAATGGCCATTAGGATTCTTCGTTATGCTTTTTTGTTCTGGTGCCGCCGTTTCCGACGTTTTCTTAAGTTAACCGATTGAGCGCTCGGTGGGCCAGTAATTACTGGGGCAGATTCCGGGTCAATTCCCGGCGAAAATTCTGGTAAAAACTCACTCAATTTCAACGGGTTTGTCTCATTAATAAAATTAGCTATCCATTATAACTTGTTGCCCTGTAACGATATTTTCAAATAATTTAAGAAAGCGCTTTAGGTTTTGCTCCGCTCGCCTTTGCAGGAAATATCTGCAGGTTTAATTGCGGTTGAAGCTGTCTGCTGCTGTCAGGTCTGGTGGGTTGAGTGACGGCAGCGCCATGTCCAGCAATTGCCTGTTAGACGAGCTAGCACGTGCGGCGGGCGGCTACCGTAATTTTTGCTCGTGGCAATGTCTGCCCGTGAAGGGGTCGTGTAGACCAGTTTGCCAATGTGATTGGCAGTTTACTTTCCGGATCGGTGACAGGTGGCTTTTATTGTTCAGCGACGGGTTTCTGGCGTCGTGCTCTTGATCGGGGTGGTTAACCCGGGCCTTGCGGCCCGGGTACAGCATCGTCAGTCCTTTTTAGACCTTGTCAGTCCTGTTCAGTGCTGTTCAATCCTTCAAGGTGAACGTATACACCACATTGCCGGAGGCAATGGTGACGTATTGCTTGCCATCGATGGCAAAGGTCATGGGGGCGGCATGGACACGGGCGCCTAGCGAGATATTCCAGAGCTCGTCACCGCTTGCTGCATCCAGCGCAAAGAAATAGCCGTCTGCACTGCCGGTAAACACCAGGCCACCAGCGGTAGTTGTTATGCCGGCAGAGGAGCGCGGCATAATGGGGAATTCCCAGACGATCTCCGCTGTAGTCGGGTCGATGGCACGAATAGAACTGTGGAAGGCATCCATGGGCTGCAGATAGCGGCCGCCACCACCGGTGAAACGCTCGCCTTCTTCGTAGTCTTCATCCCGCTTGAAGAATTCCTGGGCACCGTCGAAGGAGGTGACATAGAACAATCCTGTATCCTGACTGTAGCCCGGTGAATACCAGTTGGTGGCGCCAACAATCGGTGGTGCCACCAGAGTGCCTTCATAGGTAGGCTCCATACCTGGCACGCGGATCGGCCGGCCGCTGACCGGGTCCAGTCCTTCTGCCCAGGTTTGTGTGGCATAGGGCTTGCCCAACAGGAACTCGCCGTTGCTGCGGTCAATGGTGTAGAAGAACGCATTGCGATTGGCCCACAGCATGGCTTTCACCTGGCGGCCCTGCATTTCAATGTCAGCCAGAATCGGAATCTGGATGGCGTCATAGTCATGGACATCGTGTGGCGTGAACTGGAAATGCCATTCGATTTCTCCAGTATCGCCGTTCAGTGCCAGCGCCGAATCCGAATACAGGTTGTCACCCAGACGCACATCGCCGTTCCAGTCCGGTCCCGGATTGCCGGTGCCCCAGTAAATCAGATTGAGGTCGGCATCGTAGGAGCCGGTAATCCAGGTGGCGGCGCCGCCAGTAGCCCAGGAATCTCCGGACCAGCTGTCATTGCCTTCCTCACCCGGACCGGGAATGGTGTAAGTACGCCACAATTGCTCGCCGGTTTCCGGATCATAGGCATCGATGAAACCGCGGATACCAAACTCGCCCCCGGCGATACCGGTGACTACTTTGTCTTTGACGATCAATGGTGCAGCAGTTTTGCTATAACCGGAGTCATGGGGTGCCACTTCCACGTCCCACAGCAGGTTACCAGTGCGGGCGTCGATGGCCACCAGGTGCGCATCCAGCGTGCTCATGAACAGGGTTTCGCCGAGGATGGCCACGCCCCGGTTATTACGACCGCAGCAAATACGCAGGTCATCGGGCATTTCATGGTCATAACGCCAATATTCACGACCGGTGCTGGCATCCACGGCAACGACATTACTCGGTGCCTCGGTGATAAACATGATGCCGTCTACCACCAGTGGTACTGTTTCGGCGCGGTCGATGACGGGAATCTGATAGGCCCACTGCAGTTCCAGCTGATCGACATTATCGATATTGATTTCATCCAGCAGGCTGTAGCGCTGGCTATCCAGTGTGCCGGAGTACATGAGCCAGTTTTCCGGCTCATTGCGGGCATCCACCAGTCGCTCCCAGGTCACTGGAGTAAAGGCTGGCGTAATGACGGTGGAGAACGGTTGTTCCTGTGACGTTTCCTGGGCAGAGATCTGCGCGCTTGCCAACAGGCAGGTGAGAGTCAGTATTGTTCTTTTCATTATTGTATTACCTCACGGCGCAGCGAAAACAGATAAGCCACCAGATCGTCCAGTTCTGATTCTGTCAGTTGGCCGTCATAGCTGGGCATGGTTGATGTTTCAATTCGTTGGTAGTCGGCAATGCGGTTCTTCGGGTAGGACCATAGCTCGGCATCGGTGTCCATAATACGCAGAGAGAAACTGTCCTCATTCATGCGGAAGCCTTCGCGCACATTACCGTCGCGGTCGGTTACCCGCAGGCGCCACCAACGTGGATCGACCTCGTCATCCGGATTGACCAGCGCTGTCATCAAGTCATCGGGAGTACGGTTTTCACCGACTCTGGACAGATCAGGTCCCATGCGTCCGCCATTGCCTTCAACCATATGGCAGCTGTTGCATTCGGCGCGTCCATTGAAGAGGCGTTCTCCAGCGGCTGCTGTGCCGGCCAGTTCGACACTGGAAGGGTCGTAACGCAGTGAGCCTATATAGGAGACCAGTTGCCAAACGGTGGCATCTGGCACCGCGGCATCCACTGGTAGCATCGCCGTACCCGGCACGCCTTCGCGAATAATATTGAAGATACCGGCATCGGAGCTGGCCCGATTCAGGCGTCCGGTGAGGTCGGGGGCACCGGTCTCGTCATTGCCCTTGGCATCGAAGCCATGGCAACGGGAGCACTGGCGCTCGAAATAGCGCTGACCGAGGCGGATGTCTACCGGGGTGTTGTACAAGTTGCCGGCGTCTTCGCCGTGGCTGGGTATCGAGGTGACAGTAAATGCGGATAGGGCTGCGACACTCAGTCCGAGCCATCGAAGTGGGGAAATCTGACCCATGCTCACTCCTGATCTTGTTGTTGTTAGGTGAGTTGCTGTGAGTTTTTGTTTTGTAAGGCAAGAAGGCCTAGTGTATCACTGCGGGGGGTGGTTGCAATCTCGTGGTAATTCAGAGAGATACTGCAGCGTTATCGGCTTGAGTCGAGCCCCTGGGCAAGTACTTCGTCAATGATGGCCAAAAACACGTCGCGGCCTGTGCCGATCAGGGCATCGGGGAAGTCATAGTGACTGTGGTGCAGGTCCGGTTGCTCAAGGCCGGCGCCGAGGCCAAACAGAGCACCGGGAGTGCGCGCGGTGAAATGGCCGAAGTCCTCCGACCAGCGTATGGGCGTCTCCGGCACGAGCACATCGTGGCCCGTCAGTGCTTTTTGTATCAGGGCCACGGCGGCGGGATCATTGACCGTGGCAGGAAAAACATCTTCATAGGCAATGCCGGTGGCGAGTTGTTCGGGCGTACAAATTTGCTCAACCTGCCGGGCGATGTAGTCGACGATCCTGTCCATCGTGGCATTGTGCTCGCAGCGCAGCGTCACCCATAACTGCGCCTCGGCTGGCGCTGTGCCAAAGGTCTTGGCGCCCAGTGTGGCGCCGACAATAGTACTGAAGGCCAGGGCATCCTGCCCGGTGACAGACGCCGGTAGTGGTTGCAGCACCGCCATCAACGTGGCCAGCGCATTGGCAGGGCTACGTCCGGTTTCCGGATGGGCAGCATGGGCAGTCTCGCCGCTGAGTGTCAGGTTAAGGCCGCGTGAAGCGGCAGTCATGGTGCCCGGGCGAATGACCACCTGCCCCGGAGGATAGCCCGGCATGTTATGCAGGGCACAGACAAAGTCCGGCGCCAGCGCCTGAAAGCTGGGGTCATCGATTATCGCCTGCGCACCTGCACCGGTTTCCTCAGCGGGTTGGAACAACAGGATTACCCTGCCGTTGGCTGGTGGGCACGCGGCCAGTGTTTCCGCCACTGCCACCAGAATCGCCATGTGACCGTCGTGGCCACAGCTGTGTGCTTGGCCCGAGTGGACCGACTGATGTGCAAAGACATTGTTCTCGGCAATCGGTAGCGCATCCAGCTCGCAGCGCAGCATGATTGTGCGGGACTCATCAGTACCAAAAACGGCGGCGACACCATGGCCACCGAGACCCTCAATTATTTGTGCCGGCGCCAGTGTGCGCAAGAACTGTGTGATACGCGCAGCAGTGTCTTTTTCGTCGCCGGACAACTCCGGATAGCGATGCAGCTCATGGCGCAACTTGATGATGGCGTCAGATGTCATAGTTAGTCGTATGCATTATCTATCGTGCTAATTCTTGGCGCTCTGCTTATTCTGACTCCGGCGCTGCAGGTATCTGTCCAGTTGTTCGGCAAAAGCTTTGCGGTCTCTGGCATGCAGGGCCGGGGGGCCGCCGGTGTGCTCACCGCTGGCGCGCAGTGTTTCCATGAAGTCGCGCATGGTGAGCTTGGCCTTGATACTTGAAGGATCAAACATTTCCCCGCGCGGACTCAATGCTTGCGCACCTTTATTCAGGGCGTCAGCCGCCAGCGGTATATCGGCGGTGATGAGCAGATCGCCGGCGCCAATGCGATCGACGATCTCGTTATCGGCCGCATCAAAACCGGCACTGACTTGCAGCATCTTGATATGGGGTGACTTGGGAACAGGGATGGGCTGATTGGCGACCAGCGTGATAGCGATGCCGACACGTTCGGCAGCGCGGTAGAGGATATCCCGAATTACGACAGGGCAGGCATCAGCATCCACCCAGATTTGCGTTGTCATAGTGCGACCAGCGTATGTCCTGATTCAACTGAACGCTGATTAGAGCAATATTGCGCACAAAAGTCAGGACTCTTGTCGCTATCAATTGAACGGTTGCGGCAGTTGTCAGGGTTACAAGCAGTCGTCTATCACTGTTTTCAGGAATCGGTAGCCAGCCACTCTTCGGCCGACTGCGCATCTTCGAAGTACTGCACTTCGCCGGAGACAAACCAGCTGGCGAGTTTGGCGGCATAGGACTGCCACTTTTTATTGCCGAGGATGGCCACTTTCGCAAATTGCCTGCCGTGTTTTACACCGAGGCGAAAATCATCCCAGGCAGCGCGCGCTTCCCAGCCCTGCAGTTCGGTCGCATCGATGAACGCCTTGATCCGGGGATTTTCCACCGCTGCCAGAGCGCCATCCAGCATTGGTGTGATGACCTCATAGTCTTCGTGAGTCAGCTTGCCGGTAGCTTTCAGAGTGAGGAAAAACTCTTCGTTGACGCGTTCAATACCAATAGTGAGGCCGTGTCGTTGCATTGGTTTTCTCCTGTCTTCGTGAGCACACAATTACTTTGCCATAGCGATGTTGCTGATGCGAGTCAGTCTGCTGTTCCTTTGCGCTACATCAAGGGCCGAATGCGAGGCAGGCAAGTTACAAGGTCGGGACTGAAGCAGTGACCTGAATAAGAGAAAGAGAGACCGGCCAAAAAGACAGATTGGATAACTTTGTAACCATTGCTGAATTACCGTCGTCTAACCGGGCAAAGACAACAAAACAGCTTGCAGGTCCAATTTGAAAATCGCCGATACCGCTAATCAGGATGTCGTACTGGAGCCTGGTTCTCGCCGCCGCCTCTGGTACCTCTCGGGACTGGGCGTTCTGTTGCTCGTCGCGCTGCTCTGGTGGTTAACCCCCACTGTGCAGCGCTGGGCCAGTGCCGAGCAGTCCGTTTCCGCCGAACGTCTACGCTTTGCCGATGTCATTCATGGCAATTTCATCCGCGATATCTCCGTGCAGGGGCGTGTGGTCGCTGCCGTGAGCCCGACGCTCTATGCCAGTCAGTCCGGCGTCGTTACTTTCGCCGTGGAATCCGGTGACAGCGTCACAGCGGGGCAGGTGCTGGCCAGCATCGACAGCCCGGAAATCGAGAACCGTCTGGCCCAGGAACAATCGCGACTGGTCTCCCTGCAGGTGGAGTTGGACCGTCAGGCCATTACCACGCGCCAGCAGAAACTCGCCAATCAGCGTGCCGAGGATGAAGCCAGCATCGCCCTGAAGGCGGCGCAACGGGAAATGTCGCGGGCAGAACGCGCCTTTCAGCAAGGGGCAATGATCGAAGTGGACTACGAGAAAGCGCAGGATGATTTGCTTACCGCTGAATTACTGCATAAACACGCCGTGCTGGACACCGATCTCGATAACGAGCGTCTGGAATTTGAGTTGCAGACGCGACAACTCAATGTCGAGCAACAGGAGTTGCTGGTCGCCGATCTGTCGCGTCAGGTAGATGAGCTCAATATCGAATCACCAGTCAGCGGTATTGTCGGCAATCTCACCGTCAACCAGAAAACCAACGTGGCACAGAATCAGGCCATTCTCAGTGTCGTCGACTTGTCAGCCTTTGAAGTAGAAATACAGGTGTCGGAGAGTTACGCCGATGATCTGGCCATCGGCATGCTGGCGGAAGTGCGTATTGCTGCGGAAACCTACCCGGCGACACTGATCGCCGTCTCTCCGGAAATCATCGACAACCAGGTCACCGGCCGTGTGCGTTTTAACGAACGCGTCCCGGAAGGTCTGCGCCAGAATCAGCGACTCACCACTCGCGTGTTGCTGGAAGAAAAACAAAACGTCTTGATGGTGCAGCGCGGTCAGTTCTTCGACAGCGGCAATGGCCGTGTGGCCTATGTGGTCGAAGACGGTGTCGCCTACCGTAGGTCGATTCTCAGTGGTGCCACCAGTCTCAATCAGGTGGAGATTCTCGAGGGGCTCAATGCCGGCGAAACCATCATCACATCCAGTACAGAAATGTTTAACGGCGCGGATTCCGTGTTGATCAACAATTAACGAGGTGACGCTATGTTGCAAATGCAAAACATCAACAAGGTATTCCGTACCGACACCGTGCAGACCAGTGCGCTGCGGGATTTTTCACTGACGGTCAGTGAAGGAGAGTTTGTCACCATTACCGGGCCGTCCGGTTGCGGCAAGACCACCTTCCTGAACATTGCCGGTTTGCTGGAAACCTATACTTCGGGCACCTACTTGCTGGACGACGTAGACGTGTCCAGTCTCGGTGATTTCCAACGCGCCCGGCTGCGCAATGAAAAAGTCGGTTTCATTTTTCAGAGCTTCAATCTGATGCCGGATCTCAATCTGTTTGACAACGTCGACGTGCCACTACGCTATCGCGGCATGAAGGCCAGTGAGCGCAAGCCCTTGATTGAGGCGGCACTGGAATCGGTGGGCCTGGCTTCACGCATGAAACATCTGCCAGCACAGCTCTCGGGCGGTCAACAGCAGCGGGTGGCGATTGCCCGGGCGCTGGTGGGGTCGCCGCTGTTCCTGCTGGCGGATGAGCCCACCGGTAACCTGGATTCCAACACAGCGATGGGGGTGATGGAGTTGCTGCAGGAGATCAACGACAAGGGCACGACCATCATTATGGTCACCCACGATCAATTATTGGCGCAGCAGTCGCAGCGTAATATTCATATTCTTGATGGTCGTATCAGCAATGGTGAGGAGCAGGCCGAAGCGAATGCGCCGCAGGCGGAAGTCGCCTGAAGCTGCCAGCCTTCAACACTGACTGAATTTCATCTGCGAGAGCAAAAACTATGTTTTTTTATTATCTGCGATTGAGTGCCCTGAGCTACCGCCGCAATCCGATACTGAGTACTCTGATGGTGCTGGCTATTGCCATTGGTATCGGTGCTTACATGGTGGTGTTCACACTGGAATACACCATGGGCGGCGATCCGATCCCGCACAAGAGTGATCAGTTATTTCATGTGTCACTGGATACCGGTGATCCGGAGCGCGATAACGAACCACCGGATCAGCTGACCTACGTTGATGCCATGGCCTTGCAGGATGCGGCGAGGGCTTACCGGCAAACCGCCACTTCAAAATTTTCAGTTATTGTCGAGCCGGCCAATCCGGAGATCCGGCCTTTCTCGACCATCGGTCGAGGTGCCTTTGCGGATTTCTTTCCGATGTTTGATGTGCCGTTCCAGTACGGCTCCGGCTGGAGTCCCGAGGCAGATCAGAACCGTGAGCTGGTGGTAGTACTCAGTCACGATACCAATGAACGACTGTTTGGCGGTAATGACTCTGTCGGTGAGCTGGTGCGATTCGATGAGGCGTTGTTTCAGGTTGTCGGTGTGCTCGATGAATGGGATCCGGTGCCCAAGTATTATGATGTGAACAATGGGCCTTTCGATATCGGAGAAGACCTGTACATTCCCTGGTACCACATTGTCGATCGCGAGCTGTCGCGCACAGGTAATACCAATTGCTGGAAGGCTATTGATGGTACCGGCTTTCAGTCCTTTCTCAATTCCGAGTGTGTGTGGATTCAGTATTGGGTAGAGCTGCAGGACAGTGCTGCCGAGGCGGACTACCTGTCTTTCCTGAACAACTATGCCAATGAGCAGAAAGCACTGGGCCGCTTCGAGCGACCACTCAACAATCACGTCTATGACGTCAATGAGTGGATGGTTGTGCAAGAAGTGCTGCCAGACGAGACACGCATACTTAATATTCTGGCGGCGATGTTACTGGCCGTGTGTCTGCTAAACACAATAGGCTTGCTGCTGGCCAAGTTCCTTGGCAAGTCAGCCGAGATCGGGGCGCGGCAGGCACTGGGTGCGCACAAGGGATCACTTTTTTTACAGCATGTGATCGAGGCCGGGTTCATCGGGCTGATCGGCGGTTTGCTGGGACTGATCGTGGCGCACTTTGGTCTGGAAGGCGTCAAGCTACTGTTAGGTAGTGACTTCATGCAAACCGAGTGGATGCAAGTAGATACCACTGTCGTGCTGGTCACCATCGGTCTGGCAATCGTTTGTACCATTGTCGCCGGCTTATACCCCATCTGGCGCGCCTGTAACGTCAATCCTTCTATTCACCTGCGTACGCAGTAACGTCGAACTTCGGGAGCGGATCAAACTATGGAAACAGGACCAATTCTCAGGGCGCTTTGGCACAACAAGCTGGGTGCGTT
>CAZQFA010000017.1:4488-21800 GCA_964592245.1 uncultured Pseudohongiella sp. | reverse complement strand
CTATGGAAACAGGACCAATTCTCAGGGCGCTTTGGCACAACAAGCTGGGTGCGTTGCTGATCGCGGTACAAATCGCAGTCACCATGACGGTCATTATCAATGCGATCTTTATTATCAACGAACGTTCCCGCTTGATGGCGCGCCCGAGCGGCATGGAGGAGGCTAATCTGTTTCACCTCAACAGTATTGGTTACGGTGATGACTACAACGAACGCGTGGCACTGATCGATGATATGGCGCAATTACGGCAGCTGCCCGGTGTCGTCGATGCCACCGCCATCAACGCCATCCCGGTCAGCGGTGGTGGTTCTTCCACTGGCGTGCGCATCGAGATGGATGATCGCACTGCCAACGTGCCCACGGCGATCTATCGCACTGACGAACGTGTGTTTAATACGCTCGGTTTGAACTTCATTGCCGGTGAACCGTTTACCGAAACCGATGTGCGCTATCGCTCGGAAGTGGGAACCACCGATGCCGACAAGACTGTGATCACCGAGGCATTGGCCAATACACTGTTTCCCGATTTGTCGCCCGCCGAGGTGGTTGGTCAAACGCTCTATACTGATCAGGTGACAGCCTTGCAAATTATCGGTGTCGTTGAGCGCTTGCAGGCACCGTGGCCGACAAGCAGTTTTGTCGAGAGTTCGATGCTGGTGCCGGAGCAGTTTCTTGACACTTATTCTCTGTACATGGTGCGTACCGAGCCCGGGCGTCGCGATGAGGTGATGTTGGCGGCGGAAGAGTTGTTAGCCGGTAGCAGCATTAATCGCGTCATTCGCGAAGTGCGTTCGCTGGAAGAGACCCGGCGCGAGACCTATCGCACTGACAGCGCACTGACCTCGATCTTGCGCGTCGTCGTAGCGACGCTCATTTTTATTAACAGCATGGGTATCGTTGGTCTGGCGGTATTCAGTATCAACAAGCGCAAGAAACAGATCGGTACAAGGCGTGCACTGGGTGCCAGTCGACTCGCCATTCTGCGTTATTTCTTGTTGGAGAATTTCATGATTACCACCATGGGGGTCGCTGTCGGCGCGGTGCTGACAATCGGGCTGAGCATCGCCCTGACGACCAATTTCAATATGCCTACCATGGCCTGGTATTATTCACCGCTCGGCGCGTTGGCGTTGATCGTGATTGGTCAGCTGGCAGCGCTGGGCCCGTCAGCGCGGGCCACCACGATCACGCCGGCCACGGCAACGCGATCGGTCTAGCGCTTTATTCTCATAGCCATACCGATGGATACCGGCGCCGTGGCTTGAAAACCGAACTTGCCATAAAGGGCAGGGGAATGATGGTCAGCGATCAGGGAGACATAAGCCGAGTCCGGGGCGTGTGCCTGCAAATAATCGCTGATGGCTTGCATGATGCGTTGACCCAGCCCCTGACGTTGATAGTCCGGATGCACGGCGATGTCGACGACTTCAAA
The DNA here is from genome assembly GCA_964592245.1 of uncultured Pseudohongiella sp. Lineage (GTDB taxonomy): Bacteria > Pseudomonadota > Gammaproteobacteria > Pseudomonadales > Pseudohongiellaceae > UBA9145. The sequence continues at coordinate 20,368 of CAZQFA010000017.1, read as the reverse complement.
ATTGCAGCCGCCGTCACCGACGACGCGGCCCATGGCGATCAACTGACCGTTAGCGCGAATGGTGGTGGCAAACAAACTGTTGGGCAAGCCTTTGCTGGCAGCGAGCTCGCCACGGTCTGACAGGCCGCAGGCGAGTCGCAGAGCACGGAATTCATCGACACCGGGGATATCGTTTGATTGGGGCAGTGTGGGTGCAGTCATAAGTTGTGAATTCCCTTTGCATTGTCTCGGGCGAGATTAAACCTTGCGCTTCTCGTCAATCCCTATACTCTGAAGTTAACCATGCTGTTGTTGAATGTTGGCTAGCTGGGATCATCCCTTGGCTGGACACAGGAAAACGACAAAAGATGGTACACCCCCTGAGATTGCGCTACCAGACGGTTGAGTTTGGGCACACGGATATTCATATCTGCACCTTGCGCGACAAGCAACAATTCAGCGACCCGGAACACATCGCGCGCGAGCTGGGTATCTCCTCGGCCATGTGGCCTTTATTTGGTGTCGTCTGGCCCTCGAGTCTGGTGTTGGCGCACTACATGTCAGAGTTTGATTTCGCCGACAAACGCATTCTTGAAGTTGGCTGCGGCATGGCACTGTCGAGCCTGCTGTTGAACAAGAAAAACGCCGACATCACTGCCACCGACTATCATCCGGAAGTGCAAGCCTTTCTCGAACGTAACACCGCGCTTAATGAAGGCAAGCCCATCGACTTTGAGCGTGTCGACTGGTCGGACAGTTCGGATACTCTGGGACTGTTCGATGTCATCATCGGTAGTGATTTACTGTACGAGGACGAACACATCGAATTACTGGGAGAGTTCATCGTCAGTCACGCCTCGCCGCATTGCGAAGTGGTCATTGTTGATCCGGGGCGCGGTCGCAAGAACAAGTTGACGGCGCTGTTAGAAGGCGCCGGATTCGCCAGTGATCACGTCAAGCCACAACACACTGATTATCTTGATTTGCCATTCAAGGGGCATATCCTGATTTTCTCACGTGGCGTTGCGCCGGCGTAACCCGGATAAGCGCTGCCACAACCAGTGGCCAATTGTGGCGGGGAAAAAGAAGGTAAAAAAGCTTGGCAGGAACCAGCTTTCGGCAGTATCCCGGATAAATGCCCAGCGCGTGCCATTCTCGTCATGAAAGATGCCGGAAGGATTTTCCAGCCAGTTCCATAGCGAAAAGATGCAGGCCAGCGCCAAAGCCGCAAAGAAGGCGACCAGAGAGCCAAAGACCCAGGCTCTGATGAAGGACTGCAAGGTGGCACTGTCTGATTTTAATGGCATTGGTATTATCGCTTCGTGGCCAGAACCGACTCAGGGCTGCTCGGGAACAGGCAGCTTGTGTATACGCAAGAAGCTCAGCTTGTCCCAGTAGCCCCGCTGCAATTTTATTTTGCTGTCGACAATGTGAAAGAAGCCGCAGCCACGCAAACCCAGTGGGTCTTTCCACTCCAGAATCGCCCAATCCCCGTCTTCGAGAATTTGCTCAACGATGCAGACCATCTCGGCGTTGGCGAACTCGCGCCGAAACATGGCGTGGATGGCCTCGCGACCGGAGACCGGCTCCTCGGCCACCTGATGATTGATGGCATCAACATGATAAAAATCGGCAAGCGCATCGGCGTCAGCCCGATTGAATGCGGCCACCCATTGGTTAACCAGTTCTGCGGGTGTCATGGCAGTTTCGTTCATTGGGATGAGATGAGTAAGTAAAGAGTAATGTGCTTAAGTCTAAACAGGCAAAGTGACGAAGAAAAGTCTGCAACTTCCGTGCTTGTCATGAGGCTACAGCCAAGCCCTCGCTAATAGCAGGTCTTCAGCCCGGACGCACAGTGCCGCACTGCCAGCAGGAATCAAAAGAGCCCGCGTTTACTTCCTGGCATTGCGGGCAAGTCCATTCCGGTTTGTCGGAGTCCTTGCCCAGTTCATTCTGCAAAATGCTGATGGCTCTGGTTTCATCGCCCGTCTCTAATACCCACAGCTCGATGGGGATGCTAGCCAGTCCCACATGACCGCCACCGGCGTGATGCTCATTGTGCACCTCGCAGGCGATGCCGTTTAGTTCCAGCAGACCCTTGGCGGTGTGCACCTGGGTGAGATTTTCATGTGAGTAGACTTTTTTCATTGGTGATTGCCTGGTGCCTGTTTCAGCTGCGCAGAATCTTCTCCATAACTTTGCCCTTGGCAAGTTCATCGATCAACTTGTCGAGAAAACGAATCTTTTGCATCAGCGGGTCTTCCACCTCTTCCACCCTGACGCCACAGACCACACCTTTGATTAACGCCGTATTGGGATGCATTGCCGGTGCTTCGGCAAAAAAGGTAGTCAGGTCAACTTCGGCCTGCACTTGTTTGTCCAGTCCTTGCTGATCGTAGCCAGTCAGCCAGCAAATAATCTCGTCGACTTCGGCTTTGCTGCGGTTCTTGCGTTCGGCTTTTTGGATATACATGGGGTAGACGCGAGCAAAAGGCATGGCAAACAGTTTGTGGTTCTGCATGGTCAGATGACTCCTGCCGTACTGAAATAGAGTGCCGGTATCCATAGAGCAAGCGCGAGTGTGACAGAGCAGGCGAGGAGGACAATGGTGAGGCTGCCTGCTGTATGACAGAGAGCGACGCGTCGCTGGAACATGTACAGGCCCAGCAGTAAGGTCAATGTAGCTGCGGCTTCATCGCGCCACAATGACAGTTTGTGGAGTAGCGCATTAATAAACTGACGTGATTGCAGCAGCAGGAAGAGCAGTAAGGCTTCCAGACCAAGAATATCTGCCATGAGAACAAACTCGAGCGTGAAGGGTACTGCGAAAGGTGCGATGAGCAGTACGGCAGCGATAATGGTCAGCTTGATGAGTGTGGAGCGGTCGAATCTCACTTTCATGGTGTGCTGCCGTGTGTTGTTATATGGGGGAGTTCTTCAATCAGCGTCACTGCGGCCAATCGACTAGCAGGGATTAAAACGTATTCTCGCCGCCAAGCCAAGATTCTGAGTTCTGGAACCGTTCCTGATAATGCTCGTTGCTGAGCCAGTAAGGGGCGTAGTAGAGAATTAATTCGTCACCAGACTCTCTGAACTCGATAACTGTCTTGCCAGGTTCTGTTGCCGTGACGTTACTGCCCGAATTTGCTTCTGCAGAACCGAGCGAAGAATAGATCCATTGCTGCGCCACAAACTGTGCTGGAATGCCAGCGAGCTGCTCCTGAATGGACATCACGTCGATCATGCGCTGTTTGCGATAGCGGGCTTCCGGCTCTCCAAATCTTGTTAGCAGCTCATCAGGTGTGGTGACGGCGGCGATTGCGGAATGTTGCGGCAATGACTCTGAACAGGCACTCAGTAGCAGAGACAGGCAAGCTGCGATAAAAAAGAATTGAACGGGTTGCAGTTGCTCTTTCATGTTCGCTGATACTTTTATAATTTATTGAGTAACTGTTGCTGTCTGTTTTTCTACCTACCTTCCTACCTACCTTCCTACATACCTTCCCGCCGATCGTCGCGTCAAGCACCGGCTTCAGAAAGTGTCGCCACAATCGGTGCGCCACGAGTGATGATAAGCGTGTGTTCAAACTGGGCTGAGCGACTGGCGGGGTGACCTAACAGCGTCCAGCCATCGTCGGCCTCAGCTACACGCGTGCTTCTGGTAGACAAAAACGGCTCGATGGCGATGACCTGACCCGCTTTTAACTTGCGGCGGTCATGATGGTTGTAATAACTGACGATGCCCGTGGGCTCCTCGTGCAGGCTGCGGCCGATGCCGTGGCCGGCAAGATTCCTGATGGTTTTGAAGCCGTATTTTTTAGCAGTGGTCTCGATTGCCTTGCCGATCTGGTTAATGGCAGCTCCGTCCGTTGCCTGTGCCAGCGCATTCTTCAATGCCTGTTGTGTGGCGTGACACAAGCGCGCCTTGTCAGCGGCCACTGGCGGCACGACGGTGGTGCCGCCAGTATCGGCGTAATAGCCATCCAACTCGGCAGAGACATCCACATTGACGATGTCGCCGGCACGAATAACACGCGCACCGGGTATGCCGTGTGCGGCTTCTTCATTCACACTGATGCAGGTGGCGCCGGGGAAATCATAGGTTACCTGTGGCGCAGAGTTGGCGCCGTATCGCGCCAGCAGTTCGGCGCCGAATTTGTCCAGTTCGGCGGTAGTCATGCCGGGCTCGACTGCGGCTAACATGGCATCCCGGACCCGCGCCACGACGCGGCCGGCATTGAGAATGCCATCGATGTCTTTTTGGCTTTCAACAGTCATGAATAATCTCCGGGCTGCGCGCAGCTGGCTGGTGTTGCAAATGTTTTAGATGTGACGCGAATGCGGCTCATGATCGCACGTTTCACTGCCGGTGGGTAAGCAGCTCTGCGAGGGTGTTGTGCTGGCAGGGGCCGTACAGGGGCCGTAGTAACTTACGGTACGACTTCGATCACCACCTGGGCAACACCGTCACGGGTATTGGCAATGTCGGCAAAGGCGGAGCGCGACAGGTCGATGATGCGGCCTTCAATGAAAGGGCCACGGTCATTGATCTTCACCACGACGCTTTCGTTGTTGGCGGTATTGGTGACCCGTACTCGCGTGCCAAAGGGGAGAGTGCGGTGGGCGGCGGTGGCCGCCAGTTGATTGAAGCGCTCACCGCTGGCGGTTTGTCGGAATTGGTATTCCATGCCGTAGAAAGACGCTTCGCCGGATTCGGTGAAGCCAATCAGGTCATCAGGGCTGCGTGCCGGGATAGAGGTGCAGGCCTGAACGGCGAGGCAAGCAATTAGAACGAGCAGGGTGCGTGTGATAACAAGTCTCCATGGCAGCGCCTTGACCGCCGTTATGTCATGAATGCGTGGACTTTGCCTGCTGGATCAGCATCGCCAATTCAGGCCTGACTGGCAAAGTTTTGAATGGACTGATGTTGCTACCACCTGTATTGCCGGTCGGAACGAGGCCAATGGCCGTTTTGGTGGCGGCACCGATGAGTCGTAATAACTGGCCGCGTACTTCCTTGTAATCGCGATTGCGAAGCCCCCAACACAACATCAGGTAATGCACACGAGTATGTTGCCAGGTGGATTGCTGCCCGAGCACATGAGCATTCTCCAGATGCGTAAACTCAGCGCCGGCATCGTCGTTCACGCGACAGCGAAATGCGAGCTGTAGTTCATTGTCGACTTGAGGAGTAATTGCGCGAGAAAAAGCAGTCATGACGGTTTTCCTGTACGGCTAACGACCGTAAATTGTCGTAGACATCATGTGATTCAGTAGATGTTCAACATAGGTGTAGCGGCCGACGATATTGTCAGGTGCAGCTGACAGAAAGCGCTCCCTGGCTGTCTCATTTACCGTCTGGATATAGCCGGAACCATCCAGTGCCACGTAAGTGACGTAAATGCCGTCTTCTTTTCTTGCCAGTGGGATATCGCCACGGCTGGCCCAATAGTATTGCTCGCCATCGCGCGTGATGCGCAGATTCACTTTGAGAAAGTCGTTGTAAGTGGCGCGATCACCAAACTGATCAAGCTCCACCAGCTTTGCTGGTGTACCTACCAATACTACTTCCTGCGCCACAAGGGAGGTGGTAAACAGTGCGACGAAAAGAAAGCTAAGTATTCGCATAGTGGCCTCTCGTGTTGTCAGTTTGTCAGGGGCGTTTCTTGTTCTGATGCTTACGACTTTTGGCCGACTTTCCAGATGTGTATGCCATCAATCACACTGGCCGTGGTTTGCAAGACCGAGGCGTTTACGCGTTCGGCGTAGGCGGGTATTTCTCCTGCGCGTCGATAACGCCGGTAGTGGCCGTAATGGCCGGAGATCATCTCGTCCAGCTCCATGCTGAGCCGGCCCGCGCGACTGCGCGCACGGGTGTAGTCTGCAATCACTACAGTCTCCGCAACCTCCAGCATGAATGCAAGTGTTTCACAGGCCAGTGTTGCAGGCATCTCGTGCAAGCACAAGGTGCTGGTGGCAACATCGAACTGTTGCTCTTTGACGGCAAGCGCATTCATGCATCTGAAAGTGAGATTATCCAGTTGCATGCGCTGTCGCTCTTGCTCGGCGAAGTCGATCATGGCGCAGTCAGTATCCACGCCAAGGCCGTGTGCTATTTTGGTCGAGGACTTGCGTAGTAAGTCTCCGGTACCGCAACCTACCTCCAAGACACGGCCGTCTGCAGGCAGCAGGGCCAGCAACTCGTCGCGCAGTGGTGCCAATACGCGATCGGCTGCTCTGCTTTTAATCCATACCCGGAGATTCATGCGCTATTGTTCTTCGATTGCTTTCTTCTCTGAGAATGGTTGAAGTCCGGCCTGATTCCAAAACGTCACTCTGAAAAGGCACGTAGCCAAGAGTAGCCGGACTTTCCTTGTAAAAACAAGTCAGCGCCGAGCCAAGAGCAGCGCTTAGTGATGCAGTGCATGGCTGGGAAAATTTGGTGGCTGCGCAGTGTGCTTTAAAGCCACCTGCAGTGATTCACGAATCACTTTTGTCGCTGCCGCGCGAATTTTTCAATTCAAATGCACGTACGATGACGAAGGCGATAAGCGCCACAACAAAGACGACCAGTAGTACCCACGCCAGACTCTGCAGTGTGCTGATCAAGGTGCGGTAGACCTCCAGCGTCCAGGTCTCGGCAGACAGCTCGGTGATCTGCATGTCCGGATAGCGTGAAGTCACGTACTGTTCCAGGCTGTAAATACGCACGCCGCCGGAAATGCCCACCACGTAGGCTGCAAACTTGATGTACTTCACCCAGGCTTGTGCCAGTTCATCGGCAACAATGCGCACAAGTATGTTATTGATGGATTTTTCGAAGAAGGTGACGACGCCAAAGGAGACGGCGGAGGCGATCAGGAAGGTGACGATTAACAGGGTGAAGAACATGTGAGTTTCCTGAGGTTTCCTGACAGTTAGCTGATAGCTAGCTGAAGGTCTGATTTAGTGCCGGCTGTAGCCAGTGCGCCGCTTCATTCAGCTTTGATGAGCTGGAGGCCGCCCGCGCAGAGCAATACCTCGGTACTATAGCCGGCCTCACGCAAACATGTCACCTGTTCCTCTGGCGTCATATAAAGCTGGTCATTACGCATACCCTCAGGGCCAAGGACATGATCACATACCAGATAAGCTCCACCCGGGGCCAGGATCTCTCTAACCTGCTCATGCAGGCGCTGCGCTCGCGAGTGATGCCGTAACTCATGTACAGATTGATTGCTGAAAACACATTCGAACCGGCCGAGGCCTGCTGTCCAATTCGGCTTGGTAAAATCGCGGCATTGCTTGCGAATGCGTGGTTGATAGTCATGCAAGCGCTGTCTGGCCAGTATGTGCATGGCCTCGGAAAAGTCCAGTAATGTAAGCTTGATATCCGGCAGCGATTGACACAATGCCTGCGCGAGAAAGCCGGGTCCGGAGCCCAATTCAATCGCCGTTGCAGGTTTCAGTGCGCGAATGAATTCGACAAACATGGCGAACATCTCGGCGCGATAGGGGCGGCTCATCGCGCTTGCTTCCCAGCGCCGTGCCTCGTCGATGTTGTGAAAGTCCACCGGGCTGGGTACGTCGGAGATTGGTTCGTTGTTTTGAGGTGTCATCAGCAGTGCCAGTCAAGATCAATTGGATTGCTGCTCGCGATAATGTCGCAGACTGATGACAAAGTTATGGCCCGTCGCCGTGTCAGGCTCTCCTTCACAGTGCAGGCTTAGAGTGGAGCGCTCCAGATGGTCGCCATGAATCTGAAAATCAAAGTCGGCAGTGTCACTGTCGGTCGAGGCTTGAAAGAGTATTTCATTGTTCGCATTCAGCGTCATTACGCTCGCACCGCGCAACTCACAATCGGGAAAGCTGGCCAACTCGATGCTGAACATGTACAGAGGGTAGGGGTGCAAATCCTGCAGGGCCATGTCGCGGACGGTTAGTTCGATGCCAAGCTCGCTGACTTCAGAAGGGCTTAGCTCAGTTTCTGACGCTCCGAGGAAGGTGGCACCGGCGGTAGCCATAATCAGCAGAATGCTCATGGGGCTCCTTGATATTGTGAATAGCACGAGCAGGAAAGTTGCTTTGCAAGAATGAAATGCCTGCGCACCAATATACGCTCAAACCAGGAGGAGTTGAAGCAGGGTTTGTAACAGAAGTCGATGAACTGGCGATGCTAGTAGTTGCGAATGGTCGCGAATTGCCGTCAGCTTATTGATGCTGAATCTCAAAGCAATAATGAATATTGGCGCGCCGCTGAAAATCCTCGGGGATGCTTTTAATGCTGATGTCCGTCAGCTTGAACTGCTGGGCCAGATTTTCTTCCAGTTTGAAGGAGCGCAGGTTGGTGGAGAAATAGAGTGTGCCGCCTTCGCTCAATAGTTTCATGCTGCGTTCAATCAGCTGCACATGGTCACGCTGGATATCGAGCAGATCATCCATTTTTTTCGAGTTGGAAAAGGTAGGTGGGTCGAGAAAGATCAGGTCCCAGGTCTCATTGTGATTCTGTTTCAACCATTGCAGACAATCGGCGCGCAGCAGGCGGTGTTTGCTCTCGTCCAGTTTGTTCAGTTGCAAATTGCGCTTGGCCCAATCCAGATAAGTATTGGACAGATCGACACTCAGTGACGACTCGGCACCACCGATAGCAGCATGGATGGTGGCAGCGCCGGTGTAGGCAAACAGGTTGAGAAAGGTTTTACCTTTGGCTTGCTGTTCGATCAACTGGCGAATGGGGCGATGATCGAGGAACAGGCCGGTGTCGACGTAGTCGCTGAAATTGACGCGCAGTTTGCAGGCGCCTTCGGTGACCACATGAAAGCGTGACTCGCTGCCCAGTTTTTCATACTGACTCTCGCCACGCTGGCGCGCTCGGGATTTGTAAAACAGTTGTGCGTCATCGAGGCCGAGTACATCCTGGGTGAGGGTGCGCAACTCGCGAGTGCGGCGTTTGACTACCTCCGGATCAATCTTTTTCGGTGCCTCGTATTCCTGAATACAAATCCATTGCTCGCCGGGCTGCGTGTGGTTGCTGTAGAAATCAATCGCAGCAGCGTAATCGGGCAGGTCGGCGTCGTAGACGCGGTAGCAATCTATGCCTGCGCGCTCGGCCCAGCGGCGGCGTTGTTTGAGGTTCTTCTGCAGACGATTGCTGAAGTCTTGTGATTGCGGCGACAGGTCTTCCGCCTTGAGTCGTTTCGGCAAGCGCGCGTCATCAAAGAAGTTGTCGGCGTCGATTTCAAAGTGCAGTAACTTGCAGGCAATGGCACCGTTGTACAGGGTGTGCTGCCGGTGCGAGCGAATGCCGATGGACTTGCCCAGTTGTTGATCTTCGGTGAACACTGCCGCCTTCCAGCCCTGAAAGTGGGAGCGGAATACCTGCCCCAGTGCCGAGTACAGACGTGGCAGATCGCCGGTTTGCAGCAAGCGTTTACCGTAGGGCGGGTTGGTGACCACCAGACCAAAGTCCGGAAAGTCATGACGGAAGTCGAACAGATCCTGATAGATGAAACTGATGCCGGGAATGTCCAGTCGCTCGGCGTTCTCCCGAGCCCGATCCAGCACCCGGCGATCGGCATCGAAGCCGAACAGGGTGGGCAGGTGTTTGACGCCAGCGGCTTCCCGTTCGCAGGCTTCGCTAATCAGCCGTTGCCAGAGGGCATCATCGTGTTGTTGCCAGCGCGTCAGACCAAAATGTGTGCGGCGTAATCCGGGCGCCACATCGCCAGCCATCATGGCCGCTTCCAGCACCAGTGTGCCGGAACCGCACATGGGGTCGACCAGGGCGCCGCCCTGTCGGGCGATCTCCGGCCAGCCGGCGCGCAACAAAATGGCCGCGGCCAGATTTTCTTTCAGGGGTGCTTCGCCTGTCCCCAAGCGATAGCCGCGCTGATGCAGGCTGGTACCGGACAGGTCGACATACACATGGGCGACATCACGATGGATATAGGCATTGATGCGCAGGTCCGGCCGCTCGGTATCCACACTAGGGCGATGGCCCACCGCGGCGTTGAACTGGTCGACGATGGCGTCCTTGATGCGCAGTGCCGCGTAATGACTGTGGGTGATCTGCGAATGCGAGACGTTGGCATCGATGGCCAGCGTACCTGTGGAGGTCATGTGTGCTGCCCAATCGATTTGCTGGCAGCCTGCATACAAGGCATCGGGATCGGCCGCCGGAAACTCGGCAAGCGGCAGCAGGATGCGGTTAGCCAGCCGCGACCACAGGCAGGCGCGGTAGGCTGTCTCCAGCGTGCCCGCAAACTCCACACCGGCACGATTCTCCGCCACCGACGTCGCACCCAATTCGGTGAGTTCGGTGGTCAGCAGGTCAGTGACGCCGCGCGGCGCGGTAGCAAAGAATTGAAGCGACTCCATGGGGTGCGGAGTCTAGCACAGGGGGGTAGGGTTGGCAGAGATTGTTGAGGGTAGGCGGAGATTGGGTGGTAGTGTATCTTTCAGGCAGAGCGCGTTGCAGACCCGGCCCGTTGGAGGCAAATAATGATAATAAAATCCCGTATGCAGCAGTTGATGTTTCTTCTGTTGTTACTCAATAGTGTCGCTGTGTGGCAAACAGCCAAGGCGCAGGCGCAAGGAAAACTCGAGACCATGGCGGATGAGTTACTCATTGAGCCGCCCACTCTGGAGAACCTGGGCTTCGAATGGTTTATTCGTGGCGATGATAATCGTAACGCCAGTGTGCAGATCAGCTACCGCGAACGGGGAAGCGATATCTGGCAGGAAGCCTTGCCCATGTTGCGGATCGGCGGTGAGCGGATCTATGTGCGTTCCAACTTCGATGTGGAATTGCCGCCCATGTTTGCTGGCAGCATCATGAACCTGAAACCGGACACCGAATATGAAGCGCGCTTTGTCCTGACTGACCCCGATGGTGTGACCGGCAACAGCGAGCGAACGGTGGTGGTGCGGACACGTCCCGAGCCACAACCCTATGCCCATGGGCGCACGTTCCATGTCTATCCCCATGATTACGAAGGCGAAAAGATGGAGCCTTCCTTCGAAGGCTTGCTCTGTGCCTACAATTTCAGCTGTTCGGGAACCGACTGGTCCACCACAGGTCGTCCGCGCGTGCGGGCCGGTGACACCATATTGGTCCATGCCGGCCTGTATCAATACGACCGTTATGAATACACCACCAGCGATCGCAATCGGCTGATGCCGCTGGCTGGTACGTATTTTCTGACAGCAGACGGTACCGCAGAGCAGCCCATTGTCATCAAGGCTGCCGGTGATGGCGAAGTGATTTTTGACGGCGCTGGCAACTACAATCTGTTTAACGTTGAGGCGGGCGACTATCATTATTTCGAAGGCATCACCTTCCGCAATACCGAGATTGCTATTCTTGCCGGCACCCAGTTCATCGTTGGCTCCAAGGGCTTAACGGTCAAGCACTCCCGCTTCGAAGATGTCGCCGCCGGTGTGTTCACGAACTATTCCGGCTCCAGCAATTTTTACATTGCTGACAACTGGTTCTATGGTCGCAACGATCCGGAGCGCATGATTGGTTGGGACGATCCGGAACTCTGGGCACGCTTTGACGGTGTTGACGGTCAAAGCCATCCGCCGGCCATGGATTCCTATGTCGCCGTGAAAGTGTACGGGCCAGGTCATGTCGTCGCCTATAATTACATTGCTGATTTTCATGACGGCATCAATGTAGAGACTTACGGCAATCCCGACGGTACAGAGCTTTCCGGGACTGGCGTCTATGGCCCCAAATACCCGCCGCGAGAATATTGGGACCAGCGCCCGGTGGCCATCGATTTTTACAACAACTACATCACCAATAGCCATGACAATCCCATCGAGATTGATGGCAGCATGCACAACGTGCGGGTGATGCGAAACATGCTGATCAACCATCCTTCCCATGCCATGTGTAATCAACCGGCCATGGGCGGGCCAATCTACTGGATACAGAATATCGCCTACAACCTGCCCGGCGGGTCTACGCGCCTGACGCAGGGTTCGGCCGGCAGTGTGTTCTACAACAACACCATTTTCTCCGAGACCGAAGCCGGCTCGCAGCAAAATGCTCACTGGCGCAATAACCTGATTCTGGGACAGAACGCGGCCGGTGCATTGTTTGATATCAGCAGCTACACCAATTACAGCTCGTCTGATTACAATGGCTTCTTCTCGTTTCCGGGCAAAGACACTGTGTTTGCCTGGAATACGCCGCCGTTTTCGATGTTGGCGGATTACCCGGGGCCTGATAATCGGCCGGCGTTGGAGAACAGGGCGTTTGCTAATCTGGCAGACTACGCCCAGCGCAGCGGGCAAGACAGCCACAGCATCATGGTGGATTACTCAGTATTCCGAAACGTGCCTATGCTGGACGCCAGCGATGTCGCTAACTTGCAAAACGTCTACTCGGTTGAGGACTTGGACTTCCGGTTAGTGCCCGGCTCTGCGCCTGTCGACAAGGGGCTGCATCTGCCCAATGTCAACGATGGCTACAATGGCTCGGCACCGGATCTGGGTGCTGTGGAGTTGGGCGCGGAATTGCCGCACTATGGCCCGCGTGGTCAGTGAGCATCAAATAGTGGAATCGGCGTATGCTGCGCCGTACTCAAAAGCCAGAAAAACAGGGTCAGAGTAAAAATACAATACTGCAAAATTACTCTGACCCCGAATTGTCCTAGACGATATCAAAGCGATCGGCGTTCATCACCTTGGTCCAGGCGGCGACGAAGTCGTGCACGAATTTCTCCTGATTGTCGTCCTGTGCATATACCTCGGCATAGGCGCGCAATACAGAGTTGGAGCCAAACACCAGATCCACTCGGGAAGCTGTATACTTCACCTCGTCTGTACCGCGTACTCGAAGCTCATAGAGGTTCTCGCCGGCCGGGCGCCAGGTGTATTGCATATCGGTCAGCTTGACGAAGAAGTCATTGGATAGCACGCCGACTTTGTCCGTGAACACGCCGTGCTTGCTGCCGCCATGGTTGGTACCGAGCACCCGCATGCCGCCGACCAGTACAGTCATCTCCGGCGCGGTCAGGCCTAACAGTTGTGTGCGGTCCAGCATCAGCTCCTCAGCCTTGACGACGTAGTCTGCTTTGAGCCAGTTGCGGTAGCCGTCATGCACCGGTTCCATTGACTCGAACGAGTCGGCATCGGTCAATTCCTCAGTGGTGTCACCTCGTCCTGGCGCGAAAGGAACGCTGACCTTGACGCCGGCTGCTTGCGCCGCCTGTTCGACGCCGACATTGCCTGCCAGCACGATGACGTCGGCGACACTGGCACCGCTTTCTGCGGCGATCGGTTCGAGCACTGCCAGTACTTTACGCAGTCGCTTGGGCTCATTACCTGACCAGTCTTTCTGCGGTGCCAGACGAATACGGGCACCATTGGCACCGCCGCGCATGTCCGAGCCGCGGAAGGTGCGGGCGCTGTCCCAGGCAGTGGCAACCAGTTCGCCGACGCTCAGACCACTGGCGGTAATCTTGTCTTTGACTGCTTGTACATCGTAGTCGCTGTTGCCAGCGGGAACCGGGTCCTGCCAGATCAGGTCTTCACCGGGTACCTCGGGGCCGATGTACCGGGCTTTTGGACCCATGTCACGATGGGTCAGTTTGAACCAGGCGCGGGCGAAGACTTCGGAGAAGTAGGCCGGGTCTTTGTAAAAGCGTTCGGAAATCTTGCGATACTCAGGGTCCATCTTCATGGCCATGTCGGCATCGGTCATGATCGGATTGTGGCGCTTGCCAGATCCCTCGACATCAACCCACTTCTTGTCTTCATCGATGTCCACCGGCTCCCATTGCCAGGCGCCAGCCGGACTCTTCTTCAGTTCCCACTCGTGATTGAGCAGCAAATCGAAATAGCCGTTGTCCCATTGTGTCGGGTTGGTGGTCCAGGCGCCTTCGAGGCCACTGGTCACTGCATCGCGGCCAATGCCGCGCTTGCTGTGGTTGTTCCAGCCTAGCCCCTGTTCCTCCAGCTCGGCACCTTCCGGTTCCGGGCCGAGCAGGGCGGCATCACCGTTGCCGTGACACTTGCCCACAGTGTGGCCACCGGCGGTCAGGGCGACGGTCTCCTCGTCGTTCATGGCCATGCGCTCGAAAGTGACACGCACGTCGTGAGCTGTCTTCAACGGGTCAGGATTGCCATCTACCCCCTCGGGGTTAACGTAGATCAGGCCCATCATGACTGCCGCGAGCGGGTTTTCCAGATCGCGTTCACCGGAGTAGCGGCTGCCCTCGCTGCCAGTTGGCGCCAGCCATTCTTTCTCGGAGCCCCAGTAAGTATCCATTTCCGGATGCCAGATGTCCCCGCGGCCAAAGCCAAAGCCAAAGGTCTTCAGGCCCATGGATTCATAGGCGACTGTGCCGGCGTAGGCGATCAGGTCGGCCCAGCTCAGCTTGTTGCCGTATTTTTTCTTGATGGGCCACAGCAGGCGCCGGGCCTTGTCGAGGTTGGCATTGTCGGGCCAGGAGTTCAGAGGGGCGAAGCGCTGGTTGCCGGTGCCGGCGCCGCCGCGACCATCGGCCGCTCGATAGGACCCGGCCGCGTGCCAGGTCAATCGGATCATCAGGCCACCGTAGTGTCCCCAGTCCGCTGGCCACCAGTCCTGATTGTCGGTCATGAGTGCCAGCAGGTCTTTTTTGAGTGCGTCGAAATCGAGAGTCTTGACCACTTCCTGATAATTGAAGTCAGAACCCATCGGGTTGGTCTTGTTGTCGTGCTGGTGCAAAATGCCGAGATTGAGTGACTTCGGCCACCACTCCATATTGGACATGCTGCTCTCGCTGGCAGCGCCGTGCATCACCGGGCATTTACTCGCAGACATAATTTTCTCTCCTGTAATTGGGTGGGCAACCGCAGTCGCCGTGTATTCGCGCTCTTAACAAGCTTGTAAGGTCAAGGTAGCAGGACTATTACAATTATTAAAATTGGAATATTTTGCCGGCTTGTTCGGTTTTTCCGATCAGAGTAGGTGGGTTGCCCTGAAAGGCATTCTGGTTGTGCGAACACTCAGCATAAAACAGGGGCAGGGTAAAAAATGATTACTTTAAAACTATTCTGCCCGGCTTATCTAACCCCTTACCTCGTTTATTCTGCAGCGCTATAACATTTCCCGATTGCAATAAGTGGCTTTTTCAAATTCGCTGACGTTCATGGCGATATTGGCCACATCAGGAAACAACTCGGCCAGTTTGGCCACCACATTCCTGGACAGCATCGCCTTTTGCTCGCTGCTTCGTCCTTGCAGGATAGACGCGAACACGTGAATAAAATCTTCTCGCGTGTTGCCCACAGAAAACTTGCTGAACGCGTTGATCCTGACCTTGATGTCTTTTTCCGCAAACAAGTCAGTCGCCTCGGCCACGAGAAAAATCTGTTCAATGATGAATTCTTCATCAAACGACTCAAGAACATTCTCTGAGCAGTCCATTATAAAATGCGGCATGTTATCCCTTCGTTTGTCTTAAGCAATGGTTAGTTATGCGGTAAGTCTTCAAATTCCTGTTTTCTGGCTTCAAACCAGGATTGCATGTCCTCCGGGCTTTTCATCAATTCCTGGATTTTCTGCATTGCTTGCAAATGCGCTTCGTCCTGTTGTTGAAACATTTCCATACCATGCTGCTTGCTCAGCTCTGCCAATTCATCAAAGGTTTCGGCGTGGAATTCTTTGTCGCAAGCACCACCGAGTTGTTTGCAGGTCATTGTCTTCATTTATTTCTCCATATTTTCGGGCAGGTTGTGCACTTAACATATAACGTCTGTATACGCTCAGTATACAGGATCTATTGGCCTCGTAGATAAGCTGGGTTGACTGTCAAGGCAATGACGACCCGAGAATCTCATCCCGGGCACCGCTGGCAAGGATTCTCTGGTAGGCAGTCGTCAATTCCTGGACCAGCTCAGGGTCGGAATTTTTGCTCATGACGAA
>CAZQFA010000017.1:0-4388 GCA_964592245.1 uncultured Pseudohongiella sp. | reverse complement strand
GCAGAGCGACCGGTTTGTGCCAGTAAATGACGTACCAATTCGCTGGAATAGCCTTCGACGGAAGTGCCACTATCGGTTTCAACCAGACGACTGTCCACCGAGCTTGATTCAGCATAGATAATAAGAGGGGAGTCGGCGGCAAAGGCGGAAGCATTCAGCAGCAATAATAATGCCGCTGCTACGTATTGCAGGAACAGATGACTACTGTGGCTACTGGTTGAACGGTCAGAAATGCCTGACATGGGCGTCTACCGTAATTGCCTTAGTCAGGCCATATTAGGCAGTATTCGGTGCGCGTGCAATGCATGCGCTGTCCGCATTCTCTATCCGCACTCTCTACCCACACTCTCCGTGCTCTCCATGCTCTCTACGCTCTCTACCTAAGCCCTTTGTGCTAACTGCACCCTGTGCACTGCCTGCCACCCGAAGATTGCACCGGGCAGGGTGGTAACATTGAGTACTTTGCTTTGTGCCAGTTTCGCAGTCGCAAAATGCACTGCAACATAATCCAAGGCAATCAGCAGTGTCATGGATATTGATACTGATGTGATTGAGCTTGCTGAGGTGAAGCACAACCTCGGCAGCGCTGCTATTCCAAAGTTTGCTGTTTCGCTTGAGAAATCTGAGTACCAACCAGGGAGTTTTTCCAATTTTTCCGCATCTCTTTTTCTCAGTGATAGGTCAAGGAATCTGGCGCAAGGGGCCGTGCTGCTTTATGCTCACTGCCTATGGTTTACCTCTTGCTTCTGCGTCGTTTCGTTTTAGTGCTGCCACTGCTGGTTGTCGTATCGATTTTGTACTCAGCGTCCGTGATTGCGCAGGAATGGCAAGTGCCTCGCACCGCAAGCGGGCGACCCGATTTGCAGGGATACTGGACCAATCGCACGCGCACGCCTCTCGAACGTCCGGCGTCGCTGGGGCTGCAACAGGCCTACAGTACTGAGCAAGCGCAACAGCTGGAAGCCCGTTTACGGCAGTCGGCAGCGCGCTCGGAAGCGCCCAGCGATCCGGATCGCGATGCACCCGCTGGCGGGGATGATGTTGGATCCTACAATAGCTTCTGGCTTGATCTGGGTGCGAACGTCGTGCAGATCGGGGGCGAATATCGCACGTCGATGATCATCGCTCCGCCCGATGGCCGCATTCCCTTCCTGCCGGAGAGCGAACGGGCGCCGAGCCAACTTGAGCGCTGGCTGGCCCAGCCTGGCATAACCCCCTTCGATGGACCGGAGTTGCAAACCATCGGTGAGCGCTGTCTGTTGTTTTTCGATTTTCGCACATCGAATTCCGGATCCGGGCCGCCGATGATGCCGATGTACTACAACAACAACTATCAGATTATTCAGACCGATTCGCATGTGGTGATTCTCACGGAGATGATTCACGATGCGCGCATTATTCCCCTGCGCGAGGATCACAGCCCGGTGCCTTATCGCTGGAACGGAGACTCTATCGGCCGCTGGGAAGGGGATACACTGGTCATCACCACGCGCAAGCTGCATCCCCAGCAGTCGCATTTTGGTTCAAGTACCGGGCTGGTGGTGACTGAGCGTCTGCGCCGGGTTACCGAGTCGGTGATCGAATACAGCTTTACCATGGATGACCCGACAGTCTACACACAGCCGTGGACCGCCGAGCTGACCTTCCGGGCATTGCCCGAGGGAGAAGTCGTCTATGAATACGCTTGCCATGAGGGCAACTATTCGCTGACCGGCATACTCGCCGGCGCGCGCCGCGATGAAGTAGTGGCGGAGCTGAATGCCACTAGCGACTGAGCCGGCGCACGCTCAGTGCCGCAACTTCGCCGGCATTGCGATTGCCGGCAAATCAACCCTTGCCCGAGTGGCAGGCTATCCGAGATAACCGTGCTGCGCCAGCTGCACGCTAATACCGTCCGGGTCATTGAAATACAACTGATCCCCGCCGCTGGTGCGGTTGGCCGGATTGCGATTAACCCTGCCTTCAATGCCATGTGTCCTTAGTTTTTCCGCCAACTCATCGGCATTGTAATTGTCCACGCCGATACAGAGGTGGTGCATGGAGCCCGGATTGTCGAACTGGTAGAGGCCGAGAAAACTCTCATTCCCCAGTCCCATATTGAGACCGCCATTGCCGGGGCGACTGATAATTTCCATGCCCAGCACACGGCTGTAAAAGTCAGCAGAACGATTCACATCGGCGACCGACAGCGACACGTGATTCATGGAACGGCCGACGGCAACGGGAGAGGGCGATTGCGCACTCGCATGACTGCCAGCAGCGGCTACACCGCCAGCAAGGAGCAGGGCCATCAGCTCGCGGCGGGAGATTTTCTTCTGATCATAATCATCGAATAAAGTATTGAGTTGGTGGTCCATTGAAAATCTCCTGAGTTGCTTGATTCGACAGAGCGCCGCATAACGTCCTTGCTCAACGGGCGGTGTGAGCCGAATTCTTGATTGAACTGATTATTCTTTGTCGATAGCGCATTAGTCTAAAGGAAACCCCGTATCTCTGAGTGCTTCAGCCGCGTTCTTGATACAGTTTCGGCATAGAAAGGTGTTGTTCGGACCAGCAAGGATCTTGCCGATGTGATCTGGTTTTTCCTGGCACCAACTGCATATTGGGATATCCTCCGGCTTCACCGTGGATTGTTGGCGTCTAATCTCATCAGTAGAAATCCAACTTCCGCTCATGAGCATTTTCCTATTGGCTTGGCAGGGCGTTTGTCTAGACACATAGCACCCTGGTTAATGGGCGCAGCCACAGCTGCATCCTTTTTGAATTTATCGTTATGTGTCGTAAAAAAGATGCTGAAAATTTTCTAATTCCCTGACTCAATAGAGTCAGTTAAGTTATACATCGGTCCAGGTGCAAATCGATTTTCTTGGGAATCCGCTTCCTTCTGTACCACCGGCGAATCACTATTAAAGTATTTTTTAGAACCAAAATAAGCCCAATTAAGAAAATCAAAAAAATAACAGTGATCATTAGCACAACATACTGCTGATTCTGGCTTAGAGCGAAGAACCATTCTTTCATAGAAACGAATGAGTTCAATGCCAGCGCATCCAATTGAGCCCCGTTCCCCTGGTCTCGAAACCATCCCTTGAATTGGTTTATTAGATTTTCCAGCAATTTATCGGATTACTCCTGATAGGCGTACAATGCCCCGGTCTGCGGGCAAACTGTGTGGTAGTTTGTCCTTGCTTGAACAGATTGTTAGATGTCGAAGGCGCGAAGCTTTTCTTTTGTTTCATCAGAAATATTTCCGCTTCTACCTGTAAATAGCACTATATACTTTATGTCTGACTTAGGTATTTCTATTTCTTGAGAATCAATTTCCATTGTAATGATCTCAGGCAGCACCGCGCCATAGTAGGAGGAGCCGTCTGAGGCAAACAATTCGTCTTTGCCTCCGTTGGCTGTACTTTGGTACTCAATATAAGAAACATCGGAGTGGTCAAATTTCAAATCGCCAAAACTTGTTTTGACAATAAATGTTTCAACTTTGACTTCGGCTCTGATAAAGGTAGAGTCAACCAATACTACGACATTGCTCATGGAATCTCCTGAAAATCTTTGCAGTAGGCGCGGTTTCTAATTCTATACATCTGACGGTCTTGTTAATGGGCAAACTGCACAGCTGTTTGTCCTTGATTGAACTGATTGTCATTTCTCATCATTCGCTTCTAGTTTGATAATCCGAATACCTTCATCGCCTCTTAGAATGGCATAAGCATTACTTGCGATTATTCTTCTGCTATCGGGGTCTTCCGAGTCTTCGGCAATTTCATGAATTATCTCCTTTACATCCTCAAGCAACTCATCAGCTTCTTCAGATAGTTCATGGATGATGTATTCTGCATCCTTAATGATTATCGGTATGTTTTCTTTGATATTTGTGTATCCAGCGCCAAGAGTTATTAGTACCGCAAGCCAGCCAGCGTCTATGTGGAACTTGGCGCGCGGTTTAGAGTTAATTCGAAAAAATTCAATTTCTGTTGGAGGCAGCTCAAAGTCATAATGTCTCCTAAACAAGTAGTTGGAGTACTTGTCAATGTCATTCAAAGCTCTTGCTATAGCCTGTAGCTGTGCAAAGTTTTTGACATCGCTTCCTAGTTCCAGCTCTACTATAGCTATATCTCTCGGATCAATACGTTCCATGGTCGCATTCATCGTTTATCCTCGCTCAAATATTAGAGATACAACGCCCTTGATAATAGAGCGGGCCGCATAGCGGCCCGTCCTTATTGATTTGATTGTTATGCAGCAGATTCATGCTCGATATCCCAGCCTGGGAATACGAGCACTGCTGGATGGCAGTGCAAGGCCCTCGCTAAGACTTTGGCCCGCTCAACTCCAAGCTGCACTCTGTCGTTTTCTATTGCAGAAATAGTTGATTGGGG
>CAZQFA010000016.1:52837-56737 GCA_964592245.1 uncultured Pseudohongiella sp. | reverse complement strand
TTGGCAGCCAACCCTCCGGCGCCCAGACCTTTACCCACGTCTGCAAATGCAAGAGAATGAGCGCCCCGCAGCGGCGGGAACCCATCACATTCACTCTTTGCCAGGAACTAATTGCCCATGTTGTCGTTGAAACAGGTCGAGGCGCTGAATGATGAGCTGCAAGCAGCCCATCCCAAACAGATCATGGCAAAGATCATTGAGCTGCTGCCCAATACTGCCCTGTCATTCAGCGGCGCCGAGGACGTATTGCTGCTGCACTTTGCCAGCAAGCTGACTGTAATACCCAGCGTCTTCACCCTGGATACCGGCCGCCTCCATCCGGAGACCTATCGCTTTATCGAGCAGGTGCGCAAAGAATACAGCGTGCGTATAGAAGCCCTGAGCCCGGATACGGAGAAATTGCAAGATTTGGTGGGCCGCAAGGGCCTGTTCAGCTTTTATGAGGACGGACACGAGGAATGCTGCGGCATACGCAAAGTTGAGCCCCTGCGCCGTAAATTGCGCACGGTCGATGCCTGGATCACCGGGCAGCGCAAAGATCAGAGTCCGACCCGTGCCAGCGTGCCGGTAGTTCAGGTGGATGCTGCGGTCTCAACCGAGGAGCACACAGTCATCAAGGTGAATCCGCTGGCCAACTGGAGCTCAGCCAAGGTGTGGGAACACATTCGCTTGCTGGAAGTGCCCTATAACCCCCTGCACGACCGCGGCTTCATCAGCATTGGCTGCGAGCCCTGCACCAAGGCTGTTGGTCCCAATCAGCATGAACGTGAAGGTCGCTGGTGGTGGGAGGAAGCCACCATCAAGGAATGCGGCCTGCACGTCAGCAATCTGCAAGGTGGCGAGGAGAGATAACTCGCCGCCAGAGCGAAGCTGTTCTTGCTCGCCCGCCTTTGTGCAGTCTGCAACCCAGCCCGTTTTTATTCTGACTGTAACGGCGGCTGCGCATCAAAGAGTGGCACCTGCAGATCTGCCAGCACGGCTGCGCGCTCCTGTGGATTGCCTGCGGCAACGCAATCATCCACTACGGTCTTGCTCAAATGCGGCGAGAACATTTCAATAAAATCATACATATAGCTGCGTAAGTACATGCCGCGTCTAAAGCCGATACTGGTGAGGCTGGAGGCAAACAGATGACTGGCATCGAGGGCGATCAGGTCACTGTCCTTGTGCGGCTCATGGGCCATGTTGGCGACAATGCCGACCCCCAGGCCCAGCCGCACATAGGTCTTGATGACGTCCGCATCAGCCGCAGTAAACACCACATTGGGCTCCAGCCCGCTGCGGCGGAACGCCTCGTCCAAACGCGAACGCCCGGTAAAGCCAAAGGTATAAGTCACCAGAGGAAAGCGTGCCAGCTCGGCAATACTGAGTTCACTGCAGTTGGCCAAAGGATGATCTCGTGGCAATAAAATGGCCCGGTTCCAGCGGTAGCAAGGCATCATGACCAGGTCACTGAATTGCTCCAATGCCTCGGTGGCGATGGCAAAGTCAGCGGTACCATCAGCGGCCAGCTCACTGATTTGCACGGGCGAGCCCTGATGTAACTGCAGGGCCACCCGGGGAAACTTGTTAATGAAGCGCTGAATCACCGGCGGCAATACGTAACGGGATTGCGTGTGGGTGGTGGCGATACCCAGTGAGCCGGCGTTCTTGTCGCTGTGTTCCAGGGCGATAGCCTTGATGGCGTCAGTGTGACTCATGACCACGCGGGCGTGTTCCAGGATGGCCTCTCCCGCCGCCGTCACATGACTCAAGTGCTTGCCACTGCGGGCAAAAATCTCGGTACCCAACTCCGCTTCCAGCTGCCGGATCTGCTTGCTGACGCCGGGTTGCGAGGTATAGAGCACTTCTGCGGCTTTCGATACATTCAGCTGTTGATTGGCAATCTCGGTGATGTAACGCAGTTGCTGGAGTTTCATGGGCAGTCTTCATCGGGATTAATATGCCTATATGTTATAAAAATATAATCAAATATTCTTTTAAAGAATATATAAAATCCCTTATTGTCACCCTCCCTGAAATAATCTGACCCTGAATGACTCAAGGTCGCTCGCCAGAAATGGCCAAAATGGAATTCGCATGGATATAGTGCTGCATATTCTGGCTGGTGCCGGAGTGGGCTTTGCAGTGGGATTGACCGGAGTCGGTGGCGGTTCGCTGATGACACCCCTGCTGCTGCTGTTTGGTTATCCGGCACCGGTGGCCATCGGCACTGACTTGCTTTACGCCGCCATGACTAAAGCCGGTGGCGCCTGGTCCCATCACCGCGCCGGCAACGTTGAGTGGCGCATTGTCGCCTTGCTGACGGCAGGTAGTATTCCCGCGTCAATCATTGTCCATGGACTGCTGCAAGGCAGCGAGTTTCAGGAATCGGAATACTTCTCCGAGTTACTCACCACCTCCCTTGGCATCATGTTGATAATCACTTCGCTGATTCTGCTGGCCCGGGACCGGATTCGCTTCAGTGCGGTACAGGAAACCCCACCCCGCTTGCTGGCGTTTCTACACCGCCATCGCGCTGGTGCTACGGTAGTAATGGGTATCTTGCTGGGCATTTGCGTGACGCTGTCTTCAGTCGGCGCCGGTGCTTTCGGCGCGGCGATTCTGCTGACCCTGTATGCCAAGATCAGCACCGTGCGGATTATCGGTACTGACATTGCACATGCCGTGCCCCTGACGCTTATTGCCGGACTGGGTTACTTGTTGGCGGGGTATGTGGATCTGCAACTGCTGCTGGGCTTGTTGATCGGTTCGCTGCCGGCAATCCATTTCGGCTCTCACCTGAGCAATCGGGTACCGGACAAAATATTGCAGCGGTTGTTGGTGATTGTATTGCTGACTCTGGGTGTGAATTACACCCTCGGCTAGGCCAAGAAATCGTTGCCGGGATTACTTGTTAGCAACCCCGTGCGGGACGTGCCCTGTCGCCACATGATTGCGAGCTGAGTCGCAATGCCCTTGTTGATCATCGAAAAACACATCGGCATCGAAAGCTTGCAGGAACTGGCCCTTGTCCAGCCCGCCGAGAAATAGCGATTCGTCGATGCGAATATTCCACGCGCGCAAGGTACGCACTACCCGTTCATGGGCAGGTGCCGCACGCGCCGTCACCAGACAGGTACGAATCGGCGCTTCTCCGGGTGGAAAGGCGCTCTGCAGCTGTTGCAGGGCAGCCAGGAATGGCTTGAAGGGTCCGCCGCTTAATGGTTCATTGGCAGCCTCACGCTCATTACGGGTAAAGGCTTCCAGACCGCTGGTCTTGAAGATGATTTCCGATTCATCGGAAAACAGCACGGCATCACCATCGAAGGCGATCTTTAAATTTTCGTGTGGCGCCTTAGGCTTCTTCGACGGCAGAATCGTTGCCGCTGCCACACCCATCTCCAGCGCCTGACGCACATCCACGCCGTCGGTCGACAGGAAGAGATGGCAATTGAACGGGGCGATATAGCGATACGGACTGTCGCCGCTACAAAACGCTGCACGCGTGATATTGAGGCCATAATGCTCAATGGAATTGAAGATACGCAGGCCGGTATCCGCACTGTTGCGTGACAGCAAGATCACCTCGACCGGCGATTGCTCGAGCAAGGTATTGAGTTTCAGCAGCTTTTGCACAAGGGAAAAGGCGACGCCTTCCTGCAGCGGTTCGTCCTCGTGCTCGATCTGGTATTTCTGATAGGCATCAAGCCCCTCTTCTTCAAAGACGCGATGACTTTCCGCGAGATCAAAGAGTGCGCGCGAAGATATCGCGATTACCAGTGGATCGATGGCTGCTGGTTGATTGCCGGACATTGCTCTGTTAATCGGTTGCTACTCGTATGAAGTCGATAGTGGTCTGGAGTCAAGTATGCCACTACCCCGGCCGGCAATATAGAAGTCATTGGTAAACTCTTTTTT
>CAZQFA010000016.1:41758-52737 GCA_964592245.1 uncultured Pseudohongiella sp. | reverse complement strand
CGTACAAAGCAGGAGCAGCGCACCGGTGGCAGTAACAAGGAACTGAGCAGGACCCATGGGAATCTTAAAAGCGGAAAAGGACACCCGTACCGGGCTCATACTCTCTGGTGGCGGCGCTCGAGCGGCTTACCAGATTGGTGTATTGCGGGCGATTGCCACAATACTGCCCAAGCACTCTGTAAATCCCTTCAATGTTATTTCCGGCACTTCTGCTGGCGCCTTGAACGCCGTCTCTCTCGCAACTCATGCCCAACGATTGCGAACCGGCGTGCGCTCACTGGAATTTATCTGGAAGAATCTCAGTAGCGAACAAGTGTATGACCCGCGCTCCAGTAACATGCTTGGCAGTCTGTCGAATCTGCTGGTACCCGTGCTGGGTAAAAAGAGTAATAACAACACGGTTGCCCTGTTCGATTCATCCCCGTTGGGAGAATTGTTAAAGCGGGTGCTCAAATTCGAGCGCATTCAGCGCAATATCGACATCGGCTTACTGGATGCCATCAGCGTCACTGCCAGTGCCTACAGCACGGGGGAGTCAGTTTCTTTCTATCAGGCGGTCAAGGGCATAGAAGACTGGGAAGGCCCGCATCGAATCGGTCGTCGCGCCATGCTGACACTGGATCACCTGTTAGCGTCATCTGCCATACCGGTGATGTTTCCGGCAGTGAAAATTGACGACCAGTATTATGGCGATGGCGCGGTGCGACAACTGGCGCCTACGAGCACGCCATTACATCTGGGAGCGCGACGCATTCTGGCTATCGGTGTGAGTGGTAATCGCACCAAGCGCCCGTTGGAGGATCAGATGATCGATCATCCGACCCTGTTACAGTTGTTAGGGCACTTGCTGAACAGCGCCTTCGTCGACACGCTGGAAAATGATCTCGAGTTCTTGCGTCATATGAACGAAGTGATACCGCATGTGCCGCAACGCAAACTGCGCAAGTACGGTATCGATATGAGCGAAGTGGAGTTGCTGGAAATCTCGCCCAGCAAAGAATTGAATGTTGTCGCCCAGGACTTCTATGACGAGCTGCCCAAACCCTTGTCGCGTTACATCAAGCCGGAGACATCCGGTAGCTTGTTGAGCCTGATCCTGTTTGAGAAAGGATTTTGCACAGCGCTGTGGCAACTGGGATTTGAAGATGCCATGGCACAGGAAGACGACATCAAACGCTTCTTCCGCAGCTCTTGAGCAGCGCCGCTTTTCGCGACTTAGTCGGCCGCTTTATAACAAGCACCAGTGCCAGCTAGCCCACAATAGCCTGCCGGATTTTTTGCCAGATATTGTTGGTGATAATCCTCGGCATAATAAAATTTCTCCAGCGGTTTGATCTCGGTCGTGATCTGCGCATAACCTTTTTCACGCAAGGCTTGTTGGAAAGTCTTCATACTTTCACTGGCCTGCTCCTGCTGCGTTTCGCTGGTGGCATAGATAGTGGAGCGGTATTGGGTGCCGCGATCATTGCCCTGGCGCATGCCTTGCGTGGGATCGTGGGATTCCCAGAAAGTCGCCAGTAGTTGCTCAAAACTGATGACCTGGGGATCGAAGAACACCAGCACCACCTCGGCGTGTCCGGTCATGCCACTACACACGTCTTCGTAGGTCGGATTGGCGGTCAGACCACCGGCATACCCGACTGCCGTGCTGAACACGCCCGGTAATTCCCAAAACAAACGCTCTGCTCCCCAGAAACAACCCATGCCGAAGACTGCTTTTTGCAAGTGAGCAGGCACGGGCTCGACGATGGGGTTGCCATTGACGTAGTGCTCGGGTGAAAACTGAATGACCTGCTGACGATCACCAATGGCCTCATCGGCACTGGGAATTGCATCAGGTCTGGTTTTGGCGGAAAACAGCATAGGGAATCTCCGGTCGTCGCAGCGCGTGTTACCCCGAAGTTCGGGGCTGCTAATTGTTGGCTGAATGTGTACCACTGCGGTTTATTGAATCAGTGCCGGGCTTGCGGCAAGATGCAGGCTCACACTGATGGGGTATTGTACGATATGTACTGGCAAATTCACGATTCTTGCACGCGCTACTGCACGGCTCTCACCACGCATCTGTCTCATGGGACAATTCAGGAGTCAAAGCAACAGCCGAAACAGCGCTGGTTAATGCTGATATTTTGCTTGCTGCTGAGCGCCCAGTTGGCCAGTGCAGACCCTGCACAACTGGCAGCCCTCCTCGCGCCATCAACTTCAGGCAACGCTCCCGTTATGACTCAATCCATGAACCACTACGCCAGCAATCAGTTCACTCCCTTCCGCATCGACATCCCCGATACGGCACTGGATGATCTGCAGCATCGCCTCGCCAACACCCGCTGGCCTGAGCAAATTGCCGGGACCAGCTGGGAATACGGCACTGACAGCAGCGCCCTGCGTGAAATCGTCGACTATTGGCAAACGGACTACTCCTGGCGTGAGCAAGAAGCCAGACTGAATGAGCTGGACCATTTCAAGGGGCAGGTTGATGGCCTCAACATGCATTTCATTCACCAACGTGCCGACAATGCGGAGGCAATCCCCCTGCTGTTGGTACATGGCTGGCCCGGTTCCATTGCTGAATTCACCGCAGTCATTCCGCAACTGACCAACCCGCAGGATTTTGGTGGTGATGCTGGCGATGCCTTTCACGTGATCGCGCCTTCCCTGCCCGGCTTTGGCTTTTCGGAGATACCGCTCGAGAGCGGTTACAGCCCGGAACGGATCGCCCTGGTACTGGCACAGTTGATGGCGGATCTGGGCTACGAACGCTATGCCCTGGCCGGCGGCGACTGGGGTGGCATCATCAATCGACATCTGGCCAATCACTTCCCCGAGCGGCTCATCGCCCTGCACAGTAATTTCGTGCTGGCCGCACCGCCAGAAGATGCGGCGCAACGGGAAGCAGCGACTGCCGACGAACTGGCACTACGGCAATCGCGCAGCGACTTCATGCGCAACGAACTGGCCTATCAGCAGATTCAGGGCACCAAGCCACAATCGCTAGGCTATGGTCTCAACGACTCGCCGGTGGGTCTGGCCGCCTGGATCGTCGAGAAGTTTCACGGCTGGACAGACATGCCGCAGGGAGCTGATGGCGATCTGGATGATTACTTTCACAAGGATGATCTGCTCACCAACGTCAGTATCTACTGGTTCACGCAGACCATTACCTCGTCCATGCGAATCTACTACGAAAATCGCAATACACCGGCCATCAAACCCATGGCCTATATAGAAGTGCCGACAGGTGCCGCCATCTACCCGGCGGAAATGTATCAGACGCCGCGCGCGTGGGCCGAGGCCGCTTACAATATCCAGCACTGGACAGTAATGCCGGCCGGCGGTCATTTCGCGGCGCTCGAACAAACCGCTACTTATCTCAACGATGTGCGCGACTTCTTCCGCGAATACCGCCCGTGAGTACGGATAATTAAAGCCGCGGGTTTGCGGCATGACAGGGATTAGTACGATAAGCTTGCCAATCTAACAAGGGCTGGTCAGGCCTGAACTATCAGCAGCAATGGTGAGAGTAAAAAATAATGAGTGAATCGAATGCAACCGTAGCCCAGGAAATGAAAGGCGTCTTGGCCTGGATAGAAAAGTCCGGCAATAAACTGCCCGATCCGGTCTTCATTTTCTTGTGGTGTATCGGCGCTGTCGTGGTGATCAGCGTGCTTGCAGCGCTGATGGGCGTCAATGCCGCCCATCCCACCCAGGTAGATGCCGCCGGTAATGCCCTCATTGTGCAGGCCCAGAGTCTGCTTTCCGGTGACAATATCCAGCGCCTGCTGGTCACCATGCCGGCCACCTTCACCGGCTTTCATCCTCTCGGTTATGTGCTGGTGGTCATGCTGGGCGCTGGTGTGGCTGAGCGTTCCGGTCTGTTCGCCTCGGCCATGAGTGGCGCCGTCTCCCGTGCCCCCAAGTTTTTGCTGACGCCGGCGGTTGCCTTCATCGGCATGATGGGCAATCTGGCGACTGATGCTGCCTATGTGGTGCTAATACCCATTGCCGGGGTCATCTTCGCCGCGGCAGGCCGTCATCCGATAGCCGGTATTGCCGCTGCCTTTGCCGGAGTCTCCGGCGGCTTTTCGGCAAATCTGCTACCAGGCCAACTGGATGCCCTGCTCTTCGGTATCACCGAGGCGGCAGCAGAAACGATTCTGCCTACCTGGGATGCCAATATTGCCGGCAATGCCTATTTCATCATTGGCATGACTTTCGTCTTCCTGCCGGTTATCTGGTACGTCACCGACAAGATCATTGAGCCGCGCCTGCTGCCCATCAAGCCGGGCGAGATGGAAAGCAGCAGCGCCGGCGTCATCAAGGATCCCAATACCGAGTTATCTGCCGCTGAACGCAAGGGCCTGCGTAACGCCGGCTATGCCTGTCTCGGCGTCATCGCGCTCTGGGTCTTCCTGTGTATTGGGCCGGGCACACCCCTGATTGACGAGAGTGCAGCACCGGAAGCGCGCTACAACCCGTTCTTCCAGTCACTGGTGGCAGGCTTTTTTGTGATCTTCCTGGCCGCCGGTTGGGCTTACGGCGTAGCTGCCGGGACTGTTACCTCGCATCGCGATATCGTCAAAATGATGAGCGGCGCCATGGGCGACCTGTCCTATTATCTGGTGCTGGCATTTGTCGCGGCGCATTTTGTGGCCATGTTCAACTGGTCCAATCTGGGCCTGATTTTCGCCATCAAAGGCGCCGCCTTCCTGGAAGGTGCCAGCCTGCCAGACTCCATTCTGCTGTCACTCATTATTCTCTTTGGCGCCTTCATCAATCTCTTTATAGGTTCCGCCAGTGCCAAGTGGGCGTTGCTGGCTCCCGTACTGGTACCGATGCTTATGTTGATCGGGATCAGTCCGGAGATGAGCACAGCAGCGTATCGTGTCGGTGATGGCGCCACCAATATCATCACGCCGTTGATGCCGTACTTCCCGCTGATCCTGATTTTCTGTCAGCGTTGGCAAAAGGAATTCGGCCTCGGCAGCCTGGCTGCCACCATGCTGCCGTACTCAATGTTGTTACTCATCGCCGGCCTGGCGATGACAATCATCTGGGTGATCATCGGCATTCCACTGGGGCCCAACGCTCCAGTCGGTTTCAGTTTGTAAAGAGGGTTTAATGTTATGCGTTCACTATTTAGCGTTATTGTTCTGTTCACTGCCACAGTGGCAACGGTGCAAGCACAAGACGTCGATTATCCTGAGGGTTTTGCCGAACCCATGCGCGTCTATGACGATGCGATGGGTGATTTCCATTTCCCGATTTCCTCCGAGTCCGAATTGGCACAAACCTATTTCGATCAGGGCTTCCAGTTGATGTATGCGTTTGCCAAAGACGCCGCTGCACGTTCCTTCCGCGCTGCCCAGGAAGCCGATCCGGATTGTGCTATCTGCTACTGGGGTGAGGCCTGGGCCTGGGGTTCCTATCTCAATGGTGCCATGACTACCGCTGAAGCGCCCCGTGCCTGGTTTGCGCTGCAACAGGCGGAAGCGCACATCGATCATGCTAACGCCAAGGAAGCTGACATGATCCGGGCGTTGTCGACGCGCTACGTTGAAGATTACGAGCCGGAAAATCGTCGCGCCCAGGATGAGGCCTATGCTGCGGCCATGGCTGACCTCGCTGCGAAATACCCGAACGATCTGGATATCGCCACCTTGTACGGTGATGCCCTGTTCCTGCTGGAAGAGCGCCGCGGTTATCGCTCACTGGAAGACCCGAATGTCATCCGGCTGCACAACATATTACTTGGCGTATTGGAAAAAGACATCCGGCACCCTGGCGCCTGTCACTTGCTGGTCCATGCCACCGAATCCACGCCGACGCCGGAGCTGGCGGCACCCTGTGCACGCTTCCTCGGCAATTCCATTCCCGGTGCCAGCCACATCAACCACATGCCTAGCCATACCTGGAACGAAATGGGCCTGTGGCATGATGCCGTGCGCTCCAATGCTCTGGCCTGGAACTCCGATCAGAAAGAAGCTTACGATCTGGGCTTCAGCATCTACCCGACACACAATCTGACCATGCTTTACTATGCTGCCAGTATGGGCGGCGAGTCGGCAGCGGCAATTCAGGCAGCCAAGGATCTGGCCAAGCTGAACGGTAACTCGGCGATGCTGGCCATGGCCTTGCTGCGTTTCGGTCGCTATGACGAGGTGCTGGATCTGGACCAGCAACCCAACGGTGATGTAAACCGCGCCATGTATGATTTTTCAGTAGGCTACTCGGCGCTAAAGGAAGGCGACGCGGATCGTGCGCAGCAAATTGCTGTCGAGCTGAATGAGCTGACCGAAACCACCACTGCCCGCTTCCGCTTTCATGATGGTAAAGACATTATTGGCACGCTGGCCGGCATTCTCGATGGCGAAATTGCCTGGGAAGGCGGCAATGTCGAAGCGGCAGCCGCAGCATTTCGTCGGGCCACTGAATTCTACGACAGCCTCAATTACGATGAACCGGAACCGTTACCCTTCTCACCTCGACACTGGCTCGGTGCCGCCTACATGGAGCTTAATGCCTATGATCGCGCCCTGGCCGAATACCGTCAGGATTTGTCAGAGCATCCTCATAACATCTGGAGTCTCTGGGGAGCGGAAAAAGCACTGGAGGCCATGGGGCAAACTGATCGTGTGATCAGCCAGGATCTGGACGAGGCGTTCAATTACGCGGACATCTGGCTCAATAGTACGAAACCGTTAGAAAAACCGTAAGCACGGAAGTGCGGACCAAAAGATCAAAGGCTCAAAAAATCAAAAGAGCACATTTGCAGCCAGCGGAACACGCTGCCCGCTGGTTGCAAACTTCTTTAGAACCCACTCACTGCCTCAGGCTGAATTGCGCGACGCATTGATGTTGCCGAACAGGCTGCGCACGACCATCTTTTCGTAGACACGAATCTGTTCCTTGTTGCTGTCATCGTCGTCGCTGTTCTGGCGCAGTTTCATCAACGCGTATTGTTGTATCAACAACAGTGGCAATACCACGCGCTGACGCAGGGCAATGCTGTAACGGCTGCTAGGGGTATCTTCCAGCAGCACTTTTTGCCCGGAAACTTTCAATACCATCTCTTTGCTGAGCTCGAATTCGTCATGAATCAGATCCCAGAATTCACCGAATTTCGGATCCTGCTGCATGTAGGCGGTAAGTGAAAAATTCGCTTTGCACATACTCTGCATGCTGTTTTCGATCAATGCAGCGAAGAAACGCGAATCTCGATACAGGTGCTGGTACTCTGCCAGCTTGCCAGCCTCTTCCATCGCTTTTAAGGCTGAACCCAAACCGAAGTATCCCGGTACATTCTGTTTCAACTGCCCCCATGCGCCGACAAAAGGAATGGCGCGCAGATCTTCAAACCGCAATTCACTCTGACTGCCACGCTTGGCCGGACGACTGCCGATATTGGATTGCGCGTAGTAATGCAGCGTACTCATCTCTTCAAGATACGGCAGGAACAATGGATGCTCCTTGAAGGCTACATACTTGTCATAACTGTCCGCAGCCAGCTCCTCAATCAGCTGACGTTGTTCGTTAGTGAGTTCCCGATCCGGACGATCGTAGAGATTGTTTTCAAGACCGGCCGCAATCAACTGACACAGATTAAAATGCGCGGCGCCTCGCGTGCCGTAATAGGAACTGATGGTTTGTCCCTGCACGGTTAACTGAATAGCATTGGATTCGATCTGCTTGCCCAGTGCCGAATAGAATTTATAGGTATTACCGCCACCCCGGGCCGGTGGTCCGCCGCGACCGTCAAAGAATGTCACCTCAACACCCGCCGCCCTTGATGCAGCCGTGACCATTTCCTTGGCGCGATAGATTGCCCAGTTCGCCATCAGGTAACCGCCGTCTTTGGTGCCGTCGGAAAAGCCCAGCATGACAGTTTGCTGATCACGGCGTTGTTGCACGTGACGCCGATAGTCGGGCGCAGCGTACAACTCAGCCATGCTCTCGCCGGAGGCCTGCAAGTCCCTGACGGTTTCAAACAGCGGCACAATGTCGACGGTCAGCGCCTTGTCATGCCAGCCTGCCAGGCGGAACAAGGCAATGAGATTGGCCACATCCCGTGTGCCACCACAATTACTGATGATGTAGCGATGACAACCCAGTTCATCATTGCGCAACTGGATATCGCTAATGGCGCGAATGGATTCAATCGTATCGATCAGGATCGGGTCATCGAATTGCTCAAGTGCCACGTCACCTTTAATGTTCAGCAGCGCAACAATCTGCTCACTCTTGTCCAGTTCTGCAAAATTGGCAGGGAGCAGCGCCGGGTCATTGTGAACGATGGTATCGAGAATGCGCGCCAACACGCGAGAATCCTGACGAATGTCCAGTGAGGCGAAATGGAAGCCAAAGATGCGCAACTTGCGCTTGAACGCCAACAACTGGTCGAGATAGAGACTCTGGTGTTTGTCACGGACAATTGCTTCCAGCTTGTCCAGGATGGCAACGATGTCATCGATGCTGGCAAAACATTCATCCTCTTCGCCGGCCAGTTCCAGATAAAAACGATGCTCGATCGCTTCCAGTTCTTCATAAACTTCAGCGAAGCTGAGATTGCGTTTTAGCTCACGCACGTTCTGGTGATAGCAGGCAATCATATTGGCACGCAGCTTTTCGGAGACGCGGCGCGTTATCTCGGTGGTGACGAACGGATTGCCGTCCCGATCTCCACCGGGCCAGAATCCGATGCTGAGTATGCCTTCGCTGGTCTCCTCATCGACACCCGGCACTTCAGCAAAAGAATCAAGAATGTCACCAAAGACCGGGTAGAAAATATTTGACAGGTACCAGCTTAGCTGCACAGCCTCGTCGTAAGGGGAAGGCTTGTCTTTCGGGTAAAATGGCGTATGACCGAGTTGCTGCAACAGATCACGCACTCGCGCGGCATCGTTGCGCTTTATGGCTCGTGTCAGGTCGGTAATGATGCCGAGCACCGGGCCGGGATAGAACTGGGTCGGGTGGGCGGTGAGAATAACGCGACTGCCGAATTTCTTTAGCAGGTCGTTAAAGCGCTCCTGTAGCCGGTCGCTGCTCACCTGCTCCAACAGTTTCGTTAACTGGTTATTGGTTGCAGTCTGATGGACTTCCGGAAAGGCTGCATCTTCGAGCGCATCAATTAACACCACCTGACGCTCAACATACTGAATGACCTTGAACAGGAAATTACATTGTTCCCGCTCGCTCATGCCGGCACGGTGAACCTGCATGAAGTCATCAATGATCTGCATCGGATCGGCGCCGTCGTCCAGGCCTTTGCTGGCTGCCTCATCCAATAGCGGCAGCAACAGGCCGGTTTGTTCGACGGCATCGAGTTGCAGGGTAAGAAAGAGACTGTTGTAGAGTTGATACTTGAGTTCTACCTGATTCTCATAGGCAGACTTGATGACTTCCTTTTTCACTACTGACTGGTTCCTTGGCCCGAAAAAGTTCGCGCTTGTTACACGCGTTTTTAGTACTGAGTTTATCTGGCGTCACGCTGCTGGTAGCGCGGCAGCACTGATTGTCTCATTGCCAGTCTAAACTATCGACTTTTGGGCGTTTGGCAAGCGCATTGTGCCAAGACAGGCGGTCTGGATGTGCCAGATTCTGATGATTCCGACGCTCCATTGTTAAGCGGGTTACGCGAGGTGACTTGGGCGATGGCAGCGCAACGCCTTCCTGCAACGCCAATTCGAGCGTAATACCGTGACAACTTTGCTACCTGCGCGCTGCAGTGGTCTAATCCGACCCTGCAGCGACGACACGCTGGTTTAGCCCACTGTCTTAGCCCACTAACGAAATAACAGCCGAAGAAGCCCGTTGTATGCCATTGTACGCCCCAGACCATCGCCGTTCTCGTTCAGATTCCCTTTTCACCGCTAGCCCGGCGCGCTGGCTCAGCATAATGCTTTGCCTGCTGCCCACCCAGCTGTTGGCGGCCAATCAGGCTGGCGCTGGAAGTGCGCTGGTCTGGAATATGGTCATTGCTGCCATTGTCCTGATCTTTTCCCTTGCCAGCGCCGTGCTGTCCGTGGCGGCCATCCGCCAATGGCGTGGTGGCTGGCGTGGCGCCGCCGTCTTTTCACTGGTCGTTCTGGCGGCCTGGATCGCTTTGATCGTCATTGGTCGCAGCGTCGACAGTAACAGTCACCGACTCTGGCCATTCGAAATCTTCGCCTGGGCGATGCTCAATATGATCTACATGGTATCGGCCATGACGATCAAGCGAATATTTGAAAAGGCAGATCAGGAAAAGCAGGCAAATAACTGATTTTTATAACAGTTAGTGGATGCTCACAGGATGCGGGTTTGAGCCGTTTCATGGCTGGTTTCGGCGCCGGGCCTGGTGGCTTCAGACAATTCACTTTAAGTCACTGCGCGCCTGTTGCCTGACTGATGCAGCGCCCAGGTATGTTATCGCTCTAATCCTACCCGGCTATCTTCTGTATTCACTCACGCCAGGCTTCAAAGCCACCATCCAGGCTGTAGGCTTGCTCAAACCCCTGCTCGGCAAAATAAGCGGCCGCACTCTGGCTCATATTGCCGTGGTAGCAGACCACCAGTAGCGGCTTGCCCATGTCGGCGTCCTGCAAGAAATCCTGCACATTGCTGTTATGCAGATGGAAAGCGCCGTCGATATGGCCCTGAGCGAAAGACTCTTCGTCTCTGATATCAACGACTTGTACCTGATTATTGGTTTCCGCCATGAGCTCACGGGCTTGCTGGCAATTGATCCGTTTAAAATTCATGAAGCGATTGATCGACCTCGTTGCGGCCCGGCAAACGGGCAGTAGATGTTTCTATGGCAAGCTGCTCGACGGAACAACCTGTCTGAACGCTTTCCAAAACCAATGAAGCGGTTGTTAAGTGGTGCAGCGAATCCGCTTGCCACGCTTACTGTCTGATGCATCTTTTATTGCACTGTAGCAAAAATTCGCGCCAGTGAAAGCGCCCAGCTGCCTTGGGCGGGGCCAGTGTCAGATGCTTGGGGT
>CAZQFA010000016.1:32668-41658 GCA_964592245.1 uncultured Pseudohongiella sp. | reverse complement strand
AAGATGCTCTTTACCACGCTTGCCGCCGGGAACCCGGAGGCACTGGCCGACATGCTGAAGCCGCATCTGGCCGCCGGCAAGAAGCGCCTTACCCAGCAGGCGCTAATCAAGATTTATTCTGCACTGAGCGCTGAACAATTGAGGCTTTTGAAGGACTTATACGAAGAAGTTGAGCCAATAGGTAAAGAACCTATGGTGCACTTCCCGGCCATTTTACCCATGTCAGATGCCGACTCCGGCCAAGGTGACATGTTCGATCTCTACGTCTGCTTCTACCGCGAAGGTATTCTCTTTACCTACAGCCCGGTGCAACTCAAGGATGACTTCCTGCTGGACTTTCTCAGCAAGCGCAATCATGTCATCAACGAGTTGCTGAAAAAGCGTAAGCCCTACCTCACCAACGTCACTGTCATGGTGGCGGATGTGCAGAATTCGATCCGCATCTGTTCAGAATTGCCCGCAGAAGAGTATTTCGAGCTGATTAACAACATCTGGCAAGAAAGTGAACCGATCTTCCGCAAATACTATGGAACCTACGGCAAACATGCCGGTGACGGCATGGTTTACTATTTCTTCCCGCAGCCTGACTGCGACTACAAACTCAATGCCATTCGCTGCTCACTGGAATTGCAGCAGATGATGCGCAACATCACCCTGAAGTGGCAGTCTCGCAAAGGCTGGTTCAGTGACTTGTACCTGAATATCGGCCTCAATGAAGGCCAGGAGTGGTTCGGCAGCTTCCATGCCGGCGGCCACGTAGAATTCACAGTATTGGGTGAGACCATCAACTACGCCTCACGCATCAGTGACTTCGCCCGCAACGGCAGTATCTGGGCGACCAAGAACATGCTCAATCAGATCCCTGCTCCCACCCGGCAACAGATCAAATTCGGCATTTCCCGGCAAACACAGCAGCAGGAAGCGGTGTTCGTCAATGACACCTATGCCAGCCTCGGCAGCTTGCTGGATGCTGAGCGCGGCGGTGAGCGCAAGTTCCTCGACATGGCCATGTTGCCCATCACGGAAATCCGCGCCGTCACTGACTAGTGGCGGCGCTGGCGCTGCAATGATCGCTTGCTGAACCCTGTGTTACGCCGCACTGGCGTCGCCATAACAGGTTCCCCCTGCCCGGTATGCATTAGAGCGACACCAACCCTACGATGAAGAAGCCAACAGTGGCAATGGCTGCGCTGAGCAGCGCATAGGGCAATTGCGTGCGCACGTGATCGATATGATCGGTAGCCGAGGCCATCGAGGAGACCACGGTAGTATCGCTAATTGGTGAGGCGTGATCACCAAACACCGACCCCGATAATACCGCCGCCAGGAACAAAGTGGTCGACAGATCCAGCGCCAGCGCAATCTGCATGGCCAGCGGGATCATGATGGCAAACGTGCCCCAGCTGGAGCCGATGGAGAAGGCGATGAAGCTGGAGACCAGAAACAGCAGCGGCAGCATCAAGGCCAGCGGAATGGAGTCCTGGGCAATCTGGGCCACATAGACGCCAGTACCCAGCAGATTGGCCACATCCCCCAGCGCCAGCGCAAACAGCAGAATCATGGCCACCGGCAGCAGCCCGCCAGCACCCTTCAGGAACAGTTGCATCAGCTCCTCCACATTGGCGCGGCGATGTCCCAGCGCCAGTATCCAGGCCGCTGCCAGCGCCGCCAGTACAGCCCACAGCACCGAAGTGGAGCCGGAGCCATCGCTCATGACGCCATTGCCGGTGACATAGAGTCCCAGCGGCATGGCCAACACCATTACCGCGATGGGAATGAGCATGAACCGCGCCAGATCATTTGCTTGTGTCTCTTCCTGCTGCTCGAGGATCGCCGGATCGACCATCGGCGTGGCGTTACTCCATAACATTTCCCCTGCCTCAGTACGCGCCTGCGCCTTTTTCATGGGACCGATATCGATGCCGCGCCAGATCACCACGGCCGACACGGCCAGCACTGCCAGCGGATAGAGGTTCAAGGGGATGGTGGCAATAAACACATCGACCGGATTCGCCACCCGGCTGGATTCAAGCAAGCCGATGACTACTGCTCCCCAGGCATTGAGCGGAATCAGAATACAAATCGGGGCGGAGGTGGAATCGATGATATAGGCCAACTTCTCCCGGGCGATACGGAAGCGGTCGAACAGCGGCCGCGAGATAGCACCGGCGACCAGCAAGGTAATATTGGACTCGATAAAGACCACAACGCCGGTAAAGTAGGCCAACCACTGTGCCCGCACCGGCGAATTCACCCATTTACGGTTCTCCAGCAGGTGGATGAACCCCCTGACTCCGCCCACTTTTTCAATGGTGCCTATGAGGCCGCCAATGATCAGGGTAAACACCAGTACCCGGGTGTCGCCGGCATCGCTGAACACATTGATGACGCCGTCGATGGCCAGACCGATGCCGGTGACCGGATTGACGGCTTCCAGCAGGCAAAAGCCAATCCAGATGCCGATACTTAATGAAATGATGACCTGGCGGGTGACAATGGCGAGAAAGATCGCCAGCAATGGCGGCAAGACCGACATCCAGTTGGGTTCTTGCATAGGAGTGGTTCCCAGCTGCGGTAAAGATTCAGCAGTATAAGTAAATTCTCACAGCACAGACAATTTGTGCCCCTCCCGTCTTTAGTCGGCCAAAAAAACTAGTGCTGTATTGGCAACTGTGTTAAATCTAGGGGTGCCCGGTGCTGCAGTCCGTACTAGCCCCGGTCCGACTTTCTCCAGCGTCCATTGTCTTTCTGCATGCCCAGAAGGCAATCACAACAGGCGCTTAAAACGGGTCCACAAGAGATCCAATAAAAAAAACAGGAGGAGACACCATGGACCGAATCACACTGCGCAAGGATTTTCGCTGTCGATCGCCACTGCCTGACTCTGACAACGCAGAGGCATCACCCCCTGCACTCACGAATCTGCTGCCGCGATTTTGTCCCGGCGAGCCAGTGACGGAGCCAATTACACACTGTTCCCGTAATCACGTTTAACCAAACGCCGTACCACCGGGATTAGTCCAGCGCTACCCCCGGGTACGCCTGTTGCTCATGATTACCTGGAATCAGGATGTGGATGCCTACATCGCGGGCTTGCCGCCAATGCGCCGCGCCGCTGTGTCGCATCTGCGTGAAGTCATCATCAATAATCTGCCAGATGCCTTTGCCGAATCTTTCGATGGTTTGCCTGCCTATGTTGTGGCGCCGGCAGAACTTTCCGAAACATTTCGCCGCCTGCATCACATACATGTGCCATCTGGCACCTCGTATTTTTCCTGCGTGCGTTTTATTAACACCCAGGATCGCGTGTCGCTGTTTTATGCAGGACTGGATGAAGACATCGACTTGCAACGATGGATCGAGGAACGTTGCCGCCAGCGTGGTTTTGCCTTACCGGATATTGCTGGCTGCTGGATGCACTTCCATCATCCCCAGCATATGCCTTTCGAATTGGTGGCCGAGCTCATTCGCCTGCATTCCACCGAGGACTGGGTCGCTGAAAGCGACATAGAGCCGCGGGCGAAAGGCAGTGAGCGCCGACAACGCACTGCGACCAATTAACGCCAGCCGGGGTCAATTGACTCTTTAAAACCGCAAATGTGCCGCCATATCAGTCATGTGTGATTGATTGGCGCCTGTTGCGCCGTGCGGGAGTCATTGGAGTCATAAATGAAACGTATTTTGCTGTTTGTCGCCACCA
Organism: uncultured Pseudohongiella sp.; assembly: GCA_964592245.1. Classification (GTDB taxonomy): domain Bacteria; phylum Pseudomonadota; class Gammaproteobacteria; order Pseudomonadales; family Pseudohongiellaceae; genus UBA9145. The sequence goes on along the minus strand of CAZQFA010000016.1, from coordinate 37,958 downwards.
ACTTTGCGATTCTCATCGTCCTGGGCATTGTGCTCAGCATCCTCATGCCGATTCTGGGGCTGGATCAGTCCAGCTATTCCGGCCTGCTGTTCATCAGTGCCGTGTTCGGTATGGGCGGTTCTTTCATCTCATTAGCCATGTCCAAATGGATAGCCAAGCGCAGCGTCGGCGCCCACGTCATCGAAACCCCACGCAGCGCCGAGGAACGCTGGCTGGTGGCGACTGTGCAACGGCAGGCGCAACAAGCCGGCATCGGTATGCCGGAAGTGGCGATCTATGACTCGCCGGAGATCAATGCCTTTGCCACTGGCGCCAACCGCAACAATGCACTGGTAGCCGTCAGCACCGGCCTGCTGCGCAATATGACCCAGGACGAAGCGGAAGCCGTACTCGGCCATGAAGTCAGCCACGTGGCGAACGGTGACATGGTCACCCTGACGTTGATTCAGGGTGTGCTGAACACGTTTGTTTTCTTCCTGGCGCGGGTCGTGGCCAATGTGGTCAATCGCGGCAATAACAGCGCCATGGTCTATTTCATGACCGTCATGGCCTGTCAGGTGCTGTTTGGCATGCTCGCCAGCGTCATCGTCATGTGGTTCTCCCGCTATCGTGAATTCCGCGCCGACAGTGGTGGCGCCATGCTTGCAGGCAAGGAGAAAATGATTGCTGCCCTGCAACGTCTGCAAGGCAATCAGATGGAGAGCCAACTCGACGGCCAGCTCACAGCCTTTGGCATCAACGGCAAGCGTGCCATGGCGGAGTTGTTCATGAGCCATCCGCCGCTGGCCAAGCGCATTGCGGCGCTACAAAACGCCTGATACCGACAGCGCCCTGCTACACCAACAAAAAAGCCGCGAGAGTCTCGCGGCTTTTTTATGCAGCTAATGTCAGTTGCTGACCTATCGCGCTCGGATGCGGGCGTCACCTACCCCTACTTCCAGTTCGATGCTGTACTCACCATCGCCGTAGTAGTAGGCATCGGCGCCCACCAGCATGCTGCGCTCATTATCCGTGCCCTGACCAAAACCGCGTATTACCGCATCACCGACGCCCGTAGTGGCAACGATTTCGGAATAATTGGTATTGGCGACATTGATTTCCACGGCGCCTACTCCCATCTCCAGCTCCAGCGAATTACTGAAGTCGTCGATTTCTACCTCGCCGACTCCCACGTCGATCTTCAATGCCAGTCGGGCTGGCATGCGTACGCGCCAGGTCTGTTGCAGGTTGTCGTCGTCAATACCCAGATACAGGGAGTCACCACGATCACGCTGTTCCAGTTCAATGTCATCGACATTGCCCCGGCGCAAGGAGAACCAGCGACGCTCGGCGATCAGCTCGATTTCCAGCTCAATGGTGTCGCCGTCATAGACTTCGATATCCATCTCGCCAATGGACATCTCCAGATGCACATCGTCAAAGTCACTGGCATCGATGCTGTAATTCACGTGCTTGGCGGAAGCCGCAAGCACTGGCGTGGTTGCCAGCATGGCACAGGCAAAAAGGAGCGGGTTCAGCGTTTTCATAAGCGCCTCGTCGTTTGAATTTGTCGGTATTAGACCCAGTCTAGAACTGTTTTTGTGCATTCTTGTGACAGTAGACGTCAGTGAGGCGGAATTGGTTACAAGTAATTGCCCATGGTCGTTATATACAGCTCAATTTGTCTGTGCAGCAGGCGCTACATTCTCCAGGACGTAGATATTTCGTATGTTGCAGCGCTCGCGACCGATTCCGGGGCTGTCGACTACTATTTCGCCAAAGCTGTCGAGTCGGGAAGTCGGCGAGGAAATACCAACAAAAATGGCACTACTCAAATTGATACAGGGCCCAATTAATTCCAGCAAATACTCATCTTGCACGCCGGAACGAATAATCAGATGCTCATCATCTACAGCGGTCCAAGTGTTGATCTGATAGCTTGTAACTCGCTGCTCGCCGGGCCCGATCAGATAGCCGCGCTCGGCCATTCTTTCTTCGATAGTGATTTCTTCCACAGTCAAACTGCTGCAACCCGTCAACAGAGTGAATGCTATGGCAAGAATCATGAAATTAAGTGATCTCATAGCAGCAACTCCTGGAGTGAAGAGGCCGACGCCCCTGGTAACGCCGAATCGATAAAACAGGAAAACCTATTATTGAGAGCTGGGGGCTGAACGGGTAATTAACAAGACTGATGTTGAGTTGAGAATTGTTTGCACAAAAAAGCAGCGACCAAGAAATTCCTATAAAAGGAATCCGACTGCGGCAACTATCACGCTAAATATGCGTATAAAGTCTACCGCACTCTGCAATCGTGAGTGGCTTTTAATGTGCGACATGGCGCTCATGCTATGGCAAGCGAAATGCATACGCAGTTAAGCGCGTTGATTCGATTCAGATACTGGCGACAAAAGTAAGTTGAAATGACAAATTATGGTGCCCGGGACCGGAATCGAACCGGTACGGTGTTTCCACCGAGGGATTTTAAGTCCCTTGCGTCTACCAATTTCGCCACCCGGGCATTGTAGAGGGTGGAACATGCAGGCGCTCACTGAGGAGGTCTGCGAGGGGGAAATGGAGGCTAGGGTCGGAATCGAACCGGCGTTAACGGAGTTGCAGTCCGCTGCATGACCACTCTGCCACCTAGCCTTTGATGTGTTGCTTGTTCTTTCGTTACTACTCTTTTCTTCCAGCTTGGTGTTGAAGTCATCGGGTCAGATTGATTCAGACTTGAGCTTAGCTCAAGTCTTCACCCTCCAGGGCCGAGCTACGCTCGGTCGGCGCTGCTTTCGCAGCTTTGACTCGAACTTGAGCTAAGCTCAAGTCCTCGCCCTTCGGGCCGCACTTCGTGCGCTCTGCGCCGCTAACGCGGCTTTCGAACCGGCGTTAACGGAGTTGCAGTCCGCTGCATGACCACTCTGCCACCTAGCCTGAAATCAGACTGCTTTTGCTGCAATCCGAAAGAGCGCGAACTATACCAAAACTCTCGCCTTTGGGCATGTTTTTATTGGATTTTTTAACCTGCAGGCCGCGCCTTTACTGATGACCAGCTACTTTTCGGGTAGCGGTATGAATTCCTCGGCATCGTCGGGCACCACCGGGAATCGCCCGGCTTTCCAGTCGACTTTGGCCTGTTCAATGCGCTCCGGGCGACTGGAGACGAAATTCCACTCGATATAGCGCTTGCTGAGCTTCTCGCCGCCGATCAGGGCAATGCGGCTGTTCTCTGTCGCCGTTACTGTCACACCCGCTCCAGGCTCCAGCACCGCCATACAATGGTCGTCTACCGCCGCACCGTCGATCTCGATACCGCCACTGGCCACGTAGACGGCCCGCTCCTCGGCTTCCGGTAGTCGCAGTGTCTGTCCGGCCTGCAACTCTGCTTCAAAATACAACGTCTCGGCGAAGGTCTTCACCGGCGACTGCAGGCCAAACGCCGCTCCCATCATGACTCTTACTGGTACGCCCGCAATCTCTGTGGTGGGTATATCATCGGCAGGATAGTGATAAAACGCTGGATCGATCTCCTCGTCTTTTTCCGGCAGCGCCAGCCACAATTGCAGGGCATGCATGGTCGAGCCGCTGGCACGTAAATCATCCGGCGTGCGCTCCGAATGCACGATGCCCTTGCCCGCCACCATCAGGTTGATGTCACCGGGTTTGATGGCCTGGGCATTGCCCAGTGAATCACGGTGCATGAACTGGCCTTCGAAAAAATAGGTAACCGTGGCGAGATTGATATGCGGGTGCGGCCGCACGTCGACGCCTTCGCCCGGCGCGAAAGTGGCCGGTCCGGCGTGATCAAAAAATATCCAGGGGCCGACAGTTCGTTGTCCGGGATGGGGCAAACTGCGGCGCACCGAAAAGCCGCCCAGAGATTTCTTGCCAGGGCGGATAATCAGGCTGATCGCTTTGCACGGACGGGCGGTGGTTTCTTCGTGTTGTTCGGCGTTCACTTCATTGCTCATAAGATCAGTGTCTGTTTCTGGTTTTCAAAACATGCCGCAAGCATAACCCAGCCTGATGACAAGCACGACTGCTGACCAGCGCGATGCTCAGAGCTGGCTAACTGACAAACAAGGGATGAATGGTGAACAGATCTGACGCTACTGCGATGGCAACAATTGACGCGAAGCCGAGGAGAAATCGAAGAGAAATTGGAGCGGGAAACGAGATTCGAACTCGCGACCCCGACCTTGGCAAGGTCGTGCTCTACCAACTGAGCTATTCCCGCTTAATTGAGCTGATGGGGCGTATTATCTCCGGCTTGCAGGGTCTTTGGCAATTGTTTAGACCAAACCCGTCTGCCGGTCCGGATCGCCTGTTGCAGCCAGTGATGCGCTGCGTCGATCCGCGTCCTCATCAGGAAGACGCGTATTCTAGTCACGTGACGGCTGGAGTCAAGCGGAAAGCGACCTAATTCAACCACTTGAAGCAAATTCTTTGCCTGTGAGCTCAGGCGACGGCCACTCACGTCGGCTGCGTCAGAGACGGTCAGCAGGCTTCAGGGAAACAGCACATGCCAGGCATTGCGGAAATACTGCGCCATCGACCACAGGCTGAGCAGCGCCGCCACGTGCAGGAGCAGATTACCGGCGTTGTAGAGCATGGGTGGGAAGAACGGGTCAGCTAGCATCAGGGTGATGATGGCGATCATCTGCACGGTCGTTTTCAGCTTGCCGGAGAAGGCCACAGCGACAGCATCGCGTTCTCCCCTGCCCGCCATCCATTCCCGCAGTGCCGAGATGAGAATTTCCCGGCCAATGATGATGCCGGTTGCCAACAATAACTCCGGATAGGCTGCTACCAGCATGATCAGGGCGATAGCGACCAGCAGTTTGTCCGCCACCGGATCGAGAAAGGCGCCAAACTCGGAAGTCTGATTGAGCTTGCGGGCCAGATAGCCGTCCAGCAGGTCGCTGAGGCTGGCGATACTGAACAAGGCGGCAGCCCAGACATTGGCGTAGTCAAAATCGGCGTTGTAACACCAGACGACGACGGGAATGAGCAACAGGCGCAGGTAAGTGACGAGATTCGGCCAGGTCATGCTGTTGTATCGTCCATTACGTAAAACTCTTGCGTCATCGTGCTGAAGAACTATCTCAATGAGGTCACCCCTAAAGTGCTCACCGAAAGACAGGGCGGCAGTTTACAGCAAAAGGGCCCCGCTTAACGAGGCCGGATGACAGACCCTGACCTCTAGCCTGGCCACTGCCACGCCTGTCAGTCCAACGTGAACTGTAACAGGTCTTCGACAGGTCCTCGCCAGGCCCTGGAGCTATCTATCAATGGGCAATCAAAAGGCAATCAA
>CAZQFA010000016.1:0-32568 GCA_964592245.1 uncultured Pseudohongiella sp. | reverse complement strand
GGCAATCAAAAGGCAATCAATGGGAATGCAAATGGGCGTAGATTGCTTCGGCCAGCTTGCGACTGATTCCCGGCACTTTGGCCAGCTCCGCTTCACCCGCTTTGCTGATCTCTTGTTGTCCGCCGAAATAGCGCAGCAGCTCGCGTCGGCGCTTCGGACCGAGTCCGGGTACCTGTTCCAGTGGTGATTGTTTGCGTGCCTTGGCACGTCGCTGCCGATGACCAGTGATGGCAAAGCGATGAGCTTCATCACGGACTTGTTGCAGCAAATGCAGTGCGGGTGACTGGGTATCGATGACGACTTCACGAAAGCCATTGTCATGGGGTACAAACAGCGTCTCCTGCCCTGCCCGGCGGCTAATGCCCTTGGCAATACCGAGCAGCTGAACTTCCGGCAGGCTGAACTTTTCCAGAATGCCCCGGGCTTGTGTGAGCTGCCCTTTACCACCATCGATTAACAGGATGTCGGGAATCTTGCCCTCGCCTTTACTCAGGCGCGTAAAGCGACGATCCAGCGCCTGCTCCATGGCGGCATAGTCATCACCGCCCGTGACGTCCTTGATATTAAAGCGCCGGTAGTCATTCTTTACGGCGCCCTGCTCATCAAAAACAACACAGGATGCTACCGTACCTTCACCGCTGGTATGGGATATATCAAAACATTCAATACGGGCAGGCATGGCTGGCAGTTTGAGCGCCTCCTGCAAGGCGACAAAACGTTTGCGCGTATTCTGTTTGTTGCTGACAAAACTCTGCAACGATTCTCTGGCATTGGTCACGGCCAACTGCAACCACTTGGCCCGATGACCACGCACGCGATGGGCGAGTTTGACTTTGTGCCCGGCCACATAGCTCAGCGCCTCTTGCAGCTCCTCGGCCTCGTCGAGCGCTTCCGGTGTAATGATTTCTCTCGGCACATTCGCCGCCTGCTCTTCATTGAGATAGGTTTGTGAGATGAAGGCGTTCAGTACTTCACCCGGTTCTGTGGCCAGGCGGAAACGCGGATAAAAACTCTTGCTACCGATAATGCGGCCGGCACGCACATAGATGGCATGGAGACACACGTAGGGCTGCTGTAAGGAAGCCGCGATGATGTCTGCGTCGTTGCCCTGATTGGCAACAAATTGTTCCTGCTGGATGCGGCGCAGATCGATAATCTGGTCGCGAATCTTGGCGGCCTTTTCAAATTGCTGGCTCTCGGCTGCCTGCTCCATGGCCTTGTTAAGCTCGCGAATCAACTGATCACTTTTGCCTTGCAAGAACAGAGTGGAATAACGCACGTCGCGGCTGTACTCCTCAGTCGAGATCAGACCGACACAGGGACCGGTGCAACGATCAATCTGGTATTGCAGGCACGGTCGTGAACGATTACGAAAATAAGAGTCCTCACACTGACGCACACGAAACACTTTTTGTAATACCTGCAGTGTTTCCCGGGTGGCATGGGCGCTCGGATACGGGCCGAAAAACTGTCCCTGCTTGCGTTTGCGGCTGCCACGATAAAAAGTCAGGCGCGGGTATTCCTGATCGGTCAGCAGAATATAGGGGTAGGATTTGTCGTCCCGCAGCTGAATGTTATAGGCGGGTCGATGTTGCTTGATGAGATTTTGCTCAAGCAACAGCGCTTCGGTTTCCGTGGACGTGATGGTGATGCCGATGTCGGCGATCTTGCTGACCATGGCCATGGTCTTGGTGGCCAGACCGGAAGCGCGAAAATAACTGCCGACCCGGTTTTTCAGGTTACGGGCTTTGCCGACATAGAGCACTTTCCCGTCTGCATCAAGCATCTGGTACACGCCGGGGCGTGTACTCAGATTTGCGAGAAAGGTTTTGTGATCAAACTGGCTGGGGGTGTCCTTGGGCATAGCTTCGCAGAATCGCCCATGGAGAGCGTGGAATCAATGCCGCAGGAGAGTAGCGGATGCCGGCGTCAGGCTCAACCGGCAAAGCGCTCCAGTTGTTGCAGTTCGTCCAGTTCGCGGGTGTCATCGGCCAGACCATGACGTACCGCCAGGATAGTGAGTTCAACATCGCTGCGAATACCCAGCTTCTCGAAGATGCGATAGCGATAGCTGTATACGGTTTTCGGGCTGAGATCGAGATAACCGGAAATCTGGCTGACTTTCTTGCCATCGGTGAGCATCTGGGCGATCTGCATTTCCCGCCGCGACAGTTTGTCGAACAACGATTGGCCACGCTGATTGAACGGATCTACGGCCAGTTGAGTGGCGGCGTCAGCGCTGACATAGTGCTGGCCCAGATACACCATGCGAATAGCCTTGTGCAGCTCTTCTACCTCGATACTCTTGGTGATGAAGCCCTGGGCCCCGGCACGCAGCATTTGCGAGGGAATGACACCGGATGACACGGTGGAGATGCCGATGATCTTGCTGTTCGGGGTCATAGCGAGCAATTGCCGCGTGGTTTCGATACCACCGATACCGGGCATGCGGGCATCGAGAACGATGATATCAGGAAGTCGGTCCGGGTTGTTTTGGGCGAATTCGATTGTTTCTTCGCCACTGGCGAACTGGCCAACGATGCTGATGTCATCAGCGTCTGCCAACAAGCGCGCGATTCCTTCGCGCACCAGGGCATGATCATCGACTAGCAGCACAGATATTTTATCGCCTGGTAATGCGTCCATGGCTTGCTCCATTGCGGTATGTACTTACGTCGGTCTTCGCAATCGCCGGTGGCTACAAGCTGCGAAGCGGTTTCTGTGGCTCGCAGTCTATGCGCACTGCGTGGTGAGTCGGAGGGCTGGTGAATCTGCCCCGCCGCACTAAGGATGCAAGATTTTTATCACGCACGTGTGGTGTCGGCAAATTTGAGAATGGAAAACGGGAACTGGTTCACATTATAAAAATCGTCGGCTGAAATCTGTGAACGCCGTATCGCCTTAACCGGTAATCAGGCGCACTTCCGGCTGCAGCGCGATGCCGAATTTTTCCAGTACCGAGGCGCTCATTTCCTGGGCCAGCAGATACAAATCTTCGCCGCTGGCATTGCCATGATTGACCAGCACCAGAGCATGCTCGGCATGGACGCCGGCATCGCCGCGCCGCCGCCCTTTCCAACCGGCTTCCTGTAACAGCCAGGCCGCCGGTATCTTCACCAGATTACGGTCTTCGGTAGCGAAATGCGGCAATTGGGGATAATCCACCTGCAGGCTTTCCAGCTTGCTGCTGGAGACAACAGGATTCTTGAAAAAGCTGCCGGCATTGCCGAGTTCTGCCGGGTCTGGCAACTTGCTGCGGCGTACCGCGCAAACCGTATCGAACACTCTCTGCGCGGTCACTGGCGCCTCCCCCTGCCCGGCCAGTGCCTCACGCAGGGCGCCGTAGTCGATGTTCGGAGTGTCCTCTGCGCGCAGTTGCAGGGTGACCGACCAGATCAGCCATTGTGTGTCCTGCGCAGTCTTGAAAAAACTGTCACGGTAGCCGAAATCGCAGGCGGCCTTGTCGAAGCAATGATGCTCGCCGGTAATAAGATCAATCGCTTCAAGTTCGACGAAGATGTCCGCCAATTCTACACCATAGGCGCCAATATTCTGAATCGGCGCGGCCCCGACGCTGCCCGGGATCAGGGCCAGGTTTTCACAACCGAAATAGCCTTTACTGACACACTGGCTGACCAGTTCGTGCCAGTTTTCACCAGCGGCGACGGTCACCTGACGCTTGTGCTCATCCCAGGTATAGCCCTTGTTCGCCACCCGCAACACCAGCCCGGAATAGTGGCCGAGAAAGAGGCAGTTGCTGCCGCCGCCGAGAATGAGCATGGGCAAGTGTTGCTGTTGCGCAAAGCCGATGGCTGCTTGCAACGTATCCAGATCGGTAATCTCGGCGCAGTAGGCAGCGCTGGCGGGCACACCGAAGGTATTACGGGCACTTAGATCGGCGTTTTCCTGGATCCCGGCAGCGGTCACGAGGCGACCTCGGAGAGACCATAGTCCTGCTGTAGTGCCGCCAATAGCTGCTCACAGGCATCCTCGACCAGATCCAGCACCAACTCGAAACCCTGCTCACCACTGTAATACGGATCAGGCACCGCATCGTGCTCACTGCTACCATAGTCGAGAAACAGCTTCAGCTTGCTCTTGAAACGCGGTGGGCAAAGCGTGCGCAAGTCGCGCAGATTGGTGCGATCCATGGCCAGAATCAGATCGAACTTCTCGAAGTCTGCTGCTTGTACCTGACGTGCGCGCAAGGCGCTGAGATCATAACCGCGATTGGCGGCGGCACGGGCAGAGCGCGGATCTGGCGCAGCGCCAATGTGCCAGTCGCCAGTGCCCGCAGAATCTACTGTGATAGCATGACCGAAGCCCTTGTCGGCAATACGCTTTAACAACACGCCGTGGGCAGTCGGTGAGCGACAGATATTACCGAGACAGACGAGCAATATGCGTACGGTTGGAGACGAGGCGCTGACAGTCACTCACCCTGCTCCGCCAGCAATTTGCGCACCGCGGCCAGGTCGGCTTCAGTATCGACGCCGGCGGGAATGCGTTCGCTGGCGACTGCCACATGAATCGCGACGCCGTTATACAAAGCCCGTAATTGCTCCAGTTTTTCGGCGACTTCCAGCTCCGCCGCCGGCCAGCTGACAAAGTCATGCAGCGTGGCCACACGGTAAGCATAAATGCCGATATGGCGGTAGCAATTACTGGCCGAGGCGCTGCCGTTGTAGGGAATGGTGGCGCGGGAAAAATACAATGCCTGCCCGTTCTTGGCAGTGACAACCTTGACAGCATTGGAATCGAGCACTTCTGCCTGGCTGGTCATCACCTCGCACAACGTGGCAATGCCCATCTCCGGGTTCGCCAACAGATTGGCAGCTACCTGATCGATCACCGTGGGCGGGATCATTGGTTCATCGGCCTGCACATTGACCACGACCTGGTCGTTATCCAGCCCCAGACGAGTGACCACTTCCTGTATACGGTCGGTACCCGAACGATGCTCTGGCGAAGTCATTATCACCTCCGCGCCAAAACCCTGTGCCGCCTGCTGAATGCGCTCATCATCAGTTGCGACATACACCGCTGCCGCAGCACTGGCCCGGGCACGCTCCCAGGTATGCTGCAGCATCGGTTTGCCGGCAATATCCAGCAAGGGTTTACCCGGCAAGCGCTGGGCACCGTAGCGGGCAGGAATGACGGCGATGAAGCTCAACGGTATTGCTCCGTTTCTTCCAGTGTCATTTCCCGGGCCTCATTGCTGAGCATCACGGGAACATCGTCCCGGATTGGAAAGGCCAGAGCGTCAGGCAAGCAAATTAACTCCTGCGCCGGCTTGTCGTATTGCAGATCGCCTTTGCATACCGGGCAGACGAGAATACTGAGTAATTTCTGATCCAACATTGGGGCTTCCTGAGTGTTGCTAGTGTGAATGTTGCGCCTGTTTCTGCTGCTGTAATGATTGTACCGCGGTGACGAACTCTTGCAGAAACGCTTCCGGCAAGGTGACTTCCACCGTCAGTGACCAGCAGTCACCAGTGACACCTCGCGGCCATTTTATCGCATCCTTGTCGGTCATGACGATGGGCTGCGACAGATCAACGCCGGCAGCTTGCAGCGCCTCCAGGGTAATCTTCTGGTGATCCGGGAAAGAAAAGGTCTCCACCGCATAGGGCAATTGCTCCAGCAGCGTGAAAAACCGTTGTGGATTGCCCAGCGCCGCCACAGCCTGGATGCAAGTTCCCATCTTGAACGGGGCACCGGCGAAGGCGCGAGTCTCGCCGCTGTCCAGATTACGCAATGCCTTTGCCTGCAGTGTCATGTGCACAGCCTGCGCCAGCGCTTCGTGAGTTTTCTCGGCGGCACCGTTAACGATAATTCGATCCACTGTGCTCAGTCTGGAGACAGGCTCACGCAAAGGGCCGGCGGGTAGCGTCATCTCATTGCCAAACAGGCGCTCACCGTCAACGACGGCAATCTCATAGTCACGCGGTAGGCGATAATGTTGCAGCCCATCATCGCTGAGAATGACATCCACATCACTCTGCTCTAAAAGATACTCCATGGCCCGACGACGGTCAGGATCGACGACAACAGGAACTTCACACTGCCCTGCAATCAACGCCGGTTCGTCGCCCACCACAGCGCTGTCCGCACTGGCTTCCACCAACATGGGATAAGTGGCACCTTGTCCACCGTAGCCGCGACTGATGACGCCGGGACGCAATCCGCTTGCCTTCAAGGCGTTGGCCAGTGTCATGATAACGGGGGTTTTGCCGGTGCCACCAACCGTGAGATTGCCGATAATGACAACTGGCACCTTGGTGATGATCTTGCGCGCAGAGGCCGATTGGATTTGCCGCCGCAGTGCCGCCAAACAGCGAAAGAGTACTGCCACTGGCCACAACAGAATCAGCCAGCTTGCACGCGTGTACCAGGCTTTTTCCAGTGTGCTCATGATACCTGAGCCGTGCGCGTCTCCGAGAACTGGATCTGGTGCAGCCGCGAATAGGCACCGCCGGCGTTGATCAGTTCTGCGTGCGTGCCGTGCTCGACAATTCTGCCCTGCTCCATCACCAGAATTTGATCGGCATTTTCGATGGTCGACAGACGATGGGCAATCACAAAAGTCGTGCGGCCTTTAATCAGTTGTTGCAAGGCGTCCTGGATATGCTGCTCCGATTCGGAATCCAGTGCCGAGGTCGCCTCGTCGAGAATCAGAATGGGGGCGTCTTTTAACAAGGCTCGGGCGATGGCGATACGCTGACGCTGACCGCCGGATAACAGGCCGGCATCATCGCCAACTTGTGTGTCTATGCCATGGGGTAATTTGTCGATGAATTCCATGGCGTGCGCTGCTTCGGCTGCTGCGAGCACTTTCTCGCGATCCACCTCGTCCTCACCGTAAGCGATATTCTCTGCAACGGTACCGGCAAACAACACCACTTGCTGGGTCACCAGCGATATTTGTTCACGCAGATTCTGGAGCTGATAATCCCTAAGGGCGACACCGTCCAGTGTGACTTCGCCGCTATTGTATTCATAGAATCGCGGTATCAGGCTGACCAATGACGACTTGCCGCTGCCTGACTTACCCACCAGCGCAATAGTCTGCCCCGGTTCGGCGACGAAGCTCACTTCCTGCAAAGCCTTGCTGTCTTCGTTATAGGCAAAGCTGACATTGTTGAATACCAGTCTTCCTGCGGCGCGCTCTACCCGGTGACTGCCATTGTCCACTTCCGGTTCGGTATCGAGCACGGCGAAGATACTGTGCGAGGCAGACAGGCCTCGCTGGATTACCGCATTAACCTGGGTGAGTTGGCGAATCGGTTTTGCCAATAAACCGGCGGCGCCGAGGAAGGCGACAAAATCACCAGGCGTCTTGTCAGCAAAGAAGTCCGGTGACATGGCGAGCCACACCAACAACGCCAGCGCCATGGCGACGATGAGCTGCACCAGCGGCGTACTGATGTTGCGCGTCAACTCCATCTTCATATTCTGGTGGCGATTGCGCTCACTGGCACTTTGCAGTTTGCCGCTGACAAAATCCTCGGCATTGAATATCCGTACAACCCGATGCCCCTTGATACTCTCGTTGGTCACTTGTGTGACCTCGCCCATGGAGTCCTGCATCTGCGAGCTGTAACGGCGGAACTTCTTCGAGGCGAAGGAAACTATCAGGCCGACCAGCGGCGCGATAACGAGAAAAGTCAGACTCAATTGCCAGTCGATATAGAGCAAGTAAATTAACAAGCCAATTACCGTGAAGCCTTCGCGAAAAACTACGGCGATGGCGTCACTGGCGGCACCGGCTATCTGCGTGACATCGTAGGTGACCTTCGACACCAGTCGGCCGGTCGAGTGTCGGTCGAAGTAACTGGCCGGCAGGCACACCAGTCGATCCACCAGCTGGCAGCGCAATTTGTGCATGACCAGATTGGCCAGGCCAGCCATTGAGTAACCACCGAGAAAGGAACCAACGCCACGGCCCAGCGTGATGGCGATGCAGATCAACGGACTGAGAATGCGCAGCGTCTCGTAGTTCTCGCTGGAGATGGCGTCGACCGTCCAACCCAGCCACCAGGTAGCGGCTGGCGTACTGGCAGCGAAAATGACATAGCCGATCAGTGCCAGCACGATCGTCAGCTTGTGATTCAGGACATAGGAGAACAGCCGCTTGTAAAGCTCCCAGCCGGTCGCTTCTGCGGTGTCGCTTGTCTGTGCTGTGTGAATGTGACTGTCTTCCATGGGCTGCCTGTGCAAGTTCCTGCGCTGCGCGCTGACCAGTTGCTGCGCGACTTGCTGCGTTTAATTGGGATTCAATTGGGTTTGATTGCCATCGCCGGTGTCTACCGGCCGCTGCGTGGCGATATTCAAACGCTGGAAACCGGACTGGCCAATAGCGTCCATCGCCGTGACAACAGACTGATGCGTCGCTTCCGCATCGGCGATCAGGAGTACCGGCAAATCGCGATCACCGCCGGATTCGATCTCCAGACCGCTCATTAGCGTCGCCATACGGTTGTTCACCAGTGTACGCCCGTTAATGGCGTAATTCCCCTCTCGTGTTACCAGCACTTCGATCTGTTGCGGTTGTGCGGCAGCCAGATCGGCGTTGGCTTCTGGCAGATTCACCAGCAACCGGGTTTCGCGACTGAAGGTGGTGGTGACCATAAAAAAGATCAGCAACAGGAACACCACGTCAATCAGGGGCGTGATGTTGATGGCCAGGTCTTCGTGCTTGTTGCGTTTGAATTTCACAAGTCAGTGCTTGGTGTCGCTCTGTTTGGGTTACTTTACTTCGACCTTGCGGTCACTGTGCAGTGCGTCGACGAGCTTGATGGATTCCTGTTCGAGATTGAGCACCAGCGAATCCACCTTGCGGGTGAAATAGCGATGAAACATGTAGGTGGGTATGGCAACCGTCAAACCTGCCGCCGTGGTGATCAGCGCCTCGGAAATTCCTCCAGCCAGCGCATTGGCATTACCGGTACCCTCGAGCATGATTTCGCTGAACACGTTGATCATGCCGACCACGGTTCCCAGCAGCCCCAGCAATGGAGTAATCGCGGCAATAGTGCCCAGTGTATTGAGGTAGCGCTCCATATCATGAATGACCTGTGCAGCAGCCTGTTCGATGCTGTCGATCATGGCATGCCGACCGTATTTGGAGCTGAGCAGTCCCGCGGCGAGAATTTGCCCGAGGGGTGAGGACAGGCGCAACTCCCGCAATTTGCCGGAATCCAGTTCGTTATTTTTCAACCAGGTCCACACTTGCGCCAACACGTACTTCGGCGTGATCCGGGCGGCACTAAGAGTCCAGAAGCGCTCGATAATGATGGCGATGGCGACGATGGAACACAGGAGAATCGGCAGCATCAGCCACCCGCCTGCACTAACGATTTCTACCACAAACTTCCTCCGTTCAGTCAGCGCCGCAGATTAACATAATCGCGCCAGCCAGTATGTGTTTGTATCGGCACTAATCGCTATTGCCTGACGGCCGCCAGTAGCGTCGCTGCAGGTCTCTCATGGACTCCACCTGCAGTCCGGCTCCGCTGCGCCAGCGCAGGCGTACAGCGCCCGTCTGCGCTGTTGACCACTGGTCAATATTCAGCGCTGCATAGCGCGCCTGAACGGCCAGCGCCGGGTGACCAAAGCCATTGCGATAGCCGGCCGAATGCACCACCCGTTGTGGCTGCACGGTTTTCAGGAACGGGTAGCCCGAGGAGGTATTACTGCCGTGATGCGCACTGACCAGCACGTCACTGCGCAAGGCTTCACCATAGCGCAGCACGAGTGCCCGCTCGATATGGCTGTCGATGTCACCGGGCAAGAGCATACTGCCGTTGGTTGCTTCGATGCGCAGCACGCAGGAGGCGTTGTTGTTGCTGCGGTTGTTGTTATTGCGATTGTCGCGGCCGTCCGGATGCAGGATGTCGAAGCGCACCTGGTCCCATTGCCAGTGCTGCCCTGCCTGACACAACTGCCCCGGTAGTCCGGCAATACTCTGACCGCTGAGCAAGGGCGTCGTCGGCATGTGCGCCAGCACTAGTGGCGCGCCACCAGCATGATCATTGTCCGCATGGCTTACCACCAGTTTGTTCAGTCGCGGCAAACCGGCACGTGCCAGCACGGGTAGCACTACGGCTTCGGCGATACTGAACCCTTCCTGTTGCGCCGCGCCGGTATCGAAAAGCAACGCATGCTTCTGCGTACGTACCAACACTGCCAGCCCCTGCCCGACATCCAGCACATCGACCTGCATCTCGCCGGCAGCCAGCATTTCCCGCTGCGGTAGCCACAATGGCAGTGACAGGCACAGCGCCGCTATCAAAGACACCCGGCGCCACGGCAGCAGTAACAGACAACTAGCGAGCAAGGCCAACAGCACTGCCAATAGGTGCGGCGCCGGCAGCGGAATCAGTAATTCAGTCCCGGCAAGCCACCCCAGTACATCCAGCAGTACAGACAGAGACCAATCCGCCGCGTGCAAAGTCCATTTCGCCAGCGGCAGCCCGGCGATGAGGAACAGTGCCGCCAACAGCACAAGCGGGATGACGACAGCGCCAACAAAAGGAATCGCCAGCGTATTAACAAGCGGCGCCAGCGGCGTGAGAAAACCGGTTTGCAGCGCCAGAGGTGCCGACAGCAGCAGGAATATGATCCATTGCGGCGCCAGTGCCCGACGCAGTCGCCCTGCCCAGCTTGGCGTCAACGTCGTGCGCAGCAACTTTTCGGCGAATGCCAGCAGACCGCCGACGGCGATAAAAGACAGCCAGAAACCGGCGCTGAGTCCGGCCAGAGGATTGTTCAGCAGCACCAGCAGTAACGCCAGGCAGAAGCGAAATGAAACCGGTACAGGCCGCGCGGTAAGCCGGCCCAGCATGAACACCGCTACCATGATCAGTGCCCGCTGTGTCGGCAGTGAGAACCCTGCCAACGCGCTGTAAGCGGCAGCGGCAAGAAGCGCCAGCACAGTGGCGAATTGTTGGCGCGGCCAGAGCAGGAAAATGCTGCTTGCCAGCATCAAGACCCGGTTGGCGATAAACAGTACGACCATACTCAGCAGGCCCACATGCAATCCCGAGATGACAAACAGATGCGTGGTGCCGGTGCGGGAAAACAGCGCCCAGTTGTCTGCACTCAGCTGACTACGATCACCGATGACCAGCGCGCTGATAACAGCGCCGTTTTCTATCCCGGCGTGGCCCGTCAGCAAATCGCGCAATGACTGTCTCAGGGCCGCGAGGGAGAAACTGTTACGGGACAATTGTTTGTTACTGGCAACATCCTGCACGTAGCCGGTAGCCGCGAATCCGTTCTGCAGCAGCCAGGCCTCATAGTCAAAACCGGCGGCATTGACCATGCCGTGCGGACGCTTGAGCTGCACGGTAAATAACCAGTGTTGCCCGGCGCGCAAGGATTCCTCGCCGTAGTAAGACAGCAATAACAATCGACCGGGCAGTAAGCCGTCCTCATGGCTCACGCGGAAATGAAAGCGTTGCCGCCGGGTATTGGTCTGCGGCAGGCTCACAATCTCGCCGCGCACCTGCAGCGACTGTCCTTCATGCAGCGTGTCCAGTTGCTGCCCCAGATGTCTATTGGCCCAATTCGCGTGCCAGAGCACACCGCCAGCCAATAGCAACAGACACAGGGGCAACGTTTGCGTGCAATACCGGTTTGTCTTATCAGTACAACCAGGATTAGTACGCCAATAGAACAGCACAACTGCAGCGACGACCACAGCCAGTGACACCGCCAACATCACTTGCAGCGACGGCAGCCACGTGGCCAGCAATAAACCAGCGCTGGCAGCAAGCAGATAGAAGTGTGAGACCACGGTCTGTTACCGCGGCAAATGGCGGCGGAATCTGGTTGAGCTTGCCTAGAATGTAGTCAACGCAGTGACGCTACGCCAATTCTGCGGATTAAATCACTTTATCAGGAAAGTACACGCTAATCGGCGCGCAAGGCTTCAGCGGGCTGGATCGCCGCTGCCCGCCGGGCAGGAAAGTAAGTCGCGATAAGCGACAGAAGCAGCACACCAAGTAACACGGACAGCACATCGCTGAGGCGCAGTGCCGACGGCAGGAAATCGATTGGATAAACATCAGCGCTGAGTATTTGCAGCGCAAATGTGGACTCAATCCAGCTGGCGAGACTGGATATTTGCAAGGCACCGATCACGCCTAACACCAGTCCGATGGTCAGCCCGATGGCGGCGATAAAACCGCCCTGCCACATGAAGATACGACTGATCATGGCCGGGCTCGCTCCCTGGGTGCGAAGGATGGCGATATCTCCGCGCTTGTCGCGCACGATCATGATAAGGCTGACAACGAGATTGAAAGCAGCAACGCCAACCAGCAACCACAGCATGAGTGAAATGATCGAACGGGAAAAGCGAATATTTTCATACATACTGCCGTACTGTCGTGTCCAACTCCCAAGACTGATACTGTCCGGCAATCGACCGCGCAGCTGACTGGCAACAGTGTCAGCCGACAGCACATCGGCCACGCGCAATCGCAAACTGTTATGCGGTGTGCGCAGCCGAAACAGTGCCCGGGCTGCGTCGATATTGGTTAACACCAGTCGCTCATCGAGATCCTGATTACCCACGCTGAATACACCGATGACAGTAAACTTGCGATAAGTAGGTAACGGCGTCAGCGGGTTCAGGGAAACAGCCGTAGAAAACAAATCCACCTGATCACCAACACCCACAGCGAGGCGTTCCGCCATCGTACTGCCAATGGCAATACCCCATCTTTCATCCTGCAACGCCGATAAACTTCCTGCACGAAAGAAACGTTCGATGGCCGAAAACGATGTTTCTGCAGAGCTGTCGATGCCGTTAACCAACACGCCCTGACTCGAGTTTACAGTCGCCAGCACGCCAGGTGTTTCAACCAGGGGCGAGGCAGCGATTACTTGCGGGTGTTGCAGCGCCTGGGCTTCTACTTCCTGCCACTGTTCCGCGCTGAGATTGGCTTCGCTGTTGAGTGTGATATGTGGCACGATGCCGAGAATGTCTTCGCGCATCTCGCGATCAAAACCGTTCATAACTGATAACACGGTAATCAGAATTGCTGTGCCGAAAGCCAGTCCGCCGATGGCAATGGCCGACATGAATGACACCAGATGGCTGCGCTTGCCAACGCTGACATAGCGGGCAGCAATATGACGCGGCAGATTGATAGCGTGTTCGCTCATCGGACTGATAGCGACCTCAGGCGCACAGTGTGCCGTCACGTAACGTCAATTGCCGTGACATGGCATTGGCGAGTTCTTCGGAATGTGTCACTACGACGAAACTGGTTTGCAATGACGCATTGAGTTCTGCCATCAGGGCCTGAATCTCCAGTGCCGTTGCCCGGTCCAGATTGCCAGTGGGTTCGTCCAGCAACACACAGCGCGGCTGCGTAACCAGAGCCCGCGCAATCGCCACGCGCTGACGTTCACCACCGGACAATTCTGCCGGTTTGTGTGCCACGCGCTCGCGCAAACCAACGCGCTCAAGCATCTGTTGCGCGGCATTCCTTGTTTCCGCGATAGGCTCGCCACGTATCAACAGCGGCATGCAAACGTTTTCCAGCGCGGTAAATTCGCCCAGCAGGTGGTGGAACTGATAGACAAAACCCAGATAGCGATTGCGCAGCTGACCGCGCTCGGCTTCGCCCACGCTCGCCAGGTCCTTGCCAGCTACCAGCACGTTACCGCTGCTGGGCAAATCAAGCCCACCCAAAAGATTCAGCAACGTGGTCTTGCCGGAGCCTGAGCTGCCGACGATAGCCACCTGCTCTCCGCGTTTGATTTGCAGATTTACGTCCCGCAATACCTGTACATGCAATGGCCCCTGGGCATAGGTTTTTCCCAGATGCCGGCATTCCAGGACGATTGGCTGTTCAGTGGCGGAATTCGTGTCTTCGTTCATAACTCTACTTATTCGTAACGCAGCACTTCGGCTGGCTGGATTTGACTGGCACGATAGGCCGGATAGAGCGTCGCCAGGAAACTGATACCGAGAGCGGCGAGGCAAACCAATCCGACTTCCGGCCAGTTGATCTGTGTCTGTAAATGCGACAGCAGATAGATATTGCCGTCATTAAGCATGGCATTGATCGCGGCCTCAACAAGCAAGCTGATTTCGGCGACGTTACTGGCTAACAGGACACCTGCGACAGCCCCGACAACGGTGCCAAACAGGCCGGCCATCAAACCCTGGACAATAAAAATAGTCATGATGCCCTGGCGGCTGGCGCCCATGGTGCGCAGAATGGCAATATCGGCACTCTTGTCGGCAACTACCATAACCAGTGTCGAGATAATATTCACCGCACCAATGATGACAATCATCAGGAGCATGAAACCGGTCAGGATTTTCTCCATATTCAGCGCGTTGAATAAACTGGCTTGCGCTTCATTCCACGGCACAATCTCGTATTCTTCATTGGCCAGTGCCTGCCGGGCGATGCGTTCGGCAGCATAGATATCGTCGACTCTGATACGTAACTGTGTAGTTGGCGAAGACTGCCCTTCCCACAAAGCCTCTGCGGTTTGCAGATTTACCAGCGCCAGATTGGTGTTGCCATACATGCCGAAATCGGCAAAGCCGATGACTTGCAGACCGCGCGCGTCATCGAGGCGACGTTCGAGCAGACTGTGCAATGCTGTCGCGCTGACCGAGTCGCTGCCATAGAGTCGCAGATTGGCTGCCAGCCGGGCACCGAGGATCACACCATTGTCGGTCTCGGCCAGCTGTTGCAGCAGCGTCGCAAACCGTGGATCAGTAGCATCGAGAATGTCAGCCTCAAGTGTTGGCGAGACGCCGCGCAAGCGCACAAACTGATCCTGACCCTGATAACGCAACAAGGCATCTCCTTCGATGAAGGGAGCACTGGCTAACACACCGTCACTGTTATTCAGATTGGGCAGCAGATCGGGCCAGGTACTGGCGAGATTGTCACCGGATACAGTGACATGTGGCACTGACTTGAGTGCCTCACCGCGTAATGTGGCAATTGACCCGTTGATAACCGCCAGTGCGACAATGAGAATCAGCACACCGAGACTGATTCCCAGCATGGAGATGAGTGAGACGAAGGACAGCAGGAGATTGTTTTTCCGCGCCAGCGTAAAGCGCAGACCGACAAACAGGGAGAACGGTTTCAACATAACAATCGCACCGCGCGTGTGATTAAGCAGCCGATGTCAGCCGTCTTCCCTGTTATCCGGTTAAGCAAGGCCCTAACTGTGGAGTTGATCGGCGTGCCGTTGCAAAAGCCGCTGCACAGTTTTGAAACTGATGGGCATTACTGGTGTCGAGACTTCATTGGAAATCGCCCGCAAGGACTTACCCTGCTTCTTCAGATCCATGATCTTCCGCAGCACGCGTTGCTCCATCGGGTTTTCGATCAAACGGCCGTTCTCGTGAATCATGTAGCCAAACGGGCGACTACCGCCCAGATAACGCCCCTGCTTGCGCTGGCGCTGTTTGACACCCTTGATCCGTTCCGCTGACTTGCGCTTCTCCAGCGCTGAAAACAGTCGTGCCACTTTTTCGAACGAAACGGTGAATTCGGCGGCGGTGATATCGCCCCCCAACTCGACAATGTGTAATGCCACCTGGCGGTCGCGCAGCTTGCCGATCAGCTTGACCGCTTCCTGACTGGAACTGACGATGCGCTCCAGCTTGCTAACCAGCACAACATCACCTGCCTTGAGTGCATTCAACAAGCGCTTGCCATGCAGTCGTTTATGAAATTCCTGATTCCAGCTGCAATCCGCATCACGGATTGATTCGGTCATGTACCAGCGCTGTTGCAGGCAATAGGTTTGTACGGCCAGCATCTCCGGCTCAAGAATGGCCTCGAGTGCATCGCTGTCCATGGAAGCTTCCAGCTCGGAAGTTCGGCAATAAGAATAGATCGTCATCGGTGTCCCCGCCCCCTCACATGTGCGCCGCTGGTCAGCCGTGGTCAATGTCAGTCCTTCTTCGCAGACTTCCCACGCGCGCCTTGTGGCGGCGAGTAGCAGACTGCCGACTTCCACAAAGGAAGCCCGGGAGTGATATTGCTGTCGCCTGCCCCCTCTCATGGGCTGGCGACCAACACGGCGTAACTAGCTGGTGAGTCACTGTCGTCGCGACAGCCACGCACATAACTCAATTATTGATATCGGCTTGTGATATCCCCGTTTCGTTACCTTGTCTGTAAGCCAGACAATAAAAGCATGTCGCGACAATTGCGCGCACTTCGCAGCCATTGGCCGCAGCGTTGTCGCTCTGTCCCCTCATACGGTCATACGGTCATACGGTGATTCCCCAATCACCGTACTGGCTCTCAGGCCGGGGATCTTTTCATGCCGGCATTAAGACCGGCCTGCATGCTGGCGTAACAGCGTTAGCAGGCGGGAGGTAAAACCGCCTGAAACCAAACTGTGACACCGACTTTTGTGAGCTGTTGTGATCAGGCAGTGGCGCCACAACCTTGCAAGCCACCTGCGCCGGTTCGCACAAGGATTTTGCACACGTTGTTTGCAGCACCAGCCTGACAGGTATTTTCTAATCCCTCTCCTGTCCAGGCCATATCCTGCTTGCCTGCGTACAAACAGCCCCCGTGGTTAGCGACGTGCAGACGAATGCTTCAACTCTGGTCTGACCAGGCTGGGCATTGTGTCTGCGCTTCGGCAAAGCCACGTAGCGCGGTATTTTAACCACAGTCATTTTCCCATAGCAAGGTAATGACCTCGCCTTGTGCATGACTTGTGGATAAATACAGGCTGGATGTGAAAGCCAGGCCGCAGGCCTTTGTTTTTTGGAGAGTTTTCTTGGCGCTTGCCCACAGAATTAGTTGAGCGGCCTAGCGATTGCTGCTATATTGCTGCGCAAGGCAGATTTGGTAAGCAAACCGCCACTGCTGATCGCGTCTGGCGAGCCCTCAAAAAGGATGTTCTCGCCTGTTTTTCCCACGCGAAACTGCGACACCGGCATCCGCCCCGGCCCCTGACCCGCTTAATACTCGACGTCAGCTGCATTAAACAAAACCGGCACGGAACCGACACAGCGTTAGAGTGTCAATTTAGAAACTGAATCAGCGACTAATGCGACTGGGCCAATTGGCCAAAACATGGCAGGCATGCAACCTCGTAAGACTCGCCGAACTGGCCAGCCGAGAGACTGCGGACCCTGCCTACAGGATTAATTAACCACCATGTCCGTTAACGGCATGGTCTTAGAACCAGATAGAGATTCTAACAGACAAAATTCGTACTACCCGGCTGCTCAGGCCAGTTGCCTGACTCAATGGCGGGGTTAAAAGAAAGATACAGCAAGGCACTTTTAAGAGCGAAAACAATAAGTTATATGCAATACAGGAACCGATCGTCGAGTTAGTAAATGACGAACAACCCGCGAATCGCCGGTTGTGATGTTCCCCTGTGCGTTG
Organism: uncultured Pseudohongiella sp.; assembly: GCA_964592245.1. Taxonomy (GTDB): domain Bacteria; phylum Pseudomonadota; class Gammaproteobacteria; order Pseudomonadales; family Pseudohongiellaceae; genus UBA9145. Next base: position 15,160 of record CAZQFA010000016.1, on the reverse strand, counting down.
GCTTGCAATACCTCCCGGCCTACTGCGATCGATCCCGGATCCGATGTCCTAACCCGACATCCGCCGCTGCGTTAACTGAACGGCGTTAACAAGGTCCATCTGTCACGAATAGCGTCCCCGCGAATCCCCTTCTGGTCACACATAGAAGTGATGACTAATGAAGAGAATGTTGATCAATGCAACCCAGGAAGAGGAACTCCGGGTTGCCCTCGTCGATGGCCAGCGACTGTATGACCTGGATATCGAAAACCGTACTCGCATCCAAAAGAAAGCCAACATCTACAAGGGCAAAATTACCCGCGTAGAGCCAAGCCTGGAAGCCGCATTCGTGGATTTCGGTGCTGACCGCCATGGCTTCCTGCCACTGAAAGAAATCTCCCGCCAGTACTTCACCAAGTCCCCCAAGGGTGGCAATGAAAAGAGCTCAATGAAAGAGCTGCTGCCGGAAGGCACAGAAGTCATTGTGCAGGTGGAGAAAGAAGAACGCGGTAACAAGGGCGCCGCCCTGACCACTTACGTCAGCCTCGCCGGCCGTTATCTGGTGCTGATGCCCAACAACCCCAAGGCCGGGGGCATTTCCCGTCGCATTGAGGGCGATGAGCGCTCCGAGATTCGCGAAGCGCTGCGTGGTCTGAATATTCCCGATGGCATGGGCCTGATTGTCCGCACTGCCGGTGTTGGCAAAGAGCAGCAGGAACTGCAATGGGATCTGGATTATCTGTTAGCGTTGTGGGATGCCATCATGGAAGCCGGCCAGCAGAAGTCTGCGCCTTTCCTGATTTACCAGGAATCCAACGTCGTCATTCGCATGATCCGCGATTACCTGCGCAAGGAGATTGGCGAAGTTCTGTTCGACACCAAGGAAAGTTTCGACGAAGCTATCACCTTCATCCGTCAGGTGATGCCGCAGTACGAAAGCCGCATCAAGCTGTACGAAGAAAAACTGCCCCTGTTCAATCGTTTCCAGATTGAAGCGCAGATCGAAAGTGCCTTTGAGCGCGAAGTGAAGCTGCCTTCCGGTGGCTCCATCGTTATCGACCCTACCGAGGCGCTGATCTCGATCGACATCAACTCGTCCCGCGCCACCCGTGGTGCTGACATTGAAGAGACTGCCCTGAATACCAATCTGGAAGCGGCAGACGAGATTGCCCGTCAATTGCGCTTGCGCGATATGGGCGGTCTGGTGGTCATCGATTTCATCGACATGACCTCCAATCGCAATCAACGGGAAGTGGAAAACCGTATGCGTGATGCGCTCGAGAAAGATCGTGCCCGCGTACAAGTAGGCCGTATTTCCCGCTTCGGACTGCTGGAGATGTCGCGCCAGCGACTGCGCCCGTCACTGGGTGAAACCAGTGCCATCGTCTGCCCGCGCTGCAGCGGTCAGGGCACCATCCGCGACGTGGAATCGTTGTCACTGTCTATCCTGCGTATCCTGCAGGAAGAAGCCAACAAGCAGAAGAGTCAGGAAGTCAAAGCTACTGTGCCGCTGGTTGTGTCGTCCTACCTGCTCAATGAGAAGCGCAGTGACCTGGCCGAGATCGAACAGCAAAGCGGCACCCGTATCACGATCGTGCCCAATCCGGAGATGGAAACACCGCATTACGACATCACCGGCATCAATCGCAATCGCGAAACTTATGAAGTCGACTCACACAGTGAGCCGGAACCCGCACCTAATATTCGCAAGCCTCAAGCTGAAGCGGCTGCCGTGCAGAGTCCAACTGTGGCTGCTCCCCCGCCACGGCCGGAACGTCCGCAGCCAACAGCGAAAGCCAAACCCGGCTTGCTGTCACGCATCTGGTCAGCCCTTTTCGGTGGCGCTGCGGAAGACGACAGCAACAAGAAGAAAAAATCCGATGAGTCTGCACGCAATCGTGGCGGCAACCAGGGCAACCGCAATCGTCGAGGTGGTCAACAGTCACGCGGTGGCCAGGGCGGCAATCGTGACGATCGTCGCCAACGCGATGACAGCGATCGCCAGTCTGGTCAGAAGCGGCGCAAGCCAGCCAGTAAAGGTGGCGCTGCTGGTAATGACGACAACAATACCAGTAACAAAGATGACAATCAGTCCGCTGGTAACAAGTCACGCAAACCCGGTGGCCGCAAATCCGGACGCGGTGGTAGCGGTGGCAACAGAGAGCGTGGACAGGATCAGAACACGCGCGCAGACAATCAGCAGCAAGGCGATGATGATTCCCAGGAATCGTCAGGCAAGCCACGCCGTCGCTCTGGTAACAAGCGACCCCGCAACACAGCGCAGCGACGTCGTGGGCCACGTCCAGATCAGCAGGAAAACCAAAGCAATGACGCGCAGCAGCCAGCGGACAACAATGCAGCCCCGGCAGCTGATCAGCAGCAATCTGCTGTAAATACGCAGGTCGACACTCAGGACAAACCAAACAAAGTCGAGCCTGGCTTTGAATCGGCCAGCAATGAGCGCGCCGCCAATCGGGCTGAATCAACTCCGGATGCAAACACCGATAATAATGCGGTAGCTAACGACGATTCCGGTCAACAACGTGAGCGTCGCAGTTCGCGACCTCGTCGTGAACGCCGTCCACGGCCGGATCAGGCTGATTCACAAAATAATGACAGTGGTCAGTCCGCGTCAGGCAGTGTGGCTAGTGACAATGCTGACAAGCAAGTCGCTGCGGCCAGTAACACAGCTGCCAAGTCTGAAGAGACAACATCGGCGCCAGCAGCATCGGCCCCTCAGCCTGCACAGGAAACTGTCGCGGCAAGGTCGCCAGTGAACGAAGCGCCGGCATCCCGGTCAGCGCAGACATCGACAGCCGAAAACACCAGCAGTGCAGCTGTCAGCGCTGACAAACCGGCTGAACAGCCACGCGACAGTGTTCAGGCGAGCAGCTCTGAGCAAAATACCGATGTGCAGCAGCCGCTAAAAGAGGAACGCAAGGACGAGCAAAAGGCGCAGCAAAAAGACGATGGCAAAGCGGCAAGCAATGTCGAGCAGGTCTCTTTTGGCGGTCGCGCTCCTAATGACCCGCGCGAAGTGCGCAAGCGTCAGCAAGCTACTGGCGACTCTGGCGACGCGGAAAGCAACAACGCCGCAGAAGCTGAAAAGCAGTCACAGGCTGAGTAATGATCTGACAGTTATCTGTCAGTAATAAGGCAGCAACAAAAAAGCCCGGTATTACCGGGCTTTTTTTGCTTTGTAGAAAGCGATGCTGTGTTGTAACAAAGGCCGACGCTAGAGTGCCTGCTCCAGCTCCGGCAAGACCTTGAACAGATCTGCCACCAGGCCATAGTCCGCCACCTGGAAAATCGGTGCTTCCTCGTCCTTGTTAATTGCCACAATCACTTTGCTGTCTTTCATGCCCGCCAGATGTTGAATCGCCCCGGAAATACCCACAGCAATATACAGCTCCGGCGCAACAATCTTGCCAGTCTGGCCCACTTGATAATCGTTAGGGACAAAGCCGGCATCAACGGCGGCGCGGGATGCACCGATAGCAGCACCCAGTTTGTCAGCCACCTTTTCCAGCAGGACAAAATTTTCTCCGTTCTGCATACCACGGCCACCGGAAATAATCACCTTCGCTGCAGTCAGCTCGGGTCGCTCTGAGGCTGACAGCTGTTCATCAACGAATGTGGACAGCGTCTGCTCAACAGCAAAGACGGTGTTTTCAATACTGGCATTACCGCCCTGCTCGGCTTCGGCAAAGGCTGTTGTGCGCACAGTGATGACTTTGACTCTGTCTTCAGTTTGCACCGTCGCCAGTGCATTGCCGGCGTAGATGGGGCGCACAAAGGTATCGGCCGACTGCACCGCAATGATGTCAGATATCTGATTCACATCGAGCAGCGCTGCAGCGCGCGGCAACATGTTCTTGCCACTGGTCGTCGCTGCCGCCAGGATGTGACTGTAGCCCTTGCCTAACTCTGCCACCAGCGGTGCCAATGCTTCCGCCAGTTGATGTTCATAACAGGCGTTGTCCGCGAGGATTACCTTCTGTACGCCGGTAATTTTGGCGGCCGCATCGGCCACAGCCTGACAACCTGAGCCAGCGACCAGGATGTCGATGTCACCGCCAATTTCCGTGGCCGCCGTGACTGTATTCAGTGTTGCCGGTTTCAGCGCGCTGTTATCGTGTTCAGCGATTACGAGAATACTCATACTAATTCCTATATAACCTTGGCTTCGGTTTTCAGTTTGCTCACCAGCTCTTCCACTGATTCCACTTTCACCCCTGCAGTGCGTTCGGGCGGCGGTGCGACACTGACAGTTTTCACCTTGGCAGCAATATCAACACCAAGTTCAGCCGGCGTTGTCGTGTCGATCGGTTTCTTCTTTGCCTTCATAATATTGGGCAGCGAAGCATAGCGTGGTTCATTCAGGCGCAGGTCGGTAGTCACAATCGCCGGTAATGACAGCTGCACGGTTTGCTCACCACCATCGATCTCGCGGGTTACCGCGATCTTGCCATCTTGCAACTCGGCCTTGCAGGCAAATGTTCCCTGCGGGTAATTGCACAATGCCGCCAGCATCTGGCCGACCTGATTGTTGTCTGAATCAATGGACAGCTTGCCGAGAATGACCAGATCGATGCCTTCTTTCTCGATAATAGTTTTGAGAATCTTGGCAACCGCGAGTGGTTTCACTTCTTCATCGGTTTCTACCAGAATGCCGCGATCAGAGCCCAGCGCCAATGCAGTACGTAGTTGCTCCTGGGCAGCCTGTGGACCAATGGAAACAGCAATGACCTCATCGGCAGCCCCCGCTTCTTTCAAACGGATTGCTTCTTCTACTGCGATTTCGCAGAACGGGTTAATGGCCATCTTGGCATTGGTTAAATCAACACCGGTTCCGTCAGAGTTCACTCTGACTCGCACGTACGCATCTACGACACGCTTAATTCCCACAAGAATCTTCATGGATTCTCCAACTTGAATAGATTTTCTTTAGGAAGGTCGCCACTGCTACCGGGTCAGAATCCTTACTCACCCGAGGCCGCAAGCGCCTGAAAAAAGGGGCCTAATAATGCCGTTTTTGCCAGATCAGGTCAATTCCTGCCCGGCCCTCATAGCGCTGGTCAGGTGAGCGCAAAGAAAACGCCACTACTCCAGACACCGACCCTCGCAGCATCTTCCGGATGCGGCTGTGCAAGCTCTACCAACTGATAGAATACTGACCGGCGAAGCAGCGCATCGAGACCGTTGCGAACACGTACGGTGGGGTGTGGCTCGGCCTCAGGCGCCGCTTCTTCTGTGCCCAGTCGCAGCGGATGGGTGCTGTCCAGCGTCAGACTGTCGCCAACATTTGTTGTGAATTCAATTACCTGCGGCGCATTCGCGGCGCCTTCATTGCGTACCGCCATGGTCACGACCAGAAACGGACAATCTTCCACCTGTATGCGGACCTTTTCCACTGGCGTTACCAGAAAGAATTCCTCACCCTCCCGCTTCAGGATCGAGGCAAACAAGCGCACCATGGCCATGCGACGGATAGGACGGCCTTCATGAACCCAGCTGCCATCACGCTTGATACACAGATCGATATCACCGCAAAACGGCGGATCCCAGAGATGCACCGGTGCCGGGCCCTGGGTCTTGATGGCATTGACCATGGCGAAAGGATCGGGTGGATTGTGCTTGTGTTCACTCATAACAGCCTGTCGGTCTGGTAACTGGCGGGCATGCGCGCCCCGGTTCTTACCCTGAGGGGTAATGTGGAACACCAATCTAGCGAATTACTGCAGTACTGATCAACGTCTGAAGCGCAGTGAGGTTTGAAGCGTAGCGAGGTTTGAAGTAGAGCGAGCTGTCATGCGCCACCCGCCTCCCGCCAACCGCGAAAGGGAAACAGTACCTTTGTCCACGACGCTGTTACACTAGAGCTGCCAAATTTGAAAAACCATGCAATGAAGTACTCAGCACCCACTATGACCGTTTGTCACCCCTCTGTTCGCCTGGCTCCCTGTGCCGTTATTGCTTCCATTATCCGAAACACACGCCTGGTAGCCACAACAACCTGTAGAGCATCAATACTGCGCAGCAGCCCTTTCGTGCCACTGTCTCTAGTGAACGCACATCGTTCCGACTTGCACCATGACTGAGATTATTTCAGCCGATCAGTTCAGCAAGCTACTACTGCGCGGGACGCCAATGCTCGATGTGCGGGCGCCCGTGGAGTTTAGCCGTGGCGCCTTTCCCGGGGCCTGCAATATTCCGCTGCTGGACGACGAACAACGCCGGCAGGTCGGTATTTGCTACAAACAACAGGGGCAGGAAGCGGCCATCGCTCTGGGCCACGAGCTGGTGTCCGGTGCAGTGAAAGCAGAGCGCCTGCGAGACTGGCAGGCCTTTTTTGCGCAGCAACAACAGCCGGTGCTGTATTGTTTTCGTGGTGGCTTGCGTTCTCGCATCGTGCAGCAGTGGCTCGCTGCAGAAGGTCTGTCAGTGCCCAGAGTCGCAGGTGGCTACAAGGCATTGCGCCGCTTTTTGCTCGATACGCTGGAGGCGGGTATCGACAGGCATCGGTTTATGATCATTGCTGGCAAGACCGGTAGTGGTAAAACGCATTTGCTGAACAAGCTGCCAGGACACATCGATCTGGAAGGACAAGCGAATCACCGCGGATCAGCTTTTGGTACGCGGGTGGATGGACAGCCAGGACAAATCGACTTTGAAAATCGGCTGGCAATTGATTTCTTGCGCCTGCTGCAAACTGCTGGCGACACGGTTTTTCTCGAAGATGAAAGCAGCGCGATCGGTTCGCTTTCCCTGCCCCGCGCGCTGATTCAGAAAATGCGCAATTCACCGATCGCCGTTTTGGAAGTCCCGCTAGCCGAACGCATCGACACAATATTGCATGATTACATACTGGCAAATCTGCAAGACTGGCGTGCACAGACCGGCGATCGGGCTGAAGAGCACTTCGCCAACTATTTACGCAGCAGCTTGCACAAGATACAACGCCGCCTTGGCGCGGAACGTTATGACATTATCAGTCAGGCTCTCGAGGCGGCCCTGTCACAACAGTCTGCTGATGGCAGTGTTGATGCTCACCGCGTCTGGATCAATGAACTCCTGACCAATTACTACGATCCGATGTACGACTATCAACTCAACAAGAAACTGGACAGGCTTTGCTTCCGCGGCAACAAGGACGAATTTTTGGCCTGGTCTGGCCATCTCAGCAAAAGAACATCGGGAACATCTCCATGACAGGCGAACGTTTCCGTCTCTTCTTGCTTGATCAGGCATTGTCACGCCAGGCAACAGTTCTGGTGCCAAACAATCGCTTGCGCGAGGCCATATTAATGGAGTTAGGCCAGCGCGAACAGAATGTCTTTCGCACGCCACAGGTTTTTGCTGTGGATCTGTGGATTACCGAATTGTGGAGCCAATTGGCCAGTCGTGGTATTGCCCCATGTTGTGACAAACAGATACTTGCAGGCCATGAAGAGCTCTTTATCTGGACAGGGCTGGTAGAAGGTTCGATCAGTCAACTGCCGTTGATTAATCCGGAAGAAACCGCTGCCTCGCTGAGTCGGGCTTATCAATTTATGCAACAGTGGCAATTGGATGTGCCCGATCTGAGTGTTATGCAGCAGTTCGATGGCATTCCCGATGTCGCTGCTTTTTTACAATGGATTGAGCAGTTTCGCGAATCCTGTCAGCAACTCGGTGTGCTGCCTCTGGTAACCGCTATTGGCGAGATGGCTGAGCTTGTGGCAAGACAGCCACAATGTCTGCCAGGCACGAGCTTTGCGCTGGTCAATTTCTTTCAACCTCCGCCGCTGTACAAAAAATTGTTTGCTGCATTGCCGCAAGCAGAGCAGATTTTTACGGCCAATTCCGAGGCCACTGTGGTGCCGGCAAATAGTGCGCGCCAGGCACTGGCAGACCCGCACAGTGAAATTCGCGCCTGCGCGGAATGGGCAGCTGGCAAATTGCGCGCCGAGCCAGCAGCCCACGTCGGCGTCATTTGCAATGCTCGTGAATCCCGTCACGCTGAATTTACCCGCGCCATAGCGGATGCGCTGAAACCGGAAAGCCTGTTTGATTTCTCCAGTGGCGAGGCCTTGTTCAACAGTGCCGGCTCCGCCCAGAGTCTGATGTCCAGCGGCCTGATTCACGATGCCTTTCTCATTCTCGGCTTGTCACAGTCACAACAATCCAGCGACGACTTGTGCCGCTTGTTGCAGTCACCTTATTTTTTGCCGGGAGCCGACGACAAGCAGGCACGACTGCACATGGAATTGTTCATGCGCCAGCGCTTTACCAAACGTTGCCACCTGCAGGAATTCCTTGCTTGCCTCAGTCAGCCTGATCGGGATTATCATTGCCCGGATCTGGCCAGTGCGCTGGTGAGCTTCAATACCATCCTGCGCTCAGCAGCAAAGCGCCAAGCAGCCAGCGGCTGGCAGCAGACCTTTACAAGCTTGTTGGAAACGCTGCAATGGCCAGGGTCTGAAGCGACTGCCTTCGAACAGCGATTGCTGGAGCAATGGCAAAGGGTATTGGACAGTTTTGCCAGAGCCAACAACGCACTCGGACCTATCGATTGCCAAGTTGCGATCAATCGCTTGCGTATGCTTTGTCAGCGCACGCCGCAATGGCAGGAAAGCGGACTGCATCGTTCGTTATCGTTCTATTCAGTCAACGAAGCCCTCGGCTTGCAATTTGATCACCTGTGGTTACTTGGCTTTGATGACCAAAGCTGGCCACAGCCGACCGCACCGACGCCTTTTCTTCCACACCCGCTGCAGCAACAGCATGGCTTGCCAGCGGCAACCAGCAATCAGCAATACGAGCTCGCCCGCAGGCAAACGGCTATCTTGCTGCAGTCGGTGTCCGGGGAACTCGTCGCCAGTTACTACCAGCGTGAAGGTGATCAGGAATTTCGCCTCAGCAGCTTTATCCTGGCGCTGGCAGAAACGCACGCGACACCGACAAGCAACGCCGCAATCAATGCCTTCGCCCTGCAACAACGAGGCAGTAGTGAACTGCAACAACTGAGCGATCCCGATTCACTCCCGGTGACCGCAGCAGAGGAAATCCGCGGTGGTCACGCCGTGTTGAGTCACCAGTCGTCTTGCCCGTTCCGTGCCTTTGCTGCGCACAGACTCAAGGTCGAACCACTGGACGACTTTGGCACTGGCTTGAGCGCCATGGCCAGAGGGTCGGCAATCCACATCGCCCTGGAGCAGCTATTCGCGCCAATAGAAGACCTGAATGCAGTGTTGGCCCTCTCGGCTACACAGCGAACAGCTTTGTGCGTAACCGCTGCCGATCGTGCAATCGAGTATCTGACGAGACGGCACCAGTATTTGATGACGCCGCGCTTTCGCGGCATTGAGCACGCACGCATTCAACGACTCTTGCTGGCCTTCTTGCAACTGGAATCCGAGCGCCGTGATTTTAGCGTTGTTGCAAGGGAAGAAGAATTGCAGTTCCAGCGTGAACAGCTGACATTGACGTTAAAGATTGATCGCATCGATCGCCTGGCTGACGGTACGCTCGCAGTGCTCGACTACAAGACCGGCAAAAGCGCCGCACAGCCCAAATCCTGGCTGGAAGAACGCCCGGAGGATGTGCAACTTCCGGTTTACAGCGTCGCCGCAGCACAGCTGCAGGAAGGACAGGTCAGCGCCGTCACCCTGGCACATCTGCACACGGAAAAAAGTGGCTACTCGGGATTGTTTGCCGCAGCGAATTTTCACCCGCGCAACAAGACCGTTACCGAAGATCGGCAACTGCAGACACCGTGGGCAGAACTGCAAGCGCGATTCAATACCCTCGTCGCAACACTGGCCGGCGATTTCATGCGTGGTCATACCCTCGTTGATCCCGCCCATGGTCCTGTCAGTTGCCAATACTGTGGTTTACAGGCCCTGTGTCGTGTTCAACACGGGCAGGACAGCGACGACGAATCTGCGAGCATAGAGGCTGAACAGGAGTCCGCCTCGTGAGCGTAACAGCACTGGCAGATCAAGCCCATCGCGCACTGGCACTGGATACCGGGTCGTCGTTCATCGTGCAGGCGCCGGCGGGTTCAGGCAAAACCGAATTATTGACCTTGCGTTATTTGTCCCTGCTGGCACAAGTGGAACAACCGGAAGAGATTCTGGCCATCACCTTCACCAAAAAAGCCGCCAGCGAAATGCGCGACCGCATTGTCCTGGCTTTGCGCTGGGCAGAGGATCATATTGTCAATAACACGCTTCCGGAAGAATCATTCCAGCGTGAGCGATTGGCTATCGCGAGTGCGGTCTTGCAGCGCAATGAAGAACTGCAATGGCACTTGCTGGAAAATCCAACACGCCTGCGCGTGCAAACCATCGACAGTTTTTGTTTCTATCTGGCAAGCCAGCTACCGGTGCTGTCACGCATCGGTGGCGACATCAATATCAGTGAGGATGTCAGCCTCTGCTTCAACGATGCCATTACCAATACACTGGACTTACTCGAATCCAGTGAAGCCCTGGCTGCAGATATCGAGCTGCTGCTGACTCATCTGGATAACAACAAAGCCAGACTCGAAGCATTGCTCACCGACCTGCTCATCAATCGCGATCAGTGGCTCACTTATGTATTGGAATTTGGCCAGTCAGGTGAACTTGCTCGCCAGTATCTGCACGACAGTCTTGCCGGCCTCGTTGATGAAAAGCTGGTAACCCTGACGGCAGCGCTCGCCCCCCTCGCCACAGAACTGACCGCCCTGTTGAACTTTTCCACGAGCAATCTCATTGCCAGCGAAAAAATTGTCTGGCCGGATTTTGTCGCACTGGACGCACTACCCGCGCCTGACTGGTCTGCCATTCGTTACTGGCAACGCCTTGCCGATTTGTTGCTCACTGGCAGCGGCGAGTGGCGCAAACCAAGAGGCATCAACGTCAACTGCGGCTTTCCCACCGCTGATACCGACGGCGGCCAGAAAACGTATTTTAAAGATCAAAAAGCCCGCATAGGCGAGCTACTCGAAAGCGAAGCTCTGACGACAGAACTGCAAGCGCAGTTGCAAGAGCTGCGTCTGTTGCCCGCTGACAGCTTTGCTGATGGGCAGTGGCAAGTACTGGAGGCAGTGCTGCGACTATTGTCCCGTCTCAGTGTGGAGTTACTACTCTCCTTTCGCCGCTTCCGCATGTTGGACTATTCGCAAACCAGCGCCGCTGCGCTGTTGGCATTGGGCGACAGCGACAATCCTACGGACATTGCTCTGGCATTGGACAATCGCCTGCAACATATTCTCGTCGACGAGTTTCAGGATACGTCTCGCGCACAACTGCAATTACTCGAACGCCTGATCGCCGGCTGGGATGGTCATGATGGCAGAACTCTGTTTCTGGTGGGTGATGCCATGCAATCCTGTTACAGCTTCCGCAATGCCAACGTCGGTATTTATCTGGATGTTCGCGCACGCGGCATTGGCGATTTTTCGCTACAGGCACTGGACCTGTCAGCCAACTTCCGCTCACAGGCAAATATCGTCCACTGGGTAAACCGCCTATTCGCACAGGCTTTTCCTGCGCAGTCAGACAGTAGCCGCGGTGCCGTTCCCTATTCCCGGGCCGAGCCAGTGCACGAGCCCGATCCGAATTTGGGTATTCGCATCAACCTGATCAGTCACGGCGCCAACGATAAAGAGTTGGCCCGTGACCATGAAGCGGAGCGAGTTATTGCACACATCCGGCAGCTGCAACAAACGGCACCGGGCGACAGCATTGCCGTACTGGCCCGTAGTCGGCCACATTTTCGCCGCATCATCGACGCGCTGAACCGCGCCAATCTGAGTTGGCAGGCAACTGACATCGATCGCATGGCAGCGTTGCCAGTGATCGAGGACGCCCTCAGTTTGACGCGCGCCCTGCTCGATCAGGCTGACCGTCTGGCCTGGCTGAGTTTATTGCGAGCACCCTGGGTAGGCCTCACCACTGCGGAATTACTGCGTGTAACAACCCACGCTGGAGACAACAGCATCTGGGCTGCCCTGCTTGATCTGCGCGAATCAGACTTTGCCGGTTTTCTGGCAGAGTCGCAGCAGCGTTTGCAACATTTTGTCGACGTCATGGCATTCGCCGTGAGCGTGCGTTATCGACGACCACTCAGGCAATTATTGGAAGGCACCTGGACCCTGCTTGCCGGTATCGATTGCTGCAGCAGCGACAAGGAGATCGATAGCATCGCTCACTATTTTTCCTTGCTGGAGCAACATGACAAGGCTGGCGGTCTGACTAACCTGCATGAGTTCGAAGAGACCGTCAGGCAATCGTTTGTACCCAATCGCCAGCAGGAACATGATGACGCCGCCGTACAACTGCTGACGATGCACAAGGCCAAGGGCCTGGAATACGATCATGTGATCTTGCCAGCGCTGGGACTCGGCACGGCCAAAGACGGCACCCAATTGATTCGCTGGCATGAGCGCCTTGACAGTCACGGCGAGTCACGCTTGTTTCTGGCGGCACTGACAGCGACCGGAGCTGCCGACGACCCGCTATATCAGCTGCTCAAACACGAAGCGAAACTGAAAAGTGAATTTGAAAGCACGCGCTTGCTGTATATCGCCGTGACCCGTGCCTGCAAATCGGCGCTGCTGCTGGCAACTCTGGAAGAAGATCCGGAGGCAGACAACCCCTGGGGTGTACGCAAACCGACAGACAACAGTCTGCTGGCGCGAATCTGGCAGCAGTTGCCACTGGTTGCCGAAGACGTTGCCGTGCTGGCCACCCCAGTAAACGAGAGTGATGCTCAGCATGGTAGTAGCGCGACGCCATTAAGCGCCACTCGATTCCTGCAATTACAACCCGCACCGCAAATCAGCCCGGTTATAGCAGAAGATTTACAGCGGCAATTGCAAGCGCTGCAGCGCAGTGAGTCCGATGATGTCGACTCAATAAGCACCGTCAATGAGTCAGTTGGCGTAGTGGCTGACGCTGCTGGCATTGAGTTGCATGCAGCGGCGGAGAAAGACCCGCTGGCTGTTACCAGAGGCAACCTCATTCACAGCGCTCTGGAGGCACTGGTACTGGATCGGGACGGGTTTATACAAAGACTGCCGGCACTCCAGGACTACTGGCGCGCACAGTTGCGCAGCGTCTGCGCGGACGAGAATTCACTGGCAGCGGCCACAGACAGCGTGCTGGAAGCAGTCAGCAAGTGCCAGCAAGACGCGGCCAATAACTGGATATTCAACCACCAATTGACTGACAGTGCCTGCGAGCTGCGTTTGTGTCAGCCCGGAAAAAGCAGTGACAGCGATACAAGCTCGCGGCAAACGACTCAAGGCAGAGCAGCGATCAGGGAATTTGTTGTTGATCGAACGTTTGTGGATGCGCAGGGAGTACGCTGGATAATCGATTACAAATCGTCGACACCCGGCAAGGATGAGACGCTGGAGGAATTCAAAGAGCAGCAACAACAGCGCTACGCCCGCCAGCTTCATAACTATCGCTATTTATTCTCACAAATCGAAGACAGAGCCATCACCACAGCGCTTTATCTCACGAGCGTGCAGCAACTCGTTATCATTCAACCGCAATAACGTCGCGACCGAACAAGCTAGACATCTCTCTCGTCAACAGCGTAAATGCCATCAATGTTACGCAGATAACCTTTATAGTCCATGCCATAGCCATATAAATAATGATCGTCAGCTTCGAGGCCGACAAAATCAGCATTGATAGCATTGAGTTTGCGGTCGTGTTTCTTGCAGATGAGCACTGCTGAATACACCTCGCTGGCGCCCTGCTGCCGGCAATAATCAACAATGCTGGCCAGCGTTGCGCCCTGATCAAGAATGTCATCGATAATCAACACGCAGCGGCCTGCCAGCTCCGTGACAGGCTCATGCAACCAGTGCAGGTCCGCGCCTCGGGTAGAATTACCGTAGCGTGTCGCATGCAGATAATCCAGTTGCAGCGGAAAAGACAAACGCAAGGCCAATTGCGCGGTCGTCATCACTGCCCCGTTCATGACACATAGCAACACCGGGTTCTTGTTCTCCAGTCTGGCGCTTATATCCAGCGCCATCTTGTCGAAAGCTTTTGCAACTGCTGCACTGTCAAACAGACAACTTGCTCGCTGGTGTACAGCGAGTACTTCATCGGGGGTCATGGGGGACTCCGGGTTTAATGAATTCAATGCGATCAGGATTCTTCAGAGCTCGCTTCCGGGTCGGGTTCCGGTCGCAAGCTATGCAGACCATCCAGGGTCATGGTCGGGAAGGCGAAATCGGCGCCATTGGCATGGACGATGTCGACAATCTTCAACAACACGTCTTCTTTTACCCCGTGAAACTCAATCCAGTTCACTGTCTTGGTAAAACAGTAAATAAAGAAATTGAGTGAACTGGCACCGTATTCATTGAAATTGACGATCATGGTTTGCGTGGTGTCGATATCTTTGTGGGCCAGCAACATTTTTTTCACTTCATGGACAATGTCGCGCATGCTGGCGGCATCCTTGTAACGAATACCAATAGTCTCCCTGATGCGACGATTCTGCATTCGCGATGGATTCTCCAGTGCCAGCTTTGTGAACACACTGTTGGGGATATACAGCGGACGCTTGTCAAAGGTACGAACGACCGTGAGTCGCCAGCCAATGTGTTCTACCGTACCCTCTATCTCGCGATCCGGCGACCTGATCCAGTCACCGATGGCAAAAGGCCGGTCCAGATAAATCATCAGACTGCCAAAGAAATTGGCTAGCAGATCCTGCGCTGCAAAACCCACGGCAATGCCGCCAACACCACCGAATGCCAACAAGGCAGTGATTTCTATACCCAGCGTTGGCAAAGTGATCATCACTGCCGAGATAACCACCGTCAGGCGCAATAGTTTTGTCAGCGCGTTGAGCGTGGTGGCATCAAGCTTCGTGCCTTCGGCCACTGCTTCAGTTTGCATCCTGGCCAACAGGTTTTGCTCGGCCTGATTGATGAAGCGCCAGAGAAAGGTCATGACCAGCGCAATCAGCGTCAGCTGTCGGACAATGGCCAGGTTGGACTCGGAGAACAAGTCGAAGGCGACGTAGCCCTCACTGATATCAATGGCCCATAACAGGCCCATGATCAGGATAAACCAGCTCAACGGCCCCTTGGCAGCCTCGAACAGCGCATCATCCCATTTGTTTTCGGTTTTGCTTAGCTGCCTGCCGAGGACGCGCAGCAGTCGCAAGGCCACAGCCCGCA
>CAZQFA010000015.1:58992-61093 GCA_964592245.1 uncultured Pseudohongiella sp. | reverse complement strand
CCGATGCCTACGTCGTCTATTGCCGGTTGAGCGACGAGCCGGGTGCCAGAGGAATTGGCGCTGTGCTGGTCCCCAAAGACAGCAGCGGCCTGAGCTTTGGCCAGCGCGAACAGCACATGGGCTTTCGTGGCATTCATAGCGCCGACATGTATTTCGACGACGTCACTGTCTCTGCCGGGAACATCATCGTTCCTGCCGGCGGCTTTGCCAAACTGATGGAAGCGTTTGACCTCGAGCGCTGTGGTAATACCACCATGTCACTGGCAATCGCCCAGTCCGCCTTTGATTATGTCTTGCCCTACGTGCAGGAACGCGAACAATTCGGCAAGCCGCTCATCGATTTTCAGGCGGTGCAATTGCATGTGGCTGACATGAAAATGCAACTCGATGCTGCCAGACTGCTGCTCTATCGAGCCGTAGTCAATGCAGCCTCCGGTCTGCCAAGTGTCGGTGAAAGCTCGATTGCCAAATGCTATGCCAATGAAGCGGTGCGCAATGTCACCGGCAAGGCATTGCAACTTATGGGCGGGTACGGCTACTCGCGCAGTTATCCACTGGAACAAAAAATGCGCGATGGCTGGGGCTGGGGTATTGCCGGTGGTGCTATCGATATTCAGAAAGTTAACATCGCCGCGGCACTGGTTGGCCGGCGCTTCAATCAACGAGCCAATTAAGATTGTTGCTCGCTAGCAGTCTTTGGCAAGGCGGCAACACCCTAAAAGAGAGAATTAACTATGCAGCCTTGGCGGCTATTACTCACCAGAATCGACAGTGACAAGCAGATTACCGGGCACGTGTTGGCCGGTGAGTTCCCCCGGGATACAGCACTGACCGTGTTGCCAACCGGCGAAACTCTGCCGCCCGTAACGTTGCTGTCGACCAGCGCCCATCAGACCGATGAGCAGCAGCTGCAGCTGAACGCCACCCCCAATTCACCACTGCAAGTCGGGCAAGTCCTCTGCCCGGCTAACAACCGTCCGGAAGTGGCCGATCAGTTTCTGGCAGAGATCCAGTGGCAAGCCGCAACGCCCTTGTTGCCCGGACGCCAATATGAACTGCGCGCCAGCACCGGCACGGTCAGCGCCTCTATCAGCCGCCTGAAATATCGCCTTGACGGTGAGCAACAAGCGGCTGCCAGTGAACTGTGCCAGGGCGAGTCCGGCGCCGCCAATCTTTCTCTGTCGCAAGCCCTCGTCTACGATCCGGTAGCTGTTTGTGAGGCGCTGAGCGCCTTCACCCTGCACGATCAGGAAAGCGGTGCCCTGCTTGGTAGCGGGCACATTCAGCATGGCTTGCGGCGCGCCAGCAATGTCCACTGGCAGGCATTGGCAGTGGACAAGCGCAGCCGCGCCGAGCTGAAACAGCAAGCGCCGAAACTGATCTGGCTCACCGGACTTTCCGGATCAGGCAAATCCACCATTGCCAACCTGCTGGAGAAGAAACTGTTGGCCAGCGGCTATCACTCCTACCTGCTGGATGGCGATAATGTTCGTCATGGTCTCAACCGGGATCTGGGATTTACTGCAGCCGACCGGGTAGAAAATATTCGTCGCGTCGCCGAGACGGCCAAGCTGATGCTCGATGCCGGTCTCATTGTCATTACCAGCTTCATCTCTCCCTTTCGCGCCGAGCGGGATATGGCGCGGCAACTCATTGGCAGCGATGAGTTTCTGGAGGTGCATGTGGCGACGCCGCTGGCGGTATGCGAGCAGCGCGACCCCAAAGGCCTCTATGGCAAGGCCAGGCGTGGCGAGATCAAAAATTTTACCGGCCTCGACAGCCCCTATGAACCACCACTTGCTGCCGACCTGGTCATCAACACAGAAGTCGTGTCACCGGAGGCGGCAGCCGAAGAGTTGTTTGCCTTACTCAATCCGGGCGCCATGCTCAATAGTTGAAAACCCGATTGTGAGTCTTGTGAATGAGACGGCTGGATTACCTTGCCGGCACCGACAGAACGTTTCCAGCCTTGGCCAGGCAGAATAACTGGCGTCAGAGCAAAAAGGTAGAAAGAAAGATAGATAGTTATAAAGATAGACAGGTGATACAGGAGTGCGCGCTGGCCTAGTGCAGCACGGCGCCGGCGGGCTTGACCCGGCTC
>CAZQFA010000015.1:0-58892 GCA_964592245.1 uncultured Pseudohongiella sp. | reverse complement strand
ACAGGAGTGCGCGCTGGCCTAGTGCAGCACGGCGCCGGCGGGCTTGACCCGGCTCTCGGCGAATTCCGGATGCAGAATATCCAGGCGCTTGACCAGCAACAGGTCGTGCCGCGACAGTTGATCAAAGTCATCCAGCGAGCGCACGTCGATATCATCAAGCAGTACGCAAACCACATCGTCGTCTTCGACATCGACTACCACACAAGACTTGAAGCCATTGACGGTATTCAGTGACGCAAACGAACCGACATCGAAATTGTGCACCGGCAGACTGCCGTCGGCCTGTTTGAGCAAGCCACAAGAAGTAAAAGCCACACCAAAACCGGCGGCTGCCACCACGTGAATAATATCGATGATGTCCGGGTCAGTCAGATCGACGCGCACAGTATCGGTCAGCGGCTGATTGCAGCTGATATTGCGCTGGTTCACCAGCTTCAGGAACAGGTTAATGTCTTCCTGATTCCATTCCAGGGTTTCCTCTGTCTCCGACCGCGTGCTGTCCGAGGACAGGCTCAAGACACTGGTTTCAATTGTCAGGTCGTGGATTTCAGTTTCCGGAGGACAGGGTACAACCATGGAAACCGAACAGTAGCCTTCGCTACTTTCGGCGCTGAGGCGCCAGAGGAAAGGGATGTCGCCGCTCAATTCAATCATTTACTACGACTTCGAAGTAAGAAGTGATTGTTAACATAGCATACTAATGCAATCGGCAGAATATCTTCGGGGATTAGATTTTTCCCCCGCGTTTTTCATTGCCGAAGACCCTTACTTACGACACTAAGCTCGCAAGACTTTATAACTAAATGTAGTAAACTATTGAGCTTCAACGCTTTTCGAAGAACTTATCAGAGCAGGGTTTTCTCCACAGAATCTGTGGATAACTTTGTTAACAAATTCTCGAAAAATCGCGCTAAGCGCGTAATTACGCCGAATTGACACAAATTGATTAATTTTTAGGCAATCAAATAGTTCCTTTTAAATCAATTACTTAGGCATTCTGGAAAGATCGGACAAAAATAAAACCCGTGTATTTGCAGATTTTTGTGACAGACAGGTAAATTATGTGCATAAAAAACAGGGGTCATTCTCTATTCGCCCCGCCCGCTTGCCGGTTTGTTACTGTTTTTATTGAAGTTTTTAAATCCACAATACCGTTCGTTCACAAAGCTTGAAAACTTTCCTGCAAAGTAAAAAATTATGAGTCGCCGCCACCCTCTATTCGTTCTCGCCACCCTGGCAAGCGCCCTGCTACTCATCCTCGCTATTACCGTGTGGCGACAGTATGCCCTTGACCGGGCAGCGCAAGACCTGACCCTTGAGGTGTTGGAGAGCACACTGAGCACTGGCACGTCACAGGCACTGGTCAGTAACGCCCATGCCGACCTGCTGGCCGCCATGGGGCCCGAATCACTCGCCTCCTATCTGGCATCCATTCCGCGGGTAATGGGCAATCTGGAGGCGCTGACGAGCATTAGCGGTGGCGCCGAAGTGCCCTGGCCGCTGACTGGCGAACAGGCCACTGCAGAGTACGCTGTAGGACTGGTTTTCGCGCGCAGTGCGGCAACGGCACAAGTGGCGCTGATCAGGGTTGAGGGACTTTGGCAGATTAGCCACTTCGTCATTGACGCGCCGTTACTCGCCAACTGAAAAACAGTCAGCGGTGGTGCTCTTGCAGTTCCGCAAAGCAACACCCTGCCGAGGACAAGACGGCAATTGATTGGCTCGCAATGAATGCGCGCGGGGCTTGATACGAACAGGCGGTACACTGCTTGTCAGCTGGCACCGCCGTCGTTTTAATCAGGCAGGAAACCTGACTAGTGGGAAAAGAGATTACTCGCTGTCGGCACCAGAATGATGGCGCAGACCATGGCGATCAGGACATCGCGGTCGAGTCCGTATTGCCATAGCGTTTCGTCAGGCAAGTTAATGCTGGCAACGCCCAGCAGAACGATAGCGATGAAGAACCAGTTACGGCTTACCATCAAAATAGCGAAGACAAACGCCGTCGAGAACAGGATGGCGTAATTGCTCTCCAGCCCCAACTGACTCAATGTGACATTGGCAATGGCGATGCCCAGCGTGGCAAACAGCACTGCCATATAAGCTATGGGCTTCAACGCCCGATTCGATTTTTGCATGTTTCCTCCCGATCAATTTCGTTTAGAAAATTGACAGAAGGGACTATAGGAGCCTCCACAGGCAATGGAAATAGCAATTTACAGGACTGGGAACCAGTTCAAATCAGGAATGTGGGGTAATCGACAAAATGGCCTGTAAGCCAGAATCTACGGGGGTTTGGCGCCACCGAAGTAAGTCGCTTTTTTGCCCGGATCGGGCACAGAAAAGTCCTACTCGGCAACCACTCGCAATAGCTGCTGGTAGTCGGTGAATCCGTTAATGATCTTATGGATGCCGTCCTGCTTCATGGTGCGCATCCCGTCCTTGAGGGCCTGCTTGCGGATATCATCCAGCTCTGCCTTGCGGTAGATCATCCCTTGCAATTCATGGGTTCCCACTAACAATTCGTGAATGCCCGTACGGCCTTTGTAGCCGGTCTCTCCGCACTCGTCACAACCGACAGCGCGCATCAATTCCAGCTTGCCGAAATCAATATCTGCCATGTCTTTTTCGAACAATTCCCGCCCGTAGTTGTCCGCCAGATGATCGATTTCTTTTTGCTCGGGTTTATAAGGCTCTTTGCACTTGGGGCACAGTGTACGCATCAGACGCTGCGCCAATACTCCCAGCAGAGCGTCGGAGAAGTTCACCGGGTCGAGTCCAAGATCCAGCAAACGGGTAATGGTTTCCGGCGCCGAGTTGGTATGCAGCGTTGATAACACCAGGTGACCGGTCAGTGACGCTTCGACACCAATACTGGCGGTTTCATGATCACGCATCTCACCGATGAGGATGACATCCGGGTCAGCACGCAGGAAGGCCCGCATCGCCGTGGCGAAGGTAAAATCGATCTTCGGCAGCATTTGCACTTGTTGCAAACCGGGTTGGGTAATCTCCACCGGATCCTCAGCTGTCCAGATCTTGCGCTCCGGCTTGTTGATGTAACCCAGCACGGCGTGCAAGGTAGTTGTTTTACCGGAACCGGTTGGCCCTACTACCAGGAACAGACCATGAGGATGCGCCGACAGCTCCACCACGCGTTTGTGGTTGGTCGGGTGCATATTGAGCTTGTCCAGCGGCATGGCGCTGCCTGCCGCCAGAATACGCAGTACGGCACTTTCACCCTGCACTGTCGGCACCGTGGCCACACGCAGTTCGAGTTTCTTGCCCCGCACTTTCAGTTTGCACTTGCCGTCCTGCGGCAAACGTTTTTCGGCAATGTTCAGGCGCGAGATGACTTTGATCCGGGCAATCAATGCTGCGCAGTGTTCTTTGGGTATCTTCAGCAATTCGCGGCAGATACCGTCAACGCGGATACGCACACCGCCTGGCGCGTTATCCTTGCCCGGTTCAATGTGAATATCGGAAGCGCCCAGACGATCTGATTCGGTAATGATGCGATTGACCAGTTGAATGATCGCCGAGGTTTCCGCCAGCGCTTCATCTTCATCTTCATCGTTGTCTTCCAGCTCGACACCACCATCATCGAGGCCGGAGAAAATATCATCGAAGCCTTCCTCGTAATCATCGGCACCGTCACCACGCAAAAACTGCAGAATATGCTCTGGCAGGCCAACCCGGAAAATATAATTACGGGCATTCACTACACCCTGAATTTCCATGATGCGCTGATAATCGGACGGGTCATCGATCAGGATGACTGCCTCATCCTTGTTACCGGCGACGGGTAGCCACAGATTACTGCGCAAGTAGGGGACACCGATGTTTTCCAGCAGATCCGTCGGCAACTCGTGCTTGGCGTCGTACTTCATGTACGGTACCCGGTAATAGTATTCGAGTGACTTGCCGATCATGTCTGCTTCAATCTTGAAGTCATCCATGAGTATTCGCGTCACCGAACCACCGTATAACGACGATTTGTTCTTCAGCTCTTCCAGCTCGGAACTGGTGATCTTGCCTTTTTGCACCAGGTAGTCGTATGGCCCTTGCGTACTCTGCAGCGACGAACGAAACTGTTTGGCCAGCATTTGCGAGACCATGAGCGCGTGCTTGAGGTCAGTCTTGGTGAACTCGCGATCGCCATCGAAGTTGATAAGCTGCATCACGCCCAGCAGAATTTCATCCTTGATGGGGACAACGATTTGCGATTTGACGGCCCAGCCTTTGGCGTCACTGAACTTGCTGTCGAACTGCAGGCGCGGATGGATGTCAGTCAGCTCTTGCGAATCCTTGACGTTGCGGATCACCAGTGCACGCTGGCTCAACGCTACATAACCCGCCAGTGAGGTGGTACTGAAAGGTACCCGGATTTCAATGGAGTCGTCATCATCAGGGTCTCCCCCTTTGATGCTCGCCATGATTTCCTTACCGTTATCTACCGATTGATAAATGGTAAACAGACGCACACCGAGCAAATCGAGCAAATCCTTCTCGACTTCCTTCATTGCCACTTTCAGCTTCTTGCTGTATTTCAGGCGCTGATAGATCTTCGAGAGTTTGGTGACGAACTCGTCTTTGGGTGCAACGCTGGTCGCATCCGTCTCGATTTCTACGTCGTCTGTAGTTGCCGTGTCAGTCATTTATCTACTATGTTCAAACAGTAATGTATGCATTCTGTGCAATCTGCCGATTAGCTTAGGCAGGGGTCGTAATCATTGCTTGCTGAGCTAGCCCGTTACCTGTCGTGGTGCCGGGCGCACTCTGAAAAAGTGCCGCCAGAGCTTCAAAATATCGCGTGATTGGCTCAACTCAACCTCATTAGAACAGCCCAAAATGCCAGTAAATTCAAGCAGATTCAACAGATTTTTCGTCTTATTGCTGCTCCAGTTCGCGTCTTTCGCAAGCGCCGACACACAGCTACCAACGCTGACGCCAGCACAACTGAACTGGTTGGGTGAGCAGATTTTCAGCAATGAGTGTGCCCGGGAACCGGATTGCCTCACCGGCTGGAATCAGGGCGAAGAATTCCCCTCCCTTGGTATTGGCCACTTCATCTGGTTCCCGGCCGGGCAACAGGCGCCGTTCGAAGAAACTTTCCCTGCCCTGATTCAATTCCTGGGCGATGAAGGAGTTGCCATTCCGCAGTGGCTCAGCACAGCCGTGCAAACAGGTGCACCCTGGCCAGACCGGGCGACTTTTTATGCTGAATTTGACTCGCCTAAAATGGGACAACTGCGCCGCTTTCTCTATGAGACCCGGGATTTGCAGGCGCGCTTTATTGCCCGACGGCTGGGACAAACTGTGCCCCGGTTAATGGCTGCCAGCGCGGTTAACCAGGACAGCATCGAGCGGCATTTCAATGCCGTAGCCGCAGCGTCACCGCCGCACGGACTCTATGCGCTGATTGATTACCTGCATTTCAAAGGCAGCGGTTTACATCACGCCGAACGCTATCAGGGACAGGGATGGGGCTTGTTACAGGTATTGGAGCAAATGCCCGACACGGCAGCGCCTTTGCCTGCCTTTATTGCCAGTGCCGAACAGGTCTTGCGACAACGGGTCGCTAATTCCCCGGCCGAACGAGACGAGACACGATGGATCCGCGGTTGGATTGCACGCTTGCAAACCTATCGGCCGGCAGCACTTACTCCCTGATTTCATACCTGGAATGACTGCGGTCTGCCTGGATAGCCACTCCTGCCACGCAAGCCTGACAGTGTTTAGCAGTTGCTCAGCGCAGTCTTTGGCATTACCCTTCACTGTTTTTCGCGATCCCTCCGGCCAAGGCCATGACTTACCAACGTCCAAATATCGAGAAGATGCGGGGTTATACACCCGGTGAACAACTGAGTGATCCGGCTGTTATCAAGCTCAACACCAATGAGAATCCCTACCCTGCTTCGCCGTCAGTGCAATCGGCATTGCAGTCGCTGGACGTAGCCACCTTGCGCCGCTATCCGCCGCCGCTGGCAGATCCCTTTCGTCAGGCCGCAGCGAAATTGCATGACATCAGCGTAGACAATGTCATTGCCACCAACGGTGGCGACGAACTGCTACGCTTGGTGCTGACTACCTTTGTCGACAGCAGTGAACGGGTCGCTGTCACCAGACCTAGCTATTCGCTGTATCCGGTATTGGCAGAGGTGCAGGACTGCGAACTGGTGGAGATTGACTTGCAGGAAGACTGGTCCCTGCCAGACGATTTCATTAGCCAGTTACAGGCAAGCGCAGCCAAGTTATGTATTCTGGTGAACCCGCATGCGCCCAGCGGCCGTCTGCTGCCCCATGAATTCCTGTCTGAGGTGGCGAGTGCCTTTGACGGACTGCTGCTGATCGATGAAGCCTATGTGGATTTCATCGATCCGGAATTGCAGTACCAGTCAGTACCGCTTATCAAGCAACATGACAACGTCCTGATTTTACGGACGTTGAGCAAGGGCTACTCATTGGCTGGCCTGCGCTTTGGTTATGGTCTCGGCGCTGTCAGTCTGATCGCACCGATGCAGTACAAAACCCGTGACAGCTACAACACTGATCTCATTGCCCAGCGTCTGGCGCTGGCGGCGCTGACAGATCAGGACTATGCCAGCTCGACCTGGCAACGAGTCAGAGACTCTCGCAGCAAACTTGGCAGCGAGCTGCAAGCACTGGGTTTCACAGTACTGCCGAGCCAATCGAACTTCCTGCTCTGTCAGGTACCGGCCCACGCTGACGCGCTGGCTCTGCAACAAGCGCTGAAGACCGAGAAGATTCTCGTACGCTATTTTGATCAGGATCGGCTGCGCGACAAGCTGCGCATCAGCATCGGCACGGAAGAGGAAAATGCCCGGCTAGTGGAGGCATTGCAGGCAGCTCTCGCCTGAGCCAAACTGGCTCCCCGACATTCAGGATTGCTGTCTGCAATCGCTGCTTTCTCTTGAGGTAGGTAATGTCAGACGTCGAGTCAGCAACAGGAAAAATTTATCCCTGCCCGGCTTGCAAAAAGCCGATGCAACGCCGCGAAGGCAAGAAAGGACCCTTTTGGGGCTGCACTGACTTCCCGCAGTGCCGTGCCACACTCAATGACCTGCACGGTAAACCCAGCAGCGAGATCAATGAGGACTATCGCTGCCCGTTATGCACTCGACAAATGGTAAGAGCCACGGTCGAGAAAGGCGGCTATTGGTTTTGCAGTGGTTACAGCAAGGGTTGCAAAGTCCGTCTCGCCGATCATAATGGCGCCCCTGAACCGGCTTACCGCTGCCGCGAGTGTGGCAGCCTGCTCACCCGGCGTGAGGGCAAGCACGGACCATTCTGGGGCTGCCGCAGCTACCCGGAATGCACATCTACTTACCGGGATATAGACGGACGACCTGAGCTTTGATTTTTTCGTTTCTGAACGTACGCAAGAAAACCGCCGCTGCGCTGGCCGGCATTGCCATAGCGGCTGCCAGTCTTTGGGGGCTGGCAATGTGGCAGGATATTCCGATTGCCGCTTTGCTGCAGACCATGCTGGCCATTGTGGCCATGCTGGTAGCAATTATGGTGGTGGCTGTATTGATCATTGTCTGTTTCAAACTGCTGCAGAAACTCACACGCAAAGTGACCAATTCCGACGACGATTAGCCCGGCGCTTCCTGAGCCCGCAGCATTGTAAGGGGCTCTTTGGCAAGGCACTAGGTGCCAGGTGCTACTTCCAGGGTACTAGCAAAACAGCACTAGCCCGCGTTCAGGGCAAAGGTAACTGACGCGTCATCACCAGGGCATCTTCACGCCCCTGTGTGCCGGGGTAATAATTCTTGCGCTCACCAATCTGCACGAAACCGAGCGAGCGATAGAGAGCGATTGCCGGTTGATTGGAGACTCTGGCCTCCAGAAAACACTGTCGCGCCTCCATTTTATAGGCCCGTTCCAGTAGCAACGTGCACATCCTGCGACCGTAACCCTGTCGCTGGTATTGTGGATGCACGCAGAGGGTCAGCAAATGACATTCACCAATAGCTACTGACATGACGCCATGGGCAACAATCTGCTGTTTGTTGGCCAACACCCAGCATTGATAGCCGGCGCGCAGGCAATCGATAAAGATGCGCTTGCTCCAGGGATGATCGTAAGCGGCGGCTTCATTCTGCACCACCAGATCGAGATCACTGCTGCGCATATTACGCGCAAAAAACTGGGCCGATTTCGGGACTTCCATTCGCTCTTTACTCGACAACATTACTTGTCGGACTGCAGTCGCTGCCTGAGTGCTTGCAGTTGCGCCCAGGTTTCCCGTTTCAGTGCGGGAACACGCAGTAGCGCGCCGAGACTGTGTGTGCGGGTGATAGTAAGAGTGTCGTCCAGCGCATAGTCGCTTGCTTCACCTTGGGACGCTGCGCCCGGCAGCAAGTCAGTCAGCAGATTGCCAAACACCAGCAGGTTGGCGAAGCCGTCCCGCTCACGACGCTTGGCGATGAATCCGGACAGCGCTTGCGATGCCTGCGCGGCACCACTTTCTGATTGCGGCATGCTGTCGTGTAAAGGCCAGCGAAACTGCTCACTGCTTTTTGGTTCCGGTTGGCCGAGCGCCTGCAGGATCGCTACCAACAATGTCGGTAATTCGCTTTGCAATTCGCTGTTAGCCGGCAGGGTCTCCAGTAACACCGACAAACGAGGCGATACCTGCCAGTACTGCAATTGAAAGCGCAAACTTTCTATGGTCATAGCGTCTGTTGCGCTGGTGGCAGCCTGTTCAACCGGCGCTATCGGCGCAGTGCTAACGGACGATTGCCCGGTGTCGCCGGCGATCGCTTTGCTGTCTTGAGGTTGCAGTGAGCGGCGTACCGCACTTAACTGAGATGCGGCGGCTGCCTTCACCGCGGGTTTGCCGGCAGACACGGGCCGTGATTGCGGCACAGACTGACGGGCAGTCTTTAGCGGCAATTCGTAGACGGGGGAACGCTTTGCACCTGGCAGTGGCTGCCGCGGGTAAAACACTTCAATACCCATGGCCGACAAAAACGCCTGGCGCCTTTCTTCCTTTAACATGATTGCTTCACAAGTTGACTACACGGTCACGCAATGAGGGGGTTAGCAGTGTTTGGTCTGCTGTCAGAAACAGACGACCGTAACTGCGACGTTGCAGGGGGTCAATATACTCGTTTGCCTGCCCCGCCTCAACAAGTCCGGGCCAAGGCGATATCGGCTTCAAAGAGTTCTCGACTTTTGCCTACCAATAGCAATTTTTGCCTGCACACACGAGTGTGCCAGCACCGTCCGCCGCCCTTTATTAGCGCCGCGCAGCTGGTTTGAAGTTACCGCTTATTCATGGTTGAATCCCGCTACTTGAATTCCCGGACAAAGCCATGAAAGTAATCCAGTGCCAGAGCTATGGCCCGCCTGAAAATCTCAAGCTGGTGGAAACCGAAGCGCCTGTTGCTACGGCTGGAGAAGCAGTCATTGAAGTGTTCGCTGCCTCGCTGAATTTCCCGGACACCCTGCAAATACAGGGTAAATACCAGTTCCAGCCACCCATGCCTTTTGTCCCCGGCTCGGAGATTGCCGGCAAGGTCAAAGCCGTGGGAGCCAACATCACTGATTTGCAACCGGGTGACAGGGTCATGGCCACGCCGGGTATCGGCGGACTGGCGGAGGAAGTCGCCGTTGCCAGGGCGGCGATTCGCAAGATTCCCGAGCGCATGGACTTCCCTACTGCAGCCGGCTTTGCCATGGTCTATACCACTTCTTACCACGCCCTGAAACAACGGGCACGACTGCAGGCGGGTGAAACCCTGCTCGTCCTGGGTGCCAGTGGCGGCGTTGGACTGGCGGCGGTGGAATTGGGCAAGTTGATGGGAGCGCGCGTGATCGCCGCTGCCAGCAGCGATGAGAAGCTGGAGTTCGTGCAACGCTGGAACCCGGATGCTGTCATCAACTATGGCGATGGTGAACTCAAGGAAAAGGTCAAGGCGCTGACTAATGATCGCGGCGCCGATGTGATTTACGATCCGGTCGGCGGCGACCTGTTTGACCAGAGCTGTCGTTGTATCAACTGGAATGGCCGCTTGCTGGTGGTCGGTTTTACCAGTGGCCGTATTCCCGAATACAAGGCCAATCTCGCCCTCCTTAAAGGCGCTGCCATGGTGGGCGTTTTTCTTGGTCGCTTCCGCAAGGAAGAACCCGAGGCCTATGAAGAAAACTTTCAGGAGTTGCTGCAATTCTACAGCGACGGCAAGCTCAATCCGGTTGTCACGCAGACCTTTCCTTACAATGAGTATGTGGCCGCTTTCAACGTTTTCCACGAACGCCGTGTGATGGGCAAAGTCACCCTGGAATTCAAGACCGAGTAACACGCCCATGCTCAGTGATGATGAAATCCGCCAGGACCTGGCTCGACTCAAGGACATAGTCGTGTCCTATAAGGCAGCCGGCATGCCGATGGCAGTCCACAATGAAGAGGTGTTGGGACAGGCGCTGGACGTATTCAGTCACATCCCTGTTAATCTGGGTGCGCTGTACGCGCTGGGTCTGGAAAAACCGGACCTGGATTTCCTCGTTTACAACGATGAACGTTACAGCTTTGCCGAAACCCTGCGCATGACACGGCAACTGGGCCGTGTGCTGCGTGAGCAATATCAGATTAACAAAGGCGATCGCGTGGCAATCTGCGCTCGCAACTCCCCCGAATGGTGCTTGGCTTATATGGCGGTCACCACTATAGGTGCCATCGCTGTGCCGATGAATTCCTGGTGGCAGGGACCGGAGCTGGAATACGGCCTGCGCGACAGTGGCAGCCGGGTAATCTTTTGCGATCCGGCTCGGCGCCAGCAGATCGCTCCCTACGTCTCCGCCTTGCAACTCGCGCCGATCCTGATCAAACCGGAAGCCGCTGCAAACGAACCGGAATTCTACAGCTTGTTGCAGGAAGTTGAACCGCTGTCCGATGACGAGATCGCAGCACTGGCTGTCGCCGCCGACGACGACGCATCCATCATGTACACCTCCGGCTCTACCGGTGAACCCAAGGGTGTGCTGTCGACGCACCGGGCTATTGTCAGTGCCGTCTACACCTGGAAATTCGTCAAGGAAGTAAACGAGATCCTGCGCCCGGAATTGCGCGAAGACAATCCCGAGTTCCCGCCAGCCATTCTGTCTAATGTGCCGCTGTTCCATGTCACCGGCAGTCATGCCCAGTTCCTGGCCTGTTTCCCCATTCAGCGCAAGTTTGTGATGATGTACAAATGGGACCCGAATGTTGCGCTGGATCTGATCGAGGCTGAGCGTATCTCGGTCTTTCACGGCGTACCCACCATGGCCTGGGAACTCATGCACGCGGACAAGTTCGGGCAAACTGATCTGCGCAGTTTGCGCAGTGTGCAGAGTGGTGGCGCCCCGCGCCCGCCTGAACATCTCAACCTGATGCTGCAGAAATTCCCCAGCAAAGCCATGCCGGGACTGGGCTATGGCCTGACCGAAACCAATGCCATCGGCGCCATTATCACCGGCAAATTTTATGAAGCCCGCCCTAACAGCACTGGCCGGCCCTCACCGCCGGTAACCCAGGTCAAAATAGCCAATGAGGCTGGCGACGCACTGCCTGCTGAGGAGATTGGCGAGATTTGCATCAAGGGCCCGTCGGTCATGAAGGGCTACTGGAACAAACCCGAAGCCACTGCTGCTGCAATTCGCGATGGCTGGTTCCATACCGGCGATATTGGCAAACTCGACGCGCTTGGGTTTCTGATCATTCTCGACCGCGCCAAGGACATCGTCATTCGCGGCGGTGAAAACATCGGCTGCGCCGAGGTGGAATATGCCATCAGCGAACACCCGGGCGTTGCCGAGGCATCCGTCTATGGCATCCCCGACGCCCGTCTGGGCGAGATTCCGGTGGCCACGGTCATGCCGAAAGCCGGTACCCAGCTAAGCGAAAAGGAAATACAGGACTTCCTGCGTGAGCGTATAGCCGCCTTCAAGATCCCGCAATTCGTGCTCTTCCAGAACGAGCAATTACCGCGACTGGCCACCGGCAAGATCGCCAAGAAAGCCTTGCGCGAAGCCGCGATGGCGCTGCTGAAGAGCGCCTGAAAGCCACCGTCCGCGACCCGCGAACCCCAGCCTCCACATTCATCATTCCGTCATATTTCCCCGCTAGTCTTGGCGCCGGGTGGCAAGCCAATTCAATCAGTGAAAATTTTTCTTCCCTCGACCCTTTTTTTCGCTGAAGATTGCGCCCATTAACACCGATATCTTTAGGTAGACACTCGGTATTACCGCAGTGCCTTTTTTTACCCAAGCAGTGAGGCAGTCCATGAAAGAGCAAAAGTGGGATGACTTCGATTCAGGTAAGGAACTACTGGAATCCGGAGCAATCAGTGCCGACCCGGAAGCCGCTAACGATGGCGAGCAGCCAGTCACCACAGGCAAGACCCGGGTAACGGAAATGCGCCGTCGCATCGAGGAACGACTCGACAGCAAGCGCATCGCACTGGAGTATGACTATCTGATGCTGGAAGATTTTCCGGATCAGCTGGACAGTTCCGAAAACCTGCAATAACGCCCTGCTCGCCAGTCAGGACGTTCTCCCGGGCCGATCGCCCTGATCGGCCTACTGGCAGATTCACCCCTGAACATAGCCCCTTCAGTGCAGCCGCGAAGCCCGGTTGCTCCCTGATCCCGCCGTTTTTGCCGGTCTGAAATTGAGCACTAATTAGCGCTATTCAGCTGCCCATGAAGTTAGTATTATTGATCGCTTAGCAAGATCGCGGTACCCGTATGACTTATTGTGTAGCAGTGTCCGTAAACGCGGGCATGGTTTTCTGTTCCGACTCCCTGACCAATGCCGGCATTGATCAGGTGTCTACCTACAGCAAGATGTTTCGCTTCGGCATCGAAGGCGAAAAATCCTTCGTTATCCTCACAGCAGGCAATCTGGCCACTACCCAGGCCACCATTGCCAAGATCAAGGGTGACATCAAGCAGAACGCCAAGGAAAACCTGCTCACCATGTCGTCAGTGGAAGAAGCCGCGGATTATGTTGGTGATTTGAGTCGCGAGCAGCAGGAAAAACGCACCATCGAAGGCAAGAATTTCGAAGCCAGTTTCATCATCGGCGGCCAAATCCGGGACAGCAAACACGAGATCATCATGATCTACCCCGAAGGCAATCACATCACCACTTCCGATGACACGCCCTATCTGCAGATCGGCGAAAGCAAATACGGCAAACCGATTCTTGATCGCATCCTCACGCCCGAGTTGAATCTTGATACCTGCGCCATGTGTGCGCTGGTGTCCATGGACTCCACCATGCGCAGCAATCTCAGTGTCGGCCCACCTATCGAATTACTGATGTACAAGACGGATTCACTGGCTCTCGACAAGCCGCATCGTTTTGATTCCGACAGTGATTTTCTGCGTGACCTGAAGCGCAGCTGGGATCTGCGCCTGAAAGAGGCATTCCGACAGATGCCACCCATGGCCTGGGCTACGAACTGGGATAAATCAGATCATGAACAAAACGAAGCTTAGCCATTGTCAGTGCTGACAGGGTAAACGGATAGGCATCTTCCAGCCCCATACTGCGGTTCAACGCATTCATCATCAACGTCAGCTCTGACCATTTCAGCAATGTGTCGTCGATATTATCGAGATAGGTTGCTCCCTGATGCAGGTGATACTCGCCTGCTGTCTCCAGCGTATCTACCATATGCAGGTAATGCGCCCAGACCTCAGCCCAGTCTTCCAGCGGATGCGACTGTGCGTAGTGACTGATGTAGACCGGATCATGGGGAATGGCTTTCTTGTTGGCGTAGTAATTCTGTAGCGCCCAGCCGTAGTCGATCATCTCATCACCAAACAGCTCGCGGAAGCGCTCCTGCGCTGAGGCCTTGCTGCTTACCAACTTCATGTAATAGTAGTGGCCACTTTCATGGCGAAAATGGCCCAGTAGCGTGCGGTATAACTCGCCCGTGTACTGGCGGGTTATTTCCCGGCTGACATGATCCGCCTCGGCTATATTGATGGTGATGAGGCCGTTGTCGTGGCCCGTATTCACATGCTCTTCATAGACGCCCGGATTGGTACGCTGATCCTCAATAAACTGAAAGGCCAGTCCGGACGCATCCACGGTTTTGCCTACAACCGGCAATTGCAATGAAAGCAGCGAGTAGATCAAGCGCCGCTTGGCGTACTCCATGCTCTTCCACCAGCGCCGACGCTTGGCTTCCAGCAGGTTGGGAATGGTTTCGTTAAGCGAACAGGAGATGCAGTAGGCGGAACCTGGCTGTGTCACCAGCCAGTTACAAACGTCATAGTCAGCCGAGTTCTTGCACAGGGTGATTGTCTCGGTGCCGCCGACTTCGGTCGCTCTTTCCGGCAAGGCATACATGGCCAGGCGCAGGGGATCGAATCCCACCTGACGTTCGCAGTGCAGGCAGCGGGTATTCTCAAAGAAGAGTGTTTGCCCGCAGGTGCAGGTAAAGTTTTTCACAAGCTATTTAATCGGCAAGAACCACGTTTCGGCAATCTTGAAATGAATAACAGCTATTTCTTGCTGTAATTCATCCAGAAAACCCAACAGTCCTTTCTGCAGTAGTTTTTCAATGTCGGCATTGCGAACAAGGCGCTGGGTCTTGTCAACCTGCCACTTCACTTTGGAGCTGTTGGGAAGCTTCTGCAGAACCTTGGTCAGCGTTGTCAGGTTATGCGCGGTAGCGCGAGGGAATTGGTCATTCTGAATCAAAAAGCGGACAACATCCTCGCCGCGAATGCGCTCGCGAACATGTTGTCGGTACATCTGGAAACCGCTTTGTGAGCGCAGTACATTGACCCAGAGAATATTTTCATAAGGTGTACTCTGCTCTTCACCGACGGCAGCATCACCGAGCGGGGCCAACAGATCTCCTGAGCCCACATCAACAATGCGCGTGGTCATGTCAGCCCGTTCAATAGAACGACCCAAACGCACAAAACTGTAAGCATCGTCACGACTCATGCAACCACCGAGCAGACCGGTAATCTGCTGACAGGCGGAGATGATGGCATCGAGAAGTTCCCCGCGCTTGCTGCGATCCACAGCCTTGTCGGCATTATCGCGCGCCAGGTAGTAAAGATTGTTGATCATCTCAAACGCTTCAGTAGGCATGATTTCCCGCGTTGTGCGGGCGTTTTCACGCGTCAGCGCCAGACTCTCCAGAATGGAGATGCCATTACGCTCGGCCAGCAGAAAACGAATGACATTGCGCTCGGACTGCTGCTTGTAGCGCGCATTGAACAGCTCTTCGCTGCCGGAGATCTGCACCAGTGTATGCCAACCCAGCTTGCTTCCCTTCGGAAGGTCCATCAAGAGCGTGGAGTACACACTGAGCAGACGGGCAAGGTTCTCAACGCGCTCCAGATAGCGGGCTTGCCAGTAGACTCGTTCTGCAACTCGGGAAAGTAACATCGCTTGCGTCCTAGTTATCGCCGACTATCCAGGTGTCTTTGCTACCGCCACCCTGAGAGGAATTAACCACGTAGGAACCCTTCACCATGGCAACGCGCGTGAGACCACCAGCGGTGACGTAACTCTTGTCACCTTGCAAAATAAAAGGCCGCAGATCGACATGTCTGGGTTCAACCACCCGGTCACCCAGAATCGGCACAGTCGAGAGCGAAATCAAAGGCTGCGCCATGTAATTGCGCGGATTGGCCTTGATGCGGCGGGCAAACTCGGCCAACTCTTTCTTGCTGGCCTGCGGGCCGATCAGCATGCCGTAGCCACCAGACTCATTGGCGGGCTTGACCACCAGCTTGTCGAGATTCTTCAGCACATGATCCCGCTGCGCCTTGTCGATACAAAGATAGCTGGGCACGTTAGGGATAATCGGGTCTTCATCGAGATAGTATTTGATGATCTGCGGCACGTAAGTGTAGATGATCTTGTCATCGGCTACGCCGGCGCCGGGAGCGTTGGCCAGAGCGACATTTCCTTTCACCCAGGCATTGAATAATCCGCTGACCCCTAACACTGATTCCTTGTTAAACACGGATGGGTCAAGGAACAAATCATCAATGCGGCGATAGATCACGTCCACCGGGGACAAACCATTGATGGTGCGCATTAACACCTTGTCGTCTTCGACTACCAGATCGCCACCCTCAACCAGTTCCGCACCCATGCGCTGTGCGAGGAAAGAGTGTTCAAAATAGGCGGAATTATAAATACCGGGGGTCAGGACAACCACTTCCGGGTATTTTACGTTGCGCGGCGACAGCGACGACAACATGTCGAAGAGTTGCGTCGGGTATTCTGTCACCGGCCTGATGTCGTAATTGCTTTCAAACAGCTCCGGGA
Organism: uncultured Pseudohongiella sp.; assembly: GCA_964592245.1. Taxonomy (GTDB): domain Bacteria; phylum Pseudomonadota; class Gammaproteobacteria; order Pseudomonadales; family Pseudohongiellaceae; genus UBA9145. The sequence goes on along the minus strand of CAZQFA010000015.1, from coordinate 42,577 downwards.
ACACGCGCTTGGTTACGCGGCGGTTCTCCAGCATGTAGGAAACCCCGGACGGGACTCGCAAGTTATCTTCCAGCACATAGAACTGACCGTCGGCATCCTTGATCAGATCAGTGCCACAGATGTGTGCCCAAACATTGTATTTCGGCTTGATGCCGATACATTGCTTGCGGAAATTACTGGAGTTGAGAATGAGTTCTTTCGGTACGACCTTGTCCTTGAGGATTTTCTGGTCGTTATACAGGTCGTGAATAAAACAATTCAGCGCTCTGACGCGTTGTTCCAGCCCCTTGCTGGTCTTGTCCCATTCGCTGGCAGCGATCAGACGCGGGATAATATCCATCGGCCATTCCCGGTCGATATTGCCCGCGTCGCTGTAAACGGTAAAGGAGATGCCCATCGTCTTGATGGCGAGTTCTGCTGCTGTTTTTTTCTGCAGCAACTCTTCATGAGTCAGGGATTTCAGGTAACTGGCCAGTCGGCGGGCAGGCTTGCGTGCATACCCTGGACTGCTGATGAGCTCATCAAAAAACTTGCCCGGATTGTAGGTCTTCCAGTTTACGCGCATTGAATCCGCTCGTTTGTCTGTCTGTATTATTTATTTATCAACTATCAACCAGCTAACTATCAACCAGCTAACTATCGATCAGCTGTTGACCTGCTGGTGACCGGCCATGCAGTTCTACATTGTATAGCCAGCAGCAATCAACGCTGACTTACAGCATAACACACGATTAGCAATACTCTAGTGCTAGAGCGGGAAGACGACAAGTAACATGGGCACCGCAACCGATACAATGACCAATTCCAGCGGTAGCCCCATGCGCCAATAGTCACCGAACTGATAACCACCGGGCCCCATGATCAATGCATTGTTCTGGTGCCCAATCGGGGTAAGAAAGGCACATGACGCTCCAACAGCAATTGCCATCAGGAAGGCATCCGGATTGAGATTCAGGAAAATCGCCACATTATAGGCAATGGGCGCCATCAGGATCGCAGTCGCTGCATTATTGAGTACGTCCGACACCGACATGGTGACAACCAGCAATAGTGTCAGTATCACCACCGGCGGCAGGCCACCCGCCACGCCCAGAAAGCCGCTTACCAGCAAATCCATGGTGCCGGTGGTTTCCAGTGCCGAGCCCAGAGGGATCATCGCCCCCAGCAAGACCACCACCGGCCAGTCGACACCTTCATAGAACTCCTTGACGGGAATGATGCCACGCAGTGCCATCGCCACGGTGGCCAGGCCCAGCGCCAATTGAATTGAAAAAACACCCGCCGCGACTAGCGCTATACCAGTAGTAAAAATCACCAGTGCTTCCACCGCCTTTCTCGATTGACCGGTACTCAGAGTTCGACGCGCCAGTGGGTAGCAATCCATACGGGCGATGGCATCCTGCAGTTTTTCTTCCTCGCCATAGAGTAACAGTACATCACCCACGGCAAATTTGAACTCACGTAAACGGCGTCGATGCGGTTGGCCCGAACGGGAAGCCGCCAACAGATTAACCTTGAAACGGGCATTAAAGCGGGAACTGGCCGGCGTTGAACCTACCAGCTCGGAGTTCGGCGTGACCACAACCTCGGCGAATTCCTTGTCTTCAGAATGCAGCAACTCTTGCATACCATTCAGCGCCGTGTGCAAAGCGAGATTATTGTCCTTGGCAAACTTTTGCACATCGTCATGCGGCCCCTGAATCATCAGACGCATACCGGTGGCCAACTCGCGGTCATTGTCCACATCGACGACGCGCAGCATCTTGTCCTTGTGCTCCAATGAGAGTAAATCCATTTTCTCCTCGATGAGCATCTTCTTCACGGCGCCTGCAGTTTGGCCAATTAATGCAGACTCCTTGCCGAGCTTCAGCTCAAACAGGTATTCCTCGATCTCGAATAATTCGGCGCCGGCCGTTTGCTTGCGCACCTTTACCAGACGCCAGCCAAACAGCAACATGAAGGAAATCCCGCACAAGGCGACAATGCCGCCCACCGGCGAAAAATCAAACATGGAAAAGGCTTCCCCGGTAACGTCCTCGCGATAACTGGCGACGAGAATATTGGGTGGGGTGCCGATCAAAGTCACCAGCCCACCCAAAATGGAGCCGAAACTCAGCGGCATCAATACCGTGGCCGGTGGCCGCCCTGCCTTGCTGGTAGACTGAATCGCCACTGGCATCAACAAGGCCAGTGCGCCGACATTGTTCATAAACATGGAAAGGAACGCGGCCAGAAAGGTCAGCGCCGTGATGTGCAGAAAGGGTTTTGCCTGTAGCGGTTCCAGAATCGGCAGAACGTAATCAACGGCACCGGACCGGGTTAGTCCAAAACTGATGATCAGTACCAGAACGACTGTGATGGTAGCGGGGTTGCCAAATCCGGAAAACAGCTCGCCTTGCGGGACGATGCCCAACAGCCCGGCAACAAACAATGCGCCTAGCGCAACGACGTCATAGCGCCACTTGCCCCAGACCAGAAAGACAAGCAGTAAAACCAGAATGACAAGCAGACTGCTTTGGTGAAAGGTCACGACTCACCAATCAAATCGAATTCCAGCTCCGCCACACCCTCAACGACTGCCTTGATATGATCACCTGCAACCGTAGCCGCCACACCGGCCGGCGTACCGGTAAAAATGATATCGCCGGCGCGCAGTTCGTAGTAGCGCGACAGCTCAGCAATGATTTCCGGTACTGACCAGATCATCTCTTGCAACTTGGCCTGCTGGCGTATTTCGCCATTGATGCTCAACCAGATACCGGCATCGCCCGGATGGACGCCATCCTGCACCGGAACAATCTCCGACACCGGCGCCGATTGGTCAAAGCCCTTGGCAGTGTCCCAGGGTTTGCCCTTGCTCTTGGCCTGCGCCTGCAAATCTCGACGCGTAAAGTCGACACCAACGGCGTAACCAAAAACGGTGTCCAGGGCTTGCTCTACGCTGATATTCTTGCCGCCGGACGAAAGCGCCACAACCAGTTCCACTTCGTGGTGCAACTCGCTGGTCATACCCGGATAATTTACTGCCGCATTGTTGATAACAATGGCATCGGCCGGCTTGCTGAAAAACACGGGAGATCCGGTTTTGGCATCACCGCCCATTTCCTTGACGTGATCACTGTAGTTTTGACCAACGCAATAAATGCGATGTACAGGAAATTGCAGATTCAATTGCGGCACCGGGATTACCGGTGTCGCCGGAGGGGTAAATGCGTAAGTCAAAAAGCGTTCCTCAACATCTTAAAATTAACTGCCGGTATCGACAGTATGAATAGTCAGCGGGTACTGCAACCCAACTCCGGCATCAAGTCACCAGTGACAGCAAGCGCCGGAAACAAGGCCAGACCCAATTGCGCTTCGATAGCAGCCAATGAACTGCCTTGCTCACAAAACTGCACATGTTCAGCCAGATTGGTATTGAATACGAAGGCGGCTTGCGCTTGCTCGCTGCGTACTACTTTGTAATAGGCTGTGACTTCACCATTGGTATCAGGCAAGGGACCACTGACCACATACAAATCCTGCGTCGATGCCAGACTATTGATTGCCTGTTCCAGACGTGACCAGCTGCCAATTCGCAGTGCCGGAGGAATAGGTGCCATGTTGCTCAGGTTGTTCAGTTCTTCCCAATAGGGTGTAGCACTGAAACTGGTCATCGGCGCGAGGCGTCCGCGATCTTCGGGATTAAACAGAAATTCATTCGTTCGGTATTCACTGTCCTGCGCATTACTGAGATCAGGGCGCACAAGCCGGGTGCCGTTAGCATTGGCAGCATCGAAAGCGATGTTGGAGCGCATTAGTGAATCGGCTTCCCAGTAACGCGGCAGTAGCGAGGCCACACCGACGGCATCGCCAATTACTCGGTAGGCCACCCACTCGGCCAGACCCCACTCCGGATTGATAGAAGCGGCATACAGGTGCCGCACCACCAACTCGTTGTTCATAGTAGAGATCTCCGGACACAGCTGCTGGCAATGGGCGATATGCACGGTTTCAGCACGGGCACCCGCAGCGGTGACAAGCAGACTGCTACTAACCCATAGGGTAAGGAATGCTTTGGTGGACTTCATCACATTGTCTCAGAATTTCATCGCTTAATTGTACATTGAGTGCTGCCAGCGATTCATCCAGCTGACTGGCGTAGCGGGCGCCGATTATAGTCGATGCCACGAAATCAAAGTTCATGCTCCACGCCGTAGCGAGTGTCACAGGCGATATTCCAGCTTCTTTGGCGATCTCCAGATAGCGCGCCGTGGATGCCAGCGTGCCTTCATTGACAAAGCGTCTGGCCATTGCTTGCTGCCGCTCATTGGGTTGTGCCTGATATTCACCAAAGCGACTGTCGCCAGGCACCGAGTCGCTATTGTACTTGCCGCTGAGTACGCCACCACCGATAGGTGAATAAGGGAGCAGTGACACTTTCTCACGCCGGCAAACAGTGGCCAATTCATCGAGAAAGCGTCGATTCAGGAGTGAGAAATTATTCTGAATGGATTCAAAACGCGCCAATCCCTCGTAGTGAGCGATGGTATTGGACTTGGTCAGGCCGTAGGCATTCTCGTTGGAAGTACCCAGATAGCGTACCTTGCCAGACTGGACCAGGCGATCGAGAGCATCCATGGATTCTTCGATAGGCACGACCATATCTGGCCAGTGCACCTGATACAAATCGATATAGTCAATACCCAGTCGACGCAAACTGCCTTCGACGGCGCGCTCGACATGATGGCGATCAATGGCTGTCATGCCCTCGCGAATAGGGGGTACAAACCAGCCCGACGCGGCACCCGCCACCTTGGTTGCCAGTATCAGACCGTCGCGTGGTTTTTGTTTGATCCACTTGCCAAAAATCTCTTCGGTCAGACCGGCCAGTTCGGCTGTCGGTGGTACCGGGTAGACCTCTGCTGTGTCGTAAAAATTAATGCCGTGATCATAGGCCTTGTCGAGGATGCGAAAGGCTTCGGCTTTGTCACTCCAGGTACCAAAACTCATGGTACCCATGCAGATGGGTGATACGCGCAGACCACTGCGACCAATGTAACGATACTCCATAATTCTCCCTGACGACTCGCATAGAGCCTGACTTGCTGATTTCTTTCTGTTGCATTACCGGTTTTGCTGAACGCAATTCACGGCAATCGAATCAAGGGCGACTGTCAGCCCACCTTGCACTTTGATTGTCTCAATTTCACAATGAAGGACAACTGTCACCCAGATAACCTGAACCACCACAGTAGCCGGGATCCTGCAATTGGATGCGGATACCATCCGGGTCGGTGAAATAGAGTTCCGGTGTACCTCCGGGTGCTCCACCGCGATTTGGCATACGCAGGCTGATCCAGTGCTTGAGCGGTCCGGGTGTTTCTCCATCCGCTAACGGACTGAGGCCGTAGTCAGTTAACTGACCCCGAATTCGGTCTACATCGAATTCACTGACGCTGAAACAGGGATGGTGAATGGTCGCTGCTGATTGCGGCGGTCCCGCCTGATCACCACCAATAAACATAAGAAACTGAATACCATCGCCGACGCCGATAATGGGCGAGCCGGCTCCCTGGTAAGCCTGATATTGTTTGCCAAAGGCGCGTGTGTAAAACGCATTGGCGCGTCCACTGTTGCTGACAAAATTGGTAAAGTGACTAATGTCCACCAACTGCATCATGCCTGGCGCCGGCGCTGCTTCTACAGTGGCGCATTCTTCGCCAGTGGCTCCGCCACCACCACAATATCCGGTGCCGGAAAGTTGAAAGACCAGCCCCTCGATATCAGCGAAATACAACTCCTGCGTGCCGGACTGGGCGCCGCCAGCGTCCGGGCCGCGCGTCACTACCCAGGATTGCAAGGCACTGTGCAGTGATGATTGCCCCGGCTCGGGAACAGGCGCGCGGCTGATACCAAAGTGCAGCAATTGCTCGCGTACGGCTTCGATGTCGAAATTTGCCACACTCAGCCCCATGTGACTAACCCGGGGCTCTGTCCCTGCCGGTAATGGCGCCAGCGCAAAATGCCGTGGCCCGTCACCAATACGCAAGCACAGGGTCTCGCCCTGCCTGGCCTGAACTGGCGCGGCAAACAAATCCTGATAAAACGCCAGAGATCGGCCTACATCGCTGACCTGCAAAGTGAATGAATGCAGTTTTTCCACCGCCACCGGCTGCACGCCCTGCGCCAGCGCCCATCTCGGCAAGGCCAGCAAAGACAAGCAAGGCAAGCTCTGGAGGAGGCGACGACGCGTGCTTGAATGAGGAGTCTGGACAGAATTCTTGTTCATGTAGTGTCCTGTTCGTAGTGTCCTGATCAAAGCGTCCTGATCAGTTTAATCTGACATGTCTCAAGTGACGGCAAGGTCGCAGTCAGTGAGCCTGCGCCAGGGCGCGTACATACAACCCGACCGTATGGGCCGGCGATCATGATAGCCAGCTTTGCCGCGCAGCGTCCACTGCACGGCTGAATGAAGCAGGTCACAAACTGTTGGATCAAAACTGGTTGCCACACAGTCAAACCTGCTAGGCTGTGGCTGCTTGAGATAAATCACGATTCCGCGACTTGTGTCACTGCCCTATCTTGCCTCAGGCTGGCTTCCGGCTAGCCTCTAGCAGCCATCTACGGCAATCGGCCCGGACACACGCGACAATTGGAGCCAGACTATGGAAGAACGCGATTTTCAATTACTGGCCAAAGCCAAAAAGCAGGTTTCGCGCGAGGCTTCGCTGAAATCATTCCTGGTGTTTGGTGTTTGCTTCACCGCCTTTATTCGCATGCTGGGCGTTGAGTTACCCATGCTCTATCTGACGCTGTTTGTACTGTTGTTAATGCTGCTGATCTTCAGTTCTGACTTATTGGCCATGTTTGGTCGCGTGTCAAAAAACGACCTGATCGGCATCATCGAACGGCAGATCAACAACGATCCGGAAACGCTGACCCGTTACATCGATACCCGCTCCAAAATCTGAGCAGGGGCCTGCTTGGCAGGGACATCACTGTCAGCTTGATGGCGAGGTTGGGGCAACCCGCGGTGAATTGGCGACTAGCAATTTCATCAGCAGCCCAGCCCCCAGCAAGAGTGCCGCGACTGCAAGCAACAGCCACTGGCTGAAACCGAACAATCCCCCTGCTGGCAAGGCAAGTGTCAAGCCGGAGAGGCCCACCAGTATGCGCGAAGCCAGCGCTGCCATCCCTTTGCCAAAATCTCCCGCGCCAAGCAGGTAACCTTGCAGCGCAGCAGAAACCAGTGCCACGCCAACGAGGGCTGTGGAGATTGCCAGCAGATTTGCCAGCCACCCCGCCTGCAGCAACAAGGCCGGATTAAAGACAAAGAAGAACGGCACAAAATAAATGATGGCGCCGAGACGCATGGCTTCGAGCCCGGCGCGCATGGGCGACACATTCGCGACTGATGCTGCTGCAAACGCCGCCAGTGCCACTGGCGGTGTGATGAAACTCAACATGCCCCAGTACATCACGAACATGTGACTGGCCAATGGATCCAGACCGGAGTTGGTCAACGCCGGCACCAGTACAATCGCCAGAAATATATAGGCGGCGGTGACCGTCATACCAATGCCGAGAATGAAACTGGTCAGCGCTCCCATGAACAGAAGAATCAGGACATTCTCGCCAGCAAGATACACCAGATCATTGGCGATAGTGCCGGCAATACCGGTGACTGCCAAGCCACCGATAATCAGACCGATGGCCGCCAGAATACCCGCCAGTTCGGCCAACAATTTGCCCATGGTCGCCACCAGTTGCATGAAGCGCTCGCGTGACAGGCGGTGGCGCGTAAACTGATTGATCACCAACAGCAAGGCGGTAGCATAGAACGGCGCCACAGCTTCGCGCTGCAAGAATACGAGCATCCAGATCAGGGCGACGAATACAACGATAAAATACCAGCCTTCCTTGAACACCGAACCGATAGACGGCAGTTCCTCCTTGGGCAACCCCTGCAGTCCTTTACGCGCGGCATAGGCATCAATCTGCATAAACAAACCGAAGAAATACAGCAGCGACGGGACGATGGCCGCGATAGCGACAGTGACGTAACTGACGTTGAGAAAACTTGCCATCACAAACGCCGTCGCTCCCATGATCGGCGGCATGAAAACACCACCCGTGGAGGCACAGGCCTCAACACCGGCTGCATACTCCTTGCTAAAGCCAATACGACGCATGGCCGGAATGGACAATGGCCCGGTGGTCAGCACATTGGAGATAGGCCCGCCGCTCATGGAGCCCATCAGACCGCTGGAGAAAATCGACACCTTCGCCGGACCGCCGCGCAAATTACCGAGCAGGGCAAAGGCGAGGTTGATAAAGAACGGCCCGCCACCGGTGTACTGCAAACAGATACCAAACACCAGAAAACCGAACACCAGTTGCGCGAACACTTGCATGGGAATGCCAAACAGGCTCTCCTCACCCAGCACATGGAAGATGGCCACATCCTGCACCGGGATGCTCAGCGCCGCGATCACGTTTGGCAGCTTGTCGGCAAAAGTCGGATAGAAGGAGAAGACCGCAACGATGGCGAACACCGGCCAGCCACCGGCACGACGCCCGGCCTCCATGACGATGGCCCAGGTGAGTAATGCCAACAGGACGCCGACGGTCGGAGCCGCAAACTCCCAGGCTTCCAGCACGATGCGCTCGGCGAAATAGGCGTAATACAAAAAGATGATGGCGATCACCACCATGATGGCAATGTCATACCAGGGCACATGACCGGGACTGCGACGATTAGCCGGGAAAGTGATGAACACCATGCACAACATCACACCAGTGATGAGATACATATAGCGGCTGTCGAGCATGACGTAGCCGACAAAGAATCCAAGATTGAAAATTTGATTTACCGCTAAAACAATTGCTACGGCAGTCATGGCCGCCATGACGCGCTGCCAGAGGACAGGTAATTCGCGATAGCGTAATTGTTGAACGTTGTTGTCGAGGTCTTCAACTTCCACCTTGACCGTGGACTGTGTTTGCGGCTTGGCCATCAGTATCAGAGTCCTACCCCAAGGGTGATCAGGCCTTCGGCAGCCAGCGCCCTCTCACGTGCTTGCAACCAGGCCTGCTCGAATTCCTGATAGCCTTCCGGCGCAGTGGGCAGAAATGCGTCCCAGGCAGCACGCAGAACTTCCTGCCGGCGCAGATTCTCCTGATTCAGAGCGTCAGCCTCGTCGCTCCAGACACCGATTTCCCTGAAGTAACGAATGGCGCCGGGATGATAGGGAACAAAAGCCTGCTCCAGTTTCTGCCGCTCGATATCCCAACCATTGGCGCCAGGTGCATTATTTTTGTACTGATCAAAGTGCTCCATCATGACCTTGACCATGCTGTAGACAATGGTCTCATCGGAATCGGCCATCCCCACCAGCAAAGGATAGGCGGACGTGAACACCTCGATTCCCGATGGCGGAATGGTGGGCCCCTCAACTGCCACATGCGGCACATACCATGGAATTCGCGAACGAACTCTGGCTACTGCCTCCTGGTCATCATGGGGTAGCTCGGGGAAGGTCAAGCCTCGCGGCGAGGCCTCGACACGCAGAAACGGCGGCGAGTTACAGGCGCCGCCGGCAGCGTCTGCCCGATTATTCAAAATTGCCTCGATGGACGCATTGTAACCACCGACTTCTACTGGCGTGACATCATCCCAGGTCAGATTGGCATAGGACAGCAACGCAGCCGTGGCGTTATTCAGTGACGGCGCACCCTGCACGAAAGTCACCCGCTTGCCGCGCATATCGGCAACGCTGTCGATATTGGCATCACTGGCAGTGGCAAATGTAAAGGAACAGGAATCAGAGTAATTGGAAAGCAATACCCGCACCGGCTGGGGTCCCCAGATACGCGAGGCAAAATTGAGAATGCCTTCCTGGGCATAGACCGCTTCGGAACCACCGGCGGAGAAATGCACACGCCCGGCGCGCAGTGTCGCCAGCCGGGAGACGTCATTGCGCCCCGGGATGACCCGCAGGTTCGTGCTGTATTGGCGCTGCAGAATATTGCCAATCGCCACCGCCTGGGAATAGCCCCCGGTACCGGTAGGATAGGCTGACCAGGCGATAGTTTTGGGAAAGCTGACTTCCGCGGCATGGGCCAGCGCTAACAGCATGAACAACGCCAGACCAGAAAGGATTTGACTCGCAGGTTTACGCAATCGGCTTGCCCCTGACTTGTTATTGTGTGGCTTGAAGTGGTCCGGACTTGTTGCAGTACGGGCCTGTCTCCGCTTGTCTTGCCTCAGCATAACTCAAGGCACTCTGGCTTGGCTATCGAGGCGCGGTTGATTTCAACGCATGACCGCCTTCACCCGACGAACGCAAAATGCGTCGCCTGTCCCGCTACAATCATCCAGGTAACAAAGCAGCCATTGACGATCGCCCCCGGCAGCACCAGCCCCGTCGCATTGAAATAGCGCGTCGAGACAAGCGCCGCGATAGGCAAGATAACGACGAACTGCAAGGCGACGATGGTCAAGAGCGCCTGACTCGGAATCGCCAGTGAGCCGGTGAACAATAAACTGCCATACTGATAAAGCAGCAGCAGCGCGATACCTCCGCCAGCCAGTCCGGCATTGATCAAGGCGCTTTGCCATTCACTGCGTGAATCGCTGTTGCGCATCTGGCCGTGCAGGACGAGCGCAAACACGTAGAAAAAAATGATGAAGGGGATAACGTAGGACAAAAACAACCGCAGTTGCAGTGGACTCATCACCTTGACTGCAATCACCCAGAAGCGGAAGTCGGCAGTGAACAACCAGTGATTAATCGCCAGTAGCACATACAGGCCAGTGACAATCGTCGCGCCAAACAGGATGGCGATGAATATCTGGCGGGCTGAAAATCCGCCCAGTGAAGTAATGCCGTAAGCACTGCGATTGCCACCCCCGGCTTTGCCACCCAAGGCATAGTGCCACAGCAACAACAGCAGGCCGGAAATCAGGGCATTGCCCAGCGCCCACAACATAAAGCCATTACTTAAATTCTGCGCCCAGATAGCGCTGGTAGTAATATTCGCGGCATATCCCTGAAATGGAAAATAGGTCAGTGCGGGAATGGCCAGCAGCAAGGCAACCGATACCCACCAGGTAGGGCCCTTGATGCCAGCCGCTGCTGACGGCTTGCCACGCAATTCTGCAAAGAAGGGAAACTCCAGCAGCATCTTGCCGGCCGTCAACAGAAACAGAATACCGCCACATAAAGACACTAATGTCGCAAACTCTTTCCACTGCCAGATCTGGTCTCGCGGCTCGATTGGAACAGGCGTACGGCTGGTCTTCTGCACCCAGTCCACCGCCGCGGCTATCCCGGAACGGCTGATATGATTTGCCGGATGGGTTTGTGCCGGTTGATATAATTGCCTGGCAGTGCCATTGGCCAGAGAGCCATAGAGGCGATCGGGAACAACCACTTGGCGCGTGCCAAACTGGGTTTGCAATTTGTCGGTATTCACTATGCCCACACCGGTGGGAGAACCCCACATGCTGCCGGAAAATTCATCGTATTGACCAAACACAAGGCCAAAATTCCGGGGAAAATTTGCGTCCCCCGCCGGCACACCGAAAGTGCCGGTGGACGATCCGGATACCACGACAGAGCGATAAGCATCCGGCATCTGCGCAGCGGCACTGAGCACTGTCCAACCGCCCATGGAATGACCGGCGAGCACAACCTGATCACTATCGACAAACTCCAGACTGCGGAGATACTGCAGGCCGGCCGGACCACCAAAACCTGCCGCGAAAGCGGGTGCGTCGGAATAACCATGGCCACGCTGATCCATCGCCAACACCAAGTAGCCGCGTCGTGAAAGTTCGATCGCATACGGTGACTGTGTCTCCCGCGAATTGATATAGCCGTGGACAGCCAGCACTGCCGGTGCCGGCTGCTGCGCGCTCACGCCAGCAGGCACATAGAGTAGCCCACTCAGCGTAGCGCCATCGTCGCTGACAAAGCGAATATCACGCACATCAATGGAACCTGCCCCGGTCTGCACCAGAGCCGCCAGGCCACCGCCAGCGAAGATGAGAAACAGTGAGAGGTAAAAAAAGGCGTGCTTGTGAAAAGAGAATGTCATATCGGGCCTTGCTTATTGTTGTTATTGGAAGTGACGAGAAAATCGCCGTACCACGGCAAATCCGGTGTCGCTGCGTGCGTCACCAGCCAGATTTCAGGTTCGTTTCGGTCAAGCCCTATTCCACCGGGAAATTGAAATAGGTCTCTGGATACGGTTCATCGTTAAGCGTGAAGTGCCACCACTCTGTCGTCAGGGGACGAAATCCGTGTTGCAGCATCAACGTTCGTAATAGTAATCGATTTGTCCTTTGTTGTGCACTCACAGCCATACTGTCAGGCCAGGACTCGGTGCCGAAGAAGTCCCACGGTGTGCCCATATCAAGCTCAACACCGCTGTCCAAATCGACCAGAGTCAGATCGACCGTCGAACCGCGCGAGTGACCAGAGCGTTCAGCGATATAGCCATCACGAAAAAGGTTTTCCTTGTTGACTTCAGGGTAATAGCGGTCTTTCATGCGCTGATCGGTCAGGTCTCGCCCCCAACGCACAAAATGATCCACAGCCGGTTGCGGACGATAGGCATCAAATATTTTCAGCCCCAGACCAAAAGGCGCCAGATCAGACTGCACCGCAGCCAATGCTGTAGCCGCCTCACTCGTCATCAAAATCACCGCGTCGCGATAGCCGCTGATGGGCTCACCAACAAAATTCTCCGCACTGAAGTAGCGTACTTCGATGGCAATCCCGGGACTGACTTCCTGAATATTGACGAAACCGCTACGTTCATCCGGATTCTGGGCATAAGCAGGGGCTGACAACAACGCCGGCACTATCAGCAACAAACAATTCTGCATCAGGCTCGTTTTCTGCCTGTATCGCCGAAATAATAATACGAAGACTGATGTCATACTCATTGCACTGCTCCAATTCATTGTGACCGCCTGCGAACTGCACCGTATGGTCGTCCGGTTTCTCTGGACCCCACGCAGTGACTTTGATTGCGGCATTCTAAATCACTTTGTGCTGGCGCGCTTTTTCTCTCTGTAATGCACCGGCCACCGGCCGCCGCAGTCTATCTGGCTGCGGTGATTCATGGTATTGTGCGCACTCTTTACCTATTTACATTATAAGCGATATAGCTGTTTTAACCGTTAACCGGTGCGTTACCCCATTGCCGGCAAACCACTCGGTGCTGCGGCAGAGATTAAGCACACCCGCTCGCCGGGTTTCTGACTTACCGAAGCTCGCCAACGCCACATGACTTCTTTGCAAGATTTGTAAGATTTGTAAGATTTGTAAGTTATGTAAACTGCGAATTATTTAAGCACCGAAGATTACGTGTAATGGCTAGTTCAGGAATTGCACATGCAGACCATAGGCCTCTTGGGTGGCATGAGTTGGGAATCAACGGCCACCTACTACCGACTCATTAACGAAGGCATTAAACAACGTCTGGGCGGATTGCACTCCGCGCGACTGTGCCTGTTCAGTATCGACTTTGCCCCGCTTGAGGCATTGCAGCATGCCAATAACTGGGAGGGTGCTGGCGACGAGTTGGCGCTGGTTGCCAGACAGGTCCAACAGGGCGGCGCTGATTTCCTGCTGATTTGTACCAACACCATGCACCGTGTTGCCGATGCCGTGGAAGCGGCAATCGATATCCCACTGTTACATATTGCCGATGCCACCGGCGCCAAATTGCAAGCAGAAGACATCAAGCAGGTTGGCCTGTTAGGTACCCGCTTTACCATGGAACAGGAATTCTACAAGGCGCGCATCGAAGACAATTTCGGTATCAAAACGCTGATTCCGGAAGACGGGGCACGCGGCGCCATTCATCGTGTGATTTATGAGGAACTCTGCCAGGGCATTCTCAATGACAGTTCGCGCCAGTTATTTCTCAGCGAGATTGCCGCACTCAAGGCCGCCGGTGCCGAAGCTGTGATATTGGGCTGTACTGAAATCGCCATGCTGGTGAATCAGTCCATGACCGAAGTCCCCTTGTTCGATACCACCGCGATTCATTGCGATGCGGCTATCGAACGCGCCCTCTCCACCTGACAAGCCGCAAACGGATAATCACTCATGCTGGAAACAGCCACCGTAGCCCTGGCCACATTTTTTGCCACTATCGGCCCACTTGATGTAGCTGCGGTTTTTGCCGCATTGACGGCAAATATTTCACCAGTTCGCCGCCGACAAATGGCAATCCGTGGCGCCTTGATTGCCAGCGGGGTCTTGCTGATGTTCGCCTTCACTGGCGAAATGGTGTTGAACCTGCTCGGCATTTCCCTGCCGGCGTTGCGCACGGCCGGTGGCATTCTTTTGCTGCTCATTGGCATAGACATGGTATTCGCTCGCACTTCCGGCAGCACCAGTACTACGGAGGAGGAAACCGAGGAGGCCAAGGCAAAGCAGGATATCTCGGTTTTCCCGCTGGCGACTCCACTGATTGCCGGCCCCGGCGCCATGGGCGCAGTGGTGCTGTTGATGGCCAATACCGAGGGTGATATTGCCTTGCAGACAGTAGTCGTCGGATCGCTGTTGACCATGATTGCTTTCACCCTCGCCATGATGATGCTGTCCGCGCAGATAGATCGCCTGTTTGGCGTGACCGGTATGCACGTTATCACACGCATCATGGGGGTGTTGCTGGCTGCCCTCGCGGTACAGTTTATATTCGATGGTATTGCCGCCAGCGGCCTGCTCAGTGTCGCTAACTGAATGGAGTGAGTCATGCTCAGCAACAGCTTCCAACTACTGGCTGAATACAATCAGTGGATGAACAACAACCTGTATGCCGCTGCCGCACAGTTATCCGATGCAGAACGCAAAGCTGACCGACAAGCCTACTTCAAGTCCATCCATGGCACCCTGAATCATTTGCTCGTCGCCGATATTATCTGGTTACAGCGCTTCGCCGAACATCCGGCGCAATTCAAAGCCTTGCAAACAATCAAGGCATTGCCTACACCCACTGCGCTGGACGCCATCCTGCATGCTGATTTTTCCCCCTTGCAGCAACAGCGCCAGGAGCTGGACAAGGCAATACTCGATTTTTCCCTCGAACTGACAGACGAAAATCTGCAACAAACATTCAGCTACCAGAATATGAAGAAGGTGAAGTTCAGCAATCCGTTGCGTCACCCGCTGCTGCACTTCTTCAATCACCAGACCCACCACCGGGGTCAGGTGACTACCTTGCTGATGCAGGCAGGCGTCGATCCGGGCGTTACTGATTTGTTAATGCTGGTCAGGGACCGCGCCTGAAGCACACTGGAGCTCACCATGGAAGTCAGATTTTTGCAATCTGCTGAGGAAGTACCGGCGCTCTGTCCGGTATTGCTGCAGTTAAGACCGCAATACACCGAGGCGAGCCTGATCGAGCAGATCAACAAACAGCGCCAGTTAGGTTATCAACTTGCTTATGTCGTAGAGCCGCACACCGACGACGGTGACGACGTCGTGCTCTGCGTCGCCGGCTTTGTCATCGGTGAGAAGCTTGCCTGGGGCAAACACATCTATGTGGACGATCTGGTCAGCGCCGATACACAGCGGTCCCGTGGCGCCGGCAAGCTCTTGCTCGACTGGCTCAAGGGCCATGCCCGGGCAAATGGGTGCAGCCAGTTGCATCTGGATTCCGGCGTAACGCGCTATCAGGCTCACCGCTTTTATCTGCGCGAGCATTTCTCCATCAACAGTCACCATTTCGCCATTACTGATCTGGACAATTGAGCCGCTCACTGCGGCGAAACCAGCTATAACAATTCCCTTCTGCCCTGACGTCTAGTACATTCTCTGGACAACAAAAAACGAGAAGAGTCTGGGGGGATAATCTTGATATTTACCAGTCCGAAACCGCAAGTCACACTGCCGCAAGCCGATTTGGCCACCGTTGTCTTGCGCTATGCCAATGAGCTTGCAGACCAACCGGCGTTGATAGACGGTCCAAGCGGCCGCGAGATCACCCACGCGCAATTAAACCAACAGATCAATCACTTTGCCTGCGGCCTGTCACAATTGGGATTCGGCAAGGGCGATGTTTGCGCAGTGTTCTGTCCCAACATTCCGGAGTATGCAACAGTTTTTCTGGGAGTCGCCAAACTGGGCGGCATCAACTCTACGGTCAATTCGCTGTATTCCACTTCGGAACTGATACACCAGTTCAAGGACTCAGCCGCCAGATTTCTGGTGACCATTCCCCAGTTTCTTGATCGTGCCCTTCCGGCAGCCGAGCAATGCGGGATCGAAAGAATCATTGTGCTGGGCCCAGGCGAGTTGCCGGCCAGCCAGATCCCCTTCACACCTTTTGCCAACCTGCTGGCCAATGATGGAACAGTGCCAGATGTCACAATTGATCCGGACAAGGATCTGGTCGCTCTGCCCTATTCCAGCGGCACGACGGGTCTGGCCAAAGGCGTAATGCTGACGCACAAGAATCTCATCGCCAACATGGTGTTGTCTTGCGAGATGAACGAAATGCGAGAGGGCGATCGCATGATCGGTGTGCTGCCCTTTTTCCATATTTACGGCATGGTATTGATTCTCAATCTGGCCATTTACCGCGGTGTACCACTGGTCACCATGCCCCGTTTCGAGCTCGAACAATTCCTGCAGATCGTCCAGACCCACAAGGTCACCAGCCTCAATCTGGTACCGCCACTGCTTCTGGCGCTGGCCAAGCATCCGCTGGTGGATGAGTACGACCTGTCGAGTGTGCGCATCATTGGTTCCGGTGCAGCACCACTGGGCAGTGAACTGGAAAAGGCCTGCGCGGCAAGGCTGCATTGCGATGTCTATCAGGGCTACGGCCTGACAGAAGTGTCAGCAGCCTCGCATATCAATTCAGCACCAGTGCCAGCGGAGAAGATGGGTTCGGTCGGGCAGGTATTGCCCAATACAGAATCGCGCATCATTGACACCGAGACCGGTGCCGAGCTGGGCTGCAATGAGCGCGGCGAAGTGCTGATCCGCGGGCCTCATGTAATGGTCGGCTATCTCAATAATGCCGAGGCCACGGCCGGTTGTCTCGACAGTGACGGCTGGTTTCATACTGGGGATATTGGTTATGCTGATGAAGACGGCTTTTTCTATATCGTCGATCGGGTAAAAGAGCTGATAAAATACAAGGGCTATCAGGTGGCACCAGCGGAGCTGGAAGCGCTGCTCATCAGTCATCCTGCCATTGCCGATGCCGCCGTCATCCCGTCTCCGGATGAGGAAGCCGGCGAGATTCCCAAGGCCTTTGTGGTCCTGAAGGAGCCAATGACAGCCGCAGAGATCATGGCGTTTGTTGCCGACAATGTGGCGCCACATAAAAAAATTCGTAAACTGGAGCTGGTTGACGAGATTCCCAAGTCTGCCTCCGGTAAAATCCTGCGCCGGGTACTGGTGGAAAAAGAGCGTCAGCAAATTGCCAATGGAGAATCCTGAAAAATGGAAGCAAATATCAACCTGCTTGCTGTGCTTTTAGCCAGTGTCTCCGCTTTTGTTGTCGGTGGCATCTGGTATGGCCCACTATTCGGTAAGGCCTGGATGAGTGCTTTCGGTTTCACCGAAGAGAGTCTTGCCGGCCGCAACATGCCCAAGGTCTTTGGCATCGCCTTTGTACTGACCCTGATAGCTGCGTTGAATCTGGAGTTGTTCATCGGTCCAGAAGCGACTTTGCTCTTCGGCACGGGTGCCGGATTCGCTGCCGGCTTTGGCTGGGTCGCCATGTTTCTCGGCATCCTCTACCTGTTCGAAGGCCGCTCAATGCAAGCCTTTGCTGTCAACGCCGGTTACTGCGTCGTCGCACTGACCCTCATGGGAGCAATCCTGGGCGCGCTGTAAACTAGGTTGCAGCGCAGCCCGAGCAGTTATTTTCGCAAACATTTGAGTCTGAAATTTCCATGTCATCGAGTAGTAAAGTTGGCTTTGTTTCGCTCGGCTGTCCCAAGGCACTGGTCGATTCCGAGCGCATCCTCACGCAGTTGCGTACAGAAGGCTACGAAGTAGTCCCCACCTACACCGACGCCGACATTGTCGTCGTCAATACCTGCGGGTTTATCGACAGCGCCAAACAGGAATCTCTGGATACCATTGGCGAGGCCATTGCCGAAAACGGCAAGGTACTGGTCACCGGCTGCATGGGAGCGCAGTCAGAAGACATTACCCGCATCCATCCGAAAGTCCTCGGCGTCACCGGACCCCATGCCTACGAGGAAGTCGTCAGCCAGGTGCATGCCCATGTACCGCCACCACAGAACCATGATCCCTTTGTGGATCTTGTGCCGCCGCAAGGTATCAAGCTGACGCCGCGCCACTATGCCTATTTGAAAATCTCCGAGGGCTGTAACCACTCCTGCAGTTTCTGCATCATTCCTTCCATGCGCGGCAAGCTGGTTAGCCGCGATGTCGGTCAGGTCTTGGACGAAGCCGAGCGTCTGGTGGCAGCCGGGGTCAAGGAATTACTGGTTATTTCCCAGGACACCAGCGCCTACGGCGTTGATATCAAATACCGCACCGGGTTCTGGCAGGGCCGCCCCGTGAAAGCCAACATGCTGGGCTTGTGCGAAGCGCTGGCAGAACTGGGCATCTGGGTACGCCTGCATTACGTCTATCCCTACCCCCATGTGGACAATGTGATTCCGCTGATGGCCGACGGCAAGCTATTGCCCTATCTGGATATCCCTTTTCAGCATGCCAGCCTGTCTGTGCTCAAGGCCATGAAGCGTCCGGCGGCGACAGAGAACACCCTCAAACGCATCACTGCGTGGCGCCAGGCGTGCCCCGAGTTGACCCTGCGCAGTACTTTCATCGTCGGTTTCCCGGGAGAGACCGACGCCGACTTCGAGGAACTGCTGGCTTTCCTCGAAGCAGCCAAACTGGATCGTGTCGGTTGTTTCCAGTACTCGCCGGTGGCCGGCGCCAGCGCCAATGCCCTGCCTGATCCGATTGCACCTGAACTGAAGCAGGAGCGCTGGGAACGCTTCATGGCGACTCAACAAAAGATCAGTGCCGCCAAGCTGGCAGACAAGATCGGCAGCCGCATGACCGTGCTGATTGATGGCGCCGATGCCGAAGGCACTATCGCGCGTTCCACAGCGGATGCGCCGGAAATTGACGGCAATGTTTTTATTAATAGTGAGCAAGCACTGCCGGCCGGTGAATTTGTGCAAGTCACCATCACTGACGCTGATGACTACGACCTGTACGCGGAGCTGAGCGCCTCAGACTGAGCTGTCGAGGCTGTGAGAAAGCCCGCGCAAGGGAACTGGGGTGGGGCCAGCAAGGCCAGTGCGCAATGCCCTTGCCGCGCTTTAATACGGCAAAAAAAATGGCCGACAAAGTCGGCCATAAGCTTCTGGGATTAACACTAAGGATAGTGACAGGTCGCCAATTGGGCGCGCACAGACACGTCACTGTTAGCCAATACGCTGCCGGTCGCAGCCCCGGATCACCCGCCACCCTGTCAATTCACGAAAAAGTTTGTCCCCTGGCGTTCCGGATTGAACCGGCTACGCTCTGACGACGTTATTCCTGCAGACAAGATCGCCCGTCAACTGCCCGGCCACAACATTCGGCCAATCGCGAATTGCTTGCCTGTATTGAGTGTTACGACTACACCTGTAAGCAGAGCGACTCTGGCTGGCGGACAGCAATGCAGAGGGAAAATGCATGGACAATAATAATGTGCTCATTTCGGGATTGTCTGGTCTGGTTGGCAGCGCCCTGCAACGGGCCCTGACCGCACGGGGTTATACCGTCTACGGCCTGGACCGCTACGATCACACCGCACCGTTTTATTACGATCAACAGCGCGATGAACTCCGCCTCGCTGATCACATACCATTGCGGGCTGTGATCAACCTTGCCGGCGCCAGTCTGGCCGACGGCCGCTGGAGCGCAAAGCGTAAACAAGTCCTCTACAACAGCCGTATTCTGACGACGCGTAGTCTGGCGGACAAGCTGACAACATTGTCGCAGCCACCAGCCTGTTTCCTGTCAGCATCGGCAATGGGCTACTACGGACAGACAGACACTCAGCCCGTCAACGAACACAGCCCTGCCGGCGACGATTTCCTCGCCACCATCGCCAGAGATTGGGAAGCGGCTACTGAATCTGCGCAAGCCGCGGGCATCAGGACGGTGCTGCTACGCTTTGGGCTGGTGTTGAGCAGCAGCGGTGGCGTGCTGCCGAATTTCATTCTCCCGGGGCGACTTGCTGCGGTCGGCCGTATCGGCTCGGGCAAGCAATACCTGTCGTGGATCAGCCTGCCCGATTGCATCAACCTGATCCTGCATTTGCTGGAAGCTGACGATTTCACCGGGCCGCTTAATCTGGTGTCCAATAACGAGGTGAGCAACAGTGATTTCACCGCCCGCTTGGCCACCGCCCTGAACCGGCCGCGACTGCCGCCGTTGCCGGCACCCGTCGTCAAGTTGCTGTTCGGGGAAATGGGAGAAGCGACACTGCTTTCCAGTGCGCGAGTAAAAAGCACCCGTCAGGCGGAACTCGGCTTCACGCCGGCGCACGCTGAACTGGACGAGGCTTTTTCTGCCTTGCTCTGATCTGCCTTGCTCTGATCTGCCGCGCCCTGAAAAGAACACATCGCTAATCCCCGGCGAAGGTTTTTCCAATCACCGCCGTATAAACTCCCAACAACCATAATGAGGGAGCCGGGGATATGCCATTGCGACGACTATTACGCGCCGGGATTGTCAGCACAACGCTGTTGATTAGCGGCCTGGCACAGGCCGATACGCTGGACAATGCCAATGCACTGTTTGACTACGCAGAGGCCAATTTCAGTGACCTGCTGAGCCCGCCGGATCCGCCGACGCAAACCTTGCAAGGCTTCTACGTCCGCCACTACACCGCGACCAATATCTATCTGGGGGTACAGGGTGACAACGTCTGGGCACTGGGCGAACAACTGGGGCCTGACCTGATTTACGTGGGCAAACTGACCGACATCCTGAGTGCGGCACCTGCTGCAACCGACCTGACCGATGCCCTGCTCGGTAACCGTCGACCGGAATGCAGTTACTACGCCGAGCAATACAGCTCCAGTGTGCGCGACATCAAACGCGGGCTGGCCTTCAATGGCAGCGTCAGCATTACTGTCGACCACGACAACAACGAATGCGTCATCGCCGCCAACAGCATTCCCAATCATGATTTCAATGACTCCAGCGCCGCCTTCGCTACCAATGTCAGCGCAGTTTCAGCCGAATTCCGTATCCCTCTGAACCCGAGTTTCGCAAGCACAAGCACGGCTATTTCCCTGACTACTGACACGGCTATCTTATTGAATGGCGTCAAAGTGGATCTGTTGGCTGCAGCTTGCTACAACGTGGGCGATGAACGCATCGGTTGCAACGACATGAGCCAGCCCTGGCGTTTTGATCCCATGAGCCCGCTCACCCAGTTTGGCACTGACAGCCACAACGCCCACACCCAGCCCGACGGGACCTATCATTACCACGGCAACCCGCTGGCCCTGTTCGATCAGCAAGGTACCGCGGAATCGCCTCTGGTGGGTTTCGCCGCCGACGGCTTTCCCATTTACGGCAGCTTCATTGATGACAACGGTCAGGTGCGCGCCGTCACCAGCAGCTTTCAATTGAAAAGTGGCAGCCGGCCGCAAAGCAACAGTGATCCCGGTGGCAACTACGATGGCACCTATGTCGATGACTACGAGTATGTCGCTGGCAGTGGCGACCTCGATGAGTGCAACGGCATGATGCGAAACGGTGCGTATGGCTATTATGTCGTCAATGAATACCCCTGGGTGCTCGCCTGTTTCAAGGGAACGCCCGACTCCTCATTCAACAAGACCGTCGGTGGTGGCGGTACGCAGTCCGGCCCACCCGGAGGCATGTAAGCAAGGATAGTTCCTGCAGGAGCCGAATTTACTGGGCTGCTGCCCGTGGTATCCTCTGGTGGTCCCGTACAGACACTGTGAACTGTTGCCAATTACGGTGGCGCCAAGCATTTGTTCGCGCGCCAACACCGCCTCCCCACAATTCCCGAAGGCCCGGTGGCACGCGGCTTGCAGCGAAGTTTCTTCTTGTCTTTCTATCAACTGAGGAACGTTATGCACGCGCTTCGCAAAACCCTGTACGGCGTCATAGGCGCCCTGTTACTTCACTCCACTGCACAGGCACAATCCGGTTTCACCGGCTTGAAAGCAGACGCTGTCGACGCTGTCGACGGCATGGAAAAATTGACCCAGGAAATCGTCGATAGCCTGTTCTCCTTTTCTGAACTTGGATTTCAGGAATTCGAAACGCAGCGATACGTGACCGAGATTCTGGAAGCCAACGATTTCACCGTCGAACACGGCGTGGCTGGCATTCCTTCCTCCTGGTGGGCAACCTGGGGTAGCGGTGAGCCAGTGATTGCACTGGGCTCCGATGTCGACGGCATTCCCCGCGCCTCGCAGATGCCCGGCGTGGCCTATCGCCAGCCAATGATTGAAGGCGCGCCCGGTCATGGCGAGGGGCACAACTCCGGCCAGGCAGTGAACATTGTCGCGGCGCTGGCAGTAAAGGAAATTCTCGAGCGGGAAAACCTTCCGGGCACTATCGTTCTGTGGCCTGGTATTGCCGAAGAACTGCTGGCCACCAAGGCATGGTACGCCCGCGATGGCCTGTTTGAAGGTGTCGATGCAGTCTTGTTCACACACGTCGCCAATAACCTCGGCGTGAGCTGGGGCGCGGCTACCGGCACCGGTCTGGTTTCGGTGGAGTACATGTTCGAAGGCGTGGCGGCGCACGGTGCCGGCGATCCCTGGGAAGGTCGTAGCGCGTTGGATGCTGTGGAATTGATGAACGTGGCCTGGAACTTCCGCCGCGAACATCTGCATCCGCTACAGCGTTCACACTATGTCATCAGTAACGGCGGCGATCAGCCCAATGTCGTGCCGTCTTATGCCAGCGTCTGGTACTTCATTCGTGAAGTCACTGCCGATGGTATCCGTGAGAACTTCGACACGCTGCAGCGTATCGCTGAAGGCGCGGCGATGATGACTGACACGACACTCAGTCGTCGCATTGTCGGCGCCGCCTATCCGCGTCATTTCAATCGCCCCATTGCCCTGGCCATGGACGCCAACATTCGTCAGGTCGGTCTGCCAACCTGGTCAGAAGATGACCAGCGCTTCGCCAAGGCACTGCAGGCATTGATGGGCGACGAGTCACCAGAAGGCCTGGCCACTGAATTACGACCAATTGGTGAGCCCCAGGCTGAGCCACGCTCAGGCGGTTCCGATGATATTGGCGACATTTCCTGGAACGTCCCGACTATCACCCTGCGATTCCCGTCCAACGTCGGCGGACTGCAGGGACACCACTGGTCCAGCGCCATGGCGATGGCGACACCCGTCGCTCACAAGGGTGCCCTTGCCGGCGCCAAAGTCATGGCTGCCACCATGATCGATCTGTTTCTCGATGAGGACCTGGTAAGCGATGCCCATGACTACTTCGACAACATTCAAACTGCCGAAGAAGAGTACATTCCGTTCATTGGCCCTGACGATGCACCGGCTATCGAGAAGAACGCCGAGATCATGGCGCTGTACAAGGAACAACTGGAACAGTTGTACTACGATCCCTCCCGCTACGACACTTATCTCGAGCAGTTAGGTATCGAGTACCCGCAGCTGGAGCCGAATACCATTCAGCGCAATCAATAAGACTGCATAACGGGACTGCCACAGCAGTCCCGATTTGAATTGTCTCAACAGAGCCCGCCTTGTGCGGGCTTTTTGCTACCCGGCACAGCAGCGCCGCTGCCAAAGCCTGACAATCTTCACTGCTTTATTTCCCGCCAAAGCAATCCAGCGCACAATAGCCTGACGTAGTCTGCACAAACGCCACTGCCAAAAAAACAACTATGTCAGCGCTCAAACCCCTGCTCGGAATATCTGTAGTTCTGCTCTTTTGCAGTGGACTGGCGTGGGCAGGTGGCCAGTCGAGTATCGCCGTTAACGGTATCTCGTTGTTTTGGCTCTGCGGAGCGACCGCATTTCTGCTGCACTGGCTAGCCTTCATCCCCGCCTACACCTGGCAGACGGAACACTATTTTGATCTGATCGGCTCGGTGTCGTACATCAGCGCCACCGTGCTGGCGCTTTCGGTGCGCGCCGGTAACGGTGATTTGATCGACTGGCGCACTGTGATTCTCGGTAGCTTTGTCATCCTCTGGGCGCTGCGTCTGGGGTACTTTCTCTTTCAGCGCGTGCGCCGCAGCGGCAAGGACCAACGCTTCGATGCGATCAAGCCCCACTTCTGGCGCTTTGCATTTACCTGGACGCTCGGCGGCGCCTGGGTTTTTGTAACGGCATCGGCCGCACTGGTGGCGCTGACATCCTTGCCGGAATCCGCTGCGGCAAACATCGCTCAGCCAACGAACTTTCTCAGCGGCCTCAGCGGCATTGTCCTGTCCGGCATCGGCATCATGCTCTGGCTCGCCGGATTTGCGATCGAGATCATTGCTGATAAGCAAAAATCACTATTCCGCCAGCAGACTGAAAATCGTCACAAGTTCATCACAACGGGTTTATGGCAATACTCGCGCCACCCGAATTACTTCGGCGAGATTATATTGTGGACTGGCATCGCTCTGATTGCCTTGCCGGTGATGCAAGGCTGGCAGTATGTGACATTGGTGTCACCGGTGTTTGTGATTTTTCTGCTCACCCGGGTCAGCGGTATCCCCATGCTGGAAAAGAGCGCCGAGGAGCGCTGGGGTAACGACCCCGAATATCAACGCTACGTCGCCACTACTCCGGTCTTGTTGCCAAGTCTGGGTCGCTAGTGGAATTCTGCACACACTAACTCGTCAGGGGTGCTGTGCGGCAACACCCTTGCTGGCACCACTCTACACTATAGTGGCGTTCGTTTGTCATTCATCGCAGCAAACAGCTACCTACCTCTGGACCACTAAATTATGGCAAAAAAAGAGAGGCCGAAGCCTCTCTCTTTTACATTGACGCATTTTACACGCAGTTCAATGCCTGTTGTCCGATTACGATCAGGGCATGCGCGCCGCGCGAATTTCTATCTCGACCAACCAGCCCGGCACAACCAGTCCAGCGATCTGCACGAATGAGCGCACCGGTTTCATCGGATTTTCTTCTGTGCCAAAGAACTCACGATAGCCGCGGTTGAAGCCATCGAAGTCCAGTAAACCGTACTCGCCAGCAACAGCAAATGCACGCACTTGCACGATGTCTGACATGGACCAGCCTTCGGCCTCCAGGTTTTCCTTGAAGCGATTGAAGGTATCAATGGTTTGCTGTTCCATATCACCCCAGGTGCCATCCGCCTGCTGGCGTGCGCCACTACCACTCAAGTACAGAGTTTCAGCACCCGGCGGAATCTTGATCGTAGTGTAGAAGTGACGACCTTCACCTTTGCGCTCGATTACTCCGTCACCGACGATATCGCCAGTTTGCGGCGCCGCTGCCGGGGCAGGCGTCGGCGCGGGTGTCGCTGCCGGTACGGCAGTGGCCGGAGCACTGGCCGTGCTTTCACTCTGGGCGGCAATTTCCGAAGTCGGACTTGTGCCGCTGGCGAGCATGACAATGATCACCAACAAAGCCAGACCAAACCCGGTAATCAATACCATGCTGAAGTTACTTACCTGAGGCATAAAAGAATCCGTTTCGGTTTCTTCCTCAGCTTCGACCTCGTCAGCCTCATTGTCGATTACATTCGGCTCTTCGGTCTTCTTGGGCTTAGTCATAATTACTTCCTCATCACTCTTCATCAAATGCCGGCCTGACCGGCGTTATTTCTCTCTCGAAGCTGGAAATTCTAGCTGCCGAGAGTGTTGATATAGGCAAGCACATCATTGATGTCTTGCGTTGTTGTCAATACGCCTACCGAGGCGCGCATCTGCTGACCGCGCTGGTCTTCAGGATGCGAACCGCGATAACCGGACTTGAACAGGTTTAGTTGTCGAAACATGTACCAGTCGTCTTTTTCTGTGAGGCCCGGGGCGGCCAGCGCTTCATTACCTTCACCATTGATACCGTGACAGGCTGCACAACTGACATACAACTCGGAACCACGATTGGTATCGCCACTGATAGTCGGCGCATTGACCGATGCGGACCAGCCGGAAACATAGGCCACTACATCCTCAATCTCGGCATCTGACATGCGCGCGACAGAATCCTGCATCTCGTAACCGGGGATATAGTCTTTCTGTGTACCACGGAATTCAGCACGGAATGCCTGCAATTGATTGCGCAGATACCATGGCTCGATGTCCGCCAGACGCGGCCCACCAACGATTGGATTGCCTTTGCCGTTTGGTCCGTGGCAAGTTGCGCAGACACGCTCGGCCAGATTCATTCCTGCCAGATGAAACGCTTCGTATTGTTGCGCCTGAGCTGATTGCATCAGCATCAGTCCGGCAAATGACAGTGTTGCCAACAGTTTTTTCGAAATCATGTCTTACTCTACTTCGTTTAATAAAGAAACTTCGATAAGGATCAGGTTCAGGCCAGTCGCTGACCAGGCATACGACCAGTGCCGCCACGTCGCTCAACCATGTCATTGATCGCCCAGTGTGCAGACAAAATCGCGCTCTCCTGCCAGGCTGTGTGCATGGAAATCTGGTCACCAATGGTGTAATGACGTCCTCCAGCTGGCGCCTGCAGGGTATGGAACAGGCGTTCCTCTTCCTCTGTCATGCCGCCAAAACTGCTGGACCAACGCGCCGCACAACCCAGCATGTGATTCATGCGGTGCCACGCAATGGTGATGCCTTTTTCTACTTGCTGGCGGTAATCGGCGTGTACTTTCTCGCCTTGCTTGATTGCCGTTTCCAGGCGCTCTTCCTGCGTTAAACGCGTGAAGTGCATACCACCACCAAAATCGTACGCGGAAAGGATGACACCCTTTTCCTTGAAGACACCGTGGGGCGGATACCAGATCTGCTGGATCGGTTGATTGGTCCAGGAGATACCACCGTAGATATCGTCTTTCTCCCAGAATCGCGTTTTCGTCTGGAAGGCGGACTTATAGGCCTCACCGCGCTTCACGTGCTTCATGGCGGCAACGTATTCGGACGGGAAGTTGTTTGGGATACCGGTCATCAGGTGCGTGGGAATACAGTTGAAGCAGTAATCCGCAGAAATGGCGTACTTCATGCCGTTGTGCTCATACTGCACATCGACGCCGTTGTTGTTGAGTTCAACGGCCGTGACCAGAATGTCATAGTAGATCTTGTTGGGCAGCGCTCGTTCAAAGCCTTTGATGATCATGTCCATACCACCAACGGGCTGGAACAACACCGGACCGGTCTCGCCCTCATTCTGGCTGAGCGCCATGTTCAGGTAACGCGTTTTCAGCAGTTCCCGAAACGCCACCATTTCTTTCTGCACGCCATGATCGAGGAAACCACCGGCTTTGTAGCCTGCACGGAAGCTGCCGGTATACAGATCATCGCTGTTGAGATCACCAAAGGAACGGACAGCGCTCATTAGCGCTTCTGCTTCATACTCGGTGAATGGCTGCTCGAGTTCATGGGGCTTGAAATTCTTGGCCATGATCTCGGCCATGAAGCCACGAGCGTTGGTGGTGAAAACGTTATTCTTTATCGGTTTGCCGCCAAACATGGCGTCATCCTGAAAATAGGTTTCCTTGTTTTCGTTAATGAAAATTTCGAGCTCTACACCGAGCTCTTTACAGTAATGCATCAGGTTGCGGTGCGAACTGGGAATGCGCGCCGGACCGGCATTGAAATACATGTGCGGCTCATCGTCGAATTCGCACACCTGGGGATTACCGACTTCATCGATAACATCGCCGGAACGAACTGTATAACAACGACCACCGGCGCGAGAGTTGGCTTCCAGCACCACACAGTCGTAGCCGGCCTTATCCAGCTCATAAGCGGCAGTCAGGCCGGAGATGCCGGCACCCAATATCACCACGCTGGGACGGTTGGCCGGATCGGCCCGCGGAATCTCGGGTAAATTAAGACGGGTGTCCGGAATGATGCCCAAAGCTGCACTGGCATTTAACACTGTTGCACTGGAACCGGTTGCTGCCAGTAGGGTTAAAAGTTCGCGTCTTGTTACTCGTTTATTCATTTGCTCGATACCTGCTCAGCGAGAAATTTGTTCGCACCCAAATGGAACTCATGCCGGTTTAGTAAGCAGGACTTATGCCATCTATCCGGGATGCTTACTGCCCGACAATATTAGTACTCAGAGTCAGTTAGCGTTAGCTCTACCAGCAAATACTCACGCCCAAGTTGGTGCGCGACACCATTGGCGCACCCAAAAAGGGGCGTTAAAAGGTGCCAAATGTGCCCTTATCGTGGGGCATGGTCAGGAGGCAACGGCATAACTGCTCAGTCACGTTGCTGCATTTTGTCGCTTTTTCCACGTCAGAAAAAGCCCTTATGCCTGAAAGCAGTGCGTAAGAGTCAATCTGGTGCGAAAAAATCTCCGAAATAGAGCACGCGCTCGATATCCAGTGTAATACGTCCGGCAGCGAAGTCCCAGTGTTTAGGGCCTATTCCCCCCTTCGACTCTTATGGCACGGCATTTGCACCCGCAGTTTCTGTCACGAAAAACTTCACCCACAGGAGTCAATCTATGAAGTTCCGTAAAAAACCCACATGCCTGATCACAGCGGCCGTCATTGCGGCGGGCGGCTTCTCAGGTATGGCGATGGCACAGGAAGAACCTGCTGCTTCATCGCTTGAAGAGATCATTATTACTGGTGCACGTGGTCGTCCCCGTACGGTGTCTGATTCACCAGTACCAGTAGACGTGTTTGATGCATCTACTATTGAAGCCGTGTCCTACACCGACACAGCCAACATCCTGCAAACACTGGTTCCTTCATACAATGTGGACCGGGCTCCAATTTCCGACGGTGGTACTTTCGTTCGCTCGCCAACTCTGCGTGGTCTGCCAACTGACAAGACTCTCGTTCTGGTTAACTCCAAGCGTCGCCACAAGGCAGCTCTGGTTTCCATCGGTGGTTCCGGTACTCAGGGACCCGACGTCGCCACTATCCCGGCCGCAGCCATACAGAACGTTGAAGTTCTGCGTGACGGCGCCGCTGCCCAGTACGGTTCTGACGCCATCGCTGGCGTGATCAACTTCATCCTCAAGGAAAACACCGAGGGTGGCAGCATCAGCATCGACGGCGGTGAATACACTGAAGGCGATGGCGCAGCGATGACCATTTCCGCCAACATCGGTTTCGCTCTGGGCGACAGTGGCTTCTTCAGCCTGTCTGGTCAGTTAGAAGAAATGGATCCTACTGTACGTGGCGAGCAGTACTGCGAATCATGGTTCTGTGTTGATCCGTCGCTGCCAGGCTACAACCCGAATGCGTCTTATACTCAATACACAGAAGACCCCACTTTCCAGGCTGGTGTTCCAGCAGCGAATATTGGCTTCGGTGACGTTGTACAGCCCTGGGGTGCGCCAAACCAGGAAGCCGGTCGTGTATTCTTTAACTCCGGCTACGATCTGGATGCCGACACTGAACTGTATGCCTTCGGTAGCTACTCCGAGAGCAGCACCGACGGTGGCTTCTTCTATCGATACCCGGAAAACGGCACCATCGAATACCTGCGTGAGCCTGATGGCTCCCTGTACTGGCCGCTGGAAAAATTCCCGGGCGGTTTCACACCACGCTTCTTCGGTGAGATCTATGACCTCTCTCTGGCCGGCGGTATGCGCGGTTCACTGGAAAATGGTCTGACTTATGATTTCAGCGCACGTATGGGTGAAAACGAAATCAAGTACGAGCTGAAGAACACCGTGAACCCTTCCATGGGTCCGGAAAGCCCGACTTCATTCCACCCGGGTGACCTGATCAATACCGAGACCCAGTTCCAGGCGGACTTCACGTACGAAATGGAATCAGGTCTGTCCAGCCCGCTGCTGTTCGCTTTCGGCGCCAGCTACATGGACGAGTCCTATGAAGTCGTGGAAGGTGAACGTGCCTCCTACATCGACGGTCCTTATGCGACGCCGGACCCCTGGAACTTCTGTACTGATGGTGGCACACCTACCGCAGCAGGTGCAGCAGTTATCGCCAACGGATCCACGCTGGATTGTTCTGACTCCAACGACCCGGTGTTCCAGGTTGTCGGTGTTGGTTCCAACGGCTTCCCGGGTTACTCGCCACAATTCTCCGAGCTGTATGAGCGTGCATCTTTCGCCCTGTACGGTGACTTGAGCGCTGACGTGACTGATAACCTGTTTGTACAAGGTGCGATTCGTTACGAAGACTATGATGACTTCGATTCCGAAATCGTCGGTAAACTGGCTGGTAAACTGGACGTGACAGATACCTTTGGTATTCGTGCCTCTGTCGGTACCGGCTTCCGTGCACCAACACCGGGCCAGCAGGGTACGATCAACGTATCCACGCGTCTGCCTAACGGCTTCCCGGTAGCAACCGGTCTGTTCCCTGCCGGTGGCCCTGTAGCGCAAGCTCTGGGTGCATCACCGCTGAAGCCTGAGATTTCAACCAACTACACGTTGGGCTTCACTGCTAACTTCGGTGAGCTGGACCTGACTCTGGACATGTACCGCATCGACATCGAAGACCGTACCCGTGCGGTTTCGACTCGCGATGTATCTACTGACCCGACTTCCGGTGCTGCTTACCAGAACTACCTGGCGCTTTCAGCGGCTGGCGTAGCTGGTGCGGAGTCAATCGGCGGCGTGTTCTACTTCGCCAACGCTTTTGACACACGTACTCAGGGTGTCGACCTGGTTGCTACTCTGCCGGTTGACTGGGGTGATGCAGGTACGACTACCTTCACTGCTTCTGTTAACTACAACAAGGAAGAGTTCACCACTGACCCTAGCGCGGTATTGAACGCCGAAGAGCAATTCGACTTCGAGAACTTCGACCCGAACCTCCGTAGCGTCTTCACTGCCCGTCACGGCATCGGCGACCTGACCCTGATCGGTCGTGTCAGCTGGTACGGTGAGTCTACCAACGCCAACACTGGCGGTAGCCCGCTGCGCTTCCAGACTCTGGATGACATCTACTTCACTGACCTGGAAGCACAATACCAGATCAATGAAATGTTCCGGGTCTCTGTCGGCGGTCGTAACATCTTCGACGAATACCCGGGCGAAGATACTATCGGCGATTACTGCTGTGGCCGTATCTACTCTTCCGGTACTGCAGTTGACTGGCAAGGTGCCTACTACTTCGGTCGTTTGACTGCGGAGTTCTAAGCACTGAACCACGAGTGATTTAAAATCACGAAGTGAGAAGCGGGGTAGCGCAAGCTGCCCCGCTTTTTTTATGTCCGGCGCTATTAGTGCACCCGTCAAAAACAAGAGCCCTGCTGACCGATCATCCCTGTCTTTTGGAACGTCCGTTTGTTTAACTGGCAATTTAGCAGTCTGTCGAACACCGCTTGTTTTACTTTCGCCGCGAATGCTACAACCTCCCTGATACCCCCTCTAAAGCAAAGAAATAAAGTGAGGATCCCATGAAATTCGTGCTTTTTCTTTTTGCCAGCATCTTGCTGACTACCTGCACCACAACCACGCCGCGCTTTCACCAAATGTCCGAGGAAGAACTCTACCTCTATAACCTGGAGCGGCCTGTAAGAGAGCGAGTAGTTTGTCTCGAGCGCGAAAATGTCATGAGTCGAATACCCCGGCGGCGTTGCTACACGGTTGCACAATTGGGAGCCGAGACAGTTGAGGCTGCCGCGAGTATCAACACCATTATGCCTGGTGCAAACTAAACCGATCTCTGCCGCAATCAGTGCTACTTAACTCATACCCGAAGTCGGCACCTCAACGAACTTTTTCGCTGACCTCCCTACTCCGGGCGCGATTCTATCCCCGGTCTCCCCACTTGGGTCCTTCCTGCTATATCCCGCCAGGGGAGTAACGTTGTCAGCGCCGGTGATATTTGCGATAAATAGCGTTTGCGCAACCTACTAATTGCAACCCACTAATTGCAAGCCACCAATCGCAACCCACTAATCAAAGGAATGCAGAGCATGAAAGCGATACGCGTCAATGAAAATGGCGGCCCCGAAGTCCTGAGCTTCGAAGACAT
The DNA here is from genome assembly GCA_964592245.1 of uncultured Pseudohongiella sp. Lineage (GTDB taxonomy): Bacteria > Pseudomonadota > Gammaproteobacteria > Pseudomonadales > Pseudohongiellaceae > UBA9145. The sequence continues at coordinate 10,490 of CAZQFA010000015.1, read as the reverse complement.
AGAGCAGCCCAGCCCGGGCAGCGGTGAGGTTCTGGTCAAAATAGAAGCCGCTGGCATCAACTACATTGATACTTATCAGCGTTCCGGCCTTTATCAAATCCCGCTGCCATCGACGCTGGGCCTTGAAGCCGCTGGTACCGTCACTGAGATCGGCAGCGACGTCAGTCAGTTCAAGGTCGGTGACCGCGTCGCCTACACCAATGTGGCGGGCGCTTATGCTGAATACGCAGTGGTTCCAGCAGAAAAACTCGTGCATCTGCCAGACGGCGTCTCATTCAATGAAGGCGCTGCCGCTATGTTGCAGGGTTGCACGGCACATTACCTGTGTCGCTCAACCTACCCGGTCAAGGCCGGCGACCGCTGTCTGATTCACGCCGCGGCAGGGGGGGTCGGTCTTATCCTGATTCAGATGGTTAAAATGCTGGGAGGTACAGTGATTGGCACCGTGTCTACCGAAGAGAAAGCCGAGTTGGCAAAGCAAGCCGGCGCTGATGACGTCATTCTCTATACCGAGCAAGATTTCGAAACCGAAGTAAAGCGTCTCACCGATGGCGCTGGTGTTAACGTCGCCTATGATTCTGTGGGCAAGGCCACCTTCGCCAAGAGTATCGACTGTCTGGCCAAATTCGGTTACATGGTTCTGTATGGCAACGCCAGCGGCCCGGTGACCGAATTTAATCCGGCTACGCTCGGCCCCAAGGGTTCACTCTTTCTGACCCGCCCTACCCTGTTCGACTATGTTGCCTCACGCGCGGATCTGGAATGGCGTAGCGGCGAAGTACTGCAATGGATTACCGAGGGTAAAATCAAACTGCGACTCGAACATTTCTTCCCGCTGGCAGAAGTCCAACAAGCCCACGAAGCGTTGGAAGGCCGCAAGACTACCGGCAAGGTCATCCTGACCCCCTGATTCGTTACCAACCGCAATATCGCGCTGACGGGCAATCCGGCACGCCAGCGCCACTACAGGAAACTGCAATGAAAATAACAAACCTGCTAATGACTGTCCTGCTCAGCATCACCTGCCTGTCCTCCGCAAGTGCGCAAAGTATCGACCTTGGTCGCGGCGAAGTGCCTGTCACGATCCCTTCCGGTTACGACGCGGCAACGCCGGCACCCTTGATTATCTTGCTCCATGGCTATACTTCCAGTGGCGCTCGCAATGATGCCTATATGGGTGTTAGTGCACTGGCCGATGAATACGGGTTTATATTCGCGGCACCGGACGGCACGCGGGAATCAGCAGGTGACAACAACCGTTTCTGGAATGCCAGTGACGCCTGCTGCAACTTTTACGAGTCCGGTGTCGACGACGTGGCCTACATCAATGGCATCATCGATAGCCTGATGGATGATTACAGTATCGACGCCGAGCGGGTCTATCTGATTGGTCATTCCAACGGCGGCTTCATGTCCTATCGCATGGCCTATGAGCACTCCGAAAAAATCACCGCCATTGCCAGCCTGGCAGGCGCCACCCAGCGCGGTGAGCGGCCGGCGCCAGCCAGTCCGGTGCATGTCTTGCAGATCCACGGCACGGCCGACGGGACTATTGCCTATAGCGGCGGCGACATTCGCGACAATCGCTATCCCAGCGCCATGCAGACTGTCAGCCAGTGGGCCGGTTACAATGGTTGTGACCTGAAAGGCAGCGCCCGCGAACAACGCGATCTCGACGCCAGCCTGCCCGGCTATGAATCCGGCACACTGGTATTCCGTAGTGGTTGCAACAAAGGTGGATCAGCGGAGTTGTGGACCATCAGCGCCGGCGCTCATGTGCCGGTGCTGGCCGACAGCTTTGCCGCACAGGTCGTGGAGTGGTTGCTGTCGCATCGCAAGTAGCGACAGACACGTTCGCCAGCGCAGGCACTGTTCTTCTGCTGACTTTGCGCTGACCAATAACAAAAAATTTAGCCACAAAAAAAGGTTGCCCCGCCAGCGCAGGGCAACCTTTTTTCATGTCTGAAAGATATCAGAGCAAGGCTTCGATGCGATCCATCAGGGAATTCATGCGCCGCAGTACCGGGCCAAAAGCTTCCGCCTGGGTCATGTCCAGACCGGCCTCGTTCAACAGAATATCGTGCGGGTAGTCAGAACCGCCTGCACTCAACACCCGAATAAAGGCGTCGCGCACCTCGGTGTCTCCGGCCAGGAACTGTTCCGCAAACCAGGCTGCACCACTGATCGACGTGGCGTACTGGAACACGTAGAAGTCGTAATAGAAATGCGGGATATAGGCCCATTCCACCGCATAGGCGTCATCAATCGTCAGCACACCCTGATCGTGACCGTGATAGCGCTTCAGCAGATCACCGTACATTTCCGTCAAGCGCGGTCCGGTCAGTGGCTCACCGGCTTCTGCCGCTTCGTGTATTGCCAGCTCGAACTCGGCGAACATGGTCTGCCTGAAGAAGGTGCCACGTATACTTTCCAAGGCGCCGCCCAGGTAAAACAGACGTTCTTCGTCCGTGCGCGCGTTGGCGATCATGTATTCCTCGAGCAGAATTTCATTGATGGTCGAGGCCATCTCGGCAATGAATGTGGAGTAGCCGGCAGTCTCAAACGAGTTATTGGCATTGGCCAACAATGAATGCACCGCGTGCCCCCATTCATGCGCGAACGTCGACAGCGACTCATAGTCATCGTTGTGATTGAGCATCACATAGGGGTGCACATCGTAGACAGAACCATTCATGTAAGCACCGGATCGCTTGCCGGGTTGCGGATGACTGTGCATCCATTCCTGGTTCAAGCCATAGTCCAGCAACTCAAGATACTCCTCACCAAACGGCTCCAGCGCCGCAAAGGTAATTTCCTTGGATCGCTCGAGATCGAATTCACCGGTATCCACTTCCACCAGTGGCGGATAAATATCGTAGTACCGCAGGTCATCCACCCCGAGCATACGGCCGCGCAACTCGAGATAGCGATGGAACACCGGCAGTGCTTCGTTTACCTGAGTCACCAGTTGCGTATATACCCCTGATGGCAGGCCATCGTTAAAGAGGTTGGCATCCAATACGCCGTCATGATTGCGGACCCGTGCCTGAAAGACGTTGGCTTGCACCTCACTGGCCAGTGTCGCACCCATGCCATCGGCAAACTGATTCCAGGTTTCCCAGAAAGCATCGAATACCAGCTTGCGGTCAGCACGATTGGGTGCACCCCGCCAGCGCGTGTAGCCAGCCTGGGACAATGTCACTTCCTCGCCTTCCGACAGGGTGATGGTCGGCCAGGGGATATCCGCATTGGCGTAGTTTTCGTAGATCTGTTCCGGTGATGACAAGACCAGACTGGCCTGGGCCAGAATCGCTTCGGTCTGTTGATCCAGCGTGTGCGGCGCACTACGCAGGATGTCCTCAAGCATGAACTCGAAATCCGCCAGCCCCGGCTCCGCCGCCAGATACTGCTCTATGGTCTCCTCACCAACCTCGAGAATTTCCGGACTTACCCAGGATGTGGCCTCACCCAGATTGCTGTAGAGCTGTCGTGCGCGGCCGAAACGCTCCTGGGTTTCCGCCACGCGCTGATCGGCATCACGCTCAAGACTGGTATAGACATAAGCGCGCGCCGTTTCCTTGTTGGTATCGGAAATTTCACGCAAGGCAGCCAGCAATGAGCCTGCACTGTCACCCAGCGTGCCTTGCAATTCCGGCAAGGCGGCGATGCGATCGGCAATGTCTGCCATTGCCTCTTCCCAATCGGCAACGGTTGGATAGATATCCGTCAGATCCCATTCATAGCGGACAGTATCCGAATTCTGGGCAAATACCGCAGAAACCAATAAACAGCTGAACAGGCCGGTAATTATCGAGAGATGTCTTTTCACGTCATGACTCCTGAGCGCGCGAACAAGTAGAGTTACAAGCGCTGATCATAGCGTAATTACCCGGCAAATACAGGCATCTGGAACCTGTGGAAGAGCCAGTAATCGATGCTCGCAAGCACCCAGACGCAGACTCAGATCGCCCGCGACTGCAATGCGCCGTTCCAGTGGATCGACAAGTTGCTTTTCACATTAACTTGGCGTCAAAGCTGCGCTATGCTACTGACTACCAACTGATTTGGAGTTCTTCATGCCTAGCCGTCGTGCCTTGTTGCAGACAGTTGCCACCCTTCCCTTACTCGCGCGTTGCAGCACCCTGCCAGCGGCAGGCACCGGCGCCAACTACACACCTTCGGGCTTGCCCCTACGCCGGGTCAATGTCTCTGATGCGCGAGTCATTCGTACCATTGCCGGCCTGCGGCCTTTTCGTCCAAGCGGATTTGTGGTCAAGGCGGAGTCACGTGGTGACAAGTTAGTGGTGCATAACTATGGTCATGGTGGCGGTGGCATCACGCTGTCATGGGGCACTTCGCATTTGGCCATGGAACTGGCTCTGCAAACCCATCACAAACGTTGTGCTGTGCTCGGTTGTGGTGCGGTGGGATTGGCGACAGCCAGGCTGATGCAAGACCGCGGCTGGGATGTCACCATCTATGCCAAGGACTTGCCCCCCAACACCACCTCCAATGTGGCCGGCGGCCAGTGGTCACCGACCTCAGTCTACGACGATGATTCCCTGACCCCGACTTTCAAGGCGCAATTCGAAGCGGCGATGCGCCATGCCTATCGCTACTATCAGAATCTGGTGGGGCCACGCTATGGAGTCCGCTGGATCAGTAATTACACAATTCAGCCGGAAGCGCCCGATGGTCAGGCGTTTACTGACGAATACGTGGCCATGTACCCGCAGCATCGTGACCTGACGCCCGGCGAACACCCCTTTGCCGCCCGTTACGTGCGTCACTACAGCACCATGTTGATCGAACCGGCGGTGTATTTACCGGCCATGATGGAAGACTTCTACACCGCCGGCGGCAGCATTCAGGTGCGCGAGTTCCATCACGAGAACGAGTTACAAACACTGCCGGAGCCGGTTATCTTCAACTGCACCGGACTGGGTGCCCGCGCGCTGTTTGCGGATCGCGAGTTAATTCCAATCAAGGGACAACTCAGTTTCGTGCTGCCACAGGATGAAGTGAATTACATCATCCTCGGCAATGGTGGCCTTTACATGTTCCCGCGCAGCGACGGCATTCTGTTAGGTGGCACCTTCGAGCGTAACGAATGGTCATTAACACCGGATCCGGTTGCGACGCGGCGCATCATTGATGGTCATAGAAACTTCTTCAATGCCATGCAAGATCCCTGGGCCTAGTGACGGGCCTGCAGTGCCTCTATTTACTGTGGCGCCGAAACTTCAGTAAGCAGTGAAAACGCAGTCACATGGCCGTTCACACTCACTGTGTAATCACCAGCAGGCACTGCAGTCAAATCCAGAGTCACGGCTTCGGTAATCAGTTCCGGTATGGCGATACAGGTTTCTTCCGGCCCCAGTTCGGATTCGGCCAGCAGTATGGTGAATTGCTCACCCTCGCGCGCCACGGCCGCTTCTAACAGCTCAACACAGGGAACAGATTTAAACCCCTCTATCGATACCACTGCCTGTCGCGGCGTTGTTTCGTGCAGCGCAATATGAATCTGTTCGACTTGCACCAGTGAGCGAGTTTCTGCTGTAACGAGCCGGAACATGCCTTCACCTTCATGGCGTAGCTGTATATTGGCAAAATAGTGCCCACTCGTGCTGTCAACAACGGCCACTGCGGGCACTGTTAACTGTTCATTGGCAAACGTGGCAGTTTCGGCGTTGCATTCAATCGCCAACAGGCTCAAGCCAATTGCTATTCCTAATTTACGCATGTTGATTGTCTCCAGTAGGTCGCGGTATCAAGCGTGGCGATAATTCACCAGCTCCAGGTGGAGACGCAGTGTAGGGAGAACATTGGCGATAAACTAGTGAACCGGCGGTAGAGAAATACTCCGGCGATTTAATAGAAAGAATTCAGACACTTGCAATGGCCAAAGCGCTGGTAATGACGCTGCGCCTGGCACTACAAAAAATTAACTGTACTGCCGGTGCTGTTACTTGCTGCTTCTGTCAGAGTGTGAGCAGCACAAACGCGTGAGCAAAAGGTTAACAAAACGAGAGAATAAAAAAGGCGACGGACAATGGGGAATAAAGTTGCCGTCGCCTGAAAAAGCACTAGATTGGGATAAGACTAGTGCCAAGAGCTTCCGTTAGCGAATCACATCAACAACGTGATGCGATTCTGATGTCCTGCATTAAGCAGCTGCCGAATCACTGTTGCGGATGTAATCCAGCATAGTGTCGCAATCGCTGCATTCGAAGGGGTCAGTCTCACAGTTATCGACCATGCCTTCTTCGGAGAAGACTTTCACTACCTGCCCGTCTTCTACCAGCATTGAATAGCGCCATGAGCGGTCACCGAAACCCAGATTTTCTTTCTTGACCATCATGCCCATGCCACGGGTGAAGTCACCGTTACCATCGGGCAGCAGTTTGACCTTCTTGACGCCCAATTGCTTGCCCCACTGGAACATGGAAAACGCATCGTTGACACTCAGGCAGTAAACTTCATCAATACCCGCCGCTTTGAAATCATCATATTTGGCTTCATAGCCCGGCAGGTGCGTACTGCTGCAAGTCGGGGTGAAAGCACCGGGCAGTGCGAACAGCACGACTTTCTTGCCTTTGAAGATTTCGTCGCTGCTCACGTCCTGCCAACGGAATGGGTTATCGCCACCGATGGATTCATCGCGAACTCGGGTTTTAAATGTAACTTCAGGTACTGTCTGACTCATGTTGTTCCTCTGTCATTCGGAAAGTGTATTTAAAGACTATGATGCAATCTTAGGGGCTGGATGTTAATCGGTAAAATGATTTATTTCGATTGGCTTGATCGATAAATCCGATCGACCCCATGTGCTTGAAAAGCATCCAGTTCTGCGCAATCTTTTCTCACGCCCCAAGCTCTCCAGAGGCTCTCTTAAAGCTCTCTCCTAGCTCCATCCAACCTCGATTCAGGCTTCCTCCTGAATCCACCCACACTTTCCCGGCGTCTTGACGAGTCTGACTGCAGCTGCTTTCTGCGCTGATGGACAGCCGGGCACTTTCTCTCTACTCTGTTATGGCTAGCCAGTCTCACTAAAAGAATAATAAGGATTAGTCGCCATGATTATCCGTATACCAGCCTGCACTGCCCTGCTATTCACTACCCTGACCTGCGCCACGTTGACGGTTGCCCAAGACACTGCGGCCCCCACTTTCTACGAAGACGCCTTGCCGGTTTTTGCCGCCAACTGCGCCGCTTGCCATCAACCCAATGGACCCAGTGTTGGAGGTATTACGGCGCCAATGTCTCTGCTGGATTACCAGCAGGCGAAAATCTGGGCACCACTGATCAAACAGGCGCTGCAAACCGGTTACATGCCACCCTGGGGTGCCCACGAGCGTCACCGCGGTGAATTCAAGGGCGAGCGCTATATCGATGCCAAAGACAAGGCCCTGCTGATTGCCTGGGTCGATGGCGGTGCTCTGCCCGGAGATCCGCAACAAGCCAACGCAGCCAGCGCCACAGTCGCTGCAAGTAGTCATACTGAATTACCGGAATCCGGCTGGTGGATTGGCGAGCCAGACCTGACAGTTGGCTTTGAACGCCCGGTATTTGTCGACGACGCCGTGGAAGACTGGCAGCCGACGATCGCCATGCAGATTCCCGAAGGGGCGCATACCGAGCCACGCTGGATTTCCCAGGCAGAGTTGGTGCCCGGTGGCCCCTGGGTTCACCACATCGTCTCCAGCCACATGGGTGTTGGCGTCCCGGGCCGCGGCCCTTTCACCTACCCTGAAGGCTGGGGCGTATTGATGCCGGAAGACCCGTTCATCACCGTCAATATGCACTACCACAAGACTCCGGGCGAAGGCAGCGGCGTTTATGACAACACCCGCGCCGGATTTGTCTTCTATGAAGACGGCGATGTGATCGATCATGTCGTGGAAACCAATCTGCTGCCGCACAGTGGCTGGACCATTCCTCCCGGTGACCCCAATTTCAAAGTCAGCAATACCCACGCTGTAGAGGAAGACATCTACCTGCTCTCCATGGGCCCGCACATGCACTACCGCGGCAAGGCCATGCGCTACGAACTGGAGTACCCGGACGGTGAACGGGAGACCTTGCTGTGGGTGCCTGACTACGATTTCAATTGGCAGTTTCTGTACGAGTACGAAGAGCCGAAATTCATTCCGGCTGGCTCCACACTGCACATGAGTTGGTGGTTTGATAACTCGGAAGCCAATCGCTTCAATCCCGATCCACAAGCCGCAGTGGAGTACGGACCGGCGACCACCGACGAAATGGCCAATGCTCGCATCTATTACGCTCCGACCACCAAGCGTGGCATCGTCGTCGGCAAGGATTTACCTGCTGATGTACTGGAACAGTCAAGAGCCGCGGAAGCACAGCGACGCGAACGTGCGGACTTGCTGGATTTGCCAGAGGACGATTTCAGCTGGCTGGGTGAGGATTCGCAGTAAACTGCGCATCTGTCGGGCTAGCTCAGTTGCTGGACAGGGATGGGAGTCCAATCCTTGATTCGGGTTTGCAGCTCTTCAACACTGTGCTTGCACACGCCGCCTTTATCGATGAGCTTGATCTCACAGGCGTCACAACGCACACATTCCTTGAAGTCAATCTCGTGGCCGCGAATGGCACCGGTGGGACAGGTATGTTCACAGACTTTGCACACCTGACATTGCTCAACACGCTTGATGCGCCACGGCGAGATCAAGGCGGTCACGCCCAGTGCGGCACCCAATGGACAAGCATAGCGACAATAGAATCTGGGAATGACAGCCGCGCCAATCAAAATGGCGGCCAGAATAACCCATAGCAGCACAGATTGACTGAAGTAGAATGCTGTACCGAACGGTTCGAAATATTGGAACAGACTGAGTTCGCTGTAGACCAACGCCATGACGACGAGAGAGGCCAGCACTGCGTACTTGAACCACAAGGCTATGTCATGCCAACGTTGCACGACTTTGATCTGGTAGCGCTTCGGCACCAGCCTGGTGATGAAATCCTGTAATGCGCCGAACGGGCACAAGGACGAACAGAATACCCGCCCCCAAAACAGCGTCGTTACTACGGTAAAGACAATAATCAGCAGCATTGGCAGATCCTGCAGGAACATGCCCGGGCCTTGTTTAATGGCATTGGTGATGTGCGACACGGAGACAAAACCGCCGTCGATCCAACCCAGATACACCAATGTGTAAGCCAGAGTCAGCCAGCGCAGACCGCTGCTCTTGCGCAGGAATGAAGTCATGACCATGGCCAGCAACAGCAGCAACGCAGCAACACCACCCCACGGTGCATTATTCACCAGAGAGGCGAAAACACCTTCATCGGCGTAATCACCGTATTCACCATCGTCGGCAGGCAAGTACTCCGGTGGCAATTCCAGATCGAGCGCCAGTGCCAGCGGCAGTGGCGGCACCTGATAGTCGGCGCTGGCGACTTCCACCAGCGCTCCCATTTCACCACTGGTGTCATACAGCACCGAAAACGGCGCCTGTAAATCGATTGCCGGGTCCAATACCATGGCGCCAGCAAACCGCACCTGCCCGGCGATCTTGCCGAACTCGGCGCTGCCCGCATAAACGAAGCGACTGCGCGTGATAGCCAGTGTGGTGTCGCCCTGCTTAACCGCCAGACGCTCCTGCCGGAATGGTTGCGAGGAATCACCGTCAATCCCCACCAACATTAAGTAGCCGTCGCTGACCCGATTACTGGCCTCGCGTTCAGCCCGGGAGAAATCATCAGCGCCAATCAATATTTCGCCGAGACCGTCGTGAGCCATAAATGCCAGCTGCAATTCAAGGGTGGTGCCATCGGGATACGGTATATGCATCGGCTGTACCAGACCGTTTTCCTGCATATCCTCCCAGGACTGTTGGCGCAATACTTCCAGCGCCACTGATTCGGTATTGCGCTCGGCGATGAACTCGGAATCGGCGAGGTAGGCCCTGGCGACCTGGCGTGCTGCATTGCGAATGCCACGTGATACGGCCCAACTGGTGATGGTGGCACGGGACACACCATCTATATCGCGACCAACGCGAAAACCATCGGCAATGGTTTTATTTTCAAACTGGTTAGGAAAACGTTCGGTATTAAGGAAGTCACCACGAATACTCTTGTAGGATTCGCGATAAAACAGGATTTCGATACCAGTGAGAGTCCCTTGCAAATCCATACCGACCAGTACTTCTATGGGCGCGCTGTAGCCGATTTCTTCAGGCGGCAAGTCCGGCGTCTCAAATAAATAGCCGAGTAATGTGTCTTCGCCACCGGCAGCGGTAGCATACGCACGGTAAACCGGCGGGCTGCCTTCTTTGGCCGAGAAACGATCGGCGCGCGGAAAAACCTTGGCTAGCAGTTCCGGGTTTTCCGTGGTGAGGTCACTGATTTGTGCTAACGCACCGCTGCCGAAAAGCAGGCAGTTAAGGGCCAGAAACAGAGTGCTCAGGAGGCCGCCAACAAGGCGATTACGGGCATTGACGATCATACTGCGAGGACAC